>DASXIN010000151.1:0-19050 GCA_036497945.1 Streptosporangiaceae bacterium | reverse complement strand
CCTAGTACGAGAGGACCGGGACGGACGAACCTCTGGTGTGCCAGTTGTTCTGCCAAGAGCACGGCTGGTTGGCTACGTTCGGAAGGGATAACCGCTGAAAGCATCTAAGCGGGAAGCTCGCATCAAGATGAGGTCTCCCTCGGGGTTAACCCGGTAAGGCCCCCAGCTAGACGACTGGGTTGATAGGCCGGAGGTGGAAGCGTGGCGACACGTGGAGCTGACCGGTACTAATAGGCCGAGTGGCTTGGCTTCTACTTTCATTGTGATTTTGCGTCCACTGTGCGGTTCCCGAGGTGCGGTCGGTACCGCGCCCGGGACTGCAGCTCAGGCTGCAGCCGGGCCGGGCCTCACATCTCCATAGAGTTTCGGTGGTCATAGCGAAGGGGAAACACCCGGCTCCATTCCGAACCCGGAAGTTAAGCCCTTCAGCGCCGATGGTACTGCGCGGGGGACCGCGTGGGAGAGTAGGACGCCGCCGGACATCTTCGTTGAGGCCGCTCCCGTCAGGGAGCGGCCTCAACTGTGTTGTCCGGCTAGTGGTGCGTGGGCACAGATCAACGTGACTGGTCCGCGCGAGCATGGAGGAGAACGTGGCAGCGGAAGAGGGCCGGGCCGGCGACCGCGCGCAGCGGCGTGCCGGAGCAGCCCGGCGTAGTGCCCCAGCCGGGGCCAACCGGCGGGCCGCGTCCGGCGGTGGCCGGAGCACGGCTGGGACCGGGCGCAGCGCCGCCGGTTCGGGCCGGAGCGGGGCCGGGACCGGCCGGAGCGCGGCTGGTTCGGGCCGGAGCACGGCTGGTTCTGGCCGGAGCGCGGCCGGCGGCCCGAAGCGGGGTGCGGCGACTGGGCGAGATGGCCGGGCTGGCGGTACCGGGCGGGACGCTCCGCCGGGCAGTGCCCGCGCAGCCCGCCTGGCGCGGACCGCCCGCCCCGATGGCGCCGTTCGCGGCCGCGGGTCGGACGCTGCCCCGCGGTCAGGGCCAGGCGCCGGATCGCGATCGAGGTCGGGCGCTGGCGCGCGGTCTGGGCCAGGCGCCAGCACGCGGGCCGGGTCGCGGGAGGCTGATGGGGCCAGAGGGACTGGTGCGCCCCGGACTGGCGCCCGGGGCAGCGGAAGGGCTGTTGCGGGCAGCAACCCAGCCGACAGGCCCAGCGCAGGCCGGGACCGGCCCGGGCGCCGGCCTGGGACCGGCCAGACCAGCTCGGGCGGGCCGGGCGTGCGCCGCGGCCAGCCGGGCCGGGCGGCGGCAGGCCGCGAGGGGCAGCCGGGCCGGGCGACGGCGAGCCGCCAGGGGCAGCCGGGCGGCACCGGATCCTGGTCGGCCCGGGACGGTGCTGACGCACGGGCTCCGCGCGGCCGGACCGGCGGCAGTGGGCGAACCGCGCCAGGCCGTCCGGCGTCCGCTGGTGCGCCCAGGCCCCGGGTGGGCCGGGCCGACGGCGGCTACGAACCGCGGGCCGGGCGGCCGACGGGCAGTTCGGGCGCTCGGCCGGACCGGGCGGCGGGCGGCCGGCCGGACCGGGCCTGGCAGGCAGCTGGCGGCACCGGAACTCGGCCGAGCCGACCGGCTGGCGCCCGGTCAACTCGGGGCGGGCCGCCGACCGGTGGCCCGCGAGCCCGGTCAACTCGGGGCGGACAGCCGGCCGGCGGCTCGCGAGGCCGGCCGGATCGCTCTGCTGCGGGGAGTTCGCCGCGCTCGGCCCGGGCGGCCGATGAAGGCAGCACACGGCTGGACATCCCCGCCGAGATCACCGCGGACCAGCTCGACCCGGCCGCCGCCGCGGAACTGCGCACGCTGCCCGCGGACCTGGCTACCGCGGTGGCCCGCCGCCTAGTGGCCGCGAGCCTGGCTGAGGACCCGGAGACCGGCTATCAGCTAGCCCAGGAGGCCAGGCGGCTCGCGGCCCGGGTCGGCATCGTCCGGGAGACGGCGGGCATCGCCGCCTACCGGGCCGGGCACTGGGCCGAGGCGCTCACCGAACTGCGCGCGGCTCGGCGGCTCACCGGCCGGACCGGTTATCTGCCAATGATGGCCGACGCGGAGCGGGCCCTGGGTCGGCTGGACCGTGCGCTGGCCCTGCTGGCCGAACCGCAGGCCGGGCCGGTGGACCGGGCCACCCAGATCGAGCTGCTGATCGTCGAGTCGGGGATCCGCCGCGATCAGGGGCTGCCCGAGGCGGCCGTGGTCACCTTGCAGGTGCCCGAGCTCACCGACGGCCGGTTGCGGCCGTGGTCGGCTCGGCTGTTCTACGCCTATGCGGACGCCCTGCTCGAAGCGGGGCGGACCGAGGAGGCCCGGGGCTGGTTCGGCCGTGCGGCCCACGCGGACCGGCACGAGGAGACCGATGCCGCGGAACGCTACGACGACCTGGATGACGTGGTCATCGACGACCTCGAGGACGACGACGACTCCGAGGATGCCGACGACCCCGAGGATGCCGACGACCCCGAGGAAAACACGGCCGACTTACCCCCGGCCGGCTCGGACGGCGCCGTCGGCGATTGACCCGCGGACCGGCGCGGCGCCCGCGTCCCCCAGCTATGGGCGCCGAACCGGCTGGCCGGTACCGGGTGAGCCAGCCCCACGGGCGATCAGGACGGATTCTCCCGGTCCAGCCAGTGCATGATGCCCGCGACGCTGCCCTCGGTGCCGCTGACCGCCTCGAACCGGGCCGCGACGTCCGGGTCCGCATCCGGGGCCAGCACCGCGTACCGCTGCCTGGTTCGCTGCTGCACCATGGCCACCGCGTGATCGAGGTCCAGCCCGGCATCCCGGGCCCGCCGGGTCTCCTCGACCCACACCTGGATTTCCTCGGCTGAGCGAAGCAACGTCTCGGCCACGTCCGGCACCGGCCCGTAGTGGCTGAACAGCAGCCGCTCCGGGCGCAGCGCGGCGAACATGCGCAGTGAGCGGAGCGCGGTCGCCAGGTCGAAATCGGGTGGTGGCGTGGCCGGCCGCAGGTCGCGAGTCTCGGGAATGTACACCCCGGCCGCGTCCCCGACGTACAGGTCGCCGCTCACCGAGTCGATCAGGCCGACGTGGTGCTTGGCGTGCCCGGGCGAGTAGTGGCTGTCCAGCCAGCGGCCGCCGCCCAGGTCGATGCGGCCGCGCTCGGCCACGCTGATGATCCGCTCGGCCGGGGTCGGGCGCATGGCCCCGAACAGCCGGTCCAGCGCGTCGCCGTACACCATCCGGGCGCTGGCCATCAGCCGCGCCGGGTCGGCCAGGTGCCGGGCGCCACGCTCGTGCACGACCACCTCGGCACTCGGGTACATCGCAGCGATGTCCCCGGTGCCGCCCGCATGGTCCAGGTGGATGTGCGTCACCACCACCGTGGCCAGGTCGGCGGGGCCGAGGCCGAGCGCAGCCAGCGCGTCCCGGACCACCGGCGCCGACGGGGCGGTGCCCGTCTCCACCAGGCAGGGCCGGTCGCTGCGGATCAGGTAGCCGGCCGTGATGCCTGGGTAGCCGGCCATCCGGGTATCGATCTCGTATACATCATGCCCAAGATCGGTAATCCCCGGGGTCTGCGGTCTGCGCTCGGCCGTGTCCATGCCACCATGGTTCCAGACAGTGCCGATGGCCGTCGTGACGCTCCAGGGCCAGCTGGCTGGATGCGGCAGCGGTTGCGCTCTGGCTCCGAGTAGTATCGGAGCCCGGATCGTGCCCTGGTTTGAAATGGCGGACACCGGCCGGGGGGATGATCTCGGTTGCTTGCGGCCTGCCGTTCCTGACTAGGCCTCCGGCGCAGGACCGGGTCTGTCGGGAGCTGTTGCGGAGCAACCAACCTGTGAGTGGATTACCAGTGAGAATGCCTGCCACCAAGTCGCAGACATCGCCAGCGCAGCCCGGTCCCAACCGTCGCTGGACGCGGTCCGGCCAGGTGAACGTGGCCATTGTGGTGATCACCGTGCTGGCCATCGGGCTGCGGCTCTACCAGCTGACCCGGCCGCAGTACCTGCTCGGCGTGACCGAGTACGACGACGGCACCGACTTCGGCAGCGCAGTCCTGCTCACCCATGGCTACCTGCCGTACCGCGACTTCATCATCGTGCAGCCGCCCGGGATCACCCTGCTGATGGCCCCGGTGGCGGCGGCGACCAAGGCGCTGGGCACCGCGTGTGGAATGGGCGTGGGCCGGATCCTGACTGCGCTGGCCGGCGGCGCCGCGGCCGGGCTGACCGGCCTGCTGGTCCGGCACCGCGGGCTGCTCGCGGTCATCCTGGCCAGCGGGATCGTGGCCGTCTACCCGGCCAGCGTGCAGGCCGCGCACACCGTGCTGCTCGAGCCGTGGCTGGTGCTGTTCTGCCTGCTCGGAGCGCTGGCCGTGTTCAACGGCGACCAGTTGGCCGGCTCCTGGAGACGGCTGGCCTGGGGCGGCCTCGCGTTCGGCTTCGCCGGCGCGGTCAAGGTCTGGGCCATCCTGCCGGTGCTGGTCATCCTGGTGCTGGCCGCGCGGCAGCCGCGGCGGGCCCTCGGCTTCGCGGCCGGCGTGCTGGTCGGCTTCGTGCTACCGGTGCTGCCGTTCGCGGCGCTGGCCCCGCGGACGTTCTACAACAGCGTGGTGCTGGCCCAGCTGGTCCGGGTGGACGTGGTCCGGGTCACGCTGTCCTACCGGCTGCACCAGATGACCGGGCTGACCGACTTCTCCAGCCTGGGCCCCGTCCCGCTGACCATCGTCACGGTGGCCATCGTCGTCCTGATCGTGGGCTGCGCGGTGGCCGCCACCCGGCGGTCCGGGCAGTGGCCGCGGCCGCTGGAGCAGTTCGGCTACGGCGCGACCGTGCTGACCATCATCGCGTTCCTCTGGCCGGCTGACTTCTACTACCACTACGCGGGCTTCCTGGCCCCGTTCCTGGCCCTGGCCATCGCGCTGCCGGTGGCCCGGCTGGTGGCCACGTTCGGGCCCAGCACCGAGCCCGGCGCCCAGCACCGGGCCGCCCGCTGGCTGACCCGCTACAGCCCGGCCGCGGCGTCCCTCATCATCGTGATCCTGGCCGTCATCCAGGTCGGCTTCGAGACCAGCCTGCAGCCGCCGCTGGCGCCGACCACACCCGGGCTGACCGGCACCATCGTCGACCAGGCCCAGCGGGTCATCCCGCCGGGCGCGTGCGTGCTGGCCGACCAGGCGTCCTACGCCATCGCGGCCAACCGGTTCGGCTCGTCACGGCCCGGCTGCGTGCCGATGGTGGATGGGGTGGGCAGCGACTACTCACTGTCCCAGGGGCGGAACGCGGCCAGCGGGGCGCAGCGGGTGCCCGCGGTACGCGCGCTGTGGCTGTCCGCGCTGCGCGGCGCGGACTACGTGTGGCTGTCCCCGCTGTCCTACAGGCGGATCCCGTGGACGGCGCGGGAGATCACCGTGTACTTCGACCAGCACTTCGTGCCCGCGCCCGGCGGCCCGTTCGGGCTGTACGTGCGGAAGGGCTGAGCAGCCGCCTCAGCCGGCCGCGAACGAGCGCAGCACCAGCCCGGTGCGCGGCTTGGGCGCGAACGAGGTGGACTTGCGCGGCAGCCGCTCACCCGCCGCGGCCGCCTCATACACGTCCGCCGTGGTCAGCGGGTTGACCAGCACGGCGGTGCCGCCGGCCTGGTCCGCCAGAGCGACCGCGCGGGCCGCGTCATGGTGCACCACCTGTACGGTGCGGTCGTCGTCGGTGATCTGCCACAGGTCGCCGATCAGGAGTTCCTGCAGCGCGGCGCTGGACAGCCGGCGCCAGGCCGCGGACTTGCCGGCCGGCATGGCCGCCTCGAGCCGGACCGGATCAGGGTGGGTCAGCAGGTGCAGCTGGCCCCGGCCGGCCACCAGGAACGCGGTGCCCTCCCGGCCGGCCGCAGCCAGCTCGTCCAGCGCGGCGGGCAGGCCCGCCGGGCCGCCAGGTAGCGGCCGGACGGTAAACGCCGCCTTGGCCCGCTCCACCGCCTCGCCCGGGTCCAGCCCGGGGATCACCCGGTGGATGGCCCCGATCGTGGGCGGGAACGAGATGTGATCCACCAGCAGGGCCAGGCCGTAGTCCCACGGGCCGGGACCAGCCCCGGCCGCCCGCCGGTCGGCCTGCAGCTGCAGGTAGGCGGCGTAGCGGTGATTGCCGTCGGCGATCAGCGCCTGCCGCGGGGCCAGGTCGGCCGCGATGGCCGCGTGCGCCGCCGGGTCGGTCAGCGCCCACAGCGTGTGCTCGATGCCGTCGCCGGTCCGGGCGCTGAGCACGGGCCGGCCGGCCGCGGCCAGCTCACTGGACAGCCGAGCCGTGACGGTGCCCGGGCCGCCATCGTAGAGCAGGAAGATCGGCTCCAGGTTGGCCTGGGTGGCCTCCATCAGCCGGCGCCGGCCGAGCACCGGCCCGGGCATCACGTCCTCGTGCGGGAGCACGATCCGCGCCTCGGGCGGGGCCAGCCGCACCGCCCCGATCAGCCCGCGCTGAATCACCCCGTCGCCGCCCGGGCTGTCCCCGGCGGCCGCGGGATCCACCAGCCGCTGCTGGTACAGGTACAGCGCAGGCTGGTTTTCGGCGGCCAGGACGCCCTCAGCCAGCCAATCCCGGAGCAGCCGGGCCGCCTCCTGATACTCCGCTCCCGGCTGGCCGGGAACCTGGGGCGGCAGGATCAGCCGGACCACGTTGTGCGGGTCGGCGTCCCGCAGATGCTGGGCGCTGTCCTGACCGATGACGTCGTACGGTGGGGAGGTGACCTCGGCGAGTCCGGTCACCCTTTGCTGGGCATAACGGACACCACGGAAGGGCGCGAGCGCGAGCCCGGCTGGGCCCGGTACCGCTGGTTCCTCGCCGGACGGAAGGATCTGCACATATGTCAGAAGCACCGCTGGGCGGCCAGGATTCCCGTCAGGAGGAAAATCCGCGGCCGCCCGACCACAATCTGGCCCCGAATGGTGACGCGTACACGTGGTACCAGCGGGGCCTCGAACTGCTTGGCCGGGGCAGCGCGGCCGCCGCCGCGCAGTTGCTGGAGCGGGCGGCCGAGGCTGAGCCGGGGGCGCGCAGCGTGCTCGAGGCACTGGGCCGGGCCCAGTTCGACACCCGGCGGTACGCGGCCGCGGCGCAGACATTCCGGCAGATCGTGGAGGCCAGCCCGAGCGACGACTACGCGCATTTCGGGCTGGGCCTGGCGCTGGCCCGGGGCGGCGACCCGGGCGCCGCGGCCGAGCATCTCGCGCTGGCCGCGGCCATGCGGCCAGAGCTCCGGCACTACACCGACGCGCTGCGGGGCGTCCGGGCTACGCTGCGGGCCAGGTCAGAAGCGGCCGGCGGAACGGGGGACGGCGGGCCGGATGAGACGAAGGGCATCTTGTGACTGCTGAGCCTGCCGGGGCTGATGTTCCTACCGAAGAGACCGGGCTGGCCAGCCTGCTACGTGGCTCCGCCGAGCCGCTGAGCCAGGCCTACGACGTGGCCCTGCTCGACCTGGACGGGGTGGTCTACGTGGGCCCCAGCGCGGTGCCCGGGGCGCCGGGGGCACTGGCCAAGGCGGCCGGGACCGGGATGCGGCTGGCCTTCGTGACGAACAACGCCTCGCGCACCCCGGCTGCGATCGCCGCGCAGCTGGCCGGGTTCGGGGTGCCGGCCGGGGCGGCCGATGTGATCACCTCCGCGCAGGCCGCGGCCACCCTGCTGGCCAGCCGGCTGGTGCCCGGCTCCGCCGTCCTGGTCATCGGCAGCACCGCGCTGCGCATCGCGGTGCGGGAGCGGGGGCTCCGCCCGGTCAGCACCGCGCTGGACCGGCCCGCCGCGGTGGTGCAGGGGTACGCGCCCGGGGTCGGCTACTCACAGCTACTCGAAGGCGGGCTGGCCGTCCGGGCCGGCGCCTGGTTCGTCGCGTCCAACGCCGACGCCACCCTGCCGACTCCGCGCGGCATCCAGCCCGGCAACGGCGCACTGCTCCAGGTCATCGCGTATGCCACCGGGCAGCAGCCGGCCGTCGCGGGCAAGCCGGAGCCGCCGCTGCACGCCGAGGCGGTGGCCCGGACCGGGGCGCACCGCCCGCTGGTGGTCGGCGACCGGCTGGACACCGACATCGAGGGCGCGGTCCGGGTCCGCGCGGCCAGTCTGCTCGTGCTCACCGGGGTCAGCCGCCCGGCCGACGTCGTGCTGGCCCGGCCCGGCCAGCGGCCGAGTTACCTGGCGGCCGACCTGGCCGGGCTGCTCGAGCCGCATCCGGTGGTGACCCGCCAACCGCCGGCGTTCTGCTGCGGAGGATGGCGGGCGCACGGCGGTCACGGTGGCACGGAGCTCAGCCTCGACGGCGCGGGGGATCCGGTGGACGGGCTGCGTGCGCTGTGCGCCGCGGCCTGGTCGATGGACCAGGTCAGCCTGGACATGATCCGGCCCGCGCTGGCCCGGCTCGGCCCGCTGGGGCACTGCGCTTCACCACGGGGCATCACCGGCCGGGAGTAGGCCGGGCATCCACCTACGGTCGCACGAAGATCGCCTTCGCGGCCGATGTGCCGGGCCGGCCCGGTCCGCGAGACTGGCTGCGCAGAAGGCAGGCGGGCAACGGGCCCGGGCCGACGAAGGGACACGTCAATGATTGAGGCACGGGGCCTCACCAAGCGTTACGGGGACAAGGTGGCCGTTGACCACCTCTCGTTCACCGTGGAGCCGGGCCGGATCACCGGCTTCCTCGGCCCCAACGGAGCGGGCAAAACGACTACGATGCGGCTCATTCTCGGGCTGGACTACCCGACGGATGGCCGGGTCACCGTGCACGGCAAGGAGTTCCGCCGGCTGGCCCACCCGATGCGGGAAGTCGGTGCGCTGCTCGACGCCAAGGCGGTGCACGACGGCCGGAGCGCGTACAACCACCTGCTGTGCCTGGCTCAGACCAACAACCTGCCTGCCCACCGGGTCGGCCAGGTGCTCGAGCTGGTCGGGCTGAGCGAGGTGGCCAGGAAGCGGTCGAAGGGGTTCTCGCTGGGCATGGGGCAGCGCCTCGGCATCGCCGCCGCGCTGCTCGGCGACCCGGCCATCCTGATGTTCGACGAGCCGGTCAACGGGCTGGACCCGGAAGGCATCCTGTGGATCCGGAACCTGATGAAGGCGCTGGCCGCGGAGGGCCGTACCGTCTTCGTCTCCTCCCACCTGATGTCGGAGATGGAGAACACCGCCGACCACCTGCTGGTCATCGGCCGCGGCAAGCTGATCGCCGACTGCACGGTGAGTGAGTTTATCGCGCGCAACTCGGTGCAGACGGTACGCGTCCGCACCCCGCAGCGCGAGGCGCTGGCCAGCGCGGTCGCGCTGGCCGGTGGCACGTCCCTGGACGGCGCGGACGGCGCGATCGTAGTGCAGGGGCTGGCCGCCGAGCAGATCGGCGACCTGGCCTACGACAAGGCGATCCGGCTGCACGAGCTGGCGCCCACCCAGGCCTCGCTGGAAGAGGCGTTCATGGAGCTGACCGCGTCCAGCGTGGAGTTCCGGGCCGGCACCTCGGGGCCGGAGCTGGCGCTGAGTTCGGGCGAGCCGGTGGGCTCGGGGGAGGTGGCCTGAGATGGCCGTTACGGCACAGACTCCGGCTCGGCTGGCGCCGCTGGACGGGCCGGGCGCTCCGGCCGGCCTGGTGGGTGCGCTGCGCTCCGAGTTCACCAAGATCCGCTCGGTCCGGTCTACCTACTGGACGCTGCTGGCCATGGTGGTCGTCACCATCGGCATCGGCGCGCTGGCCTGCGTGGCCGCGGTGTCCCACCCGGACCACGGGCCGCTGTTCGACCCGACCCAGCACAGCCTGATCGGCCTGGTCCTCGGCCAGCTGATCATCGTGGTGCTCGGCGCGCTGACCATCACCTCGGAGTACTCCACCGGGATGATCCGCACCTCGCTGTCCGTGCAGCCGCGGCGGGGCACCGTGCTGGCTGCCAAGGGCATCGTGTTCACCGCGGTCAGCCTGGTCAGTGGGCTGGTCGCCTCGTTTGGCTCCTTCTTCATCGGACAGGCCATCCTGTCCACCAAGCACCTGAACACCTCGCTCGGCGAGCCGCACGTGCTGCGTGCGGTGATCGGCGGCGGGCTGTTCCTGGCCGTGTGCGGGATGCTGGCCTTCGGCCTCGGCGCGATGCTGCGGCACACCGCGGCGGCCATCACCGCGTCCATCGGCCTGCTGTTCGTGCTGTTCGTGCTGGTCAACTTCCTGCCCTCGAATTGGCAGGTGCACGTGGACAAGTGGATTCCGTTCAACGCGGGCAGCCAGGTCTGGGCCACCGTTAACCAGCCGGGTACGCACTTGTTCGCGGCCTGGACCGGGTTCGCCGTGTTCCTCGGCTACGCGGTGATCGCGATCATCGCCGGCGCGATCCTGTTCCTGCGCCGCGACGCGTAGTTGTGCCACGTGCCTGGTGGCTGCCGGGGGCGGCCACCAGGCACGTTTGTGTCAGGGCCCCGGCCGGTCAGGCCCGGCCGGTCAGGCGCCGGCGGGTCGGGGCTGGCAGCTGGGGCACCAGAACGTGACTCGCGCCTCCGGGTCCGGGCCCTGGTCGGCCCGGCTGATGACGGTTCCGCAGCGGCGGCAGGGCCGGCCGCCCCGGCCGTATACCCAGTGCTCCGCGCCGCGCTGCGGCAGCCCGGTGGTGATGTGCCCGATCCGGTTCTTGTTCGCGTCTAGCAGCCGGTGCGCCAGGCTCACCAGCGCGTCCAGTTCGGGCACGGCGCCGACCGGCTGCCAGGGCTGCACGCCGCGCAGGTACAGCACCTCGGATTTGTACACGTTGCCGATGCCGGCCAGGTTGCGCTGGTCCAGCAGCGCGTCGCCGATCTGCCGGTCCGGGTCGGCCCGCAGCCGGCGGACCGCCTCGGCCGGATCCCAGTCCGGGCCGAGCAGGTCCGGCCCGAGGTGCCCGACCACCTCGTCCTCCCGGGCGGTGGGCAGCACCTCGACGATGCCGAGCTGGTAGCCGATGGCCTGCCAGGTGTCGTTGCCCAGCACCAGCCGGATCCGGTGCCCGCCGGCTGGCCGCTCGCTAGCCGGGCGGACCCGCCAGGCGCCGTCCATCTTCAGGTGGGTGTGCACGGTGACACCGCCCTCGACCCGGGTCAGCAGGTGCTTGCCGCGGGACTGCGACTCGGTCACCTGGCGCCCGGTCAGGTCGGTGGTGGCGTACCGCGGCACCCGGAAATCGCTGCGGGTTAGCATCCGCCCGCCCAGGGCGTCGCCGAGCCGCCGCGCCGCATACCAGACCGTGTCCCCCTCCGGCACGCGCCCTCCTCACTCCCGCGCCCCAGTATGCCCGGCCGCCGCCCGCCGCACCCGCGGTGCCGCCGCACCGCACCCGCGGTGCGGCCGCACCGCACCCGCGGCGCCGCCGCGGATTACACTTGTTACACGGATAACTCATCCAGTATGCGTAACTGATGGAGGGCGCGCCATGGAGAAGGCGGTGACTGATCACATCGAGCGGCAGCTGAGATCGCTGTTCCCCCAGGGCGCGATCGAGCGGGTCCAGATGCTGGAATACGGCGACGATCCAGGGATCGAGCCGGGAAAGACCGCGCTCCGGGTCTTTATCGACCGGGCGGGCCGGCCGGAGAGCGAAGCCGCGGACGTTGCGACCACGCAGTCGTTCGAGGAGGCCTACCCGGCCCAGATGCGGGCGATGCTCAACCTGCTGCCGCCCGCCGTCGGATGGGTCGAGTTCATCCCTGGCGGGCCGGCCCGGACGGCCAGGCCGCAGGGCCCGAGAATAAGGATCGCAGTTGCCGGGGTGGAGAGTGCGGCACCGGACGAGGCGCCGGGTGAGCTCACCTCTGTCATGACCCGGCTGGGGCCTGCGGATCTGGCGGTCGTGGACACGCTGATCACCGCGGGCATCGCGACCAGCCGGGCGGAGGTCATGCGCTGGGCCCTCGGCCGCATCCGCGAGCACCCGGCATACGCGCAACTCCAGCAGCGAGTGCACGAGATCGACGAACTCAAAGCCCAGTTCTAGCCAGGTAGTGCGGGGCTGATCAGCCGGTGGCGTCCGCAATCCGGCCGCGGTCACTGGATCAGTCGAGGTACCCCACGAGAAGGTCGCTGAGTTCCTTCGGGTTGCTGAGCGCAGCGCAATGGCAGCCGGGAACCTCGTCGGGGACGGTGCCCAGACGTTCCTGGGCCACCCGCCGCAAGAAGGCAGCGGGGAAGAACTGGTCGTCCTGGCCCAGGATGAACTTCGTGGGCACGTCCGGCCACGCATCGAGCGGCCAGGGCATGTTCCAGACCAACGTGGATTCGCCGCGCCCGCCTCTTTGCATGGCCTCCTCGGCCAGCGGGCGCGGCACGCCGTTGTAGAAGGTGATGAACGGGTCGTCGTGGCCGGTCTTCCCGCCGTCGAGCTTGGCCTGCTCCTCGACTGCCTGCTCGTAGCCGGTGTTGGCCCACCACTGGCCCGGGCTCTCTCCGGGGACCGGGATCATTCCAGCAAGCAGCACGAGCAGCCGCACGGGGAGCTGATTGGCCGCCAAGGTGGCCGTGAACGCGCCATAGGACTGTCCCACGATCACCAGGTCCGGCCGGCCGTCGGCCGCACCGGCCACGGTGCCCACGTAATCATCCAGGCTCGCCGTGTCGTTGTCGCACGGCAGGTCAGGCGCGATCGTATGGTGCCCCCGCGCTTGCAGCTCCGCCTCCGTCAGATGCCAATACCAGCCGACGTCGCCAGCACCATGGATAAGCACGAAGGTCGCCATGGGCGCAAACCTCCCAGGGTCGTGTCCGGAATCGGGCGCAGAGCCCGGGCGAGGGTTCTGGCTTCATAGTCAGGTTAGGACTGTCCGAGGGTCAGGCACGATGAGCAAGTGGCCAAGACAATCAGGCTCGATGCGCCGGACTGCTGGTGGCTAAATCCCCAACTGCGTGGCTGATGCGTTCATGTAGTGCGGACTGCGTCAATCATTCATTCATCCGCTGCTAAACGCCCTTTGGTGGTGATGGGTGAAAGATCTGCGTAGTCATACCGGCCGCGGGGCCGCTGCGGCGGCTGGTGCGCGGTCAGAGGAGTTTGCGGAGGCGGAGCAGGTCGCTCAGGCTGGCCTCGACCCTGACCCGGCCGGTGAGCCAGGCACGGGCGAACCGGCGCGGGTCGGCGGCGATGGCGATCAGCTCGTCGCTCTGGGTGCGGAACCGGACGTTGGCCCGCTCCGCGCCGGCCGCCGCCTCGGTGACCGGGCCGGCCCCGTCCGTGCCGAGCTGGGTGACGAACGTGACGCCGAGATCCGTGACCGTGACGCTCATCGACCGGTCGGCCAGGTGCGCGGCCCGCGCGTCCGCGTCCAGGTCGGAGATCCGGCCGGCCAGCACCTCCAGCGCCTTCCGGCATTCCTCGATTGTCGCCATCTCGCCTCGCTTCCCGGGAGGTGTCCATTGTGCAACTCCCATCCGTCTATTACCTACCGGGCGTGGCGTCGCCGCTAGCTGACCCGGCTGGGCTGCTCCGGGCGGTAGCGTTCATCGGGGAAGTGCCTGCCGGCGGAACCCCCCGCCCGCCGGCGAGAGGAGTGCCTTGTGACGCAGAACGAACCGGCGGAGCCTGCCGTGTGGCCGCCTGTTCCGGAGCGGCCCGGGACAACCCCGGAGGGATCGGGGACGACCGGCGACCCGCAGGTGGACGCGGCCCTGGGCAAGCTGGCTGACCTGGCTGAGCTGCCGCTGAACGAGCACCCGGCGGTGTTCGAGCAGATCCACGGCGCGCTGGCTGGCGCGCTCGGCACGCTTGACTCAGGCGCGCTTGACTCAGGCACGGGCGGCTCGCGCATGGGCGACTCGGGCTCCGGCGATCCGGGCGTCTGACCGGCGGGGCAGCACCCTGATGAGCACGAGGCGACGGCTGGACGCCGAACTGGTCCGGCGCGGCCTGGCCCGGTCGCGGGAGCACGCGGCCGAACTGGTCAGCGCTGGGCGGGTCGCGGTGGCCGGCCAGGCTGCCGGGAAAACCGCCACCCAGGTCGGCCTGGACGAGCCGATCACGGTGCGGGAAGTCGGCGACGACCCGGGGTACGTATCCCGCGGCGGCGGCAAGCTGGCCGGCGCGCTGGCCGCCTTCCCGGCGCTGCGGGTGGCCGGCCGGCGCTGCCTGGACGCGGGCGCATCCACCGGCGGGTTCACCGACGTGCTGCTGCGCGCCGGGGCAGCTCACGTGGTGGCGGTGGACGTGGGCTACGGCCAGCTGGCCTGGGCGCTGCGCAGCGACGACCGGGTCACCGTGCTGGACCGGGTGAACGTCCGGCACCTGCGCCCCGAGCAGGTGGCCCCGCCCCCCGGTCTGGTCACCGCGGACCTGTCGTTCATCTCGCTCGGCCTGGTGCTGCCCGCCCTGGCCGCCTGCGCGGCCCCGGACGCCGACTTCCTGCTGCTGGTCAAGCCGCAGTTCGAGGTGGGCAAGGGCCGGGTCGGCGCGGGCGGGGTGGTGCGCGACCCGGCGCAGCGCGCCGAGGCGGTGGCCAGCGTGGCCGCCGCCGCGGCGGAGCAGGGGCTTGGCGTGGCCGGGGTCACGGCCAGCCCGCTGCCCGGGCCGGCCGGCAACGTGGAGTACTTCCTCTGGCTGCGCCGCGGCGCGGCCCCGCTGGACCCGGCCGCACTGGACCGGATGATAACGGAAGGACCCCAGTGAGCGGCATCCGGTACCGGCTCCCGACCCCGGGCCGCCAGGCCGGGGCGCGGGGCCGGTCCATGGGCTTGCGCCGGATGGCGCGAACTTCTCAGGAGACACAGTGACTGCCCCTCGCACCGTGCTGGTGATGGCGCATACCGGGCGGCCGGCCGCGGTGGCCAGCGCCCGGCTGGTGGTGGACATGCTGCGGTCCGCCGGGATCTCCGTCCGGATCGTGGACTCCGAGGCGGACGCGCTGCGCTGCCCGGGTGCCGAGGTGGTCCGGGCCACGCCCGACGCGGCCCGGGACACCGAGATGGTGATCGCGCTGGGCGGCGACGGCACGCTGCTGCGGGTGGCCGAGATGACCAGGCCGGCCAGGGTGCCACTGCTCGGGGTGAACCTCGGCCACGTCGGCTTCCTGGCCGAGGCCGAGCACGACGACCTGCCCGACGTCATCGACCGGGTGATCAGCGGCCGGTATACCGTCGAGCAGCGGATGACGGTTGACGTCACAGTGCGGCAAAATGGCACCGTCACCGCCACGACCTGGGCACTGAACGAGGCCAGCGTGGAAAAGGTGGCCCGGGAGCGGATGATCGAGGTGGTGACGGAGATCGACGGCCGCCCGCTGTCCCGGTGGGGGTGCGACGGCGTGGTGTGCGCGACTCCGACCGGGTCGACGGCCTACGCGTTTTCCGCGGGCGGCCCGGTGGTCTGGCCAGAGGTGGAGGCGCTGCTGATGGTGCCGATCAGCGCGCACGCCCTTTTCGCCGGGCCGCTGGTGGTCTCGCCCGATGCCGTGCTCGCGGTGGAGGTCATCAGCCGGGCCAGCGTCGGCCAGTCGTTCGCGGGCGTGCTGTGGTGCGACGGCCGGCGCCGGGTGGACCTGCCGCCCGGCGCGCGCATCGAGGTCTGCCGGGGCGGCCAGCCGGTGCTGCTGGCCCGGCTGCGCGGCGACGGGGAGTCCGCCGCGGATGGCGGGCGGTTCACCGACCGCCTGGTGGCCAAGCTCGGCCTGCCCGTGGTCGGCTGGCGCGGGCGGCAGCCGGACCGGGACACCGAATCAGACAGCCGGCACACCGAACAGGAGCCGCGCGCCCATGCTTGAGGAAGTACGGATTACCGCGCTCGGCGTCATCGACGACGCCGTGCTGGAACTGTCCCCCGGGTTCACCGTGGTCACCGGGGAGACCGGGGCGGGCAAGACCATGGTGGTGACCGGACTGGGGCTGATGTTCGGCGGCCGGGCCGACCCGGCCCGGGTCCGGCCGGGCGCGGACCGGGCCACCGTGGAAGGCCGGCTGCGGGTCGACCCGGAGGGCCGGGTGGCCGAACAGGTCACCGAGGCCGGCGGCGAACTGGACGACGACGGGGCCACCCTGCTGCTGAGCCGGTCGGTGTCCGCCGAGGGACGGTCCCGGGCGTACGCGGGCGGCCACTCGGTCCCGGTCTCGCTGCTCACCTACCTGGCTGATGACCTGGTCGCCGTGCACGGCCAGGCGGATCAGCAGCAGTTGCTCCGGGCCGGCCGGCAGCGCGAGGCGCTGGACCGGTTCGGTGGCCCGCCGCTGGCCGCGGCGGCCGCCGACTACCTGCGCGTCTACCAGCGGCACCGGGCGGTCAGCACGGAACTGGCCGAGCTGACCAGCCTGGCCCGGCAGCGCGCCCAGGAAGCGGACGACCTGCGCCGCGGGCTGGCCGAGATCGAGCGGCTCGAGCCGGTCGAGGGCGAGGACGCCGAGCTGCGCACCGAAGAGGACCGGCTGGCCAACGCGGACGCGCTGCACAGCGCGGCCACCGTCGCGCACGACGCGCTGCTCGGCGACCCGGCCAGCGGATCCTACGACCTGCCCGACGCGGTCAGCCTGCTCGGCGCGGCCAGCCAGGCGCTGGAGGCGGTGGCCAGCCACGACCCGGCGCTGGCCGGGCTGGCCGCCCGGCTCAACGAGGCCAGCTACCTGGTTTCCGATGCGGGCGCCGAGCTGGCCTCTTATCTCCAGTCGGTGGAAGCCGACCCAGCCCGGCTGGCCGCGGTGCAGGAGCGGCGGGCCGAGCTGACCCGGCTGGTCCGCGCCTACGGGCAGGACGCCCCGGCCCCGGCCGCCCCGGACGAGGACGGTCTGGACGCGGACGGCCTGGACGGCGACCCGGCGTCGCCCCCGGACAGCCCGCCCGGGGGAGACCTGGCCGCCGTGCTGACCTGGGCCAAGCAGGCCGCGGCCCGGCTGGCCGAGCTGGACGGGGACGACGACCGGGTCAGCGGCCTGGCCGCGGAGGCCGACCAGTTGGCCGCGGAGGTGGCCGAGCTGGCCGGCCAGCTCACCGCGCTGCGCACCGAGGCGGCCGAGCGGTTCGCGGCCGAGGTGACCACCGAACTGGCCGCACTGGCCATGCCGCACGCCCGGGTCACGGTGGCGGTCATGCCGCAGCAGGAGTTCGGCCCGCACGGCGCGGACGACGTGGAGCTCCGGCTGGTCGCCCACCCGGGGGCACCCCCGCTGCCGCTGGCCAAGGGCGCCTCGGGCGGCGAGCTGTCCCGGGTGATGCTGGCCATCGAGGTGGTGTTCGCTGGGGCCGACCCGGTGCCCACGTTCGTCTTCGACGAGGTGGATGCCGGGGTGGGCGGGAAGGCCGCGGTGGAGATCGGCCGCCGGCTGGCCCGGCTGGCCCGGCTGGCCCAGGTCATCGTGGTCACCCACCTGCCCCAGGTGGCCGCGTTCGCGGACACCCACCTGGTGGTGGAGAAGGCCGGCGATGGCAGCGTGACCCGCAGCGGGGTGACCCGGCTCGACGACGCCGGGCGGGTCACGGAGCTGTCCAGGATGCTGGCCGGCCTCGAGGACTCCGAGTACGGCCGCGCGCACGCGGGCGAACTGCTCACCGCCGCCGCGGCGGAACGGGCCGCGGCCGTGGAGCCCAGGTCTGGCTGAACGAGCCCGCTGAATGAGGCCGCCGGATGAGCGATCCGGATGAGCCTGGCTGAACGGCGGCTGAACGGAAGCTGAGGGCCAGCAGCCGGGGCAGTTCCGTGATGCGGCGTGTGGCATCACCCGGTCGGCCGGTCTGGCAGGATGGACTGCGATGTTGGCCCCGTTCCTGAAGCTCCAGATAAGGCACCGGAGCAGGCCAGAGGACCTGCCGGGTGTAATTGGGGCTGCCCGGCTGGACCGCAGGACCAAGAACCTCACCAAGCGCCTGCGGATAGGCGAGATCGCCATTATCGACCACGCGGACCTGGACCGGCTGGGTGCGGAGGCGCTGCTGAGACAGCAGGTCGGGGCGGTGGTGAACGTGGCGTCCAGCATCACCGGCCGGTACCCGAACCTCGGCCCGCAGATGCTGATCGAGGCGGGGGTGCCGCTGCTCGACGACGTCGGCCCGGAAGTCTTCACCAAGGTCAGCGAGGGCACGCTGGTCCGGCTGCAGGGCGACACCCTGTACACCGGCGACGAGGTCGTGGCCAAGGGCCGGATCCAGACGGCTGCCACTGTGGCCGAGGCGATGACCGCCGCCAAGGAAGGCATCGCGGCGCAGCTCCAGGACTTCGCGACCAACACGCTGGAGTACATCAAGGGCGAGGGCGAGGGTGCGCTGCTGATCGACGGCATCGCAGCCCCGGAACTACGAACCAAGATCGAAGGGCGGCATGTGCTGGTGGTGGTGCGCGGCAATCAGTTCCGTGAGGACCTCGCGGTGCTGCGGCCATACATCCGTGAGTTCAAGCCCGTCATGATGGGCGTGGACGGCGGGGCCGACGCGCTGCTGGAGGCCGGCTACCTGCCTGACGTGATCGTCGGCGACATGGACTCGGTCACCGACGAGGGACTGCACTGCGGGGCCGAGCTGGTGGTGCACGCGTACCCCCGCGACGGGCGGGCTCCCGGCCAGGAACGGGTCGAGCGGCTCGGCCTGCCCTCGGTGGTCTGCGCCGCCGGCGGTACCAGCGAGGACGTGGCCCTGCTGATGGCGGACGCCAAGGGCGCCAGCCTCATCGTCGCCGTGGGTACCCACAACACCCTGGACGAGTTCCTGGACAAGGGCCGCGCGGGGTACGCCAGCACCTGGCTGACCAGGCTGAGGGTCGGCAGCAAGCTGGTGGACGCCAAGGGCGTGAGCCGGCTCTACCGGCAGCGCATCTCCGGCTGGGCCCTGATGCTCCTGGTGCTCGCAGCCGGCACCACCATCCTGGTGGTCATGCTGGCCTCGCCCGCGGGGCGGATCTTCTTCACGTACCTCGGCGCCCAGTGGGACGTCGTGAAGTACTGGCTCAGCGGATTGTTCTAGGCCAGCATCCCATGATCGATTTCCGCTATCACCTGGTGTCCATCGTCGCGGTCTTCCTCGCGCTCGCGATCGGGATCGTGGTCGGGTCCACCGCCCTGAAGCCGGCCGTGCTCACCGGGCTGCAGAAGACCGCCACGGCGGAGAAAGGGCGGATCGACGCGCTGTTCGCCAGGAACGCCCAGCTGAATAACCAGCTCA
>DASXIN010000150.1:0-82393 GCA_036497945.1 Streptosporangiaceae bacterium | reverse complement strand
GCTGGATGGCAACCGGTGCCGTCTCAGCCAGGCGCTCGTTGCGTGTGGTGCCGCTGGATTACCGGAGTGCCGGTGCTGTGGCTGTAGCACCTCCAGCCCAGCGGCGGGGATACCGATCCATGCAGAAGCCGCCGCGGCACCCCCCGTAGGCCTGATAGCCGTCGGCGCCGCGGCGGCTTGTGGTAGCCAGGTCCCCGGCCGCCAGTAGGACGCTACGCGCGCCTGACCCACCGGGCCAGTGGCGCATACGACAGTCTTGCTACCGTCTACGTCATGCACGTCGGGTTGCTGGCCAGCGATGGATGCTTCAGCTCAGGGCTGACCGCGCTCATCGACATCCTCACGACGGCGCAGGCCCAGCGCCCCGGCGTCGACCCCTCGATCCCACAGATCCGCATCGACGTCGCCGGCACCGGGCGCAACGTCACCACGGGGGCCGGCCTGACCGTCCCGGTGACGATGCCCCTCCGCGAACTGCCCGCCGTGGACGTCGTCGTGGTGGCGGCGCTCGGGACGATGACGGCCGAGGACACGCTCAGCGCGCTCACAGCGCGCGGCAGCCGGGCGATCATCAGGGTCCTTGGCGACGTGGACCCGCAAGTGACCACCGTCGCCGCCGCGTGCACCGGCGTCTTTACCCTCGCCGAGTCCGGGCTCCTCGACCGGCGCCGGGCCACGACGAGCTGGTGGCTCGGCGCTGCGTTCCGCAACCGGTACCCCTCCGTGGTCCTCGACCTCGACAGCATGGTGGTCGCCGACGCCGGCGTGGTGACCGCGGGCGCCGCGTTCGCCCACATCGACCTGGCTCTTGCTCTGGTACGCCGGGTCAGCCCCAGCCTCGCCGAGCACATCGCCCGGCTACTGGTCATTGACGAACGCGCCTCCCAGAGCGCCTACCTCGTCATGGATCACCTCGACCATGACGATGCGCTGGTCCGTGCCTTCGAGCAGCAGGTCCGCGCCCGCCTGGGCCAGGCGCTGGATGTCCGCGAGCTTGCGGCGGCGATCGGGACCAGCCCGCGCACCCTCGAGCGACGGACCCGGGGCGCCCTCGGCATGAGCCCACTCGGGCTCGTGCAGCGTCTGCGGGCCGAGCGTGCCGTCCATCTGCTGCGCACGACGACGCAGAGCATGGAGCAGATCGCACCGCAGGTCGGCTACGCCAATGCCGCCACCCTCCGTGCCCTGCTGCGGCGCGAGCAACTGCCCGCACGACCATCGCAACGGCGACGGTGATCCGGCATCGTCCTCACCGCCACCGCAGTGATCACCATCCGCCCTGCGGCACCGAGATGCAATTGGGCTGCGTCATTGCCGTCAACGCCAGCCCCCACCTGAAGGGCATACCTGGGTATAAAGGCCACGGTGTAGGCCGGGGGCTGCCGCGGCAGCGTTGCCCGTATCAGGTTCGCATCCATTTCCCCAGGTCCTGCGCGGGGCCGCTTCACCGCGGTGACCATAACCGAGCGCAGGTTGTGATGCCCGGCACGCAGAAGCTCCAATTCGGGCACGCTCCTAACGGCCCGCCGGAAAACATTTGAATAGCGCAATAGGGCGGCTCAGCGCGCGGGTATCAAGAGCTCCCCGCACCGTTGGCGATCCTCAGCACGGCCGAGCACGTAGCAGCAGGGCCGTATGTTTATGCATAGCCAGCGCTGGGCGTGAACGCGCGCACATGCCGCACCTGGCACGTTGCGGGCTTCGCGCCGCCCCGGAACCTGGCGCAGTGTCTGGGCATGATGAGCTTCACCGATCTGCCGTCCGTCCCGTCCGATCACCTGGTGCCGTTCACTGATCAGCTGCGGCTGGCGGTGGCTGCCTACCTGGCCCGTTTCACGGGCGCCTCCCGTTACCACACCGAGTCTGACCTGCGCTGCTACCTGAACTGGTGCGCCGAACGCAGCCTGGACCCGCTGGCCGCCCGGCGGCCCGCACCTGGAGGTCTACATCCGGTGGATGCAGGAGATCCGCCGGTTCAGGTCCTCCACGGTCTCCCGGCGCTTCTCGGTGGCGGCGGGGTTCTACCGCACCTGCGTGATCGATGGCCTGCTGGAGCACTCACCCGCCGAGCACGTCCGCCGTCCCTCCGTCCCGCCGGAGTCACCCACCCTGGGGTTCACCCATCTGCAGTTCGAAGCCCTGCTCACCGCCGCCCGGGAATCCGCCAGCCCGTCCGACTTCGCGCTGGTGGCCATGCTCGGGCTGCTCGGGCTGCGGATCTTCGAAGCCACCGGCGCCGACATCGCCGACCTCGGCGAAGAACACGGCCACCGGGTCCTGCGGGTATGCGGCAAAGGCACCAAGGTCGTGCTGATCCCGCTGCCCCCGGCCGTGGGGCGGGCCATCGACCGCGCGAGCGGCACCCGCACCCGCGGCCCGATCCTGCTCAACAGCCGCGGCGCCCGGATGGACCGCCACGCCGCCACCCGCCGCCTGCGGCGCCTGGCCGAGACCGCGGGCGTGCGGATCGCCAGGCCACACCCCCACATGCTCCGCCATACCTTTGTCACGACCATGCTGGACGCGGGCGTAGACCTGCGCGACGTCCAGATCGCCGCCCGCCATGCCGATCCACGCACCACAATGCGGTACGACCGCGCCCGCAAGAACCTCGACCGCCACCCCAACTACATCCTGGCCGCCTACATGGCCTCGGGCACCTGACCGGCCCCGGGTCTCCCGCAGCAACGAGCCCGGGAGACGCCCGGCATTGCCGATGAGCGGATCTATACATAACACACGACTGAGTGGTTGCGACCCTTGTAGGTACATCTGTGGCCGGCCGTGGCAGCCAGACGATCTGCCTTAATACAGAGCTTACGACGTCAGCACGTCCGGCGAGTTCTTCTTCCACTGGTTGTAACGTCGCAAGTGCTCTTTGGTCGGTTGATCGATAGCGAGCTCTTTCGACCGCGGCCTGAGCTTGTTGTCGGCGGGAGGATGGCGGAGGATCGTGAACCGGTACGCGATCGCCCAATCGATCTCGGCGTCCCAGAGTTGCCCCTCAGCGTTTGCCGCGGCCCTCCCGAAGAAGTCGCCGATTCCTTTCCAGGTTAGCCCGAACGCGGCGAGCACGGCGGTGATGCCAGCGCCGATCGTCCCCTTCGTGCCCACGACTATGAGAGCGATGCCGGCAGCGAGGATGATAAGTGCGACGATCAGCCAGATCTTGAACCTTGCCACGACTTGGCGGGCGGTCTGCGCGAGCTTGCCCGCTACGCTGTCGGCGGCCGCCACATAGTCGGTGAGACGCAGGCCGTCTTTACCGGAGACCTCTCCAGCCAGCACGTCATGCCAGCGCCGCCCCTGGCGAAGCAGGTCCTGCGGGCTCTCCTCGCCGCCGGCGCCCAGCGACGCCGACCACAGGCGGAGCGAATTGTCGGTGGCATGTGCGGCGTTGGCGGGAAGCTTCGTCGCAAGTGCCGTGAGGAGCCGATGCACTTCATTGTCGTACGTCTTGACCGAAGTGCTGACCGTGGTGGACGGCTCGGCGGTAGGTGTCGCGCACATCTGCTCCATTTCATGACCGAGCTGATACGCTTTAGCGAGCGAGGAGGCAACCGACCAAAGAACCGCGAGAATGCCTGTGTGCAGTTCTATAACTGTCGCGTTCTTGGCGCCGACTGCGGTCTTGATGTCGCCCGGAGGGCGACCCAGGGTCAAACTGGCGGCGATAGTCACCTGGGCGCTGAGATCGAGATCGGCCTGAGTGCTTTCCAGGTGATTGTTAAGGTGGCTGCAGCGGAAGATTATCTGGTTGACGAGGAGGTTCCACTGAGCGTATGGAGTGTCAAGCTCGGGAACCTTGGCCAAATGGTCGAAGATCCGGTAGTTGGTGCAGGTAAAAGCGTCACCGACGGCCCAGCCGAGCGCATAGGCGACGGCAACGTTAGGATCTGGGGCTGGTCCGGTTGGCAGCTTTGCCGCCTGGGCCTCGAACGCGGTCAGCGCGTCGGAGATCGTCCCGAGCCCATTCTTGGCTGCGCTGTTCTCGGGCCCATTCTTGGTTGCCTTGGTGTCGCCGGTTGAGGCCATGGCCTTCCCTTCCCAGCATTAAACCGCTGTGTTCTCTGGCGCGAGCGATATCAAGCAGCCGTGGTTTTTAGCAGTTCGGCTAGCTTGGTAATGAATTGTTCTTTGTTGTCCCAGTAATTATGAGCCTGGAGCCCGCCTCCGGAACTTTTCTCGAGATTGTTCACTTCTATATCGGTGACCGTGACTGGGACCTGCTTGCCATCGTCGTCCAAGGCGTAGAACAGCCCTGGTTCTCCAGGCGGCGGGCTATCGGGTGCGCTTCCGTAATGCCAGCCGTCCGGCGGGCCGAGGGGATCGGCGACCGGGTCCTTCTCGTCCCAGAAGTTCAGCCACGTTGTGGACTGGAGCCCGCCAGAGTTGTTTCCCCAGGAGAACAGGTCAGCGTACTTGCGTAGCGGGCTGCCGGCCGTTACGAACGCGCGTACTCCTGCCAGCGAATCGGACGGATAAAGACGCAGGACGTCAAAGCTGCCGACGGTGCCCTGGCTATGCGCATTAACGACTACGCCTGCTACGTCGGGCCGGTGCAGCAGCCGGCGCAGAGCTTCGGTGATGAATCTTCTGATGCTTTCCCGCAAGTCGTTGCGGCACACGTAGGCAACGACGTCGTCCTCCAGGGTCCTGACTACGCCGAGCGCGCCACTGCTGGCCGGTTTGCGGTGCAACAGCGCCGCAAGATGATGCTGCCTCGCGGTCAGGGCGTCATCTCGGGGCCGCAGCGAAGGCGAGGAAACTGGGGCTGTCCGGCCTCCGCCCTCGTGCAGGGCTGCCCACGCATCACCGACCACGAGCCTGAAGGCTCCCACCACTGAGGCGTAATGGCCGAGCATAAGACCAGCTTCACCCAGGACACCGGCCTCCCGGCCTATACCCGGGCTAACGCCTTCCAGCGAGGTATAAACAAGCGCGACATGGACTATCGGGTCGTCGCCGCTGGTTAGCGGCATGCCGGTGACATCTATGCTGTCGCCGCGCCAGGTCCCGAGCCTCTGGAGGCCCCACTCGTGGTCACGGGTCCCAGGTCTTGCGCTCATCACGTAGACGGGGCCGAAAGGGCCCGGCTCCCGCTGTGGATCCTTGCCCAGGCTGCTACCGATCGCCTGCAGGCCATCACTCAGATTCTCGTGCAGCACGTCCGCATATCCGGCGGCTGAGTTGGTTGGCGGCTGCTGGAAGCCGATGCCGTGGACAGTCAGAACACACAACTTCTTCCCATCAGTCATGAGATCCCCCCAAGTCATCAGGACCCTGCACCGGCAAACGCCACCGGAATTGATCGTCCCCGCTGAAAGCCCAGATGAGTCCATCCTGCGCGCGAACGCCGCAGTTGTAAACGGCCACCTAGGCAGACAAAATGCAGCAATGGCACATTTCACCTAAGCACGTCCATAATGCCCGCTGCAGTGGCGAAGCCGGCAAGTCGATAGTGGCTGACGCTGGAATCTCAAACGGGAGCGAGCCTCACTGACCCCTGATCAGACTTCCTCATCTGCCGCTTTGGGTGCGCGAACGACTGAGTGGCGGAGCCTGTCCGGCGACCGTCTAGTGATCGCCCGGTGTGAGAGTCAGGTCGGCGACGACGACTGCGTGATCGCTACCGGCGGCGATTCCGTCGTCGTAGAGGTGGGCGATGCTCTGCACGGTCCAGTGTGGGCTCACCCAGATGGAGTCGAAGCGCCGCGCGGTTCCTGGCGAGTTCGTGCGCCGCCCGGTGCGGTGAGTGACAGCAAGTGGCCCGTTCGGCGGGATGGCGCGTGCGGCGGCGTCCCTGGGGTGATCGGCAAGCCATCGGCGAAGCGCGTCGTCGAGTGGATGGATCTTGCCGGGGCCGAAGAGCAGGTCGTCTCCGGGTTCGCCGTGCAGCTTCCGGCCGCCGCTATGCCAGTGCGTGCGGGTGCGGGTGAAGTCTGCTGCGTCGATGAGCGGAGTGTTGGCGTCAGCTCCCAGCACGATAGGCACTGACTGCGCTGCCAGCCATGAGGCGAACGCGACCGCCTGGCGAGGCTTGACCAGTCCCCAGCTCACCCCGGGTGGGGCATGGTAGGTGACCGCGGTCAACCCCATCCCATCGACGCGGGTCTCTGCCACCAGAATCCGTTCTGGCAACGGGACATCGGCCAGCAGCCAGGCACGTGCGGGAGGCCGCCCGCGGCCGCCGATCGCGACCCCACGGGACCGGACGGGACGATCATCGGGCGCAGGGGCCCGCAGGTCGATGGCGCGCACCAGCCAGTCGGCACCAGCAGCCCGCCGCAAGATTTCAGCCGAACCCGGATTGACTTCCTGGAGCAAGATCAGGTCAGGGCCCAGGCTGCGCAGCAACTCGCCCTGCCGCTGAGTTACGGCACCGGCCCGGAACGCCACATTCCACGACGCGACCCGCACGGTTAGATGATCCCGCAGCCGGGCCACCCAACCCACAGGATCCCTGGTATTGCCTTCCCCATCCCGCAGTTACGCAGCATCCGCGATCTGGCAGGATGACGGGTTCTCCGTGCGCGAGACCGCCGGGTGACGGCGGCCGCCGCTGGGTGTAGGTTTCGGCGCGGGCGCAGCTGGCGGCGACGATTCGTGGAGGCCTGCGAACGATGATCCCCGAGGATGAGGTACTTCCAGGCACGCGCGAGGAGTTGCTCAAGCTGGCCGCCACCCGTGCCTCGGGCAACCCGGTAACTCTGTCGATACGCAGGCTTCTGGATTACTGGGGTGCGAAGCGCAGGGGCTATTGGATCACTGATGAGATCACGCGTGACCTGACCGCTGCCAGGCTGGCTACTCGCCCGCCGTTCACCGAAGGATGGATCGACAGCCTAATCAGCCTCATTCCGATCGCCTCCGGGATGCCTAAGCCTGATGGGTCGGCCCTACCGTCCATCGAGGCAGCAGCAACTGCTGGCGTTCAGGTTTCGCTGCGTGTGAACAGCCTGGCGTCAGCCAACGCTGGAGTCGAGTCCGTCCGCCTTGATGACACCCTTGAACGCGCCCAGGCACTGATGATGCGCAAGGACCACTCGCAGTTGGCTGTTCAATCCGGCCCTCGCGATCTGCGCGGCGCGATCAGCTGGGAATCAATCGCTCAGGCCAAGATCCGGAAACCGGACGCAGGGCTGCGCGATGCGATCGTTACCCCGGAGGTCGTGGGGCTCAATGACGATCTTCTTTCCCGGATCCCGATGATTGTCGATGCCAGTTTCGTCTTCGTCCAAGCGCTGGACCGTCAGATCTGCGGAATCATCACAACAGCTGACCTGAGCCTCGAGTTCGCCATGCTTGCGAAACCGTTTTTCCTCCTCGCCGAAGTCGAGCGCCGCCTCCGCAGGCTCATAGACGAGCATTTCACCGGTGAAGAGATAGCGGCCATCGTCGATCCGGCTGATGCCGAACGGAAAGCGGTCTCTGCCAGTGACTTGACTATCGGCGAGTGCGCGCGGCTGCTTGAGGAACCTAGCAGATGGGACCGGCTGGGATGGGGCCTGGATCGGGTCATCTTCGTAGCCCAGCTGCACGACATCCGGTTGATAAGGAACGAGATCATGCACTTCAGTCCCGACCCCTTGGACGAGGAGCAGATCCGCAAAATCGAACTCTTCCTCAGATCGCTGAGAAGACTTGATCCCCAACCCGGCTGACGAAGTCACGGCAATAACCAGCCGAGTTCCTGCAAGCCGCGTCGTCTGGATGCATCAGATCTTCTCGACGCCGATCACCTGGCCTGGGCTAATGCTATTGCGAATCTTATTCATCCCCAGACCTACGCAGTGGAACACACTGTCATGCCGCGAGGCGCGTGTCCTTGCACGAGCCTGAGCGTGTCTCTTGGCGTCGGGTGAGGTTAGCTGCTGCGCCTGGGGCGGCGGGCTAGGTCGATGCGGACGTTGAGGTTCAGGTGTTCGGCGAGCAGGTGTTTGAGTTCGCCGCCTTCGATGATGGTCAGCCGGTTGTTGCGGGCCGCGAAGGCTTTGCTTTCCGGGCTGACCCAGGCGGTGGTGACGAGCATCCCGTGATGCGCCCGCTTTTCTTCGACCGACCCGGCCAGGGCGCGCAGGTCGTTGGTGGGGACGCATTTGCTGTAGCGCTTGGCCTGGATGAGGATCTCGGAGCGGTGCACGATGTCGGTCTTGTTGTAGGCGACGGCGTCGATTCCCTCATCTCGGGAGGACTGCGTGACCTGCACGTCCAGCCCCATGGCCTCGAAAAGCTGGCGGATGAGGTTCTCGAACTTGTACCAGTCCATCTTCAGCAGATCCGGGCGCGAGTCGAGGCCAGCCAGAGCGTCTACGGGGTTGGCGAAACGGTACTTGGCCTGCTGGAACTCGATGACCGGTTCGACGGGCTCCAGGTCGTAGGGGTGCGGCGATACGATGGCTTTCAGGTGCTTGAGGCAGGCGGCCGGATCGAGCTGATCTAGCACCAGACCGGAGAAGTCCGTTCTGCTGGCGGGCGCGCTGATCAGGTGGAGTTCTTCGGCCTGCCCGGTGGCGCGGTTTGTTGCTGGCACGATCCCGTTGAACACGACGCTGTCCACGATGTCTTCGGCCACGCCGATGGAGAAGCACTCCCACATGGTGCGCAGCGCTACCTGATGGATCACCGAGGCATACAGGTCCTTGACTTCCCGGGCTGGCCGAGGCAGCTCATCGATCTCTTTGCGCGTCTTGACGTACCGGAAGTCCCGCGCCGTGGGGACTACCTCCACGGGCGGCAGCCGGTACTCGATGACCAGCTCACGTGGCTCGTGCCGGTAGGCCACCTGATACTCGTGCGGGAAGCCGCTGGGGTACTCGGAAAGCGCGAGCAGTTGATCGAAGAACTCCTCCACCGCCTCCGGTGAGCCTGCCTGGAACCGGGCCTCAAAGGCGTCAACGGCCGCGTTATGCTCACGGACTTCGGCCTCGATGGACTTCACTTGAAGGTCGTGTGCCTCGCGTGCTTGGAACAGGCGCCGGACGCGGGAGTCCTCGGCGAGCGCGTGGTCGGCGAGCGCGTGCTCAAAGGCATCCCGGGCTGCCTCCTGCGCCCGCGCCTGCCGGGCCTTGCCCCCAATCAGGCCAGATAGGACTCCGGGTGGTGGCGGAGTGAAGTCCTCCCACACCGGGGCCGGTACCGGCCTGCCAAGGTCGCCTAGCTCGAAAGCCGGGATGGCCGCAGTCCGCTTGAGCAGATCGAATGACAACTCGGGCGGCGCGGCTAGCGCCGAGGTCAGCAGCGCCCTGAGTTCGGAAACCCGTGCATCCAGCCGCGTCTTCATGGCCTTCGCCGCAGCGGCACCGGCCTCGTGTGCGAGTTGTTCCTGACGTTTCCGCTCCGCTGCGTCCTCCCGGGCGGCCTGCCGTTCAGCACGTTCGTGGTCGCGCATTATCTGCCTGACCGTCTGCTCGTTCTCGCGCTCCTGGGCTCTGGCGGCGCGCTCACGGCGCTCTCGCTCACGTTGCAGTTCTGACCACAGAGACTTCTTACGAGCCACTACCGCCTCCCATTTCCACAACAGCAAAGGCGGAACACGCTGGCAAGTGCTTCATGGCATCCAGCACCAGCGAGCGCGATTGGCCAGGCCAAGCGAACGCACGGATCTGCCGCGATCCGCGCTTCGACGTGGCGGATCAGCTGGTGGACGACCATCGCACGTCAGTCGCCGGAGGACACCTCAGTCGTCTCCGATGTAGCCTGTATCGGGATCTATCATGGCGAGGAAGGCGCGAATTTCCTCCCGGTGCTCCTCCATCGACCGATTCGGCATCCCGCTCGACCCGAATCCGTAGCCCTTGTTAGGCCCGCTCAGCCAGTCGTAGGCGGTGCCGTCTTGTCCCCACGCAGCTCGGCGAATGGCGAACCGTTCGCCATCGACGTCCAGAGTGAACAGCACTGGCCCGGGCCTTCCCTCTGTTCCGCGGTACTCAGCTGGAACGGCGGGGGTACCGTCGCCGTCACCGGTGGGGTTCCTGTCCACGAGAGCCAGCATTCACGACCGTCGGCGTTGATGTCCATCGCACACGCGCTCCGCCCACGCACGCACTCATCTGCCGCCGACAGAGCGGTTCGCTCGAACCTCTGCTTGCCTGTCCGGTCAGCCGCCGCCTGTCCCAGCCGTCCGGAAGGCTCTCCCTCAGCGCGGGCCCATGTAACCCAGAGCCGCTACAGAGCGTGTCGAGAGGGCTGGGTGAGAACGCGCGCAGTGCCGCCGAAGCTCCTATGTCAAGATCGGAGCCGAAAGATCTTGTTTGGCTTGTGGCGTGGGCGCCCTGCTTGGTCGTTGGGGCCGGCATAGGGCCTTGTAGATTTCGCGGGCGATATAGCGCTTGAGGCAGCGGATGATCTCCTTCTTGGTCTGGCCCTCGGCGGTGCGCCGGGCCAGGTAGGCCTTGGTGCGCGGGTCGTGGGCCAGGCGGGTCATGGCGATTGTCCACAGCGCGGAGTTGGCCTGCCGGTCGCCGCCGCGGTTGAGCCGGTGGCGGAGCTGCTTGCCGGAGGAGGCGTCGACCGGGCTGGCGCCGCACAGCGCGGCGAAGCTGGCTTCCTTGCGAACCCGGCCGGGGTTGTCGCCGGTGGTGGCCAGCAGCGTGGCGGCGACCTGGGTGGCGACGCCCTGCTTGGCCAGAAATCCCGCCGGGGCGGCGTGCGTGACGAGTTCCTCGAGCGCGGCGTCCAGCCGGGCGATCTCCGCGGTCAGCTGCTGGTGGCGGCGGGCCACGCTGGCCATCGCCGCCCTGGCCCCGTCGGCTGGGCCGGCCAGGTCACCGGGCCGGAACCGTGCCGCCGTCTCCACTTGCTGGCCGCGGGGCAGCCCGGCCAGCTGCTGCCGCAGCGCGTGGGGCGCGGTCACGATCAGGTCGCGCAGCTGGTTGCCAGCCTGGGTGCGGGCCTTAACCGCGCCGGCCCGGGCCACCCTGAGCACCCGGATCGACTCGGCTGCCCCGTCGTGGCTCTTCGGCACGCCGGATGCCTCGCCGTTGAGGGCGGCCAGCGCGGCGGCCACCGCGTCGGCGGTATCGGACTTGCCGCGCTGCCGGCGGGCTTGGCGGTTCGGCCGGATCACCTCGACCACCTCAACACCGCGGCTAGCCAGGTAGCGGGCCAGCCCGGCACCATAGCTGCCGGTGCCCTCCACCCCCACCTTGGCCAGCTCGCCGTGTGCGTGCATCCAGGCCAGCACGCCGGCGTAGCCAGCCGCATCAGCCGGGAATGCCTGGGTGCCCAGCACCCGGCCCACCTGGTCCACCGCCGCGGCCACATGCACATCGGCGTGGGTGTCCACGCCCCCGGTGACGGGCACGACTGGTTCTGCGATCCTGGGCATGACCTCTCCTTCCTTGCGTGGTTACCTGGCAGCCGGGGAAGGGGAACGACGCCGCCGGCCGGGCGGGCGGACAGAGCACTTCCGGGACACCGAAGGTCAGGCTCCTACCAGGTCACGAACGTCCCGGCCGGCGGTTGCCGCGTCCTCCCGTCAGCCCCGGCCCGGCGGTTCGGCGGCAGGACACGCGATCTACGCGGTCAGCTATGCGCAGGGCCAAGACCGGGGCCGGCGGCAGGACGCGACCAGCTTGCGCGAGGGTTGCTGTGGATCACCAGAGGACAACCTTGTGCATATCCCACGGCAAGGACCTCGCTCGAACCAATCCTGGAGGAAGTGCTATGCGCGGCCCTGTCGTTTCCATCCTGTGGCACGGGGAGATGCATAACAAGGTGATATGGGCGCCATTCGGCGGCAATGGTGAGCCCAGGAGACCTGAGGATAATCGCTGGGATCGCTGCATCAGGCCGTTCTCGTTCACGCTATGTGATAAGCCCTGCTCTCGGCCAGACCGGCATCCATACCGAGATCAGCTTGTGAAACGGGCCCTGGTCCCTGACTTGAGCAGGTTACCTAGCCGGGTGTGACTGATCCTGGGGGCGGTATCTGCCCGGGGCCGGTCTTTTCGCAGGCCAGCTGTGCGGGACCGGCGAGCGGCTGGGTCAGCGTGGGTGGTTCGGCGAACGCCTGCTGGCTCAGGTCGAGAAAGTCGGACAGGTCCGCGGCGGCCGCGTCGCGGTGTGTCATCGCCGGCAGGTTCCACTTGCGTTCGGCCATGGCCAGGATCGAGGTGTGGTCGTGCACGACGCTGGTCACGTGATCGGCGCGGCTCCACGGGGAGACCACGACCGCCGGGACCCGGAACCCGTACTGGGCGAACCCGGTATAGGCAGTAGCGGGCCAGTCCGGCCCGATGCCGTCCGGCGCGACCGCCGTCGGCGGGGGCACGTGGTCGTAGTAGCCGCCGCCTTCATCAAAGGTCCATACCAGCAGCACGCGCGGCCAGGCCGGGGATTCCATGACCGCCTGGACGACGGAAGCGGCGAACACCTCGGCGTGCACGATGTTTTGCGGGTCCTCTCCGGAGCTGGCGCCCCAGTTGGGGTCGATGATTGCAAAACCAGGCAGACTGTCTGCCTTGGCGTCAGCGAAGAACTGATCGACCGGGACGATGCTGGGGTGGTTGCGGATCGCATCGCCGAGGTACAGGTAGCTGGTCGCGGGGAAGGTGGAGTAGTAGTTCCGCCACGGGATCTGATGGGCGTCCAGCCGGTCGAAAATCGTCCCGTTAGGCGGGGAGCCGATCAGCTCGGGCAAGATGTCATTCACCATGCCCACCGAGGTGGCGGCCAGCAGGTAGCGGCGGTTGGGGTAGGTCTGGCCCAAGACCGGGGCGAACCAGTGGTCGCCCAACGGGAAGATGGTGGCCAGCGAGTACGACCACGGCACGTTCTGGCCGGTCCAGTAGCCCATGGCCACCGGGCCGCTGCCCGATTTCACGAATCCGTCGTTGCGGCCGCCATCGAATTGGATGTGCGATTGTGTCCATTCCTGGGTCGGCTTGCCCTGTAGCTGGCAGGTGGTCGGCATATGGAAGCCGTGCTGAGTCTTACCGTCTGGGGTGGGATTGGCTGCAGTGGGCTGGCCGTTGGGCCCGATCGTAAAGCCGTCTCCCCGCGGCTGCTGGCCCGGGCCGCGGCCGAGCATGCCGAGCCAGTTGTCATAGCTGTGGTTCTCCATCATCAAGACCAGGATGTGGTCAATCTGCGGAAGGGTGTCCGTGCCCTCCGGCCGGTCGGGGAAGGGCCGCTCACCTACGACCCGCCCCCCCATGCTTGCCGCTGGCGGAGTCATTCCCGTCCTCCTCGCCACTCGCCGTGGATCAAGGGCCCAGCCGGCTTACGAACGTCACGCCGGCCAGCCCAGTACACCGCCGCCGCGCTGGACAGACGACGCGGCCGTTAAGCTACCAGCTGGGGCCGAAGCTCTCACCATCGGAAACCACACCGACGGGACGCATTCCAGCGGGAACCCGCTTCGAGCCGCGGCACCAGCAGGCCGGTGATAGAACATCAGCAAAAGCGCGCACACAGCCGCCGATATGGCGCCAGATCCGTCGGCCGACACGATCATCCGTGCCACACCCGAACGGTCATTATGTGACCCACCCGGGAGGGAGGTTGATCGAGGATCACCCCACACAATGGCGCGGTGACGATTGTTAAGCGTTGCCGGTGAGCCCGCGACCAAAGATCACTAAGTGGCGGGCTTCGACTGCGCGCGCCCGAGGCCGCCGCTCTCGGCGCAGCGGGAGCGCGGCCGCTGGCACGGACGCGTGGTTGCGTTTGCGTGGAGCCCGTGGCCTGGGGCCTCCCTAACTCAGGCGCTGGGGTTCAGCCGGACGATCTCGGCGTTCAGGGCGGTGGCGAACGCGGTCCAGCCGGCGTATGGCAGCAGCAGGACCGCCGCCGTGCGGTCAGCCCGCCATGTCTGGCGGATCAGCAACATGTTGGCGATGTTGAGGCAGGCGATCTCGGCCAGCGCGGCGCGAGGCCGGCGGGCGCGGAAGAACAATGGCGTCCAGGCAGCGTTGAGCGCCAAGTCAAGGATCAGGCCGCCGGCAAGCTGGCTGCGATCGCGGCTCTGGGCGCGTGTGAGCGCCCTGGCGCCTGTGTACGCGATGGTCACATACAGCGGCGTCCAGACCAGCGCGTAGGCCGGAGGCGGAGGCTGCCACCGGGGCTTGCGCAGACTGCGATACCAGGCGGACCCGGGGTCGGCCGCGACACCGCCGATCGCCGCGGTGGCCGCTACGGCGCCGACAGCGGCGATCGTCGTCTTCATGGCCGTGGTGTGCCCCGGTCGTGCCAGGCGAAACTGGGCCGCGTGATCACAACGCAGCCATGATGACCCTGGCGAGGGTGCCTCATGCACCGATGCCGGGTGGTCCGGAGCTGGCCGCTGACCGGCGGCGTGGACGAGGCGGGCGGCGAGTTTGGAACTACCTTGGTCAGAGTCGGTTCAACGCCTTGCGCATGCCGGCTTCGGCTTCATTGCCGAGGTGTTCGAACGCGGGCTTGAGCAGTGGGGCGGCGATGCGGGATAGGCCTTTGAAGGTGAACTCGGCGGCGTAGGTCACCTCGGTTCCGGACGCCACGGGGCGGAAGGTCAGGGTGTCAACGGCGATGACGGTCTTGTTCTCCCCGCGGAGCCGGATGCGCTTACCGGGGATGAACTCACCCACGATGTAGGTCAGCTGGGTCGTCCGGCCGAGAAATGTTGAGGTGTTGAGGTAGGTGGTGCCGATTCCGCCGTTACCGTGCCGGCGCACAGTGGTCACCGTGCCCGGGTCCCAGTCTGTGGTCGTGGTGAAGTCGGAGAGGTAGCCGAAGACTGCGTCCAGGGGCTTTTCGACGACGACGGTCTTGAGCAGTTTCATGGTGTCCTTTGCTTCCGGTGGTCTCGGTCGGGGTGTTCGGCCGGACGGGTGTCAGGCAGCGAGGTGCTTTTTCCACAGGGCCGTCCAGACGCGGACGGGGACAAGGCGCGCGGTCTTCATCAGCAGGGCCATCGGGGTGGGGAAGGCGATCTCAGTGCGCTCACGCTCTAGTCCGTCGCAGATGGATCGTGCGGCCTGGTCGGCATCGATGATGAACGGCATGGGGAAGGAGTTGCCGACCGTGAGGTCGGTGCGGACGAAGCCGGGGCAGATCGTGGTCACGTGCACCCCGGTCCGGGCGATGTGGACGCGCAAGGACTCGAGCAGGTTGATCTGTGCCGCCTTTGTCGCGCCGTAGGCTTCGGAGCCGGCCAGCCCGCGGTATCCGGCTACGGACGCAATGCCAGCGATGACGCCGTGGTGCCGCTGCAGCATGCCGGGCAGCACGGCCGCGATGGCGTTGCTCATGCCGGTGAGGTTGATCCGGAGGTGCTGGTCGAAAACGTCGGTGTCCCAGTCCGCCGGGTCCATCTGCTTCCAGTAGCCGGCCGACAGCACTGCGAGGTCGATCGGGCCCAGCTCCTGCCGGACTCGTGCTGCAGCGGCTGATACGGAGGCGGCGTCGGTGACGTCGGCGGGGAGGACGAGCATGTCCCCGCCGGCAACGTCGTGGAGCTGCTCCTTGCGGCGGGCAGAGATCGCGACGGTCGCGCCACGGCATACGAGTTCGCGTGCCACGGCGGCGCCGATTCCGCTGGATCCGCCGACGACCCAGGCGACCTTGCCATTCAGTCTCATGCCGGCTCCCTGGTCATCTGGAGCTGGCTCACGCCAAGGTAGCCGCTGCGGAAGCCGGCCTCGCTGTAGGCGAGGTAGAACTCCCACATGCGGCGGAAGGTCTCGTCGAAGCCCTGGGCGTGGATGCGGGGCCACTGGCCGAGGAAGCGTTCCCGCCACAGGCGCAGCGTCCGGGCGTAGTGAGCCCGGAGCTCACGCTGCTGCGTCAAGCGCAGCGTGGTGTGGGCCGCGAGGGCGTCGTCGACCGCCTGCAAAGACGGGATGATGCCGCCGGGGAAGATGTACTTCTGGATCCAGCTGAAGCTGCGCCGGGTGGCGAGGAAACGCTCGTGGTCCATGGTGATGGCCTGGATGGCGGCCCTGCCGCCGGGAGCGAGGAGCCGGTCAAGGGCCGCGAAGTAGGTGGGCCAGTAGGCCTCCCCGACGGCCTCGATCATTTCGACGCTGACGATGGCGTCGTACTCGCCGTCGACCTCGCGGTAGTCCTGCACCCGCACCTCGACGAGCCCGGTCAGGCCGGCGGCTTCTACCCGCTCACGGGCCAGCCGCATCTGCTCATGGGAGAGGGTGATCGTCGTGACGTGGGCACCGCGTTGCGCTGCGCGGATGGCAAGCGACCCCCACCCCGATCCGATCTCCAGCAGCCGGGTGCCGGCCTGGACGCCCGCGAGGTCGAGAATCCCGTCGATCTTGCGCAGCTGTGCCTCCTCGAGCCGGGTTGCGGTCTCCACGGGCTCGCTCTCGCCGAACCAGGCGCAGGAGTAGGTCATCGTCGGGTCCAGGAAGGCGGCGAAGAGGTCGTTGCTCAAGTCGTAGTGAGCGGCGATGTTGGTTCGCGAGCCATCAAGGGTGTTCTCGTGGTCCGGGGGGACGCGCCTGTCGACGAAGACACGCATCCGCTGCAGGGCCGGAGGAATCAGGGTGGTCAACCGCGAAGCGAAGGATGTCAGCAGGTCGGCCAGGTCGGTGCCGGGCCCGGCCCGCCAGTCCCCGGCCATGTAGGCCTGACCGAACCCGATCTTCGCGTCCCGGCCCAGCCGGGCGAAGAACGCCGCGGGGCGAACGACCTTCAATTCGGGCGATGCCGGCGGCCCTGCTCCGAGCACCCGGCCGTCGGGGTAGCTCACGCGGACAGGGACCCGCCGGACAGCATGCTCGAAGACCACCCGCGCGATGGCGGCTCTGAGCGGCGCCCGTGGTGAGGTGGCGGCGGTGGGCCACCTGATGGCGGTGGAGACGGTCATGGTCAGACCCCTTCCTGCCGGATGTGGTGTGGGTGAGCGCGGACGGGTAGGCCACGAAGCCACAGCCAGATGCCGTGCACCCGGATCAGGGCCGAGACCCGCTGGGTCATGAGGGGCTGGCGGATGAGTCGGCGGGCCAGGCTCCGGCTGGTGGCGGGCTCGGGCCGGCCCCGGAAGGTCGCCGAGAACGCGACGGTGCCCTCGCGCCGCAGCGTCACGGTCGTGGCGACCAGGTCCGGCCGCAGGGTGAACCGCAGTTCGTAGGTGCCGCTGACGTCGAAGAACGGGGAGACGTGGAAGGCCTTGCCGGTCACGGCGGCCCCCGCCTCCTCTGGCCGCAGGAGGTAGGCGTGCCGCTCGCCGTAGGTGTTGTGGACCTCCGCGACGACACACATGAGCCGCCCGCTGCTGTCGTAGCACCAGAAGACCGAGAGCGGGTCGAACACGTGGCCCAGGACCCGGGCGTTGGCCAGCATGAGCACCCGTCCCCTGTCACCGAGCTGGATGCCGTTGATCGCCAGGTAGTTCTCGATGTTGCCCTTGATCGGCAGGCCAGGGTCGCCGAGGTGGTCAGCGCTGCTGAACTGCGCGAACGGCCTGAGGTGCCAGGGCTGACGGGGGAGCGAGTCCAGGTCGACCAGCCACTGGTAGACCCGGTGCCAGAAGGCATGCCGCACCGGCCCGGGGCGCCGGTGCGTGACCTGGCCGACGACCAGGGCTGGCAGTTGGGGCAGCTGCGGGCAGGCGGGCGCGGACGCCGGCGTGAGGAGCGAGGCCGTGCTCACCAGGCCACCCCGAAGTGCCGGGCGGCCTCGACACCGGAGCGGCAGCCGTCCTCGTGGAAGCCCCAGCCATGGTAGGCGCCGGCGTACACGGTGCTATCGGTGGCGAGGTCACCGAGCTGCGATTGCGCCCGGACCGCCTCGGGCGTGTAGATCGGGTGCTCATAGTCCATCGTCGCGACGATGGACTCCGGGTCGAGGCGTTCGCGGTCGTTGAGCGTGACGAGGAAGTCCTGGGCGGCACGATGTCCCTGGAGCCGGTTCATCCAGTACGTCACCACGGCGGGCTGGCCGGGCCGGTGGCAGGACGTCATCCGGTAGTTCCAGCAGGCCCGGGCCTGCGCGGCGTCCGGCAGGACCGAGCTGTCGGTGTGCAGCACGGTGACGTTGTGCGAGTAGCCGAACTGCTTGAGGGTGGTGACCTCCGCGTCGCCCGGGTCGGTGAGCAGGCCGAGGGCCTGGTCGGCGTGGGTCGCGATGACGACGCGGTCCACGGCGGTGACCTGCCCTGTGACGTCCCGGATCTGGACGCCGTCCTCGCGCCGGGTGACGTCGGTGACGGCATGGGCCGCGCGCACGTCCTTGAGCAGCCCGGCGAGCCGCTCGACGTAGACCCGTGACCCGCCGACGACGCTGTACCACTGGGGTGACCCGCCGACCCGGAGCAGGCCGTGATTGTCGAGGAACCGGAAGAGGTAGCGCGCCGGGTAGACCAGCGTCGTCTCCCGCCCGGCGGACCACACGCACGAGACGACCGGAACGGCGTAGTGGGCGATGAAGTAGCCGCTGAACCCCTCCCGCTCCAGGAACTCGCCATAGGTCGTCAGGTTCTCGTCGTCCGTCGTGCGCAGGAAGGCCAAGGCACGCCGGTGGAACCGCTTGACCTGCCACAGCATCTGGACGAACCGGGGGTCGATGAGGCGGCGCGGCTGGGCGAACACCCCGCGCAGCCCGCGGCCGCCGGCGTACTCCAGCCCGCACCCCTCGCACCGCACGCTCATGCTCATCTCGGTGGGACGCACCCGGACCTCGAGCTCGCCGAAGAGCTTGCGCAACCAGGGGTAGGTCTCGTCGTTGTGGACGATGAACCCGCTGTCCACCGCGTGCCGCCTGCCGTCCGGGTCGGGGACGTCGTGAGTGTGCGCGTGACCGCCGAGCCGGCCCTCCGCCTCGAAGACCGTGACGTCGTTGGTGCGGGACAGGAGGTAGGCAGCGGTCAGGCCGGAGACTCCTGCCCCGATGACGGCAACAGACGGCCGCCGTGCGTCCGCGGCTGTGCCGTGTTCCTGGGACGCGGAGCCGGTGGTGGTCATCGAGCCGTTGGTGTGGAAGTCCATCACGTCAGCTTCCGTCTAGGGTTTGTCTAGGTATTACGGTAGATTCCGCGGCCAGCCTTGTCAAATGTCTGTAGAAGGAATGTATAGTGTTCTCATGGAGTTTCCCGGGGACCGCCCGCTGCTGCGCATCGGTGAGCTGAGCCGGCGCCTCGGCGTGAGCGACCACGTGCTCCGGGCGTGGGAGAGCCGCTACGGTCTGCTGCAGCCGGTGCGCTCACAGGGCGGCTTCCGGTTGTACTCCGGGGCGGACGAGTTGCGGATCCGCCGGATGCAGGCTTATCTCGCCGAGGGGCTGTCCGCGGCCGAGGCTGCACGTGCCGCGCTCGGCGGCGATGCGAGTACCTCCCTTGGCTATCTCGCCGGGCCGCGCCTCACCGAGTCCGCAGGGAGTGAGCCCTTCGCCGGGCTCCGGCAGGCACTGGACGCTTTCGATGAGCCGGCCGCGCAGGCCGTGCTGGACCGGCTCCTGGGCGATCTGTCCCTGCCGACCGTCCTGCGGGATGTCGTGCTTCCATACCTCGCTGATCTCGGCGATCGCTGGCAAGGCGGGACGGCCAGCATCGCCATGGAGCATTTCGCCAGCAACGTCATCCGCGGCCGGCTCGCGGGGCTTGCCCGTAGCTGGGGGAGCGGGCACGGGCCACAGGCCCTGCTCGCCTGCCCACCCGGCGAGCTGCACGATATGGCGCTCATGGTTTTCGGGATCGTGCTCAACCGGAACGGCTGGCGGATCGACTATCTCGGGGCAAGCACCCCGGTCGAGGAGCTGGAGCGGGCCGTCGGCGCCACGCGTCCTGACCTGGTCGTCCTCGCCGCCACCGTCCCGGAGACCCTCGAGCCGCTCCGTCCGGAGCTCGGCTCACTCGCCCGGCGCGCCCCGCTCGCTCTCGCCGGAGCCGGCGCCACGGCGCTGATCGCGACCGCGGTGGGGGCCCAGCTGCTGGCGGGCGACCCAGTGATCGAGGCCGGGCAGGCCGGGTGGCCGCAGTGAAAGTGCTCGTGGCCGGCGCGTCCGGTTTCGTCGGCCGCCGGCTGTGCCCGGCCCTGGCCGAGACCGGCCACGACGTCGTCGCCATGACCCGCAACCCCGCCGGCTACGCCGGAACCGGCACACCCGTCCACGCAGACGTTCACGACCCCGCCACCCTGGGCCCCGCGATGGCCAGCTGCCAGGTGGCCTACTATCTCGTGCACTCGCTCGCCGACGCGGACTTCGAACGCAAAGACGCAGCCGCCGCGGCGGCATTCGGGCAGGCGGGGGCGCGGGCCGGGCTGCAGCGCATCATCTACCTCGGAGGGCTCGGCGACGACAAGGACGCGCTGTCGACGCACCTACGCAGCCGCCGTGAGTCCGAGAAGCTGCTCGGGTCGGCCGGCGTCCCGGTGACCGTCATCCGGGCCGGGATCATCGTCGGCCACGGCGGCATTTCCTGGGAGCTGACCCGCCAGCTCGTCGAGCATTTGCCCGCCATGATCACACCCAGATGGGTCACCACCCGCACCCAGCCGATCGCCATCGACGACATCGTGCGCTACCTGCTCGGGGTGCTGGCCCTGCCGGAGCCGGCGGGCCGGGTCTTCGAGGCCGGGGGACCCGAGGTGCTGCAGTACGTCACCATGCTGCGCCGCGTCGCCGCCATCCAGGGCCGCCCGCTCCCGATCCTGCCGGTGCCACTGCTCACCCCCCGGCTGTCCTCACTGTGGCTGACCCTGGTCACCGACGTCGACACAGCCACCGGCCGGGCGCTTGTGGACTCGATGACGAACGAGGTCGTCGTGCGGGACCCCTCGATCCGCGACCTTATCCCTTTCGACCCCATGCCCTACGACGACGCCGTGCGCAAGGCGCTCGGCGAGCGCGCCCGGGCGAAACGTGCCGGCCGATGACCGCCGACCGTTCGAGCTGTTGGCGGGAACGCACCACGTCCGCGCGACAGGACTTCCCGCTCCCCGGCCAGTTCCCCGCGGCCCGCGCAAAGCCGGCGACGGTCCGCGCCCGGCGCCGATGGGTTGTCACCACCACCGGCATCGGCGGCGCGGGCCTGCTGGGGCTCTCGCTATCCACCAAAGCCGACTCCCCCCAGTTCTACCTCCTGACGATGGGCCTGGCCGGCACCTGGGCCGCCAGCGCCCTCAGCTCCGGGCCCCTTCCGATGAACATGACCCAGGGCCAGGAAGACGCCCGGCGCCACCCGGTGGTCATGCCCGTGCTCACCGGTGCGGTCGCATTCGGGCTCTTCTACGGCGCCGCCCAGCTCGCCCGGCACATTCCCCCGCTCAACCGCGCCATCGGCAGCGTCCTGCACTATGCAGACGATGGCTCAACGTCCCTCGTGCTGCTCACCGCGTGCGCCAACGCAGTGGCCGAGGAACTGTTCTTCCGCGGCGCCCTCTGGTCCCTCGTGCAGGACTCACACCCCCTCGCCAAGACCACCCTCGCCTACACCGCCACCACCGCCGCGACCCGCAACCCCGCGCTCGTGCTCGCAGGAACCGCGACCAGCGTGCTCTTCGGCCTCCAGCGCCGCACCTCCGGCGGCATCCTGGCCCCGGCGCTCACCCACCTCACATGGTCGCTCCTCATGCTGCGCTACCTCCCGCCCCTGTTCCAGACGCCCCGGCCGGCCGAGATCACCCGGGACTGATCGCACGGGCGGCGTGGCAGATGGCGGCAGACAGTGCACCAGCCCCACACAGAACCAGAAGATCTGCGCGCGGCAGCCCATGGATCCTGCTCAGCTTTCAGCCGCGCCGAGTCGGCGATCTGGCGTCACGCTGCGTCCGAGACTAAGTCACGCACCGTGACTGGCACTGGTCTCCTCCTGACGCGCAAGTATCCGCCGTTCTGGCGCATCCTCGGTATACAACGGCGATCTTCGAAGGCTGCTCAGAAAGGTAATTCTGCGCCCAGCTTGGTCAATGCAAAATGCTTGCCTGCGGTGGTGAGGCTGTCGACAGCCTGATCGCAAGCCGACGGTTCTTCGTGGGGACAGCGGCCTGCAGATGCCGATCGATTCGGCGGAGTGGCTTGATGGTGATGCGGGTGGCGTCGGCCCAGTACTACAGTCCCGGTTTGTGATCTAGAGCGTGGATGCTCATGGTTTGCGGGGGGCGCTGTGCGAAGCGGGACGGTCACCTGGATGATCATGCTCTGTGAGAAGACAAGATCAGCAGGTGGCCGCTGCGGCCATCGTAGAGGATGGCCGCTGGCTGGGAGTTCTTCAATATGAGCTGCGCGCGCTGCTGGCGCCGGTGTTCTGCCAGGCCAGGTCGCGGCTGGCGGCGTTTGCCTATATCGGCGCGCTGCTGACAGCGCCCGGGGAGCGCCGGTCGTGCTGGGAGCTGGCCGAGCAGGCGGGGCACGCCACGCCGCGGCGGATGCAGGCGCTGCTAGCCGGGCACCGGTGGGACTGGCGGGAGGCGCTGGGCGGACTGCAGCGGTTCATCCTTGATCACCTGGCCGATCCGCAGGCGGTGCTGGTACTGGATGAACCGCGGAGCTGAAGCAGGGGCAGATGACCGTGGGGGCAGCCCCGCCAGCACGCCGGGATCACCGGCCAGATCGAGAACTGCCAGACCGTGGTCTTCGCCGCGTATGTGACCGCCCGCGGTCACGCCCCCTTTGACTTCCGGCTCTACCTGCCGAAGTCGTGGTGCGCCGGCCGCGAGCGGCGCGAGCTGGCGGCCGTCCCCGATGAGGTGGAGTTCGCCACCAAGACCGAGCAGGGCACCAACATGGTCACCGATGCGATCGGCGGCGGCGTTCCGTTCGCCTTCTTGGCCGGCGACGAAGTCTACGGCCGCAGCTCAAAACTGCGTGCGACGTGCGAGAAGCACGGCAAGGGCTACGTGTTCGCGGTCCCGGTGAACTTCACGGTCACCCTGCCCTCAGGGCGGAGGATGGCCGTGGCGTCCCTGGCCCGCCTGGTGCCTGCCCGCTGCTGGGAGACGCGCTCGTGCGGCAGCGGCTGCAAGGGCCACCGCGACTACGAATGGGCCTGGATAGCGACCTGCTCGCCGCGGCACCACGTGCTGATCCGCCGCAGCCTGTCCGACCCGTCCGAGCTGGCGTACTTCTACTGCCAAGCCCCCGCGGGCCAGCCGGTCTCCCTGCCCACGCTGATCAAGGTGGCCGGGAAAAGATGGCCGGCCGAAGAATGCCACCAGCAGGCAGAAGGGCAGGCCGGCCTCGATCAGCATCAGGTCCGGCTGTGGCACTCCTTCCACCGCCACACCGTGCTGTCCATGTGCGCCCTGGCGCTGCTCGCGGTCGCTGCCGCCCGCCCGCTGCCCCCCGCCCCCTCACCACAGGCCACACGCCCCGTCCCAGGCGCCGCCGCCCAGCCCGCGGCCTGGGCCGACACCGGGATCCTCCCAGCCAGCGCGGACCAGCCGCCGCCCGCAGACCCCGGCATGGTCAAGGTCAGCGTCCCTGAAGCCTGCCGCCTGCTGCGCCTGGCCGCCACTCCCATGAATACCGCCACCCGCCAGGCCGGCTACGCCTGGTCCCGATGGCGGCGAAAACACCAGGCCCGCGCCCGCTACCACCACTACCAGGCACGCATGAGGGCCACACCGGCATGAGGCGCCACATCACAAACCGGGACTGTAGTACCAGGCGGTGACCCCGGGAGAGAACGGCGTGTCCGCGTTCGGCCTGGGAGATGGTGGACTGGCTGACCCCCGGTGGCCTGAGCCAGGTCCCGGCCGGGCAGCCCGGCCAGCATGCGAGTGCGGCGCAGCTCGGCGGCGAGCTGGTGGCGCCGGGCACGGGGCGCACCGGACGGCCGGCTGGTCACTCTGTTTCGGCCTTCAGCTGAGCCAGGTAGGCGCCGAGGGGCACCGAGTGCTGCTGGGCGAGGTTGCGGGCGGTGACGCATGCCATGATCACGGCTGGCTCGGTGGTCACCGCGGCGCCGAGATACCCGCCCGCGTGGTCGTAGTTCAGCAGGGCCGCAAACGGCCTGGCGGCGTCGGCGTCGAACAGCCAGAAGTCACGGGCGAGCGGGGCCAGGGCGGGGCAGGACGAGCGGTCGGCGATCCGGATCACCTCGCCGGCCTCGGCCGACTCCCGGTAGCCGAGCAGCCGGTAGCACTCGTGCTCCGACAGCGGACGGTCCAGCACGCGGACCCGGTGCCAGGATTTGCCGGCCGCCGTGGTGGCGGCGATGCGGCGCAGCCACCGGCTGGTCCGTGCCGGCCGCTCGGGCCGGGGCAGCCCCCGCCGGAACGCCCTCAACCGGTCTTCCTCCTCGCCCGGCGCGGCGTAGGCCCGGAGCGTTTCGAGGCGGAAGGCGCTCACCGTGAACACCTCGAAGCACCGGCCCAGGTCGGACCCGGCGGGCGGGGCCGGGCCGGTCATCGCCGCTGCCTGGCGTAGCTTTCCAGCAGGCCCCAGGGAAACACGACCACCTCCTCATGGGCCGGGATGTCACCCAGGTCAGCCCTGGCCTCGGGGTCGGTCAGGGCGCTGCCTTGCACCACTATCAGGGCGGGTCGTGGGTGTCATGAACCGCCGCTGTTCCTGCTCCACCCGCACCGCCTCCTTCCCGTGCGATCGGAGCCAGGTCTGCCAAGGCAGGGAAACATGCCCGGCCATTGCCACCGCCCTGCCCGGCTCCCTGGCCCGAAGGTCTGCGCGGTGGGCCCGGTAAGCCAGGGGCACGCCGGCCGCCGGTGCCTCGCCAGGCTGCGGTCAGCCCGAACCCGGGGCCAGGCCACGGGGGCAGGCCCGGCCCCGGGCGGGCGAGCTGCCAGCTCGTATCCTCAGCCAGCTATCCCCGCCAAGCCAGCATTATCGCTGAGCACTACTGTGCGTTCAAATTGAAAGATACGATCGGATTGTCCTACAGAGTGGATGAATCATGGAGCTCCGGCAGCTGGAGCACTTCCTCGCCGTGGCCGAGGAGGGCCACTTCACCCGGGCGGCGAGCCGCTGTCGCATGAGCCAGTCGGCGCTGTCAGCGTCGATCCGTTCGCTGGAAAGGGAACTGGATTCTCGCCTTTTCGTGCGCACCACCCGCAAAGTGGAGCTGACCGAGGCCGGCCGGGTCCTGCTGGAGGAGGCCCGGCGCACCCTGGCGGCCGCCGCCTCCGCCCGCGAATCGGTGCTGGCGGTCCGGGGGCTGCTCCGCGGCTCGCTGCGGGTCGGCGGCATCCCCACGCCCGGACTGCTCGATCAGGCGGCCCTGCTCGCCCGCTTCCGCGATCAGCACCCGGCGGTGGGCATCCGTTACGTCCGCGAGACCAGCATGGCCCTGATCCCCGAGATCGAGGCCGGCCGGCTCGACGTCGCGCTCGTGTCCCTGCCGCGGCAGCCGCCAGAACCCGTGCTCGCCACCACCCTCAGCACCCAGCCAATGATGTTCCTCTGCCGGCCCGACCACCCGCTGGCAGGCCGCACACAGATCACCATCGCATCCCTGGCGGAACAGGACTTCGTCGGGCCACCCCAGGGCTCGACCGGCTACGAGCCCGTCGACCGGGTCCTCGCCGGCACCGGCAAACAACGACGAGTCATCTTCGAGGCCGTCGACGTCCTCACCATCCTGGACTTCGTCGCCCACGGGCTAGGGTTCACCCTCCTCCCCGAATACCTGGCCACCAGCCGACCAGACCTTCGAGCCATCCCGCTCGCCGACCCGGACATGACATGGACCCTCGCCGCCATCATGAGCCGCCACCAGGCCACACCAGCGGCTCGCGCCTTTGCCGCCCTCCTCCCGCAGCCGGAACCGCCCCAGCAACCGCGCCCAAGCCCGCGGTTACCGGGGCCGGCCTGGGCCCGTCACGGCCCAAGGCCACCGCGGCGGCCCAGAAACGCACAACGTCCAACTCTGCGCGACTTCAAGCACAGAACCAGAGGATCGGCGCGCTCCCGCAGCCACCGACGGCGCCGCACCCACGAGCACGGACTCGGCGATCTGGCGTCACGCTGCGTCAGAGATCAGATCACGTACCGTGACTGGCACTGGTCTGCATCTACGCGCAAGTGCTCCGCGCCGTGTGGCAGCCGGCGGGCGACCGGTCAGGCGAGTACCCACAGCTCGGTGAATGGCGTGGTGATGTGCAAGATCGTTTCCAGGCCCGCCGGCAGGGACGCCAGGTCGCCGGGCTTGAGCGTGAGCGCCGGGCCGCCGGCGATCTCGATCCTCACCTCGCCCTCCAGCACGTGGATCGTCTCGCGCTGGGACGGCGTCCACGGGCTTGGGCCCTCGACAGCGGTGAACCGGGTCAGGCCGGCCCACACCCCGTCGGCGTGCACGAGCTCGTGCATCTCGCTGCCGGGAACCTCCGGATCAGGCTCCCACTCCTCGGTCCTCACGTTCGAGCAGAACACACCAGGATGCGGCTCCATCACTACCCCTCCTGCCTGCCAGTGCCGGGCGAGCTCGATTATCGCGCCGAGGCCTTTAGCCCGCCCGCGACCACACGACGCCGAAGGACACCGGCCTGGGACCCGACCGGACCGAATCAGCTAGATCGGCGTACACCAGACCGGAGAACGGATCACGCCCAGTGACTGGCGTCCGTCTGCGGCCGGTGCGCAAGTATCCGCCTAATTGTGAGTAGGCGTTACTGACCCGGCCGGGATGGCAGTGAGCTGGGTTTGTAGCGTTGAGAGGTCCTGGCGGGCTGGCTCTGTAACCGCCTGCCGGCTCCCTTGGTTGGGGTCTGGCTTTCGAACGACGTGCTGGCCTGCTGGGGTCTCGCCGTGGCGTGGCTCAAAAGAGGCGCGAGCGCTCACGGGTTCCTGGAATTAGGCGTGCCCGCCACGGTTTCGCCCCGAGGTCAAGGGAGGATGCCATGGCGGTGGTGATGATCGGCGTTGATCCGCATAAGGCTTCGCACACGGCGGTGGCGATCGGGACGGCGGAGGAGCCGCTGGGCCAGCTGCGGGTGCGCGCCTCGGCGGACCAGGCGCAGCGGCTGCTGGCCTGGGCGGCTGGGTGGCCGGAGCGGACCTGGGCCGTCGAGGGTGCTGAGGGTGTGGGCCACCTGCTGGCCCAGCAGCTGCTGGCCACCGGTGAGCGGGTGCTGGACATCCAGCCCAAGCTCAGCGCCCGGGTACGGCTGCTGGCGACCGGGGATACGAACAAGAACGACCCGAACGATGCCCGGTCGGTGGCGATCGCCGCGCTGCGCTCGGCCTCCCGCCGGGTGGCGGCTGCCGATGACCACGCGGCGGTGCTGAAGGTGTGGTCCAAGCGCCGCCGGGACCTGGGCCGGGCCCGGACCCAGGTGGTGTGCCGGCTGCACGCCGTGCTGTGCGAGCTGGTCCCGGGTGGTGTCTCCAAGAAGATCACCGCTAGCCAGGCCACGGCGCTCCTGGGATCGATCACCCCGGCGGACGCGGTGGCCGCCGCCCGCCGCGAGCTCGCCACCGAGTTCGTGGAGGACCTGCGCCGCATCGACACGCAGATGCGCGAGACCCGCAGGAAGCTGGCGGCCGCGGTGAAAGCCACGGGCACGACCCTCACCGGGGTCTTCGGCGTGGGCCCGGTGATCGCCGCCGCCGTCATCGGCGACGTGCGCGAGGTGTCCCGCTTCCCGGGCCGGGACCATTTCGCTGCCTGCAACGGCACCGCGCCGATCGAGGTGTCTTCAGGCAAGCGCAAGGTACACCGGCTGTCCAGGCGCGGCAACCGGCGGCTCAACCACGCCATCCACATGGCGGCGGTCACCCAGATCCGCAACCCCCGCAGCGAGGGCCATGCCTACTTCGGCAAGAAGCTGGCCGAGGGCAAGACCCGCAAAGAGGCCCTGCGCTCACTGAAGCGGCACGTCAGCGACGCCGTCTTCGCCCGCCTCCAAGCCGACGCCCGCCGGGCTACGGGCCCGGGAGGGCAACCGGGGAACGACTCTGTTACCAGCGTGGCCGGCTCTCACCCCGAACGCCGGCTCTTCGGGCAAGCCACTCCCGGGCCCGCCACCCACCCTACGACCCCCACGACCGGGAGCCCGGCTCCCTCTCCTTCCCGCGCTGCTGCCACCCCGCGCGAGCGGCCAGCCGGGTCAAGGACCGGGCGCAGCCCGGCCGCACAGCGGGCGCCGCAGGCGTCCTTGACGCGGATGCCCGCGAGCCGACAATGACCGGGCGGCGGGAAGAAGGGGGGCCAGGAGGCCGCGATCTCGGCCCCCCGAGCAAACCCGCGCCCGTATCGCTTCAGCACGCCCACCCGCTCTTGACAAGCGCACAAAGAGGCGTTCGTTATGATCGGCTGTTCGACCGTCAAGTGACCGTTTCCACTGCGTCCCGAATGGATGATCTGAGTGCAGCCCGGTCCCGGGCGCACCTGCTGCGTCGCCGTTACAGAGGACGGGTGGCGTCATACCGTTGACGGTCCCTTGGACGGGTTCACGCGTCTGCTCGCTGTGTCGATCGCTCAGCATGCCGCAACCCTGCCAGCTGACATCCTCGAGGGTCTCACCGCGGCGGCGTAGCCGAGCCGACTTGTGCACCTACTGCTGTACTTTGCTGCTGTACGCCCCTCAGGACGGCTGCCCAGTTGTTCGAAAAACATCTCTGACCTGGGTGGAGCTAAGCGGGCTCGAACCGCTGACCTCTTGCATGCCATGCAAGCGCTCTACCAACTGAGCTATAGCCCCGATACCGCTCCCCATGCTCCTCAGCATGTGAGCCGCAGACAGCATACCGGTTCGCACGACCGCCTTCGAACCAAGCCAACCAACGACCGGCCCTCGCCAACCCGCAGAACCACCGCCACCCACTCACGGCACTTCAGCCGACGACCCCGCCAGCCACCGTCAGCGGTCGTCGCTGAGCACGGGCTCCGGCAACGTGCCGGCGTTGTGCTCAATAAGCCGCCACCGGTGACTGCGCCGGGCTAGCACGGACCAGGAGCAGTTGGACAGCGGCCCGATAATGCCCCACAAATCCTCCGGCAGGCCGAGCAGCCGGGCCGCGCCGAGCCGGAGCGCCGCGCCGTGGCTGACCACCACGGCCAGCGAGCCGGGGGGCAGGCCTTCGGCGATCCCCTCCAGGGCGGCCCCGGCCCGCTCGCCGACGGTGGCCGTCGACTCTCCCCCGGGCGGCAGCCACTGCGCGTGCTCGACCGGGTACTGGGTGCGGATCTGCACGTCGCTCAGGCCTTCCCAGGCGCCGCCGTGCCGTTCCCGCAGATCCTTATCGGTAGTCACGGTCAGGCCGGTGAGCCGGCCCAGCGGGGCGGCGGTGGCCATCGCCCGGCTCAGGTCCGAGGAGATGATCACGTCCGGGCGCAGCGCGGCGAGCAGCCGGGCCGCCCGTTCGGCCTGCTGCACGCCGGTCTCGTCGAGCGGGATGTCGGTCTGCCCCTGGAACCGGCCCTCCACGTTCCAGGCCGTCTGCCCGTGCCGCCACAGCAGCAGCCGGATCCGGGTATCCGGCCCAGCCCGCTCCTCGTGCGCCGCCTGCGCCACCGCCGCGGCCCCAGCCGCGCCCGCGGCCCCCGGGTGGCCCTCCCCCGGCAGCTCGCCCGCGGTCAGCGGAGATCCCCGCCAGAGGGTCCGGTCGAACGCGCCCCGACCGGCTCGGGAAGCTGGATCCGCGGGCAGTCCTTCCACAGCCGCTCGAGCGCGTAATAGGTGCGCTCCTCGGCATGCTGAACGTGGATCACGATGTCCAGGTAGTCCAGCAAGACCCAGCGGCCTTCCCGCTCACCCTCCCGGCGCACCGGCCGGGCCCCGGCCTTGCGCAACTTCTCTTCGATCGCGTCGACGATCGCCCGTACCTGGCGGTCGTTGGCCGCAGAACAGAGCAGGAACACGTCGGTGATGACGAGCTGCTCACTCACGTCGTAAGCGATGATGTCGCTGGCGAGCTTGTCGGCCGCGGCTTCGGCGGCGAGTTCCGCCAGCTCAACAGCCCTGGTGGTGGCAGTCACGTGTGGTATTCGTCCTCCTCAGCTGGGGACCTTTCCCCTTAGCGTCTCACGTCCCCGTCAGACAGGGCAGTGGGGCAATTCAGGGTAACCTGCCCCGCCGACAAAGCCCGCCAGTCACAGCCGCCGCGCCGGCCTTCAACCGCCACGCGTGACGCCCGGATCCGCGCAGTACAGCCGCCGCTTGGCGATGTACTGCACCACCCCGTCTGGCACCAGGTACCAGACCGGCTCGCCCGCGGCGACCCGCTCCCGGCACTCGGTCGACGATATCGCCAGCGCCGGGATCTCGATCAGGCTGACCTCGTCGCTGGGCAGCCCCCGGCTGGTCAGCCGGTGCCCTGGCCGGGTGCAGCCGACGAAGTGGGCCAGCTTGAACAGGTCCGCCGCGTCCTGCCAGGACATCATCCGGGACAGCGCGTCGGCGCCGGTGATGAAGAACAGCTCAGCCTGCTCCCCGCGCAGCACGCGCAGTTCGCGCAGCGTGTCGATGGTGTACGTGGGGCCCGGCCGGTCGATGTCCACCCGGCTGACCGAGAACCGCGGGTTGGACGCGGTCGCGATTACCGTCATCAGGTACCGGTCCTCGGACGGCGCCACCTTCCGGCCGTCCTTCTGCCACGGCTGGCCGGTGGGCACGAAAATCACCTCGTCCAGCGAGAAGAAGTGCGCCACCTCGCTGGCCGCGACCAGGTGCCCGTGATGGATCGGGTCGAACGTGCCGCCCATCACCCCGATCCGGGCCGCCCGGCCCGCACCCGGCTCCGGCGCACACAACTCCGGCTGGCCGACTCCGGACCCAGACGTCTGACCATCGCTCATCTGTTGACTGTAGTGCGCACCCACCGGTCCGCCGAGCCGGCCATGCCCAACGCCCGGCCCGCCCCCGGCATTCCGGCCAGCCCCATCAAACCAGCCCAGGCACCGGCGGCTCACCGTCCGCCCAGCGGACCACCCGGACCGCCTTACCCATCTCGGTCCGCGGCACCTTCCCCGCGGGCAGCACCCGGACCCCGACCCGCACCCCCAGCACCTCACGCAGCCGGGCCGCCAGGGCATCCTGGGCCGGCCCGGACCCCGCCCGGTACTCGCACAACGCCAGCAGTTCCGGCGCGGCTCCCCGCTCGTCCACCACCAGCAGGTAATCCGGGCTCAGCGCTGCCTCGCAGAGCAGCACCCGCTCCACCTCGCTGGGGTAGATGTTCACCCCGCGGATGACCAGCATGTCGTCCCGCCGCCCGGTGATCTTGCTCATCTTGATCAGCGTGCGGCCGCAAGCACACGGCTCCCGGCGCAGCGCGGCGATGTCCCCGGTCCGGTACCGGAGCAGCGCCCCCGCCTCGCGGGTCAGCGTGCAGAACACCAGTTCCCCCGCACTCCCCTCCGGCACCGGCGCAGCCGTCACCGGGTCCACCGCCTCGACCAGGAAGTGGTCCTCGTTGACGTGCAGCCCGTCCGCGGCCTCGAAACACTCCGCCGCCACGCCCGGCCCGATCACCTCGGACAGCCCGTAGATGTCCAGCGCACGCAGCCCGAGCAGTTCCTCGATCCGGGTCCGCAGCGCCGCCGTCCACGGCTCGGCGCCGAACAGCCCGGCCCGCAGCGCCAGCCCGGCCCCCGGCCGCAGCCCCGCTTCGGCCAGCGCCTCGCCGAGCCGGATGGCGTAGGACGGCGTGCAGGCCAGGATGTCCGGCCGCAGGTCCTTGATCAGGGTGACCTGCCGCGGCGTCATCCCGCCGGATACCGGGACCACGGCCGCGCCCAGCTCGATCGCCCCCTGGTGGAACCCCAGGCCGCCGGTGAACAGCCCGTAGCCATAGGCGTTGTGCATCAGGCTGCCCGGGCCCGCCCCGGCCCCAGCCAGCGCGCGGGCGCAAACCTGCGCCCATACCTGCAGGTCACGGCGGGTGTAGCCGACCAGCGTAGGCCGCCCGCCGGTGCCGCTGGACCCGTGGAAGACGACCACTTCGGACCGCGGCACACCCAGCATGCCGAACGGGTACGCCGCCCACAGATCCTGCTTCTCGGTCATCGGCAGCCCGGGCAGGTCAGCCAGGCCGACGCCGGCGCCGCGGTCCACCCCCGCCGCCCGGAGCCGCTGCGCCTGGCGCCCGCCCGCGGCCAGCAGCCGGTCGATCAGCGCGCGCAGCCGCTCTTCCTGCAGCTTGGCGCGCTGCTCGACCGGCATCGATTCGGCATCAGGCTCGAACATCATCGTCTTTCTCCTGCCTGCAGGGCGTTCATCAGCTTCGCACACCAACCCCAAGACCTTTCCTGCCTAACGCCGGCCCCCGGCCGGCCACCGCCGGCCCACCCCGGTGACCAGTTCGGATAAACCCGTCCAGCACGGATCAGCCGCCGGCCGGCGCGCGGAATTGGTGGGGTTAGGCCGGCCGCCGTTACTCGGGACACGACCTAACATGACTGCATGACCTCTGTGCCGGATCGTGCCCGTGTCCGCCTCCCCGGGATCAGCTCGCGTGCCTACGAGCATCCCGCCGACCGGTCGGCGCTGGTAGCTTTGCGCAAACTCACCGGCTTCGACCAGCTGCTGCGCCGTCTGGCCTCGCTGTTCAGCGACCGGAGCCTGCGGCTGATGTTCCTAGCCAGCTCGGTGCGGGCGTCCACCGAGCAGTTCCCCGACCTGTACCAGCTGCTGCTGGACGGCTCCGCCATCCTGGACCTGCCCGAGGTGCCCGAGCTGTACATCCAGCAGGACCCGATGCCGAACGCGATGACGCTCGGCTCGGACAAGCCGTTCATCGTGATCACGACCGGGCTGCTGAACCTGCTCGACGCCGAGGAGCACCGGTACGTGATCGGGCACGAGCTCGGCCACGTGCTGTCCGGGCACGCCATCTACCGGACCATGCTGTACCACCTGACCCGGCTGGCCACCCGGCTGGCCTGGTTCGCCATCGGCTACATCGGCCTGCGGGTGATCATCGCCGGGCTGGAGGAGTGGTACCGCAAGTCCGAGCTGTCCTGCGACCGGGCCGGCGTGCTGGCCAGCCAGGACCCGGCCGCGGCGCGGCGGGCGCTGATGAAGGTGGCCGGCGGGTCGCGGATCTCCGAGCTGAGCCCGGACGCGTTCCTGCAGCAGGCCAAGGAGTACGACGCGGTGCCCGATGTCCGGGAGGGCCTGCTCAAGCTGCTCCAGATGCAGGGCACCACGCACCCGTTCGCGGTGATCCGGTTCGCCGAACTGGACCGCTGGGTGGCCGAGGGCGCCTATGAGGACATCCTGGCGGGCAACTACCCGCGCCGCGAGGAGGACGGCCAGACCAAGATCGGCGACGAGTTCCTGGCCGCGGCCAGGTCCTACCAGGAGTCCTGGAACCGGTCGGAAGACCCGTTCCTCGGCCTGGTCAAGTCGGCCGCCGAGACCGCGGCGGGCGCCGGGGAGCGGCTGTTCGAGGGCATCTTCGGCCGGCGCGGCGGTGGTGGCGGTGGCGCGGACAACTGAGCCGCGTGGTTGCTGGCCGGCCGGGCCGTCGCAGGACGGGTGCTGGCCGGTCAGCCTCTGCCGTGGCGAGGGGTGCTGGCCAGCAGCACCAGATCGTCCCGGTGCACGATCTCGCGCTCGTACTCCGGCCCGCACTGCGCGGCCAGGTCGCGGGTTGACCGGCCCATCATGGCGGGGATCTCGGCTGCGTCGTAGTTGACCAGCCCCCGGGCGATGACCTGGCCCTCCGGATCACAGAGGTCAACCGGGTCGCCGGCGTCGAAGCCGCCTTCGACGCCGGTGATCCCGGCCGGCAGCAGCGACGCGCGGCCCGAACTGATGGCCGCCGCCGCGCCGTCGTCCAGCAGCAGCCTGCCCCGGCCGACCGCCGCGTGGGCCAGCCAGAGCTGCCGGGCCCCCGGCCGCCGCCCCGGCGGCGCGACGAAGTAGGTGCCGACCGGCTGCCCGGCCAGTGCCGCCGGGGCGGCCGCGGCCGCGGCCACCACGGTCGGGATGCCCGCCTCGGTAGCGATCATGGCCGCGTCCACCTTGGTCACCATCCCGCCGGTGCCCACCGCGATCGTGCCGCTCGCGTTGGCCTTGCCCAGGGTGACCCCGGCCAGGTCGGCCCGGCTGCGCACCTCGGGGATCCGCCGGGCGCCCGGCCGCCGCGGGTCGGTGTCGTACAGCGCGTCCACGTCGGACAGCAGGATCAGCGCGCCCGCCCGGACCACGTGCGCGACCAGCGCGGCCAGCCGGTCGTTGTCGCCGAACCGGATCTCGTCGGTGGCCACCGTGTCGTTCTCGTTGACGATCGGCAGCACGCCGAGTTCCAGCAGGCGGCTGAGCGTCCGCTGGGCGTTCCGGTAGTGGCCGCGGCGCATCAGGTCGTCGGCGCTGAGCAGCACCTGCCCGGTGCGCACCCCATGCCGCTCGAACGCGGCGCTGTAGGTCGCCACCAGCAGACCTTGGCCGACACTGGCCGCGGCCTGCTGGGTGGCCAGGTCCCGCGGCCTGCGGGCTAGCCCGAGCGGGGTTAGCCCGGCCGCGATGGCGCCCGAAGAAACCAGCACGACCTGCTGGCTGCCGTTGGCCCGCTTGGCGAGTGCGTCGGTGAGGGCAGCGATCCGGTGCTCGTCGATGCCGCCCTCGGCGGTCGTCAGCGACGACGACCCGACCTTGACCACGACCCGCGTAGCCGCCGCGATATCAAGCCGCTTCGCGGCACCGTCTCCGTTCACAGCAGTCACATCTGCCGCACCAGCACCACTGGCTCGGGACGCCGCTGAGGGTCCGTTGTTGATGTTGAGACTAGTCCCCCTATGGGGGGAGCAATCTCAACATCAACACCAGGCGGCGGCGCCGGTGGGGCTGGTGGGGTCATGGGGATAGTCTCCGGTCGGTGCCGCGGGGGCCGTGGCCGGGCCGGCGGCCGGCCGTCACGTCCGGGGCCCAGTCGAAGACGACCGCGTCGTCGCCGTTGCCGATCAGCACCTCGGCCCCGTCGTCGGCGCCCGCCTCGGCCAGGGCTTCCTCCACGCCGAGTTTGGCCAGCCGGTCGGCCAGGTAGCCGACGGCCTCGTCGTTGGAGAAGTCGGTCTGCAGCACCCAGCGCCACGGCTTGTCGCCCCGGACCAGGAAGGTGTTCTCCCCGGTCCGCTCGACGTGGAAGTCCGGGCCACTGGCCGGCCGCGGCCGGATCACCACCCGGCTGGGCTCGGCCGGCAGGGCCGCCGCGCGGACCTCGGCCACCACCGCGGCCAGCGCGAAGGCCAGTTCGCGGACGCCCTCCCGGGTGGCCGCGGAGACCTCATACACGGCCAGCCCCCGGTCGGTGAACGTCTGCCGGGCCTGGCCGGCGATCTCCCGGGCGGCCGGCACGTCCACCTTGTTCAGCACGATGATCCGCGGCCGGTCGCTCAGGTCGGCGCCGGTGTCGTCCTGGTAGGCCGCGAGTTCCGCCTCGATCACCTCGAAGTCGGCCACCGGGTCACGATCCGGGTCCAGGGCCGGCGCGGCACAGTCGAGTACGTGCACCAGCACGGCGCACCGCTCCACGTGCCGGAGGAAGTCCAGGCCCAGCCCCTTGCCCTGGCTGGCCCCGGGGATCAGGCCGGGCACGTCGGCCACCACGAACTGGATGTCCCCCGCCTCGACCATGCCCAGGTGCGGGGTGAGCGTGGTGAACGGGTAGTCGCCCACCTTGGGCTTGGCCGCGGACAGCGCGCCGATCAGCGAGGACTTGCCGGCGTTGGGGAAACCCACCAGCCCGGCGTCGGCCACCGTCTTGAGCTCGAGCACCAGGGAGATCTCCGAACCGGGCTCGCCGCGCAGCGCGAAGCCGGGGGCCTTGCGCCGGGCCGAGGCGAGCGCCGCGTTGCCCAGCCCGCCGCGGCCGCCCTGGGCGGCGACGTACCTGGTCCCGCTGCCCACCAGGTCGGCCAGCACCTCGCCGTCCTCGGTCTTGACCACGGTGCCGTCCGGGACCCGGATGAGCAGGTCCCCGCCGGCCGCCCCGTTCCGGTTCGACCCGGAGCCCTGCTTGCCGTTGGTGGCCTGGCGGACCGGCCGCCGGTGGAAGTCGAGCAGGGTGGCCATGCTGGGATGGACTTCCAGGATGACGTCGCCGCCACGCCCGCCGTTACCGCCGTCCGGGCCGCCCAGCGGCTTGAACTTCTCCCGGTGCACCGAGGCACAGCCGTGCCCGCCGTTGCCTGCCTTGGCCCGCAGGAGTGCCCGGTCCGCGAACTCCGCCATGGCCCTCCTTCGCTGGGCTCTGACACGCGTCAGGGGCGGACCGTGCCAGGTCCGCCCCTGCCAGTGTCTGCTGGAAGCTCATTGGCAGCGAATCCCGGCCGGCTGGCTAGGTCGCTGCCCCGGCGGCCTACTGAGCCGCCGGCGCCACGTCCCGGGGCCCCGGCCCCGCGACGATGCTGATTGCGCGGCGGCGCCGCACGTTGCCGAACTCAACGGTACCGCTGACCAGTGCGAACAGCGTGTCATCGCTGCCCCGCCCGACACCTGGCCCGGGGTGGAAGTGGGTGCCGCGCTGGCGCACGATGATCTCGCCCGCGCTGACCCGCTGCCCGCCGAAGCGCTTGACGCCGAGCCGCTGGGCCGAGGAGTCACGGCCGTTCCGGCTGGACGATGCGCCCTTCTTGTGTGCCACGTCAGTCCCTCTTCTTCCCGGCCCCGGCCTTCGCGGTGCTGATGCCGGTGATCTTCAGCTGGGTATAGTGCTGCCGGTGACCAAGACGGCGCCGGTAGCCCGTCTTGTTCCGGTAGTGGATCATGTTGATCTTGGGGCCGGCCACCGGGCCAAGGATCTCCGCGGTGACCCGGTAGCGGCCGAGTTCGGCCGGGTTGCTGATGACCTTGCCGTCATCGACCACCAGCAGGGCCGGCAGGGTAACGCTCGAGCCGACCTCACCGGCCAGCGTGTCGACGGTGAGCACGTCGTCTACCGCCGCCTTCTCCTGCCTGCCACCGCAGCGCACGATCGCGTACACCGAGAACTCGCTCTCTACCTCAGGCGGCACGGCCGGAGACCGCGCCTGTTCGGGTTATGCCTGCCGCGGGCCCACCGGCAGCACCCGCGGCAGCGGGAGCATGACGAGGGGGCCTGCCTGCGTTGCACACGTCACCCTGGGCTTGACCGCCCCGGATCCGTTCTGTGCGCCGACCACTCAGGCTATCAGACAGACACGGCGCCTCGCCCGCCGCTGCCCGCCCCGGACGGGGGTTACGGCCAGTGCGAGCCGGGCTCCTGCGCGCCTGGTTCGGCCTCGGCGGCCGGTGCCGCCTCAGCCGCCGGTGTCGGCTCGTAGGCCGGTGCCGGCTCGTTGGCCGGTGCCGGCTCGGCCGCTGGTGGCCACGCCACGTCCGGGACCGCATCAGCAACCGGGGCTGGCTCCGGATCCGGGACAGTGTGCAGCACCGGGGACGGTTCCGGGGCCGAGGCGATATCCCCGATATCCCCAACCGGGTCCACCGCCGGGACAGCCTCCGCACCTGGTTCCGGCGCCGGACCGGGGGCGGGCTCCATCACCGAGCCAGCTGCCATGTCGGCGCCTGTGTCGGCCGGCGTAGCATCCGGCGCGGCGGCCGCCGCCGGGTCCGGCACGGTCTCGCCAGGCACGGTCTCGCCAGGCACGGGATCCCCCATCGTGGGGTCGTCCAGCACCGGCTGCTCCAGCACCGGCTGCTCCGGGACCGGCTGCTCCAGCACTGCGGTGCCGGACTGGCCGCTGCCCGATTTGGTCGAGTCGCCACCGGACCGGCGGCGACGGCGGCCACCGTGCTTGCTGCCACCCTGCTCCTCGGCCGCCGGGCCGGAGCCAGCCGGCTCCGCGTCGCCCGACTGGGCGGCGGCACCGGTGTCCCGGTCCGCGCCCCGGCCGTTCGGCTCCGGCTGGCCGCGGTCTTGCTGCCCGTTGCGGTCCCGGCGGCTGTTCTTGTCCTGACGTCCACCGCGGTCCGACTGGCCGTTCCGGTCGGCCCGGCCACCACCTGCGTGCCGGCCCTCATCGCCCGATCGGCCGCGATGCCCGCTGCCGCCGGCCTCGGTCAGGTCGAGCGAGATGATGCGGCCCCGCCCGTTGCAGCACTCGCACGGCTCGGAGAACGCTTCGAGCAGCCCGGACCCGACCCGCTTGCGGGTCATCTGCACCAGGCCCAGCGAGGTCACCTCGGCCACCTGGTGCTTGGTCCGGTCCCGGGCCAGGCACTCCAGCAGGCGGCGCAGCACCAGCTCGCGGTTGCTCTCCAGCACCATGTCGATGAAGTCGATCACGATGATGCCGCCGACGTCGCGCAGCCTGAGCTGGCGGACGATCTCTTCGGCAGCCTCCAGGTTGTTCCTGGTCACCGTCTCTTCGAGGTTGCCGCCCTGCCCGGTGAACTTCCCGGTGTTGACATCGACCACCGTCATGGCCTCGGTGTTATCGATAACAAGCGAGCCGCCGCTAGGGAGCCACACCTTGCGTTCCAGGGCCTTGGCCAGCTGCTCGTCGATCCGGTAGTGGGCGAAGACGTCCTGGTCCCCGGACCAGTGGGTGAGCCGGTCGGCCAGGTGCGGGGCGACGTACTGGACGTACTCCTGGACCAGGTCCCAGCCCTCGTCGCCCGCCACGACCAGCGAGGCGAAGTCCTCGTTGAAGATGTCCCGCACCACCCGGATGGTCAGATCGGGCTCGCTATACAGCAGTTCCGGCGCGTTCGCGGTCTTCGACTTCTGCTCGATGGCCGTCCACTGCGCGGAGAGCCGCGCGACGTCCCGGGAGAGTTCCTCCTCGGTCGCCCCCTCGGCGGCGGTCCGCACGATTACCCCAGCGCCATCCGGCATGACCGACTTGAGGATCTGCTTCAGCCGGGACCGCTCCTTGTCCGGCAGCTTGCGGCTGATGCCCATCATCGAGCCACCCGGCACGTACACCAGGTACCGGCCGGGCAGGCTCACCTGGCTGGTCAGCCGGGCACCCTTGTGCCCAACCGGATCCTTGGTCACCTGCACCAGCACGGACTGGCCGGACTTCAACGCGGACTCGATGCGCTTGGACTCGCCTTCCAGCCCGCTCGCGTCGAAGTTGACTTCGCCCGCATACAGGACCGCGTTCCGGCCCTTGCCCACGTCCACGAAGGCCGCCTCCATGGACGGCAGCACGTTCTGCACCTTGCCCAGGTAGACGTTGCCGACCAGGGACTGGTGGGTGGCCTTGTCCACGTAGTGCTCGACGAGCACCTGGTCCTCGAGGACAGCGATCTGGGTCCGGTCGTGCTGCTGTCGGACGACCATGACCCGGTCCACCGACTCGCGCCGGGCCAGGAACTCCGACTCGGTGATGACTGGCGGACGGCGCCGGCCGGACTCCCGGCCTTCGCGCCTGCGCTGCCGCTTCGCCTCCAGCCGGGTCGACCCGCGCACGGACTTGACGTCATTGGACGAGACGGGCTCGTCGGCCACCTGCGGGCGCGGGACCCGGACGTGCACCACGGTGTTCGGCGGGTCGTCGGCGCCCAACTGGTCGCCGTCGGCGCCTGTGCCCCGGCGGCGCCGCCGCCGACGGCGCCGGCTGCCGGTGCCCTCGGCGCCGTCCTCCGCGTCCTCGGCCGAGTCATCGGCATCCGGCTGGCCGTCGGACGGCCCGCCGTCGGCCGGCTCCGCGCCGTCGCTCTTCTTGGCCTCAGCCTGCTTGCCTTCGGCGGCCCGGCCACGCCGGCCACCGCCTGCGCCGGCCCGGGCCGGCGGCTCGCTGGCCTCCGCGTCCGGCGCCTGGAGGCCGGCGGTGTCCTCGCTCGCCACCTCGCCGTCTCCGTCGTGGCCCCGGGTGCGGCCGCCGCGGCGACGGCGCTTGCGGGAAGACCCCTCACCTGCGTCCCGGCCCGGCTCGTCTGGGCCGTCGTCCGGGCTGCCGGAGTCGTCCAGGACCCGGCCACGGTCGGCGGGCTCGCCGGCCGCCGGCGGCTGGAAGATGACCGGCGGCGGCTGGAAGGTGGCCTGCGGCACGCCTCCCGCGAGCGTCGCCGGGGCCGCCTGGGCCGTCGGCGTGGCGGGCACCGCCGGGACAGCCGGTGGCTCCCCGCCACCCTGGGCGGCCGCTACGTCACCGGCCGCACCAGCCGGCCCCGCAGCAGCCGACCGGGCACCAGCCGGCCCGGCGTCGGTCGGCGGCGGCACGTCGATGTCAGCCGGTGGCGGGCCAGCCGCCCTGGTCGCGGCCCGGCGGGGCCGCCGGGTGCGCCGCGCAGTGGCGGGCGCGGCCGCACCGTCGCCCGCGGGCGCGGCAGTACCGTCACCGGCCGGCGCCGGGCCATCGGCATCAGCCGCCGGGCCAGCGGGCGCAGCCGCGCTGGCGTCACTCCCGGCCGCTCCGGTCACACCGGTCGGCGCAGCACCTCCGTCACCCGCACTGCGGCCCGCTGTGGGTTCTTGATCGTTCAGCTCGGTTTCGAGCATCCGGGCTATCTCCCGTCAGGCTCCCGGGCGCGTGGGCTCGCTGTGAACCCTCCGCTCCGCGCAGGAGCTGGTCGTACGCGCTCGCTGGATCCGCCGCGGCCGGCTGGGCCAGCGGTGTGTCCAGGCGCGTTGTCTCTAGTGGTCCCTGCGCCGCGCCGTCGGCGGCCTGGCCCGCAGCGGGCCCGGCTGCAGCGGCAGCCACGGCCTCGAGCGGTCCCTGGGCCAGCCGGGTCACCAACGGTGGTGACGACGGCACGAGGCCAGCCACCTGGCGAAGCGCAGTCAGGATGTCATCGGGCCGGACAGCAGGTGTCAGCTGCTGAACGACCATTCGAAGTATCGCATATCCGGCGTTCCGCGACTCCGCTGCACGCCAGCCGGCCTGCATGCTGACCACCGCGGCGCGGGCATCCATCCGCCGGATCCCCTTGCTGGTCCGGCGTTCAACCTGCACGCCATTGCTGGCGAGGAACGCCTCGACCGCCGCGGCCGCCGCATCCGGCCCGATCCCGGGGAGAACCACGTCCCACAGCGACGCCTCGAACGTCATGGCGCCCAGGGAACCGGCTTCCTCGGTCACGTCTATCACATCAATCCCGTCCGGCAGGGCCGCATCGAGCTGGTCCCGCACCTCGGAGCCGACGCACACTGCGGTCAGCGAAAGCTCCAGGTACTCTGCCTCACTCGCCGTCCCCGTCGGGGCCGCGCCAGCGTAAGAGATCTTCGGGTGCGGCGTGAACCCGGCCGAGTACGCAATCGGCACATGTGCCTTGCGTACTGCCCGCTCAACGGCCCGCGCGATGTCTCTGTGACTGGCGAATCGCATCCTGCTTCTTTTAGCGTACCGGACGATAAGCCGCTGGACGACGGGCGGCTGATCAGCGCCGCGTGTCGGTGAGCTGGCCCGGCCTGCGCCGGAGGAGCCGGGATCGGGCATCTAGCCGACCTCGCCCGGGCCGTCGCCGGCCCGCTGGCCTACGACGCTCAGCGGCAGCAGCGTCCGGCCCGTCGGCCCCGTCTGTATCTCAGTCCCCATCGTCGGACACACCCCGCAGTCATAACACGGGGTCCAGCGGCAATCTTCCACCTCGGCCGCGCCGGCCGGGTCGACGGCATCCTGCCAGTCCTGCCAGAGCCACTCCCGGTCCAGGCCGGCGTCCAGGTGATCCCACGGCAGCACCTCGCCGTAGTCCCGTTCCCGGGTGGTGTACCAGGCCAGGTCCACCGGCTCGTCGGCCAGCGCCGCCGCGGCACACCGCTCCCACCGGGCGAACGAGAAGTACTCGCTCCACCCGTCGAAGCTGGCGCCGTCCTGCCAGGCCGCCCGGATCACCTTGGCCACCCGGCGGTCACCGCGGGACAGCAGGCCCTCGATGATCGATGGGCGCCCGTCGTGGTAGCGGTAGCCGACGGCCCGTCCGTAGCCGGGGGCGTTACGCAGCGCGGCGCCCAGCTTGCGCAGCCGCTCGTCCACGGTCTCGTGGCCGCACTGCGCCGCCCACTGTAACGGGGTGTGCGGCTTGGGCACAAAGCCACCGATGGACACCGTGCACCGGATGTCCTTGCGCCCGGACACCTCCCGGCCGGTCTCGATGACCCGGCGGGCCAGGTTGGCGATGGCCAGCACGTCCTCGTCGGTCTCGGTGGGCAGGCCGCACATGAAGTACAGCTTGACCTGCCGCCACCCGCTGGAGAACGCGGTGCTCACGGTGCGGATCAGGTCCTCCTCGGTGACCATCTTGTTGATCACCTTGCGGATCCGCTCGGAGCCGCCTTCCGGGGCGAACGTCAGCCCGGACCGGCGGCCACCGCGGGACAGCTCGTTGGCCAGCGTCACGTTGAACGCGTCCACCCGGGTGGACGGCAGCGACAGCCCGGTGGAGGTGCCCTCGTACCGGTCGGCCAGCCCGGTCACCACGTCGTCGATCTCGCTGTGGTCTGCGCTGGACAGGGAGAGCAGGCCGACCTCACTGAACCCGCTCTCCTCGAGCCCACGCTGCACCATGTCGCCGATCGTGGTGATGCTGCGCTCGCGCACCGGCCGGGTGATCATGCCGGCCTGGCAGAACCGGCAGCCCCGGGTGCAGCCGCGGAAGATTTCCACGCTGAACCGCTCGTGCACTGACTCGGCCACCGGGACTACCGGCTTGCGCGGGTACTGCCACTCGTCCAGGTCCATCACCGTGTGCTTGGCGATGCTGAACGGCACCCCGCTGCGGTTCGGCGCGACCCGGTTGATCCGCCCGTCCGGCAGGTAGTCCACGTCGTAGAACCGGGGCACGTAGACGCCACCGTCGGTCGCGAGCCGCTCCAGCAGGCCGTCCCGGCCGCCCGGGCACCCCGCCTGCTTCCAGTCCCGGATCAGCCCGGAGATGGTCAGCACGGCCTGCTCGCCGTCGCCCAGCACCGCGCCGTCCAGGAACTCCGCGATCGGCTCCGGGTTGAACGCGGCGTGCCCGCCCGCGATGACCAGCGGGTGCCCGTCCGTCCGGTCCGCCGCGGACAGCGGGATGCCGGCCAGGTCCAGCGCGGTCAGCAGGTTCGTATAGCCCAGTTCGGTGGCGAAACTCACACCCAGCACGTCGAACAGGCCCACTGGCCGGTGCGCGTCCACGGTGAACTGCGGGATCTCGTGCTCACGCATCAGCGCGGCCAGGTCCGGCCACACGCTGTAGGTGCGCTCGGCGAGCGCCCAGCCGGTCTCGTTGAGCACCTCGTAGAGGATCTGGACGCCCTGGTTCGGCACGCCCACCTCGTAGGCGTCCGGGTACATCAGGGCCCAGCGGACCTCGGCGGAATCCCAGTCGCGGACGACCGAGTTCAGCTCGCCCCCGACGTACTGGATCGGCTTGCGCACCTGGGGCAGCAGCGGCTCCAGGCGGGAGTAGACCGATTCCACAGGCATCCTGACAGCTTATCGTCAGGCTGAGGTCACGCCGTCAGCCGAACACCGACCGTCGCCGGTGCACGGACAGCAGCACGCCAACCGCGATCATGTCGGCGAACATGGCCGAGCCACCATAGGACACGAACGGCAGCGGCAGCCCGGTGACCGGCATGATGCCGATCGTCATACCGACGTTGATGAACGACTGCAAGCCGAACCAGATCGCGATGCCCGACGCCACCAGCAGGCCGAACTGGTCATCGGCCCGGCGGGCGATGCGCAGCGCGCGGAACACCACCACGGCCAGGATCGCGATGATCACGGCGCAGCCGATGAAGCCGAGTTCCTCACCCGCGACGCTGAAGATGAAGTCGGTCTGCTGGTTGGGCACGAAGCTCGCGGTGACCAGCGAGCCGTGCAGCCAGCCGGTGCCGCCCATGCCACCCGAACCGATCATGATCTTGGAGTGCAGCGTCTCGTAGCCGATCCCGCTCGGGTCCGTCTGCGGATGCAGGAACGCGGTCAGCCGGTCCACCTGGTAGCTCCTCAGCAGGTGCAGCTTGACCACAGCCAGCACGGCGAGCAGGCCGGCCGCGGTCAGGCCGGCCAGCCAGCGGAGCGGCAGCCCGGACAGCGCGATCATGCCGATGGTGATGAGCAGCAGCAGGATGACCACGCCCAGGGCGGGCTCGCGTTCCACCAGCACGACCGGGATCAGCGCCAGCAGCAGCACTTTGGCCGCGTCCCGCGGCCGCGGGACGCGGCCACTGTCCCGCAGCTCGCCGAACACCAGCGCGGCCATCAGCACCAGCGCGATCTTGGCGAACTCGGACGGCTCCACCTGGAAGCCCGCGGGCAGGTTGATCCACGCCTTGGCCCCGTTCACCGACGTGCCCAGCGGGCTGAGCACCACGATCAGGCCGAGCACCGCGGCCCCGTACACAATGGGCGCGAACATCCGGATCTGCCGGTAGTCCAGCAGGCTCACCGTGACCATGAAGATCAGCCCGAGCACCACGTTGATCAGCTGCTTGATGAAGTATGCGCGCGGGTCGGCGCTCGGCTGGGTGGCCGAGTAGACCAGCAGTGTGCCGATCAGGCTGAGCGCCACCACGGCCAGCACCAGCACCCAGTCGTACCGGCGCAGCGGCGAGTCCTTGGCCAGCGCGCGGGGCAGCCGCCGTTGCTGTCCCTGGCCGAAGCTGGGGCTGCGAAGCGCGGAGTAATCCCGGGTACCGAGGCTCATCACTAACCCCCGTACCCAGCGGGCGGCTTGATCGTGCCGTCCGGCGAGATCTTCGGCAGCCCGTGCGGCAGGTTGCCGCCGGGCAGCGCGGCCTTGTGCCCCTCTAGACCGTAGATCGAGTCATAGATCTGGCGGACCGCAGGCGCCGCCACCTCGGCGCCGAAGTTCGAGTTGGGCACCATGACCACCACGACGTACTTCGGGTTGTTGCACGGCGCGAACGAGGCGAAGACCGAGGTGACCGAGCTGTTGAACACCTCGGCCGTACCCGTCTTGCCGGCCACGCAGACCTTGTTGCGCGGGAAGCCGGCGAACGCCCCGGCCGCGGTGCCGCCGCCCACGGTCACGTCGGCCAGCGCGCTGCGGATGTAAGCCAGCGTGCTGCCCGCCACCGGCAGCCGCCTGATCACCGGCGGATTGATCCGCTGCTCCACCTGGCCGGTCGGGCTGATGATCGCCTTGCCGATCCGCGGGCTGTACAGCCTGCCCCCGTTGGCCAGCGCCGCATACGCATTGGCCAGCTGCAGCGGGGTGACCGCCACGTAGCCCTGGCCGATGGCCGCGATGGCCGCCTCACCGGGCTCCCAGACGTTGCCGAAGTGGCAATCCTGGTATTCGATCTGCTGCACATACGAGCCGTTCGCCTTGCCGTACTTGCACCAGTTCTGGCCGGTGTGCGCGTTGTCCTTCCACAGGTAGTACAGCCATTGGCGGGTCGGGATGCTGCCTGTGCTCTGCTCCGGCAGGTCGATGCCGGGTGCGTTGCCGAACCCCCAGTCCACCGCCATCTTCTGCATTTCCTGGGTCGGCGCCTTCGGGCTGTTGACCACGTTGTCCTTCGTGTGGTCGCGCAGGTAGATCTGGTAGGCCAGGTCGTAGAACACGGTGTCGCAGGAGATCACCAGGGCTTCGTGCAGGCTGATCGGGCCGATCGGCGGCTGCCCGTCGTTGGCGAACGAGCGGCCCGCGATGTTGGAGGCGGCCGGGCAGTTGTACGTGTTGGCCAGGCTGTAGCCGGCCCGGACCGCGGCCGCGGTGGAGATCACCTTGAACGTGGATCCCGGCGCGTACTCACCCTGGGTGACCCGGTTCAGGATCGGCTCGCCGTGGCCGGTGCCGAACAGCTGCCGGTACTGCGCCTCGGAGATGCCGCCGGTCCAGACGGACGGGTCGTAGCTGGGCAGGCTGGCCATCGCGACCACCCGCCCGGTCGTGGTCAGCACCACCGCCGCCCCCGTGGTGGCGCGCGTGTTGCCCTGCTGCCGGGCCTTGGCCAGCGTGTTGGCCAGGATGGTCTGCACATCTCCTTGCAGCTGCGCGTTGATGCTGGTCACCAGGTCATCGCCGGTCTGCGGGGCGACCGTGCGGACGGTGCCGAGCTGCTGGCCGGCGCTGTTCACCGAGAGCACGTCCCGGCCCGGGGTGCCCTGCAGTTGCTGGTTGTACTGCAGTTCCAGCCCGGCCTGCCCGACCAGGTCCTCACCGGCGAAACCGGTGGACGGCAGGTGCTGCTGCTTCATCTGCTGCGGGGTGATCGGGCCCAGGTACCCGAGCACCTGCGCCGGGTTGGCCCCGTGCGGCACCGGGTACCGGGCCACCGGGTTCACCCCCGCGCTGACCCCGGGGAACTGGTCGTGGTCCTGCATGATCTGCACCGCCACCCCGTCCGGGACGTGCTGCGCCACCGGGACGGGCTGGTACGGCGAGCCGGGCCAGCACGGCTGGCTGACGTTCGCGTTGCACAGCCGGAGTTTCTCGTGCAGCCGCTTGTCCGACATGTGCAGCAGGCTGGCCAGCCGGGCCAGCACCGCCGTGCCGCCGTCGCTCTGCGTGGCCAGGTCCATGATGTTCACCGTGACCACCAGCGAGCTGGCGTTGTCTACCAGTGGCTGGCCGCCGTCGTCCAGGATCTGGCCGCGCACCGCGGGCGTGATGACCGTCTGTGTCTGGTCCAGGGCGGCCAGCTGCGCGTAGTCCTTGCCCGTCAGCACCTGCAGGTACCACAGGCGGCCGCCGAGCGAAAGCAGCAGCGCGGCCACCACCGCGTACAGCACGACGAGGCGCCGCCGTGACGCGGGGATCATCGCAACCCTCCCGTCCGCTTGCCGAAGATGCGCCAGATAGCCCGGCGGGGCCCGAACGTGCCCCGGCCCGGCGTGGCCAGCGACCCGCGCCGCCCGGCCAGCGCGGCCGACTTCACCCCACGGAACCGCGGCACGTGCGCCTTGCCCGCCGCTGACCGCCCGTTCAAAGCGCTCTTATTACCCAACGCCCGTCCGCTGAACTGCCGTCGGCTGGGCACCCGGCCGCCGCGGCGGCGGCCGAGCACCGAGCCGCCGATCGCCCCGTCGCGCCGCCGGGCGGAACTGCCCAGCCGGAGATGGACCGGGCGCACCGGGCGGCTGAGACTGATCCGGGTGCCACTGGCCGACCCGCCGGGCATGCTGCCGCCGCGCAGCCGGGGGCCCCGGCCGGGGCGCAGCGGCGGGCCGCCCGCGCCGTCGCCGAGCAGACCGGACGCGGCCCCGGCCAGCGACCCGCCGCGGTACCGGCTGACCCAGTTCCGGTTGCCCAGCCGCAGGCTGACCGGCCGGGACGGCAGCCCGCTCTGGTACCGGCTGACCCAGTTCCGGTTGCCCAGCCGCAGGCTGACCGGCCGGGCGGGCGGCTGGCGGGGGATCCGTGGGCTGCTGGCCGATCCGCCTTGCAGCGCGCCGGCCCCGCCGAAGTGCAGCTGTACTGGCCGGCCCGGCGGCCGGCCGGGGGCGCGGCCACCGCTGGCCGATCCGCCCTGGGTGGCCCCGGCGCGCAGCGACCGGGCGCTCAGCCGGGGCGCCCGCCCGGTCCCGCTGTCCCGGACCACCGCGCCGGATCTGCCGCCCAGCCCAGCCGCGGCGGCCAGGCGCGGCGTGAGCAGGCCGGCGCCGTCCGCCCCGCCGCGCAGCGCGGCCAGCCCCTGCATGGTGATCCCCCGGGCGCGGGCCACCGCGTACAGCACGAACGGGCTGAGCAACACGTCGTAAGCGACCGAGGCGGGCAGCGTGTGCCGGATCGCGGTCCAGGTGATGTCCAGGTCGCCGAAGATCATGCCGGTCAGCGCGTAGAGCAGCTCACCGGCCGCAGAGCCTACCGCGACCACGCTGATCGGCGCCCAGGCCGACTGGTCGAGGCTGACGCCGAGCAGCCCGCAGCCGTAGCCCACCACGCAGAACACCAGTGCGTACTGGCCGATCAGGTGGGTGGCGGGCGGCGCCACGTCGAGGGCCAGCCCGGCGCAGAACCCGCCCAGCATGCCCTCCACCGGCCCGCCGGTCAGCGCGACCGCGACCACCACCACCAGGACCAGGTCCGGCCCGGCCCCGCCGGGCAGCCGGAGGTTGTTCAGGATGGTCAGCTGGATCAGGACCGCGATCAGCAGCAGACCGCTGGACAACGCCACGCGCCGCAGCATGTCAGTGTCCCGGTCCGGTGCCGCCGGGCGTCGGCGTGGCCCCCTGGGACGGCTGCGTGCCGGGCGACGCGGTCACCGTGACGGTGACCCGGGGGGCCGGGGTCGGTGACGGCGGCAGCACGGCGAACCGCGGGTTGTGCCGCGGCGCGACGATGACCACGCCGACCAGGCCGAGCGCGGTGTCGTCCGCGTACGGGCGGACCAGGGCGAGCTTGGTCAGCGAGCTGGCCGTCCCCTCCACCTTGGTGATCACGCCGACCGGCACCCCGGGGACGTAGGAGCTGCCCCGCACCGACCCGAACGTGACCAGCTGCTGGCCGGGCCGCAGTACCGCGTTGACGTCGAACACCTGCAGCCGGAGCAGCCCGCTGCCGGACATGGCCTTGCCCGTCCCGCTGACTACGCCGATCTGCCCGGTGCCCGCCAGCCGCACCCCGACGGTCACGCTGGCGTCGGTGCTGAGCAACACGGTCGCGCTGGTCGCGCTGACCGAGGTGATCGTGCCGACCAGGCCCTGGCCGTTCAGCACGGTCATGTCCGGCTTGATCCCGTCGTCCCGGCCCGCGTCGATGGTGACCGAGTCGTCGTACGAGCCGCCGGCCGCGATCACATTGGCCGCCACCACCCGGTACCGGCCCCGGGCGGCCAGCTGCAGCAGCTGCTTGAGCTGCTGGTCGTCATACTTGCTCAGCCGCTGCTGGCTGAGCTGCGCGCGCAGCCCGAGCACCTGGCGCTGCAGCGCGTCGACCTTGGCCTGGGAGCCGGAATTGCCGGTCACCCCGTCCGCGACCGCGGCGAACGGCCTGGTCACCAGGCTGGCCACATTCTCCGCCGAGCCGAACACCGCGCCGCCCACCGAACGCAGCCCGCGCAGCGGGGACCCGGCCCCGTCCCGGTAGTCGATAGTGATCAGCGCGAGCGCAGCGACCAGCAGCACCCCGAGAACGAAACGGGTCCGCCGGGTGTCGTGCACCAGGTCTCCTCATCCATGCGCTTGCGCGAGCTATACCTGCTGGTTACACCCCTGGTTGGCGGCCGCAGCCCAGGCGGCCTGCTCCCGCCTGTGACGGGACGCTCAGCGCCTGGACTCGGGAACCAGTACCTGACGCAGCGTATCGAAGTCCTCGACGCACTTACCGGTACCCAGTACCACGGAGTCGAGCGGGTTGTCGGCCACGTGCACCGGCATCCCGGTCTCCTCGCGCAGCCGGTCGGCCAGCCCGCGGAGCAGCGCGCCGCCGCCGGTCAGCGCGATACCCCGGTCCATCACGTCGCCGGCCAGTTCGGGCGGGCACTTGTCCAGCGTGGTCTTGACCGTGTCCACGATCAGCGCGACCGGCTCCTCGATGGCGCGGCGGATCTCCTCCGCCGAAATCACGATCGTCTTGGGCAGGCCGCTGACCAGGTCCCGGCCACGGATCTCGGCGTGCGGCTCGTCCACCGACGGGTAGGCCGAGCCCAGCGCCATCTTGATCTCCTCGGCGGTCCGCTCGCCGAGCATGAGCGAGTATTCCTTCTTGCCGAACGTGATGATCGCCTGGTCCAGTTCGTCGCCCGCCACCCGGATCGACTGCGAAGTGACGATGCCGCCGAGTGAGATCACCGCGACCTCGGTGGTGCCGCCGCCGATGTCCACCACCATGTTTCCGGTCGGCTCGTTGACCGGCAGGCCGGCCCCGATGGCCGCGGCCATCGGCTCCTCGATGATGTACACCCGGCGGGCGCCGGCCTGGTGACCGGCTTCCTTGACCGCGCTCTGCTCCACCCCGGTGATGCCGCTGGGTACCGCCACCACGACCCGGGGCTTGGCCAGGTGCCGGCGCCGGTGCACCTTCTGGATGAAGTAGCGCAGCATCCGCTCAGTCACGTCGAAGTCGGCGATGACCCCATCCTTGAGCGGGCGCACGGCCACGATGTTGCCCGGCGTCCGCCCGATCATCCGTTTGGCCTCGACCCCGACGGCGACGATCTGGCCGGTGTTCGTATTCAGCGCCACCACGGAGGGTTCGTTGAGCACGATGCCGCGGCCCCGGACGTAGACCAGGGTGTTCGCGGTGCCCAGGTCGACCGCCATGTCACGGCCCAGAAACGCCAGCGCGTTGCTCATAGGGAACGAGAACCTTCCAAAACGGGTCTGCTGGATGATCTGTGCTGTTATTCCCGCGGCTTACGCCTGGTGAACTGAAACCGCCCTGTGTCCTTCATCGGCCAGCGCCCGCCTGCCTAAACGAGGTCAGGAAAGAAGATCTTGATTTCCCGCTCGGCCGAGTCCGGTGAGTCTGATCCGTGCACAACGTTCTGCTGCACATCCAACGCGTGATCACCGCGGATAGTGCCCGCCGCCGCCTGCACCGGATCGGTAGCGCCGGCCAGTCCGCGGAACGCCTCGATGGCCCGCGGACCCTGCACTACAAGCGCCACCAATGGCCCGGATGTTACGAACTCGACCAGTGGCCGGTAGAACGGCTTGCCGATGTGCTCGGCGTAATGCGTCTCGCCCAGTTGGGCGTCGATCGTGCGCAGGTCCATGGCCACGATCTGCAGGCCCTTGCGCTCGATACGGGCCAGCACGTCGCCGATCAGGCCGCGCCGGACACCGTCCGGCTTGACCAGGACGAGGGTACGTTGAATCAACACTTGCTCCTCTTGGCCGGTGGCAACGGTGCCGATCCCGGAGTGATCGAGGGCAAACCCGCCGCCCCATAATCGTACCGTTGCGGCACCGTCCGCCCAGCCTCGCAGCGCCGGGACGGTCCTGCCGCGCCGGCTCACAATACGTCCCTGACCTGGACACAATCCCATCTTTGCGGCAAGCTCAGAAGCACTGCCGGTCCGGCCGCCCCTGATGAATAGCAGGTGAAGGTGGACCACCACCCCAGTAACGTCACCACACGCTCACCCGCGCCGGACCCGCTGACCCGGCCGGACAACCCGTTGCTGCAACGGGACGGCCTGCTGGGCAGGATCGCGCCGTTCGCCGCCCTGGCCGTTATCGCCGAGGCGAGCCTGCTGCTCCCGCCGGGACCGGCTTCGCTGCCGGACGCCATCGTCAGCTTGCTGCTCCTCGCCGCGGTGGCCGCCGAGATCATCTTCGTGCCGTGGCCACGGGTCCCGGGCTGGCTCACCGTGACCGTCCCGCTGCTGTACACCGTCTCGATCCTGTTCCTGATCCAGGCGGCCGGCGGCTCCACCTCTGGCGTCGGCATCGTCCTGCTCAGCCCGCTGATCTGGGCCGCGCTGTTCCACCGCCGCTGGGAGTCGGCCCTGGTCACGCTGGCCGTTCTCGGCGTCATGCTCTATATCTCGCTGAACCCGGACATGGCGACGACGTCCGTGCTGATCCGGCGGATGTTCTTCTGGGCGGCGCTGGCCACCATGATCGCCTTCGTCGGGCACGGGCTGCGCGCCCGGGTCCGCCGGTCCCGGCAGGAGACCGCCCGGATGCAGGACCGGCTGCGCGAGATGAGCATCCTGGCCGACCGCGACCGCATCGCCAGCAGCCTGCACGACAACGTGGTACAGCGGCTGTTCGCCGCGGGCCTCGCCCTGCAGGGGGTGGCGCAACGCGCCGCCCGGCCGGACCTGACCGCCCGGATCGACGAGGTGGTGCAGAATCTGGACGACTCCATCACACTGCTCCGCCAAGCCATCTTCGCGCTGGAGCAGGGCCAGCCGCAGCGCGGCCCGGTGCCCCCCGGGCCGGCCGAGCCTGCCGCGGACAGCCCGCCCGACCTGGCATTGCGCCGCTGCATCCTGGACGTGGTCAGCGAGCTGACGCCCGGGATCGGCGTCATCCCGGAGATAACCCTGGACGGCCCGATCGACACGGCCGTGCCCCCGCCGCTCGCGCATCATCTGCTGGCCAGCCTGCGTGAGGTGCTGGGCTACCGCAACGCGCACCGGCAGGCGGGCCGGGTGGCGGTGGCGGTGACCGTGGACGGCACAGCCGTGACGCTGACTGTCACCGAGGACGCCCCGGGGTGGGCCGATCAGTCCACGGCGGACGGCACGGAACTGGCCCTGCTGCGCAACCGGGCCAGCCAGCTTGGCGGCACCGTCACCGCCCAGCCTGCCTCGGACGGGATGAGCCAGCTCAGCTGGCGGGCGCCGCTGGCCGAAGAGGCCCCGCTCAGCGCGGGCCTGCCCCCGGCCGTCCCGGCTGAGGGGGCGGCGCGGATGATTCCACGCGGCGCGCCATCACGATAGCCAGCACCCAGAACCCGGCGAAGATGGCGCCCAGCGCGTACATCACCGGCACCACCACCCCGGCCGCGATGACCAGCGCCTGAAGCGCACTCCCGGCCGCCAGCACCCCGCGGGACGCGACCCGGCTGACCAGCCCCGCGAGCAGCACCGCCGCCACGGCCAGGCAGCCGCCGGCCAGCCCCGCGGCCCGTCCCGGCGTGTGCCCGATCTGGATGGCCACCGGGATGGCCAGCGCGATCACGATCGCCTCCATCACCAGCACGGTGGCGCACAGTCTTTTCATTCCGCTCGCTTCATTCCGCCGGGGACGCCTCCCCGCCGCGGCCAGCCAGCAGCACCCGGGCATCCCCCGCCGTGATCACCGACCCAGTCACCAGCACCCCGGTCCGGGTCAGCCCCTCGTCGCCGGATGCCTCATCGGCCAGCCCCACCGCCAGCTCGATGGCGTCATCCAGCCGCCCGGTCACGTGCACCCGTTCCGGCCCGAACACACCGCCCGCCAGCTCGCCCAGCTTGGCCGGATCCATCGACCGGTCCGACGAGTTCCGGGTCACCACCAGCTCCGAGACCACCGGCTCGAGCTGATCGAGAATCCCCGGCACATCCTTGTCCTCACTCACCGCCAGTACGCCGATGAGCGCGGCGAACGTGAACGCCTCGGTCACCGCCTCCATGGCCGCCGCCATCCCGGCCGGATTGTGCGCGGCATCCACGATCACCACCGGGCTCCGCCGCACCACCTCCAGCCGCCCCGGCGAGGTGACCTTGGCGAACCCCTCCCGCACGATCTCCTGGCTCAACTGCCCGGACTCGCCGTCCCCGGCCTGGTCAGCGCTCCCGCCCGGGGCGAACGCCTCGACCGCAGCCAGCGCAACCGCGGCATTGCTGGCCTGATAGGCGCCGAACAGCGGCAGCAGGATGTCGGTGTACTCGCCGCGCAGCCCGCGCAGGTCGAGCCGCTGGCCGCCGACGGCGAGATCGCGGTCGAGCACGCCGAACTCGATGCCCTCGCGGAGCACGCTGGCGCCGACCGACACCGCGTGGCGGAGCAGTACCTCGGCCGCGGCCACCGACTGCTGGGCCAGCACGGCGACCGCGCCTGGCTTGATGATGCCGGCCTTTTCCGCGGCGATCTGCTCGACTGTGTCGCCCAGCCACCGGGTGTGGTCCAGGGAGATCGGGGTGACCACCGCGACCGCGCCGTCGGCCACGTTGGTCGAGTCCCAGGTGCCGCCGAGCCCGACCTCGACGATGGCCACGTCTACCGGCCGGTCAGCGAAGATGGCGAAGGCCATCGCGGTGAGTACCTCGAAGAAGGACAGCGGGGCCGGCTGCCGTCCGTCCACCAGGGCCACGTAGGGGGCAAGTTCCTCGTAGCTGGCGACGAACTGCTCGGCCGAGACCGGCTCGCCGTCCACCGCGATCCGCTCCCGGATGGCGGACAGGTGCGGGCTGGTGAACAGCCCGGTGCGCAGCCCGCGGGCGCGCAGCAGCGATTCGATCATCCGGGCCGTCGAGGTCTTGCCGTTGGTGCCGGTCACGTGGATGACCGGGTAAGCCCGCTGCGGGTCGCCGAGCAGCGCGACCAGGTCAGCGATCCGGTCCAGGGTGGGCTCGATGGCATGCTCGGGACGCCGGGTGAGGATCTCCCGTTCTGCTTCGCGCAGCTCGTCCTCGATACTCAGCCCGCCCGGGGTGGTCAACCGTCCCCCCGGGCCAGTAGCTCCTGGAGTCGGCCGCTGATCCGCTCGATGTCTGCGGTGGCCGCGGCCAGCCGGTCCCGGGTCTTGGCCACCACCTCGGGCGGCGCCTTGGCCAGGAACGAGTCGTTGGCCAGCTTGCGTTCGGTCTGCTCGGCCTCTTTGCGGGCCGCCTGCAGATCCTTGTCCAGCCGGCGGCGCTCGGCGGCCACGTCGAGGCCGGCCGCGGTGTCCAGCTCCACGGTGACCTGCTCGGCCAGCACGGTGGCGGTGGGGGTGAACTCATCGCCGGGCGGGGTGAGCCGGAGCAGCGAGCGGATGCTGGGCTCGTGCGCGGCCAGCACCGTGCCGCCGATCCCGCCGAGCGCCGCGGGCACCGGCTGCCCAGGCCGCAGCCCCTGGTCAGAGCGGAACCGCCGGACCTCGGTGACCAGCCGCATCAGCGAGCCGATCTCCGCCTCGGCCTGTGGGTCGTGGTAGGCAGTGTCGTGGTAGGCCTCAGCTGACACGCTGGCCGCGGGACGCTCCCCCGGCCACGGCGCGACCAGCAGGCTGTCCCCGCCGGTCAGCGCGGTCCACAGTTCCTCGGTGACGAACGGGATAACCGGGTGCAGCAGCTTGAGCAGCCGGTCCAGCACGTAGCCGAGCACCTCGCGGGTCCGCCGCGCGGCTGCCTCATCCGCCCCGGACAGCTCGGGCTTGGCCAGCTCGAGGTACCAGTCGCAGACCTCGTCCCAGGCGAAGTGGTACAGCGTCTCGCACACCTTGGCGAACTCGAACCGCTCGAACAGCCCGTCCACCTCGGCGGTCACGGTGGCCAGCCGGGACAGGATCCACCGGGCGGCGGTCGGCAGGCCCGCCGGGTCCGGCTCGCCACCCTCGGGCACGGTGGCCCCATTGAGTAGCGCGAACCGGGTGGCGTTCCACAGCTTGTTGCAGAAGTTCCGCGAGCCGGTGACCCATTCCTCGCTGACCGGGACGTCGCTGCCCGGGCTGGCCCCGCGGGCCAGGGTGAACCGGGTGGCGTCGGCCCCGAACCGGCCGATCCAGTCCAGCGGGTCCACCGTGTTGCCCAGCGACTTGGACATCTTCTTGCCGCGGGCGTCCCGGACCAGGCCGTGCAGGGCCACCTGCCGGAACGGCACGGCCTCAGCGGGTTGCCTTTGCCGCATCGCGTACAGGCCGAACATCATCATCCGGGCCACCCAGAAGAACAGGATGTCGTACCCGGTGACCAGGACACTGGTCGGGTAGAAGACGCGCAGGTCCTCGGTGTCGTCCGGCCAGCCCAGCGTGGAGCACGGCCACAGCGCCGAGGAGAACCAGGTGTCCAGCACGTCCGGGTCCTGGTGCCAGCCCTCGCCCGCGGGTGGCTGCTCCCCCGGTCCGACGGCGACCACCTCGCCGGATGGCCCGTACCAGACCGGGATGCGGTGCCCCCACCACAACTGGCGGCTGATGCACCAGTCGTGCATGTCATCCACCCAGCTGAAGTACCGGGCCGTCATGTCCTGCGGGTGGATGCGCACCCGGCCGTCGCGGACCGCGTCGCCGGCCGCCTTGGCCAGCGGGCCGACCTTGACGAACCACTGCAGGGACAGCCGGGGCTCCACCACCGTGCCGCACCGCATGCAGTGCCCGACCGAGTGCACGTACGGCCGGACCTCGGACACGATGCGGCCCTCTTCGCGCAGCGCGGCCACTACCGCGGGCCGGGCCTCGAACCTGTCCAGGCCTTCGAACGGGCCGTGGGCTGTGATCCGGCCGTGCTCGTCCATGATCGTGATGCTGGGCAGGTTGTGCCGGCGGCCGATCTCGAAGTCGTCCGGGTCGTGCGCCGGGGTGACCTTGACGGCGCCGGTGCCGAACTCCGGGTCCACGTGCGGGTCGGCCACGATGGGGATGCGCCGGTTGGACAGCGGCAGGTCCACCTCGCGGCCGATCAGGTGGGCGTACCGGGGGTCGTCCGGGTGCACCGCCACCGCGGTGTCGCCCAGCATCGTCTCGGCCCGGGTGGTGGCGACCACGACCGAGTCGTCGCCGTCCCCGTACCGGATCGAGATCAGTTCGCCGTCTTCGTCGCTGTGGTCCACTTCGATGTCGGACAGCGCGGTCAGGCAGCGCGGGCACCAGTTGATGATGCGTTCGGCCCGGTAGATCAGGCCATCGTCGTACAGCCGCTTGAAGATGGTCTGCACCGCGCGGGACAGGCCCTCGTCCATGGTGAAGCGCTCACGGGACCAGTCCACGCTGTCGCCCAGGCGGCGCATCTGGCCGAGGATCTTGCCGCCCGACTCGGCCTTCCACTGCCACACCCGCTCGACGAAGGCCTCCCGGCCCAGGTCGTGGCGGCTCAGCCCTTCCTTGGCCAGTTCCCGCTCCACCACGTTCTGGGTGGCGATACCAGCGTGGTCCATGCCAGGGAGCCACAGCGCGACGTAGCCCTGCATCCGGCGCCGCCGGACCAGCGCGTCGATCAGCGTGTGGTCGAGCGCATGCCCGATGTGCAGCGAGCCGGTTACGTTCGGCGGCGGGATGACGATGCAGAACGCCGGCCGGTCCGGGCTGACCGCCGTGGCGTCGGCGTGCATCAGCCCGCGCTTCTCCCAGGACTCGTACAGCCGGTCCTCTACCTCGCCCGGCACGTACTGCGGCGGAAGCTCAGTTCGCTGCTGCGTCAGATCTGCACTCACGACGACCGAGTCTAGTGCCGTGCGCGAGAGCCTCCGTGCGTAGACAGCGGGGCCATGCCCGCGTTCTTAGGCGGACTTCTCGCGCGGCGGGCGGCGGGCGGCCGAGTCGCGGGGCACCAGCGTCGGGTTGACGTGCTCCAGGACGACCGGCCCGGTGATCACGACCCGCTCGACGTCCTTGCGGCTGGGCACCTCGTACATCACCGACAGCAGCACCTCTTCGAGGATGGCGCGCAACCCGCGGGCGCCGGTGCCGCGCAGGATGGCCTGGTCGGCCACGGCCTCCAGGGCGTCGTCGGTGAACTCCAGGTCCACCCCGTCCAGCTCGAACAGCCGCCGGTACTGCTTGACCAGGGCGTTGCGCGGCTCGGTGAGGATCTGGATCAGCGCTTCCCGGTCCAGGTTGTGCACGCTGGTGATGACCGGGAGCCGGCCGACGAACTCGGGGATCATGCCGAACTTGAGCAGATCTTCCGGCATCACGTCGGCGAACTGATCGCCGGTGGTGCGGTCGTTCTTGACCCGGAGCACCGCGCCGAAGCCCATCCCGGACTTGCCGACCCGCTGCTCGATGATCTTCTCCAGCCCGGAGAACGACCCACCGCAGATGAACAGCACATTGGTCGTGTCGATCTGGATGAACTCCTGATGCGGGTGCTTCCGGCCGCCCTGCGGCGGGACCGACGCCGTGGTGCCCTCGAGGATCTTCAGCAGCGCCTGCTGCACGCCCTCGCCGGAGACGTCCCGGGTGATCGACGGGTTCTCGCTCTTCCGGGCGATCTTATCGATCTCGTCGATATAGATGATCCCGGTCTCGGCCTTCTTGACGTCGTACTCGGCCGCCTGGATGAGCTTGAGCAGGATGTTCTCGACGTCCTCACCGACGTAACCGGCCTCGGTCAGCGCGGTGGCGTCGGCGATGGCGAACGGCACATTGAGCAGCCGGGCCAGCGTCTGGGCCAGCAGCGTCTTGCCGGACCCGGTCGGGCCGAGTAGCAGGATGTTGGACTTAGCCAGCTCGACGCCGTCCTCGCCGGGCCGGCTGTCACCGCCGGACTGGACCCGCTTGTAGTGGTTGTACACCGCCACGGACAGGGCCTTCTTGGCCTTCTCCTGGCCGATCACGTAGGCGTCGAGGAACTCGTAGATCTCCCGCGGCTTGGGCAGGCTGTCCCATTTGAGCTCGGACGGCTCGGCCAGTTCCTCTTCGATGATCTCGTTGCACAGGTCGATGCACTCGTCGCAGATGTACACGCCGGGCCCCGCGATGAGTTTCTTGACTTGCTTCTGGCTCTTCCCACAGAAAGAGCACTTCAGCAGGTCACCACCATCGCCGATGCGAGCCACCCAGCTACTCCTTTACCTGGGGCCGCGGCCCGCACGGGGCGGGCCTACAGCCGCGGGTATGTTCCCGCCGTGCCATCTAGCTCTCAGTTCAGACGGTACCGCCTCGGGGCCCTCGACCGCGAGAGCCGGACCCGGTGCGGACCACCCGGAGGATGAATCCTCCTGGTTAGGACGACCCTACCTCGGCCTTGCGCTTCAGGCTCGTCAGAACCTCGTCGACGAGACCGTAGTCTTTGGCCTCCTCGGCGGAGAAGAACTTGTCCCGCTCGATGTCGTGCCGGACCTGCTCCTCAGACCGCCCGGTGTGCCGGGCGACGATCTTCTCCATGGCGGTTCGCATCCGGAGGATCTCCCGGGCCTGGATCTCCAGGTCGCTGGACTGCCCGTAGCCGCCTTCGGTGGCGGGCTGGTGCAGCAGGATGCGGGCGTTCGGCAAGGTCAGCCGCTTGCCGGGGGCACCGGCCGCCAGCAGCACCGCGGCCGCCGAGGCGGCCTGGCCGATGCAGATGGTCTGGATCTCCGGCTGGATGTACTGCATCGTGTCGTAGATCGCCATCATCGAGGTGACCGACCCGCCCGGCGAGTTGATGTAGATCAGGATGTCGCGGTCCGGGTCGATCGACTCCAGCGTGATCAGCTGGGCCATCACGTCGTTGGCCGAGGCATCGTCGATCTGCACGCCGAGGAAGATGATCCGTTCCTCGAAGAGCTTGTTGTACGGGTTCATCTCCTTGATGCCGTACGACGTGCGCTCCACGAACGACGGGAGGACGTAACGGGACTCCGCCAGCCTCCGGTGGGATGTGCTCACTTGCGGCTCCTCCGCTCCGGGATCGAGATTCATGACACCGGCCCGTCAGAGTCCACTTCGGTGGCGCTGCGGATCACGTGGTCCACGAAGCCGTAGTCACGGGCCTCATCCGCGGTGAACCACCGGTCCCGGTCGGCATCCTTCTCGATCTGTTCCACAGTCTGCCCGGTGTGGAACGCGGTGCGCTCGGCCAGCTTGCGCTTGACGTACAGCATCTGCTCGGCCTGGATCCTGATGTCCGAGGCTGTCCCGCCGATGCCGCCGGAGGGCTGGTGCATCAGGATGCTGGCGTGTGGCAGCGCGTAGCGCTTGCCCGGAGTGCCGGCCGACAGCAGGAACTGGCCCATCGACGCGGCCATGCCCATCGCGTAGGTCTGGATGTCGTTCGGCACGTACTGCATCACGTCGTAGATGGCCAGCCCGGCGTACACCGAGCCGCCGGGCGAATTGATGTAGATGAGGATGTCCCGCTCGCTGTCCTCGGACGCGAGTAGCACCATCTCGGCGCACATCCGGTTGGCGATGTCCTCGTCGACCTGCTGGCCGAGGAAGATGATCCGGTGCCGGAGCAGCCGCTGGAATATCTGTTCGGTAATCACCGGCGGTGCCGCTTCCGCGGTCCGCGCCAGGATCCCGGTCGGGTCCTCGAAAGCCGGAGGCGTGCCCACTCTGCTCTCCTCGGTCATGTCCTGCGTCATTGATTGCGACGATAACGCCCGCCCGGGGCCGGAACGTCCCGGCCGGCCGCCTGTTCGCTGTCGGCGCAGGCCGCCCGCCACCCGTTACTGCTTGGCGGCCGTCTCGTCCTGGTCTGCTTCGTCCTGATCTGCTTCGTCCTGGTCTGCGCCGACCTGGTCTGCGTCGGCCACCTCGTCCGCGGCGTCCCCCGCGTCCGCTGCCGCGGCGGCGGCATCGGCCTGGCCGGCCTCCTCCTCGTCCTCGGCGTCCTCGGCCGTGTCCGGCCGCAGCGCGGCGCTGACGTCCACCGGCTTCCCGGCGTCGTCGGTCACCGTCACCCGCTCGGTGATGAGGTTGAGCGCCTTGCCGCGCACCACGTCGGCCACCACCGAACCGATCTGCCCGTGCTCGGTGATTTCCTGGGCCAGCCGGTCGGGCTGCACGCCCATCCGGTAGGCCTGCTCGATCACGTACGCGTTGAGCTCGTCCTGCTCGACGTTGAGCTCCTCGTTCTGAGCCAGCTGGTCCAGCACGAACCCGGCCTTGACCGACCGCCGCGCGCCCTCGACCATGTCCGCTTCCAGCTGCTGCTCGGTCTGCCCGGCGGACTCCAGGTAGGCCTCCCGAGTGGCGCCGGCCCGCTCCAGCTGCTCATCGAGGTTCTGCCGCCGGGCCTCGATCTCGCTCTGCACCAGGCGGTCCGGCAGCGGAATGTCGATCTTGGCCAGCACCGCGTCCAGCGCCCGGTCCCGGGCCTGCCGGGCCTGCTGCATCCGCTTCACCGACTCCAGCTGGGAGCGGGTCCCGGCACGCAGCTCACCCAGCGTGTCGAACTCGCTGGCCGACTGGGCGAACTCGTCGTCCAGCTCGGGCAGCTCCTTGATCTTGACGCTGTGCACGGTGACCGTGACTTCGGCCTGCTCGCCGCCGTGCTCGCCGCCGGCCAGCTCCGTGCTGAACGTCGTGGACTCCCCCGCCGCCATGCCGATCAGGGCCTCGTCCAGGCCGTCCAGCAGCGTCCCGCTGCCCACCTCGTAGGACAGCCCGCTGGCCTGCGCGTCCTCCACCGGCTCGCCGTCCACCGAGGCGGACAGGTCGATCGAGGTGTAGTCGCCGTCGGCCACCGCCCGGTCCGCGGTCTTCAGCGACGCGAACCGCTCGCGCAGCCCGCCGATGTACTCCTCGACCTCGTCCGGGGTGACCACGGCACTGTCCACGGTGACCGGCAGGCCGGTCAGGTCGGGCAGGTCGAACTTGGGCCGGACGTCCACCTCGGCGGTGAAGGCCAGTTCCTTGCCGTCGTCCAGCTTGGTGATCTCCAGCTCGGGCTGGCCGAGCGCGAACACCTCGTTCTCCTGCAGGGCCTGCCCATACAGCTGCGGGACCGCTTCGTTCACCGCCTGCTCGAGCACCACGCCGCGGCCGAACCGCTGGTCGATGATGCGCGGCGGCACCCGGCCCGGCCGGAAGCCGGGCACCCGAACCTGCTTGGCGACCTCGCGGTACGCCTTGTCGAGGCTCGACTTCAGCTCCTCGAACGGAACCTCGATGGTCAGCTTCACCCGGGTGGGGCTCAGCTCCTCGACGTCGGTCTTCACGTCGCCGTCACTCCCTGATACCTGCGCTCTGAGTTTCCGGGCCCTGGTTTCCGGGTCCGCCCGCCCGCCGCGCCCGCCCGCGGCTCCCGCGACCCCAGCGCAGCCCTTGACGGCTACGGCCGCCCAGTCTAGTGGTCCCCGGGCCAGCCGCCGGACGATGCCGCCCAGAGACGAGGTGGCTCAGCCGATGCCGCTCAGAGCAGGCCGAGGCGGCGGCCGCGGGCGATCGCCTCGCGGCGGGAGCTCACGCCGAGCTTCCGGTAGGCCGAGCGCAGGTGGGTCTTGACCGTGTTGATGGACAGGAACAGGGCCTGCGAGATCTCCTCGTTGGTCATGTGCGAGGGCAGGAAGCGGAGCACCGCCCGCTCGCTGTCGGTCAGCGGCACGCTGGCCCGGGCCGCGGGCGCGGTGCCCTGCGGCACCTGGGCGTCGAAGCGCTCCAGGATGCGCCCGGCGAAACCGGCGTGCCGGCTGGTCGGCGGGATCAGCACGGTCATCGCCGAGCGGACCGCGGCCCCGCCGTCCAGGAAGGCCCGGTAGGCGCCGTCCGGCTCGGCCAGCGCGAGCGCCTGCTCGAGCAGCGCGGCGGCCTCGTCGGAGGCGCCGAGGCGGCGCAGCGCCACCGCGGAAATGAGCAGCCCGCCGATCCGCTCGTGCCGGGTGACCCCGGCCGCGGCGTCGTCCAGGCACGGCTGCACCGCCTCCTGAGCGGCCTTGAACTCGCCGTCGGCGATGAGCAGCCCGGCGCGGAGCAGCCGCCCGCCCGCCCGGTCGAAGTGCTCACCGTCCTCCACCAGCAGCAGCACCGCGCGGGCCCGGCCGGTGTTGCCGACGCGCAGCGCGGCGTCACCCTCGGCCACCGTGACCACGTCGGACAGGGCCAGGTGGCCGGGGCCGTAGGTCTCGCGGAGCCGGGACAGCACGGCGACCGCCGCGGTGGCGTCGCCGTCGGCCAGCAGCACCCGGGCCCGGATCAGCGCGGTCATCGCGCTGACCGGCGGCTCGCCAGGGAACTGCCCGGCCCCGCCCTGGCTGATTCCCTCGATCAGCCGCTGCGCGGTGGACAGGTCATCCCGGCGCAGGCTGACCTGCGCCCGGGCCACCGCGGCCAGTTCCGCGGCCGCCCCGGCGGTGGCCGGTTCCAGGCCGCGGGTGGCGGGCACGTCGCTGGCCGAGCGCTGCGCCGCGCTCAGGTCGCCGAACCAGGCCTCGGCCAGCGCCCGCCAGGCCCGGGCCCGGGCCTGCAGCCCGGCCAGGTTCCCGGCGGCCAGCTGGCGGTCCGCGTGCCGCAGCGCGTGCCGGGCCGCCTGGATCTCCCAGCGGCGCAGCCGGGCCACGCCGACGGCGAACCAGAGCAGGCCCACCGCCCGGTGCTCGGGCTGGGCGCTGGCCGCGGCCGCGCACCGCTCGGCCAGCGACCGGGCCTCGGCCAGCAGGCTGGGATCGGGGTCGGACCGGCAGCCGGCCAGCATCACCCGCAGCGCGGCCAGCGTCGGCTCCATGACCCGGCGGATGGCCGACGCGGCCCGGTCCAGGGCGTGGTCGCCGTTTTCCAGGTACGCGGCCGCGCCTTCGTGGTCGCCGTCCCACAGCCGGGCGGCGGCCCAGGCCGCGGCGACCGCGGGGTCGTCGGCCGAGCGGTCCGGCGGGAACAACGCCAGCACGCTCTCCAGCTCCGCGGTGGACCCCGGGGTGGCCACCCCGGCGCCCGCCTCGGCCAGGATCTGCGCCGCGTAGTCCCAGTCCTCGGCCTGGGCGGCGCAGCGCACCGAGGGGAACGGCTGGTCGTGCGCCGCGTACCAGCGGGCCGCCCGGCGCAGCAGCACCGGGATCTCGTGCGGTATCTCCCGGTGCAGCTCCGCGGCCAGCACCTCGCGGAGCAGCGGATGGTAGGCGTACCCGCCGTGTTCCCGGTCCACCACCTCGACGAAGCTGTTCTCCCGGCTCAGCCGCTCCAGGGTGCGGGCGCTGCCGCCCTGCCCGGTCAGCGCGTCGGCCAGGTCACCGGACACCTGGCCGGTGATGCTGGTGCGGAGCAGGAACATCCGGGTCTGCGGCGGCTGCTTGCCGAGCACCTCGTCCCATAGGTAATCGGTCACGATGGGCTCGTCGCCGACCAGGTCGGTGATCTTCGCGCCGGGCTCCGGGTCACTGTGCGCGCGCATCGCGGCCAGCCGCAGCCCGGCCATCCAGCCCTGGGTGCGGCGGAGCAGCTCATCCCGGGCGCCCTGGTCCACGTCGATGCCCAGCATGGCGAAGTACGCGTCGGCCTCGTCCACGGTGCAGGCCAGATCCGGGCCGCCGATGTCGGCCAGCTCGCCGGACACCCGCAGCCGGGCCAGCTGCAGGGCTGGTGACTGCCGGGCGGACAGCACCAGCCGCAGCGTGCCCGGGGCGTGCCGGATGATCAGGTCGAGCCCGCTCAGCACGGCCGGGTCGGCCAGCTCGTGCACGTCGTCCAGGATGAGCACCGCCGGCTCGGTGAACAGCTGGGCCGACTCGACCAGGCGGAGCGGGAACCGGTCCGGGCTGGTGTCTTCCAGGGACCGCAGCACGTCGGCCGGGATGGCGCGGAGCCGGGCCAGCGCCGCGCACAGGTAAGCCCAGAACCAGGACTGCTGGTCCTCAGCGTCCACGGTCAGCCAGGCCACCCGGCGGCTCTGCGCGGTCGCGCTGGCCCAGGTGGCGCAGGCCACCGTCTTGCCCGCGCCCGCTGGCCCGCTAATCAGCGTGACCCGGTTGCGCGCGGCCTGGTCGAGCAGGCCAGTGATCCGGCGGCGGCGCAGCACCGGGAAGTGTGGCTGCGGGATCTGCAGCTTGTCTTCGAGAAACCGCGGCGGCGGGCCACCCTCCCCGGGTGGCCCGCTGTCCGCCAGCAGTTCCTCGGCCAGCGCGGCGCCGTCCGGCAGGACCTGGGCAGGCTCGGCCGCACCATCGATCGTGCTCGTCATGCGATATCCCCCCGAGAGCCCCGACCTGCTGGCCACAGCCAGCCATCCTCACCCCGTTGGGGTGAATGTGCAGGTCAGATGCCTTTGCGGGTCATACCCGGGGCCGGCTGATATCAACCGCAGCGGGTACGGCCTCCCGTTCACCCATGATTGGCCGCGCCAGGCCGCCATCCCTCACCCGCCAGGGGTGAGAATCGGGCCGCCCGGCGGCCCGGCCAGCCAGCAAACCGGGTGAGCGCCCAGCGGCCCCGGGTTAGAGCCGCCGGCCACCGGGCAGCCGGCGGGACCGGTCCAGCAGCGGCCCCACGTCCGCGTCCAGCAGGGCGCCGAACACGCTGGGCGAGTCGAACCGCGGGCAGCAGAACCAGTCCACGCTCCCGTCGGTGGTGACCAGCGCCGCGGTCTGCAGGTCCCCGATCAGCCCGTGGTCACTGATGTTGGGATAGCGCGCCATGGCGGTGCTCCTTTTACGGTTACGCCGACGGACTGGCCGAGGGAGCAGGACAGCGGGTGCTCGTGGCGGCCAGCAAATTGCTGCCCGCCATGGTCACGCCAGCCAGATCGGTGGACACCGCCTTGGCGGCCGCGGCCGCGTTGGGCTGGCTGCCCAGGCTGCCCAGCGTCTTCTGCAGCTTGCTCAGCGCCGTCTGGAGACTGCTGATCTGGGACTGCCACGCGGCCCCAGCCGTGTCTTTCACCGCGACCAGGTTGTCCTTGACCGCGGTCACGTCCTTCTTCAGCTTGTCCAGCGCGCCTGGGCTCTTGCTGAGGTGGGTCAGCTCGGTGAGAGACGCGCGCAGGTCGGCCACGTTCTGGCAGACCACGGGCGTCGCGGTAGGCGACGCGGCGGCGGAACTGGCCGGCGGGCTGGGTGACGCCGAGCTGGGTGACGCGCTGCTCGCGGCGGAGCCGCCGCCCGACGAGCAGCCCGCGGCCAGAATCGCCGCACCGAGTAGCACCACACCCATCAGGCCAGCCCTCATGCCCGCCACAATTGCCCCCGGGACCAGGCCCCGCCTCACCCGCCGCGGACTATTGCCCGGCCATTATTGGACTAACGCCGGTGCCCGGCGACGGCCGCCCGCGTCAGCTCAGCCGGCCGGTCAGATGCTCGCCGACCCGGATCGCGTTGGCCATTGCCGTCAACGCCGGATTTACCGCGCCTAGCCCGGGTGAGCAGCCCCCGCACTACCAATCACCCCTGGAGGATGATGCCCGGCGGCCCGGGCCCCGGCAGTGTCCGGATCATGACGAACTCCAGCAGCCAGGACACGGCGTTCCGGATGAACACCAGGCCGCTGCTTGTCGGCGGCGTGCTGATGGGGCTGGGCGGGCTGATCGGGCTGGCCGGCGTGGCTGTGGCCAGCACCGCACTGGCCGCAGCCACCCGCGACTGGGCGAACCGGCAGGAGGTGCCGCCCACCGAGATGGCCCGGCACCACTGGAACCGGGCCAAGGCCGGCGTCGCGGCCGGCACGACCGCCTGGCGCAACGGCACCAGGGAGCACGCGGCCCAGTCCTGACGCCGACTGACCAAGCCTGTCGCTGCTGCCACTAATCACTGGAATGGCAAGGTAATCGGGCTCAGCCCATTACGAAATGGTTCCTGGTGCAGCTAGCACAGTGCATCTAAGGAGCTCAGATGGCAGCAGAGCAGGTTGACGCGCTGGTCATCTTCGGCGCCACCGGGGACCTGGCCAAGCTGGAGACCTTCCCGGCGCTGGTCGGGCTGGTGCACCGTGGGGCACTCGACGCGCCGGTGATCGGCGTGGCCAAGAACGACGGCTGGGACCTGGACCAGTTCCGCGACTACGCGGTCGCGTCGCTCAAGCTGAACCACATGGACCCGGACAGCGCCCCGGCGCGGAAGATGCTGGGCCTGCTCCGGTACGTGAACGGTGACCTCGACGACGACGCCACCTACCACGCCATGTCGGACGCGGCCGGCACCGGCCAGCAGATCCTGTTCTACCTCGAGGTGCCGCCGGCGCTGTTCGGCCGGATCGCCCAGGGCATCGCGACCGCGGGCCGGGCCAAGGGCAACCGGATCATGGTGGAGAAGCCGTTCGGCACCGACCTGGACAGCGCGATCAAGCTGGACGAGCTGATGCACCAGTACTTCCCGGAGAACGCGATCTTCCGGGTGGACCACTGGCTGGGCCTGGACCCGGTGGAGAACCTGCTGTTCGTCCGGTTCGCCAACTCGGTCATCGAGCCGCTGCTCAACCGGGACCACGTGGAGAGCATCCAGATCACCATGGCCGAGGCGTTCGACGTCTCGGACCGGGGCCGGTTCTACGACCGGACCGGCGCGATCCGGGACGTGCTGCAGAACCACCTGCTCCAGGTGATGGCCACGGTGATGGCCGACCCGCCGGACGGCAACGGGCTGCAATCCTGGCGGGACGCCAAGGCCCGGCTGGTCTCCGCGATCAAGCCGCTGCAGCCGGAGGACGTGGTCCGTGGCCAGTACGCCGGCTATCACGACGTGGACGGGGTGGAACCGCGGTCCACGGTGGAGACGTTCGTGGCCGTCCGGCTGGCCGTCGAGTCGTGGCGCTGGTCGGGCGTGCCGGTGCTGATCCGGGCGGGCAAGTGCCTGCCGGTCACCGCAACCGAGGTCACCGTGCGGTTCAAGCGCGCGCCGTACGACATCTTCGGCCTGAACCCGCTGCCGGACAACAACACACTGCGGTTCCAGGTCCACCCGGAGACCTTGGTCGGGGTCAGCCTGTCCGGCAAGAAGCCGGGCGCGGGCTGGGAGCCGCAGAGCGAGGAGCTGGTGTTCGCCGAGCGGCCGGGCTCGGACCAGCTGCCCTACGACCGGCTGATCGGCGCCGCGCTGGACGGGAACAGTTGGCTGTTCGCCCGGCAGGACTCGGTCGAGGCGGCCTGGCGGGTGGTGGACCCGGTCCTCGGGGACGTCACGCCGGTGCACCCCTACGCCAAGGCGACCTGGGGGCCCCAGGAGGCGGACCGGCTGCTGCCCGCCCGGGACATGTGGCTCGATCCGGCCTGAGCCGCGGAGGGGGGACGATGGCAGATCGGGGCCGCCGCCGGGTGGTGATCGTGGGTGGCGGGTTCGCCGGGCTGTTCGCCGCCCGGTCGCTGCGCCAGATCCTCAAGCGGCACCACCACGCGGAGTGCGTGCTGGCCGAGGTGATCGGCATCGACCCGGCAGCCCGCACGGTGCAGGCCCAGCGGCCGCTGGGTGAGGTCATCGAGTTCGGCTACGACGGGTTCGCGTTTACCAGGGGCCTGCGCCGGGAACGCACGCTGACCAGCGGGGAGGTGGGCCGGGTGGCCGACGTGTACGCGGTGGGCGGATCGGCCCCGGATCCTCAGCGCAAGCCGGTGTAGTCGGCCCGGCGGGCCACCCCGGTGACCGGCTCGCCGCGCAGGAACCGGCGCACGTTCTCCGCCGCCCGGCGCGCGGCGAGTTCCTCGATGCCGGGCACATCCCCGGAGTTGTGCGGGGAGCCCAGCACGTTGGGCAACTCGAAGAAGGGGTAGTTGGTATGGAACCTGCCCCCGCCTCGCGGCTCGTCCCACCAGGCGTCGACGCCCGCGGAGAATCCCGGGTTGGCCGCCAGGTGCTGATACAGCGCCTGCTCGGACACGAGGGCGCCGCGGGCCACGTTGACCAGGATGGCATCCGGTTTCATCAGGGCCAGTTCCCGCGCCCCGATCAGCCCACGGGTGCCGGTGGTCAGCGGCAGCGAGATGACCAGCACATCCGCCGCGGCCAGCACCTGGTCCAGGTCGGCCAGGGTGCCGACCCAGTCGGCCGGCCCCGTGGTCCGGCCGGAGCTGTTCACCGCGTGGACGCGGGCGCCGAACGCGCGCATCAGCCGCGCGGTGGCCTGGCCGATGCCGCCGAAGCCGAGGATCCCGCACACCGCGCCGTGCAAGGTGCGGGAATGGGCCGGCCGGTCGAACTGGCCGCGGGCCAGCGCCGCGTGCTCGGCTGGCAGGTGCTTGGCCAGGCTGAGTGTCATGGCCAGCACGTGCTCGGCGATCGGGTCCGCGTACGCGCCGACGTTGCCGGCCACGGTGACGCTGGCCGGGATGGCGCCGAAGTCCACGCTGTCCAGCCCGGCCGACAGCAGCTGGAGGAAGGCCAGCCCGGGCGCGCGGGCCAGGCCGCCGGCCGGCAGTTCGCGGCTGAGCTGCCAGCCGATCAGCGCGCTGGCCTGGCCCAGCACGGCCAGTTGCGCGTCCTGGTCCAGCCCGGACAGGAAGCGCACCGTGGCGCTGTCGCCCAGCACGTCGGTGTTCACCGCGGTGAGTTCACCGTCAACCGGGTAGCTCACCGCTACCAGCCGTTCCGGGGCCATCGGGCCTCTTTCCGTGGAGGTGTCGATGCACTCTAGATCTACCGCAGCCATGACCGAGGCCAGCTTCCGGGAGCTGTATGAGCGGCTGCGCGGACAGCTGCCCTGGCCGCCGCAGGACCGGCGGGGCGCGCTCAACTACATCACCCCGGCCGAGGTGCGCGCCGCGGCCGCCGAGGTCCGGCTGGGCCGCCCGGTGAGCCTGGCCGCCCCGGTGGTCTCCCGGGTCACCCCGGACAACCCGGACCCGGCCCTGCACCAGATGACCGGTACCGCGCAGGACGCGCCACCGGCCGGGCTGGCCTTCGCCACCGACCGGCTGGAGATGAACGTGCACGGCAACGCGGACACCCACCTGGACGCGCTGTGCCACGTCATGTATGACGGCCACCTGTACAACGGGGTGCCGGCCGACACCGTGACCCGGGACGGGGCGGTGGAACTGTCCGTCGAGGTGGCCAAGGACGGCATCACCGGGCGCGGCGTGCTGCTGGACATCCCGCGGCTGCGTGGGGTGCCCTGGCTGGAGATGGGCGACCACGTGACCGCGGACGACCTGATCGCCGCCGAGCACGCGCAGCAGGTCCAGGTGCGCCGCGGTGACCTGCTGTTCGTCCGGGTCGGGCACCGGCTGCGGCGCAGCCAGCTGGGCCCCTGGGACGCGGCCAGCCAGCGGGCCGGGCTGCACCCGGCCGCGATGGAGTTCGTCGCCGAGCGGCAGGTCGCGGTGCTCGGCAGCGACAGCAACAACGACAGCGCGGGCGACGCCGCGGACCAGGTGGACTTCCCGGTGCACGTGCTGGCCATCAACGCGCTGGGCGTGCACCTGCTCGACTACCTGGAGTTCGCCGAACTGGTGCCGACCTGCGAGCAGGCCGGCCGGTGGTCATTCATGTGCGTCATCGCCCCGCTGCGACTGCGCGGGGGCACCGGCTCCCCGGTCAATCCGATCGCGATTCTGTGACCTCGGGCTGCGGGGCCATCCGGCTCCAGATGAACCGCTGAGTGCTCAGCCCGGCCGCGCCGACCACGATCAGCAGGACGACGTTCAGCAGCAGTTGCTCGACTGAGCCCCGGGCATCGTGCCAGTTCGCGAACGCGAGCGACAGCCCGGTGGACGCGGCCGCCGGGATCGTGGTGACCGAGATGAACACCCCGATCAGCGCGTTGGTCCGGGACTCGGTCAGCGACACCACGCCGACCAGCCCGGCCAGCACGGCGACGATGACCGAGTAGATGCTCGGCGAGTTGATCAGTTCCGCCACCGGCCGGACGCCGTGGGAGTAGGAGGAAGGCACCTGGCCGGCCCCGCGGACGGCCAGACCGAACAGCAGCGTCACCGTGATCGCGGCCAGGAAGCCGTACCACAGCGCGGCGAGTGAGACCCGGACCGCGGTCCAGTCCCGCCTGCCGCGGTCCATGGTGGTCAAGCCGAGCGCTGCCGCGATGATCGCGAAATATTCCGGGCCGACCACCATGGCCCCGACGATCAGGATCTGCGAGTTGGTCAGGATGCCCACCGCGGCAATCAGGCCGGCAATGATCAGCAGCAGGTAGAAGCTGGGCGGGTAGCTGGCGTTGGCCCGGACGATACCCTCAACGATCTCCCACACTGGCACCCGCTCGCGCCGCGCATACCGCCGCTCGTCGGCCGGACTGGATGGCCCGTCCAGCACGACGCTCACCTGGGCGACGGAGACCGACCCGACACCGTCCAGCGCGAGACGGCGCAACTGGTGCAGCACCGGATTCGCGCTGGCGTTGAGCAGGTCGAACTGCACCGCGTCACCGTCCGGGCGCCGGGCCGCGCCGGGCAGCACCACCAGGTTGCGCACGCCGGGGTGCTCGCTGAGCTCGGTCACCACCCGCCCGGTCAGCTCGGCCGGGCTCACCACTCGCACATGCAGCAAGCTAGGCTCCCGCTACCTGCCGCCGGGCCAGCTACACGCCGCGCTCCGCGTCCAGCCGCCCGGACGCGATCGCGCCGGTGAACGCCTGGAAGTCGCGCGCGTTCTGGTCCGCGTAGGCGGCCGCGAACTCCGCGATGGCGTTGTCGAACGCCACCGAGTTGCCCAGGTAGGAGGCGATGGCGATCTCGTCGCCGGACCGGGCGTGCGCCCGGGCCAGGGTGAACCCGCACAGCTCGCCGTACAGCCGCATGCCGCGCGGGATCATCGTCCCGATGTCGAGCGAGAGCTTCCAGTCCCGCAGCTGCCGGACATAGAAGTCATGGGACCGGCCGTCGTCCAGCCCGATCGGGTTCCGCTGCCAGCCGAGGAAAATGTCGCTGGTGGCCTGCATCAGGCGCTGTCCGTTCACCACCCGCTCGCCCTCGTTGGCGTACGTGCTGGTCCCGGCGTAGGCACAGAGCACGGACTCCTCTGCCTCCTTGACCTGAAGGAACAGCGGGTCGTCCCCGTCACGCCCGAGCATCAGGACGATCCAGCAGCGGGTCCCGACGCTGCCCACCCCGACCACCTTGCGGGCCATGTCGGCGAAGTCGTACTGCTCGAGCAGCACCCGGCGGTCCGGCTGGAGCGTCCGCCGGTACTCGCCGATGAGGTCGCGCAGCAGCGACTCGATGTCCAGGCCCTTGTGCTCCTCACCGAGCAGATCGCGCAGCGGCACGATGACCGGCGGGTCGGGGACGATCTGCGGCCGCCCGTCCTCGATCCGGGTCAGCTTGCGCAGCTCCTGCATGCTGTCCCGGGTTCGCGCCTTGGCCACCCCCTTCTCCAGCGCTGTCCGCTGGCCCTGCTTCAGCAGCCCGCCGAACTGGGTGCGCAGGTCGTCGACGTCGACCATGGCGTACCAGACGTCGAGGTCGCCCATGCCCGCGAACTGCCGCATCGCCATCCGGTACCGGGCCGCCGTGGCCAGCAGGATCTTCTTGCGCTCCTTGTCGCTGAAGCTGCTCTCCCGGGCGGCCACCTCCAGGCTGGCGGCCAGCCGCTTGACGTCCCATTCCAACGGCGCGGGCAGCGTCTCATCGAAGTCGTTCACGTCGAACACGAGCTTGCGTTCCGCCGAGCCGAACACCCCAAAGTTGGACAGGTGCGCGTCCCCGCAGGCCTGCACGATGAGCCCGGTGGACGGGGTGTGCGCCAGGTCGCTGGCCATCGGCAGCGCGGCGCCGCGGTAGTAGGTGAACGGGGTCTCCATCATCCGGCCGTACCGGACCGGGACCAGGTCCGCGACCCGGGACTTGCCCTGCCCCGCCAGCAGGGCCACCGGGTCGGGCCGGTCAGCCGGCGGCGACCAGGTCGCATGACTTTCCCGCGGCACCTCGGCCCGGGCGGCCTTGCCGCGAACCCGGCGCTCGTCCGGGCTCAGCCGGCGCGGCGGCTTCTCCAGGCCGGTCGTTTCGCTGCGGGCGAAGACCACGGCCCTGACCGCCCCGGCCGGCACGCCGCTCGGCGCCCGGGTAGCGGCCACGGACCCGTTGCCGGCCGACTTGCGGGCGGCGGGGCCGGTCCCGGCAGGCTTGGCCGGCGTCCTGGCCGCGGTGCTCCTGGACCTGGTGCTACGACTGGCCGTGCTGCTGCCGCTGGCGGCCGTGCTGCGGCCCGCGGCCGTGCTGCGGCTGGCCGTGCTGCTCCGGCCGGCGGTGGTGCTGCGGCTTGGCGTGCTGGCCCGGCCGGCGGTCGTGCTGCGGCTCGCGGTGGTGCTGCGGCCTGGCGTGCTGGCCCGGCCGGCGGTCGTGCTGCGGCTGGCCGTGCTGCTCCGGCTGGCGGCGCTGCCGCTGCCGGTCCCGGCCGCCGTGCTCTTGCTCGCGGTGCCGCGGCTGGCCGGGCTGCTACCCCCGCTGGCCGTGCTGCTGCGGCTCGCGGAGCTGGCGCTGCGGCTCGTCCTGCTGCGGCTCGCGGTGCCGGTGCTGCGGCTCGCGGTGGTCTTGGTGCCCTGGCGCGCCGATCCGGTCTTCTTGGCCGGCGTGGACGGCTTTGCTGGCTCTGTCATCAGCTTCTTACCTCCCTCGCGGGCATATCCCGGGCAGGGCCGACGTCCGCTTCGCACCCACACTTACCCGCCCCAGCGGCCCGCGCGTCACCCGTGGGGGATGACGACGATCAGCGCCCGGCCAGCCAGCCTGGCGCGAACAGCCTTCGCCAGCGGACACCGGAGGCCTGCGCAATGCCGTCGCCGATTGAAGACTACGCGCTCGTCGGTGACCTGCACACGGCCGCGCTGGTCAGCCGCGACGGCTCCATCGACTGGCTGTGCCTGCCCCGGTTCGATTCCGAAGCCTGCTTCGCCGCGCTGCTCGGCGACGAACGGAACGGCCACTGGCAGATCGCCCCGGCCAGCGGCATCAGCCGTGTCCGGCGCCGGTACCTGCCCGGCACCCTGGTGCTGGAGACCGAGTTCACCACCGCCTCAGGCACCGTGCGGCTGGCCGACTGCATGCCGGTGCGCGGCACTGATCCGGTGCTGATCCGGCTGGTCGAGGGGGTGACCGGCCGGGTCGACATGCGGATGACGCTGGCCCCACGGTTCGAGTACGGGCTGACCACGCCCCGGGTGCGGCGGCATGGCGGCGTCACCCAGATCACCGGCGGCGCGCACACGCTGTGGCTGTTCAGCCCGGTCCCGGTGGGCACCGACGGCGGGTCGGTGCAGGCACGGTTCAGCGTCGCGGGCGGCGACCAGGTGCCGGTGGCCGCCGTCTGGCGCCCGGCGCACCGGCCCGCCCCGGACCAGCCCGCGGCCGGCCCACTGGCCGCGCAGACCGCGCGCTGGTGGCAGGCCTGGGTAGCCGGCCTGCGCTGCGGCGGCGAATGGCGGGACGCGGTGACCCGCTCGCTGATCACCATCAAGGCACTGAGCTACCAGCCCACCGGTGGCCTGCTGTCCGCGCCCACCACTTCGCTGCCGCAGCAGCCCGCCGGGGTGCGCAACTGGGACTACCGGTACTGCTGGATTCGCGACGCGGCCGCCGGGCTGGACGCGTTCCTGGCCACCGGGGCCGACCACGAAGCCAGCCGTCTGATGGACTGGCTCACCCACGCGGTGACCGGCCCGGCGGCCCAAGCGCAGCCGGTGTACCGGGTGGCCGGCGAGCGGCGCATTCCGGAACTGGACGCCGACTGGCTGCCCGGCTATCAGGGGGCCCAGCCGGTGCGGATCGGCAACGCCGCAGCGGCCCGGACCGAACTGGCCACGTTCGGCTACCTGCTGCGCGCCCGGCTGGCGGCCCGGGCGGCCGGCCTGCCCGGCGTCCCCGGCCCCGGCCAGCCGGCCGACCTGCTCTCCTTCTTGCAGGCGCGCTGGCAGCGGCCGGATGCCGGCATCTGGGAGATACGCGCCCCGCCCCGGCACTTCGTGCACAGCAAGGCCATGGCCTGGGCCGCCGCGGACGCGGCGGTGACAATGATCGACCGGTTCGGCGATCCGGAACCGGCCGGCCGCTGGCGCCGGCTTCGTGCTCAGATCCACGCCGACATACTGGACCGGGGCTTCGACCCGGAGCGGAGCAGCTTCACCCAGCGGTACGGCGCCGCATCGGTGGACGCTGCGTTGTTGCAGTTGCCGCTGCTCGGATTCCTGGCCGCCGACGACCCGCGGCTGACCGGCACCATCGAGGCCATCGGCCGGGACCTGGACGACAGCGGCGTGCTGCTGCGCTACCAGGCCCAGGGCCCGAGCGACGCCGACGGGCTGCCGCCGAGTGCGGTGGGCTACCTGCCCGGCTCGTTCTGGCTGGCCCGCTGCCTGGCCGCGGCCGGGCGGCAGGCGCAGGCCCGGCAGCTCTTCACCGCCCTGCTCGAACTGCGTAACGACGTCGGGTTGCTAGCCGAGGGCTACGACCCGTTGCGCAGACGGTTCGCGGGCAATCATCCACTGGCGGCCGCGCACATCGAACTGATCAGCACGGCACGGGCGTTGAGCATGGATTAATCGGCGCGTATTCGCCCGGTCTGGGTGATGCGCGGCGGCTCGCACCCGGCGAGGCTGGATAGCGGCCACCCCCGAGGCCAGTCCCGGATGCGGGGCTGGCGGCCGCTGGTACCCGACCGGTCCGGGAGGCCCGCTGAGATGAGCCGTCTGCACATCATGCCGCTGCTCGCGCCGGAGGCGGCGGGCCGCGGGCTGAGCCAGCGGGCGGCCCGTGCTTCAGCCGTCATCTCCGGCCGGATCAAGGCCCGGGCCGGCACGCGGCAGGACCGGGCGCAGCTCACCTGCCTGGCCGTGACCAGCTCGCTGGAGGGCTGCCAGGGCAGCAGGCTGGCCGACGCGATCGTCCGCCGGGTGCTGCACTGTGGCTGCCCGGTCGGCACCGTGGTGCTCGACCTCGGCGCGGTGACCAGCCTGGATGAGGAAGCGTGCGCCGCCATCCTGTCCGTGCATCAGCGGCTGACCGCCATCGGCACCCGGCTGCGGCTAGCGGCCAGCGCCCGCGGGCTGCTCGGCTGCCTGACCGACGCCGGGATCACCCAGCAACTCGGCCGGGATGCCGTGAGCCCGAGCTTCCGCAGCGCGGTGCTAGCCACCTACGCGGCGCTGCCCGGGCCCGGGCTGGTGCTCGGCCAGATCAAGGCCGCACTGGAAACCGAGGCCGAGTTCATCAGCCTGTTATGGGCCCGCCTGCTTCACCCGCTGCGGGTGGGGCGGCCCGGCTGCGCGGAGCGGTGGACTGTTTCCGCAGATCACTCCGCAGAGGGAAGGACATCATGGCTGACCTCATTGCCATTGGCTACCCCGACGAGGGGACAGCCGAGATGGCGGCCGACGAGGCCCGTCGGCTGGCCAGGGATCTCATCATCGAGCCCGACGCCATCGCGGTCATCGTCCGCGACGAAGAGGGCAAGTTCCACGTGCACACCAGCCATCATCCGGTGGGTGCCGGGGCGACCTGGGGGATGTTCTGGGGGCTGCTGTTCGGCCTGCTGTTCTTCATCCCGTTCTTCGGCCTGGCCATTGGCGCGGGCATGGGCGCGCTGATGGGGAAGATCACCAAGTCGGGCATCGACCGCGAGTTCCAGGAGCAGGTGCGCGGGATGCTCAAGCCGGGCACCTCGTCGCTGTTCCTGATGGTGGAGAAGGTGACTCCGGACAAGGCGACGGACGCACTCAGCCGGTTCGGCGGCACGGTGCTTAAGTCCTCGCTGTCCAAGCAAGGCGAGCAGGACCTCCAGGAGGCCCTGCACGGCCAGCAGTCCGCCTGACGGCCATCCGGCCACGATCATATTCCAGGCCACCCCGGACGGGTGAAGCGGAAGCTGATCAGCCCGGCCCAGGCTTGCGCCATGACGACCCGGCTGGAATCGCGCTCCGCGCTGGCCGGGTTCCGGCCGGGCATCGCGCAACGGACCGGCCTGCTGCTGCTCGTCCTGGTTTTCACCTACCTGCTGTCCGCGTTCACCAAGGGTGTCCTGATCAATGCGTTCCAGATACTGCTGTTCCTGGCGGTGGTGCTGATCGCATTGCGAAACGGCCAGTTGGGGCCCAGGGCTACCCGGATCGCCAGCATCGTCGTGCTGGCTGGTTCCGTGCTGTCGGTGGTACTTCTGGCGCTGGACAACGACGGGCCAGGCGCCGGCGTTGCGAATGCATGGACCGCGCTGATCCTGTTGCTGTCCGCGGTGCTCATCGTGCGCCGGGTGCTGGACCGGCCCGACATCACCCTGCAGAGCATCTACGGGGCGCTCAGCGCGTACCTGGTCCTGGGCCTGATGTTCGCCGCGGTGTACGCAGCGATGTACCACTTCAGCGGGGACACGTTCTTTGCGAACGGGCGCATGGGTGACACCCGGACCTTCCAGTACTTCAGCTTCGTCACGCTGACCACGCTCGGCTACGGCGATTACACCGCGGCGGCCAGCGGCGGCCAGGCATTCGCCGTGATCGAGGCGATCACCGGCCAGATCTTCCTGGCCACCCTGGTTGCCCGGCTGGTCGCGGGCTTCCGCGGCGCGGGCCGGCCGGCTCAGCGGACCGCGCGCGGGCCGGCCGGGGCGCAGCGCGCCCGCACCCGGCGGGCCGGGGCGTCCGGGCTGACCCGGCTCGGGCCGCCGGGTACCGCGCGGCGGCGCCCCGGTGCGGCCCGCCCGGCGGCTGGGCAGGGCGAGTCGGAGCCGACCAGCGGCCAGGACAGCCGGCCCGGCTAAATCAGATCGCTTTCATTTCCCGGCCGTGCATGGCCAGCGCGTAGCTGACCAGGATGTCCAGGGCGACTGACCCAGCCCACCCAGCCGCGCGGTTTGGCGTCGCTCATTTCGAGAGGACACCAATGAGCCCATTGATGGCCACAATGAGCCCGGCGGCGATCATGGCTGCGGCCAGGATCAGCCGGCCGTTCCGGCGCAGCCAAGCGTTGAACGCTACCAGCAGGCGGGTGGTTGGGCCAGGTGCGGCCAGGTAGGCGAGCAGCGGCAGCCAGACCAGTGAGGCGTTGATGACTATGATCACCGCCAGCGCGGTGACGGTCACGTCCAGGCTGGCCTGTGCCGTCGCCACCACCTGGATCGCGGCGATAAAGGTCAGGCCCGGCGCGAAGATCAGGATGCCGGCCAGGAACGCGGTGTACGGCGCCGGGTTGGCCACCAGCCGGGCGGTCAGCCCAGTCTGCGGCTTGTCCGGGTCGGGCGGTTTCCGCTTCCGCCGGGCCAGCACCACCCCGCCGGCCAGCAGCAGGATGCCCAGGATCAGCCGCAGCTCGTAGCGGGGCGTCCGGTGGTGCGACAGGCTGAAACCACCGGCCCGCAGCAGGACCAGCACCACGGCGCCCATCACGGTGCTCATCACCAGCGCGCCGATCAGGTAAAACAGCAGGGTTTGCCGGGGCCGGGCCGTGCCGAGGTAGACCGCGGCCACCAGCAGCGCCGTCGGGGAGATCGCGGCGAGCACGGCCAAGCCGGCCGCTTGGGCGACGAGCATGGAGCTAGCTGTCGCCGTGGCCGGCCGCCTGGGCCTGCCCTGGGCCCTGCGCCGGGGGACGCCCGATGAGCTCGATCAGGCCGAGCACGACGAGCAGCAGGATGGCCAGGGTGATCGCCGAGGCGGCGCTCGGGGTGGACAGGAACACGAAGATTATGGCGAACAGGGCCACTGCGCTGATCCGCAGCGCGGTGCGGTGCTGGTACGTCCAGGAGCCGACTGGGCCGGTGCGCACCCCGGCCCGCTCGCCGCTGGACCGTAGCCAGCCCAGGCCACGGCTCAGCCCCTGCCGGGTGCGGACGGCGGTGACCGAGGGGCCGGTGAAGAACGCGGCGATGGCTACGAGCAGGCCGACGACGAGCAAGATGCGCAGCCCGTCCTTGATGAACCGGACCAGGGTGTCGTACAGCACGGCCGCCGCGTCGCTCGGCAGCACATTGCTCGGCACGCTGTTCAGGTAGATGCTCCGCGCGATGGCCAGCGCGATGCCGAGCACCAGCATGGAGGCGGCAAGGCCGAGCCCGGCGCCGACGGTTGCCCGCCGGTGGCTGCGCGCCAGATAGATCCCGGCGCCCAGGAGCAGCAGCGTGACGATCGGCAAGACGATCTTCAGGCGGTTGAGCAGCCGGTACCCGGACTGCGCCTGGACCAGGTACTTGTCCTGGAACAGGGCAAACTGCGGGTTGATCGCCGGGATGGAGTTGACAATGGTGAGGCCCCGGGCGGCCAGCTTCGTCTTGACCAGGGCGACGAACGGGCCGAGGTTCAGCACGACCTTGCCGTTGCTGGTCGTGATGGCCGCCTGATTACCACCTTGGCCGGACAGTGCATTCACCAGCTGGGCATGCACTCTCCGGTTCAGCTGCACCCACAGGTTGGCGACCTGCTGGCTTTTGACGATCTTGGCTACCTGGGTGTGGATGAAGCCCTGCACCGCGCTGGCCAGCGAGCCGGAGAACGAGTGCAGCAATGTGCCGACCCGGGTGAAGCCCTTGCTGGACAGGGTGTCCGCTGCCTGATTGGTGAGCGTCTGGATGGGCAGGTGCGCATCGATCTGCGCGCTGATCTTGTTCGTCAGCGCCGCCTGGATGGCAGGCTCGTGGATCAGCGGGCTCACGTTCTCCACGTACCGGTTGGTGTCAGAGACCTGGTTCGCGGTCCATATCGCGATCACCGAGATCGGGGCCAGGATGCAGCCGAGCACGATGAGCACCGCGGCTACCGGGGTACGCCAGCTGACCCGGTGGCGCTGGGGTGGCGCCGGTGGCGCTGGCCGGCTCCGCAGCTCGAAGACCTCGGTGCGCAGCCGCTCGAGTTCCTCCCGCTCCTCCCCGGTGAGGCCAGTGCTAGTAGGGGTCATGCCGTCCGGTGTGTTACCGCCTGCGTTACCGCCGACCTCGGACACCAGGTCACCTCCGTCGGACCGTGGGCAAGCCTGCCGCCGTTGGGCACCTGTGCCCCCCGGTTGCGGGTGCCCCTCGGCGGCAGGCTAGTTCACCGTCGCTGAGCCGGCCGGGTAGCCGCCTCCCCCGGACCGGGTGAAAGCCGACCGGGTGAAGCCGGACCCGGGACGGGCCGGAATTCCGCCCGGGCCGGGGATTTGGGTGATTGCGCACATCCTGGACTAGGGCAATTACCTGGTCGGCGGGACCGGTCTGGGCTGGGCACGGGTGAGGCCGGCCGGCTCACCCCTCACGGGTGAGGCAGCCTGCGGCCCGGACCGCCATAGTCCATCAAGGCGTAAGCCGCCAGCCGGGCGGTAAGCCGTGAGCGGGGCCGTAAGGTGCCAGGCGGGCGGTAAGCCGCCAGCCGGGTTGCGCTGGGCAGCATGAGCCGGGACGTTTGTGTGGCGTGAGCCGAAAGGCTGCGTGGTGTGAGCCGAGAGGAGGCCGCCAGTGACCATTGGCGGAAGCATTGCACTGATCATCATCGGCGCGATCCTCCGCTTCGCCGTCACCTGGACTCCGAAGAACGTCGACTTGCAGGTCATCGGGGTCATCCTGATGATTGGCGGGGTGGCCGGCCTGTGCGTAGCCATCGGCATGATGTACCTGCGGCGGCGCCAGCAGGCGGCCACCGAGGTGAGCGAGCAGCGCCGTTACACCGATCCGCCGCGGATGTAAGTCCGGTGGTCAGTGTCCGGGCCTGTGGGTCACCCGAGGGTCTCGCTGGCTGAGCTGATCGAACTTGCCGTTCTTAACGGCGGCAAGGAACTCTGCCCACTCCGCTGCCGAGCAATGCAGCACCTCGTCGCCGGGTGGATGGTGGCTGGCTCGGAGGTCCACGGCCCCCGGTTGCGGGCACGGCACGGCCTCGATGCTCACGTCGAGGTGCCTGCGCGGGAGTTGCTCTCAGCCATCAGTTTCCGCTCCAATTCGGCCAGGGAGTGGGCCACGAGGATGTCCTGCGCGGTCGGCGTCGGCCGCCGGATGGCTATGAAGCTGGCTGGCTCGGCAATCTCGATCTGCCACACGCCACTGAATCTGTCCTGCAACTCGGCCAGGACCAGGCCGGGGTTGGCCAGCACGTCAGACGTCGGTGCGCCCGGGCGGACACCAGCGGCTAACGGTGCGGCATTCCGGTCCGGTGCTATATCCACGATTCCTCTCCAGGGACTGCCTGCTTGATTTCGCTGCGCAGTCAGTACACTACATCTATACGTCTATCCACGTCTACCCACGTTGAACTGCATAGACGTCCAGGTACGTTGATCATCGTGGAGCCGCCCAAGATCAACCCTCGCGCCGCTGAGCCGCCTTACCGGCAGATAGCGAACTGGCTGCGCGAGCGGATCGAGGCAGGCGACTTCCGGCCCGAGATCGATCCACTGCCGAGCGAGAAGGAACTCGGTGAGACGTTCGAGGTGGCCCGGGAAACCGCCCGCCGGGCCGTCGCCGTCCTGCGAGACGAGGGTCTCGTCCGAACGGTCCCGCAGCGAGGCACGTACGTCGTAGACCGGAACTGAACGTCGCGCTTAGCGGGCTTCCAGGTAGGCGATGACGGCCGGCGTCGAGCGCTGTCACGCAGAGGACCGCACCTGCGGGTACATCAACTTCTTCACCAGCGCCCGGGCCGCCTGCGCCTGGGCGCAGGCCAACTCCTCCGCCCTTCCCGACCGCAGGGCCTGGTTAACTTTGCGGGGGTGCGGCAGTGCGCTTCTGCTGCCATGGCCAGCGGCCGGTTATCTCGACCTCCAGCGAGAAGCTCAGGAACGTGCGGATGAGGACGATCCCGCCGAGTATTGCCACGCTGCGGAGATTGGGTTGCGCGGCCACGGTGCGGACGATGTCGCCGGCCACAAGCAGCTCCAATCCCAGCAGGATGGTCTGGCCGAGACGTTGACGAAACCGGCGGTAGACGTCGGCCTCGCGATGGGTGAGCCGAACGGCGGCGACCCCGAATGCGATCACTCCGCCGACGACGATGACGACGACCCCCGCGCCGTCGACGATCATCCCGATCTTCTCAACAATGTCGTTGTAGGACATCTCTCTCCCTTCAGGAGATGGCCTCAGGTCGCCACATCGCGCGGCTTAGGGCGCGTTGCAGCTTGACGGCCTTCGCCACTCGCCGCGCACTGCCATCATCGTTGCCGCGCGCTCCAGGGGGACTCAGGTAGCCTGGCCAAGCCATCAGCCTGGTCCGTCAAGGCGGGCAACCCCGTCAGGCAACCGCAGGCGCTCTGCGATGACCGTACGGCTCTCGCCAGGATCTTCCTGGCCGTCAGCCCGGCCGCTCCCAGGCACGTCTCCCCTGGCCGTAGCGATACTCGCCTGCCTCGGGCGGGTTTGCCGCTGCCCTCCCCAGCGGTGCACTCGCCGGACTACTTCCCGCCCTGTGCGGGCCACTCATCGGAAGGTCATGGCAGTGTTCGGGCGGGGTGTTCGAGCGCGGCCAGGAGGGGTTCGATGGTGGTGAGGGCTTGGTCGACCAGGATGGTGAGCGGGGTAGCGCCTTGTTCGGCTACCCATCGGCGGGAAGCGGTGAACAGGACGGCGGCGAGCACGAAGGCGATGAGTTCGAGCTGGTAATCGTCGGCGGGGCGGCCGGTGCGGCTGGCGAGCAGGTGGGTCAGGAGGTCGATGGTCCTGCGCTCCTGCCCGGCGTAACGAGCTTCGAGGGCCGGGACGGTCCCGACGAGCCGCATACGGGCGAGGGTTAGGTCACGGTCGGCTTCGGCCGCGGCCACGACCGCGGCCATGGCGGCGCGGATGGTCGCGGTCAGGGGCTCGCCGGCGGGTCGCGTGGCGACGGTGGCTTCGAAGAGGGGGGAGGCGTCGTTGTCGAGCACGACGTCTTCCTTGGTGGGGAAGTAGCGGTAGAAGGTGGTGGTGGAGGTCTCGGCGGCCTCGGCGATCTGCTCGACGGTCGTGTGCTCGTAGCCCTGGGTCTCGAAAAGGCGCAGCGCCGCGGTCTGGATGGCGCGACGCAGCTTGATCTTCTTGCGTTCCCGGAGACCGGGGGGCGGATTAGTCGGTGCGCTCATTGGGTTGATCTTTGCTCACAGGCCGGCGCGGCGGCCGGCTGGCCGGAGCCGACACAGTGCCGGGAACGGCCACGCCGATCGCACGGCCCAGCTGACGAAGGGCTCGCATCAGGCCCGGGCCGGCACCGGCCTGCTCCCCGGACAGGGCGCCGAGGGCGACGCTCATGGCGTGGCCAGGGCGATGTCCGCACCGCAGCCGGGCAGCTCGATCCATGCTGGGGCGAACCGGTGGCCGGTGCCGGCCCGGTGGCAGGTCATGCCTGTAGCAATACCTCATAGATGTCAACAGGAGGAGAGGCAACGCCCAGCTCCGAACTCGCCTCCTCACGTACCTGGGCGCCTCGGGCTTCGTTTTGTCGCAGGTCATCGTCGCTGTCCCACAAGGAGATGGTCATGACCTTGCCGCTCTGACGGTCAGCAAGCAGGTAGAAGCCCTTGAACCCGGGAGCAGTTTCACGGAAAGCCGGGAGCTGTTCCTCGGCCCACTTGACGAGACCGGCAAGCTTGTCGGCTGCCGTTTGCACCGAGTTGACTTGAGCGAACATGACGTTCCTTTCGAGATCGGGGCATGAGGAGTTGCCTGGAGTTGCGTGCGGGCGGGTTCATGCGGCGAATGACCCCGCCCCTGCCGGTCCGCCTACCCTCCTTTCTTGCAGCTTGCCGCCGGTGAAAGATGGCGCCTGCGCCGCCAGCGCCCATCACGGGCCACCGACCAGACCGGCCGGCACTTACGCCACTAGCGGGTTGTTCTACACTTCGGGTCATAGACACAAACGGTAGTTTATCCCAGATTCCAGGTCTGTCATCCCTGAAGACATCCCAGGAGCTTGGGTGTCAAGCGGCAGCCTGTTTTGTTCCCCGGTGGGACCAGGCGGTGGCTTCGTCGTAGAGGGTGCGGGTTTTCAGGCATCCGTGCAGGATG
>DASXIN010000149.1:0-2493 GCA_036497945.1 Streptosporangiaceae bacterium | reverse complement strand
TCGCACCGCGGCCGGGCCAGCGACGCGGCCAGCCGGAGCGCAGCCGCCACCCCCGACTTCATGTCGCAGCTGCCGCAGCCGTACAGCAGGCCGCCTTCGACGTGTGAGGGCAGGTTGCCGGCGATCGGCACGGTGTCGATATGCCCGGCCAGCACCACCCGCTGCGGCAGGCCCAGCCGGGTCCGGGCGACCATGGCGTTGCCGTCGCGGACCACGGCCAGGTGCTCGATGCCGCGCAGCGCTGTCTCGATGGCGTCGGCCAGCCGCTCCTCATCGCCGCTGACCGACGGGACATCCACCAGCGCCGCGGTCAGCGTGGCCGGATCCAGGGAAAGGTCAAGGTCTAGGTCCACCCGGTGAGCCTAGCTCGGGGATCATGAGAGACGTCAGTACTACCCACGGTGAACGGGGGAGCAATGTTCCACGTCGATTCCGAGGTCGGCCGGCTGCGCCAGGTGGTGCTGCACCGGCCGGGCCTGGAGCTCGAGCGGCTCACCCCGGACAACGCCCGCGAGCTGCTCTTCGACGGCGTGCTGTGGGCGAGCCGGGCCCGGGCGGAACACGACGAGTTCGCCGACGCGCTGCGCGACCGCGGGGTGACCGTGCACTACTACGGCGACCTGCTGACCCAGACCCTGGACATCTCGCAGGCCCGGGAGTACATCCTGGGCCGGGTGTTCGACCCGCGGCTGCACGGGCCGGTGGCCTGCCCGGCGCTGCGCGAGGCGGTCGAGGGCCTGGAGTCGGGCGTGCTGGCCCAGGCGCTGACCGGGGGGATCACCAAGCGGGAGATCCTGGATCTGGCCCCGGAGCCGAAGAGCATCGCGTTCCACTCGCTCGGCCCGGATGAGTTTGTGCTGGCCCCGCTGCCCAACCTGCTCTACCAGCGGGACACCTCGTGCTGGATCTACGGCGGGGTGTCGGTCAACGCGATGGCCATGCCGGCCCGCAGCCGGGAGACCGTCAACGACGAGGCCATCTACCACTGGCACCCGATGTTCGCGGACGGCGGTTTCGAAGTCTGGTACCACGGGGCGGACGCCGCCCCGGCCACCGTCGAGGGTGGCGACATCCTGGTCCTGGGCAACGGCGCGGTGCTGGCCGGGATGAGCGAGCGGACCACCCCGCAGGCCCTGGAGATGCTGGCGCACCGGCTGTTCTCGGCCGGGGCGGCGCGCTGCCTGGTGGCCATCGACATGCCGAAGACACGAGCGTTCATGCACCTGGACACTGTGATGACCATGTGTGACTACGGGGTGTTCACCAACTACCTGGGGCTGGGCATGCTGCCGTCGTATACCATCGAGCCCGGCGCCTCGGCCCGCGAACTCAAGGTCACCGACCACCCGCCGGAGGACATGTACACCGCGCTGGCCGCCGCGCTCGGCCTGCCCAGCATCCGGGTGCTGACCGCCACCCAGGACATCCCGGCCGCGCAGCGCGAGCAGTGGGATGACGGCTGCAACGTGCTGGCCATCGAGCCGGGCGTGGTGGTCGCCTACGACCGGAACGTGACCACCAACCAGTACCTGCAGGACAACGGCATCGAGGTGGTCCCGGTGCCGGGCAGCGAACTCGGCCGCGGCCGGGGCGGCCCGCGCTGCATGTCCTGCCCGATCGAGCGCGACGCCTGAAGCCGCGGCCCAGGCTGGCGGGTCTGGCTCAAATGACGCAGCCGAGTTGCATCACGTGCCGCAGCCCAGCCCCGGCCGGGCGGCTTGGCTGAAGGCATGACTACGTCGCAACTGGATGGGAGCGCCGTCCTGAATGGCGCTCCGGGGGCCACTCAGTACGTGGCTGATCGCGCCGCTGACCGGGCCAGCCGGGCAGCCACCGTCACCGACCTGACAACGATGCTCGGTGACACCAAGGGATCTTTGCTGACTTCTGGCGGCCTGCTCGCAGCGAGCGGTCTCGGCCTGGCCGCCGTGGCGGCGTGGCCGGCCGCCCGGTGGGGAGGTGTCGAAGTCGCCCTGCTCGGCCCGCTCGGGCTGCTGGTGCTGCTCGGCTGGCTCCGTGCGGCCGTACTGCTGGCTCTGGCCGACCGGCCGGTGACCGACGCACTGAGCCTGCTCCGCTGGCGCACCGGCGCCCCGGTCGATCTGCTCGTGCCGTGGGTACCGTCCGGCCTGGACCGGCTCACCGGCCCGGATCCGGGTGGGCTGCACGTCCTGATCGCGGGGGCCAGGCTGCGCCACGAACGCGCGCAGCGGGCGTTGCGCTGGGCGGTCATCGCCGCGACCGCGATGTGCCTGTGGACCGTGCTCGTCATCGCCTGGGCTGCTACCGGCTGACCGGTAGTTCCTGGTCTGCCCGGGTCGGCTGCTGCACAATAGCGAGCATGATCCGGGTTGAGGGGGAGGCCCGCTTCTGGCCGCTGCTCGGCGACCAGGACCGCTCGGCACTCCGGGCGGAGGGCCGTGCGGTCACATTCGCCGACAAGGCGGTGCTGTGCCTGGAGGGTGAACCCTCGACGCACGTGTTCATCGTGCT
>DASXIN010000148.1:0-27880 GCA_036497945.1 Streptosporangiaceae bacterium | reverse complement strand
GCTCGGGCCCATCAGCCGGAGGTGATTCAGGCAAGGGGACCAATGTAATTCTGGCTTCCTCTTGCAGCTCGATTTGCGGCGCATATGACTTCAGCGTTTCTGCGATCCGCGTGAGCACGTCGGTCAGGGCATGGTAAGCCTCCGCGGCATTCGCGGCGGTTATCTCTCCCTCGATTGTGAATCTGTAGGCGATCATCTGCGCTCCCGACAGCGCGGCCAGGGTGGTCATCCGTTGCCGGCCACTCAGGAATCCGAAGAAATGAAGTGGCCAGCGGTGTAGGCCGCCGCCGGCGCACGGTCATTCCTCGCGGCCGGCCTCGGGAAGTGCGTCCGGGTCAGTTCGGACCGCGTCAGCGCTACGGCCTCCAGTGTGGAATGGACCTGGAGTTTGGCCATGAGGTTCTGCAGATGGGTCCGGACAGTGTTCGCGGAGAGGCTGAGGCGGACCGCGACGTCGCGCCGCGCGACGCCCTCGGCGAGGCAGGCTAGTACCTCGCGCTCCCGCCGCGTGAGCGTGTCCAGCAGCAGGTCGTTCCCTGGCGGCGGCGCAGGCTCACGGAGCAGCACGGTGAGGACCTGCCCGATCACTGCGGGTGGTAGCCAGGTTTCCCCCTGCGCGGTGCCACGCATGACGCGTAGCAACTGATCGAGGGATTCGCCCTTGAGCACCCACGCGGTGGCCCCGGCCCGCACCGCGGCCACGACGCGCTCCGCCTCGGCCGAGTAGCTCATCATGATCACATGCGTGGCAATGCCCCGGCCCGCTATTTCGCGGCACAGCGCAAGCCCCGCTCTCCCGGGCAGATCCGCATCGAGCAGCGTGATGTCGGCTTGCCGCGCCACGACTGGGCGGGACGCGGGCAGTTCCACGCTGACCGCGGCCACGACGGTGATGTCCGCCTCGGCCTCCAGCCTGACGGCAAGAGCGTCAGAGAATGTGCGCTCCTGGTCGATGATGAACACGCGGAGCTTCATAGCTAGAGCCTCGCTCACCCTGCTTCTACCGCGAAACCCCATCCCGCCGTGCGCTGAGCTACGCCAGTTAGGGGGTCATGACCCACGTGGGGGGCGGGATGCCGGCCCGGCCGGGGGCCGCGGCCGGCCAGGCCCTAGGCTGGCCAGCAGTCCCCGTTTGCTGGCCAGGGCAGCCGCCTCCAGACGGCTGTGTGCGCCCAGCTTGGCCAGGACGCTCTTTACATACGATTGCAGCGTGCTGGTGGTAACCCCCATCTCGCGGACCATCTGAGCGGTGTCCTGCCCGGCGACAATCCGATGCAGGACTTCGATTTCCCGTGGGGATAGCTCGGCAAGTGGCTTCCCGACCGGGTTCTCGCTGCGCGCTGCGGCAGGCCGGGGGCGTGCCCGCCGGGGCGAGGCGTCTATCACCAGGCCACCCGCCCCCACTACGTTCAGCGCGTCGGCGATCTGCCCGACACTCTCGTCCTTCCGGAGGAAGCCGACGGCACCGGCGTCCAGGGCCATCGTCACTACCGCCGGGTCGGTCACGGCCGACAGCACCAGCACTTTCGTGCGGGGATGATGCTTTCTGATGACCGCGACAGCGTCAAGGCCATCCTGCGCTCCACAGAAGCGCAGATCCAGCAGGCAGACATCCGGATCATGAACAGCCACCGCCTGGATGCCGTCGGCAGCCGTGGTCGCGATGCGCGCGACCTGATGCCCGTACGCTTCCAGGCCTGCCGCGAGGGCTTCACACAGGATCCGGTTGTCGTCACAAAGAACGAGTCGCATGCACCTCACTCCCCCGCCGCGAGGCACCCGACCGGGCCAACCTGCCCCGGACACGCGGGAGCATTCGGAGCCGCCGACCGGCCCGCCGCCTGATGCGGCGGGAAGCGGGCGGCTGCGTCATCGCACGGCGTGCCTTGCCACGCGCTCACCCCCCGCCGCCAGGGCGGCAGGCGGATAACGGAACGAGTCCATACGGCTGATACCGCCGACATCCGGTCAGCACCTGGCAGCCATCGTTCACGCCGGAGGCGGTACCCCGCTACGGCGGAGCCCGGCCAGGCTGCTCGCGGCAGACACCCGGCACCATCGGCCTGCTCTGGCCGGCACCTCGACGCGAAGAAAATGAACTCAAAACAAGTACGGGACATTGAGTTCACGAGACTTTTACCTTAAGAACCGCCCACCGGCAGAGCGCATACGCGGCCACCCCCCCTGGCTGCCGCCCGGTCCCGAATCCGATTGGCCCAGGGACCAGGCTAAATAGCGAACCCCTCAATCATGGCATCACAAATCGGGGTGTCAAGGGCTGACCGCGAGGGAGAATTAAAAGAGTCTGACTCTCTGTAAGAGAGTGACTACTCAGCGTCGCAGCAACGCTGGTGAAACAAAAAGCCCCGCCTTACCTGCTTCATCACTGGCACCAGGAGTGAGAATCTGTATTAGCCGCCTCAAGCGTCCTCGCGGCCAGCACCTAGCCAATCCTTGGACCGGTGGCGCAGCCGGAATGGCAGCAGCGCGGATTCGAGCTGCACACTCAGGCTCATCTTGCTCTGCCCCTCTCTTCGCTCGGCAAAGTGAATCGGCAGCTCAACGATTTTCAGGGCGCATTTGACAGCCCGGTAGTTCATCTCTACCTGGAAACTGTATCCGTTGCTCTGGATACTCGATATATCTACAGCGGCGAGGGCTGAGCAGCGCCACAGTTTGAAGCCCGCGGTGACATCGCGGATGCCCAGCCGCAGCAGCACACGGACGTACATGTTGGCGAACCCGGACAGCGCCTTCCGGCGCCAGGACCACTCTTGGTCCAGACTCGCCCCAGGGACGTACCGGGAGCCGATGACCACATCGGCGCGGGTGGCCAGCAACGTGCCCAGCATCTCGGGCAGGCACTCAGGCGCGTGCGACAGATCGCTGTCCATCTGGACCACGAATTCGGCACCAGCTTCGAGGGCGCGCGTCATGCCGTCCACATACGCGCGGCCGAGTCCTTCTTTACCGGGCCGGTGCGCGACTGTCATCTTTTCCGCGCCGTAGAGCCCGGCCAGCCGGCCCGCGATGTCACCGGTGCCATCGGGCGAATTGTCATCGGCCACCAGAACCCGCAGGCCTGGGAGTGGCAGGGCGAACAGCGCCGCGACGACCACCGGAAGGTTGGCGGCTTCATTGTAGGTGGGCAGCACGACGGTCACTGCTGCCGAGCGCCAGGGCTCCGGCAGTTCTGCCGCGAGCACACTCCCGGGCAGCCGTTCGGGCAGCCGTTCCCGAATGATCATCTTGCCTCACCTGTCCCGCCACGGTCCTCCCGGTACGCGGGCACCGAGCCGAGTGGGAGGCCCGGTGCCCGCTCCGAAGAACCGGAACCCGCGGAGGCCGTTCTATGTGTCTCAGGAAATCGGTCAGACCCGGGCACCGGCAACCCTCGGCCAGCGGAGCGACGCTACGCAATACGGGGGGTCTGCCGATCTCGATGAGCCGCTTACCGGTTTCGGCCGGTCCAGGGCCCAGCGCCAGCCCGGGTTTACTCGCCGCGAGAGCGGCGGGCGCGCAAGCGGGCCCGGTCCTTGGCGTCCAGGATCACCTTGCGCAGCCGGACCGTGGCCGGGGTGACCTCGGCACACTCGTCGCTGGCGCAGAACTCCAGGGCCTGCTCCAGGCTGAGCGCACGCGGCGGCACCAGCCGCTCCAGTTCCTCCCCGGTGGACTGCCGCACGTTGGTCAGCTTGCGCTCCCGGGTGATGTTCACGTCCATGTCGTCGGACCGGGAGTTCTCCCCGACGATCATCCCTTCGTACACCTCGGTGCCCGGCCCGACGAACAGCGTGCCCCGCTCCTGCAGCGAGAACATGGCGTAGGGGGTGGCCGTCCCGGACCGGTCGGCGACCAGCGAGCCGGTCGGCCGCATCCGCATGTCGCCGGACCACGGCTCGTACCCCTCGAACACGTGGTGCGCGATGCCGGTCCCCCGGGTGTCGGTGAGGAACTGGGTGCGGAAGCCGATCAGGCCCCGGGCGGGCACGATGAAGTCCAGCCGCACCCAGCCGGTGCCGTGGTTGGTCATGTGCTCCATCCGGCCCTTGCGCAGGGCCAGCAGCGTGGTGACCGCGCCCAGGTACTCCTCGGGCACGTCCACGGTGAGCCGCTCCACCGGCTCGTGCAGCCTGCCGTCCACCTCGCGGGTGACCACGGTGGGCCGGCCCACGGTCAGCTCGTAACCCTCCCGGCGCATCGTCTCGACCAGCACGGCCAGGGCCAGCTCGCCGCGGCCCTGCACCTCCCAGGTGTCCGGCCGGTCGGTGGGCAGCACCCGGAGCGAGACGTTGCCCACCAGCTCACGGTCCAGCCGGTCGCGGACCATCCGCGCGGTGACCTTGCTGCCCTTCTCGCGGCCGACCAGCGGGGAGGTGTTCACCCCGATGGTCATCGAGATGGCCGGCTCGTCCACCGTGATCAGCGGCAGCGGACGCGGGTCGTCCGGGTCGGCCAGCGTCTCACCGATCATGATCTCCGGGATGCCGGCCACCGCGATGATGTCGCCCGGCCCGGCGCTCTGCGTGGGCACCCGGTCCAGCGCCTCGGTGCGGAACAGCTCGGTGATCTTCACCTTCACGATCGAGCCGTCCCGGCGGCACCAGGCCACCTGCTGGCCCTTGGTGATCTCACCGGACTCCACCCGGCACAGCGCGATCCGGCCCAGGTAGGCCGAGGCGTCCAGGTTGGTGACGTGCGCGCGGAGCGGCTCGGCCGGGTCGTAGGACGGCGCCGGCACGGTGTCCCGGAGCGCGCTGAACAGCGGCTCCAGGTCCGGTGAGTCCGGCAGCGTGCCGTCCGCCGGGCGGGTCAGCGAGGCCCGGCCCGCCCGGGCCGAGGCGTAGACGATCGGGAACTCGATCTGTTCCTCGGTGGCGTCCAGGTCGAGGAACAGCTCGTAGGTGGCGTCCACCACCTCGGCGATCCGGGCGTCCGGCCGGTCCACCTTATTGATCACCAGGATGACCGGCAGGTTGGCTTCCAGCGTCTTACGCAGCACGAACCGGGTCTGCGGCAGCGGGCCCTCGCTGGCGTCCACCAGCAGCAGCACCCCGTCCACCATGGACAGGCCGCGCTCCACCTCGCCGCCGAAGTCGGCGTGCCCCGGGGTGTCCACGATGTTGATGGTCAGCCCGCCGTGCGCGACCGCGGTGTTCTTGGCCAGGATCGTGATGCCCTTTTCCCGCTCCAGGTCACCGGAGTCCAGCACCCGGTCGGCCACCTGGGCGCCGACCCGGAACGCGCCGGACTGCCACAGCATGGCGTCGACCAGGGTGGTCTTGCCGTGGTCGACGTGCGCCACGATGGCCACGTTGCGCAATTCATCGCGGGTGGCGAGCTGAGCCTGGCGTGCGGGCATACGGGATCTCATCTGGTTGGGGGCTGCCGCGCGTGCTGGCGCGACACCTCCATTCTAGTCGCCACCTTGCAGCCGCCTGACTGCCCGGTACGCGGGCACCGAGCCTGAGTGGGATAGCTCGGTGCCCGCCCCGAAGACGGGAATCCCGGAACCCGTCCTTTGTCTCAGGAAAGCGGTCATACCCAGCCACAGCAACCCTCAGCTGACTGAGCAAAAGCTAAGCAAAACAGGAGGGCCGGTCCCCCGCCTTATCCCGGAGGTGGCCTGGAGATAAGGCATTCGCCCGATGTGGGCCGGCCCGCCTTACGACGAACCTCGATGGTGTACGGCCACGACGTGTGGCCGGTATCGAGGAGGATTTCGTGCATCCGCTGATCCAGACCGCAATCGCCACCCAGCACATCAGGGAAATGCAGGCCGAGGCGGCCCGGACGGCCCGGGCCCGGACGGCCCGGGATGGCAAGTCACCGCGCCTCGCCTGGCTCTTTGACCTGGCCGACCGGCGCGCAGCCGCCCGGCGCGCAGCCGCCCGCGCGGCCCAGGACGGCCTGGACTTCTGCTGCCCTGAGAACCTGCTGACCGGTCAGTGCGCGGTGCACACAGGGGCGCACCGCGCGGCCGCCGGCAGCGGGCGGCCTTCTTGAGCCGTTCTTGGCCGGCCCTTAACCTGTCATCCGGTCTGATGACATCCCATGCGCGACCAATACCCCCCGCATGGGCCAGCCCAGGAATGGCCGCCGGTCGGCCCGGCACGGCGAGAAATAGACGCACCCAGTGAGCAGACGCTGCGGCTCGGCCCGGCCGCCGACGGCCACTCCCGGGCCGACGGGCTGCGCCGCCTGGCCCGGCTGACCTGGCGCACCACCCAGCTCAGCGCGATCGCCGCGGCCGCGTTCGCGATCCTGCTCGCCCGCAGCGCGCCCGCCCAGACGGCTAGTAGCCAGCGTCCGGTGCGGCCGCCCAGCACCCCCGCCCCGACCGCCGACCCAACCCCCACGGCCAAGCACAAGACCGCCCATCACCGGCACCACTCCCACCACGCGCCGGTTAACCGGCCGGCTACGCCGCCGTCTAGCACGGCGGCCCAGCCGGCCAGCGCGGCGCCGACGCTCGCCCCGCCGACCACGCCGCCGGCCGCTGCGCCCTCGCCCAGCCCGGTGCAGAGCACGTCCAGCGGCACGCACTCGGGCGGATGAGGCCGCGCCGATGACGACCCCGCTCATCAGCCGCCCGCCGGTTGAGGCGACCCGGTTCCGCACTCTCGGCACCGTGGCCTCGGTGCTGGTCACCGATCCCGCCGCGGGGGACACCGCGGCCGGCCTGCTACACGCCGAGCTGGCCGCCCTGGACCGCGCCTGTTCCCGGTTCCGCGGCGATTCTGAGCTGTCCCGGCTGAATCGCGCGGACGGCCGCGAGGTCAGGATCAGCCAGCTGCTCACCGACGCACTGGCCGCGGCGCTGGGCGCCGCCCAGGCGACCGGCGGCGACGTGGATCCCACCTGCGGCCAGTCGCTGGTCAGCCTCGGGTACGACCGTGATTTCACCAGCCTGCCCCAGCCGGGCACCCCGCCCCCGGCTGGGGCAGCCGACCTGGGCGGCGTGCCCGCGGCCGGCTGGCAGCACGTGGAACTCGACCGGGCGCGGCGCACCGCCCGGGTGCCAGCCGGGGTGCTGCTCGATCTCGGCGCGACCGCCAAGGCGTTCGCCGCGGACCGGGCAGCGGTCCGCATCGCCGCAGCGGCTGGCTGCGGCGTGCTGGTCAACCTGGGCGGCGACATCCGGGTGGCCGGACCGTCCCCGGACGACGGCTGGTCCGTCGGTATCGCCGACGACCTCGGCCCGGGCGACGCGCCCGACGGTACCCAGCCGGCCCAGGCGGTGGTGATCACCGATGGCGGGCTGGCCACCTCTAGCACCAAGGTCCGGTCCTGGCGGCGAAGCCGGGCCACGGTGCACCACATCGTCGTGCCCGCGACCGGCCTGCCCGCGCAGAGCCGCTGGCGGACCGCCACCGTAGCCGCGGCCAGCTGCCTGCACGCCAACGCGGCCAGCACAGCGGCGATCATCCGCGGCGACCAGGCGGCGGGCTGGCTCGGCCAGCTCGGCCTGCCCGCCCGGCTGGTCGGGCACGACGGCACGGTCCTGACCGTGGCCGGCTGGCCGGCCGGTCAGCCCCGGGAGGCCGGGGCGTGACTGTCGACTTCGCCGGCCCGGGCCTGTGGTACGCCACCCGGGCATCCGGCCTGGTGGCCCTGCTGCTCATGACGGCCAGCGTGCTGCTCGGCGTGCTGACCGCGGGGCGGTTCGCCGCCGACCGGTGGCCGCGCTTCCTCACCGTGGGGCTGCACCGCAATCTCTCGCTGCTGGCCCTGGCGTTCCTGGCGCTGCATATCGGCACCACGGTGCTGGACTCCTACACCTCCATCCCGCTGAGCGCGGCGTTCCTCCCCTTCATGTCGCCCTACAAGCGGCTCTGGCTGGGCCTGGGCGCGATCGCGCTGGACTTGCTGGCCATCCTGCTGCTGACCAGCCTGGCCCGGCTCCGGCTCGGCTACCGGGCCTGGCGGGTGGTGCACTGGTCCGGCTACGCGTGCTGGCCGATCGCGGTCGCGCACGGCGTTGGCGCGGGCACCGACGAGCACCACTCCTGGGCCGCGGCGCTGACCGCCGGCTGCGTCGCACTGGTCGCCGCGGCCATCGCCTGGCGGCTGCTGCAGCGCTGGCCAGAACGCAGGCTGCTCCGGCTCGCCCTGGTCGCAGCGGTCGCGGTCGGTGTCCCGGCCGCGCTCAGCGTGAGCAGGTACGGCTGGTGAGCGCTCAGCTGGCCGGGCCCCGGCACGCGCTGCCCGGGCCCGCGTCCCCGTCCACCCCGACCACCCCCTACCCCGCTGGAGACCGGCCGCCCCCGCCGGCACTCCGGCCTTCCCCCGCTGGGGCCCGGCCGTTCCCTCCGGTGTCCCAGCCCACCGCCGGGGCCCGGCTGCTCCCCGCCGCGCCCCAACGCAATGGCGGGGTGCGATCGCTCCCCGCCGGGCCCCGGCGGAGCCCTACGGGCCCGCTCTACCCGCCGCCACAGCGGCGGCTGCCCCGGCTGCTGGCCGGCCTGCGCTACGACCGGCCCGCCAGCCTGCCCGATCACGAGCGGTGCTACGGCCCGGTCCCGCTGGGCGGCCGGACCGGCCGTGGCCGCCCCGGCCGCCTGATCGACGTCGTGGAGCGCTCCGGCCTGACCGGGCGCGGCGGCGCGGGCTTCCCCACCGGCCGGAAGATGCGGTCGGTGGCCAGCCGCCGCGGGCCGGCCGTGGTGGTGGCGAACGGGGCCGAGGGCGAGCCGGCCAGCGGCAAGGACCGGCTGCTGCTGACCCGGCTGCCGCATCTGGTGCTGGACGGGATCAGCCTGGCCGCCGAGGCGGTCGGCGCCCGGGAAGCATACCTGTGCGTGCACCGCGCGGAGACCGGCCTGCTGGCCGGTCTCCGGGAAGCGGCCAGCGCCCGGCGTATCGCCGGCACCGATCCAGTGCCGATCGAGATCGTCGGAATCCCCGGCCACTATGTGTCCAGCGAGCAGACCGCGCTCGTCTCGTTCCTGGGCGGTGGCCCGGCCAAGCCCGCCTTCACCCCGCCCCGGCCGGACGAGCGTGGCCTGCGCGGGCGCCCCACGCTGGAGAACAATGTCGAGACGCTGGCCCATTTGGCGCTGATCGCCCGCTACGGGGACGCCTGGTTCCGCGGTGTCGGGCTAGCCTCGGCGGCTGGTTCGGCCCTAGTCACCGTGGCCGGGGCGGTGGCCAGGCCGGGGGTGTATGAGGTCGAGCTCGGTACCCCCATCGGGCAACTGGTGATGCAGGCGGGCGGCCCGGCCGAGCGGCCGCAGGCACTGCTGGTCGGCGGCTATTTCGGCGGCTGGCTGCCCGCGGGATATGCCTGGCCGATCCCGCTGTGCCAGCAGGCGCTGCGGGCCGCGGGTGGTGCGATGGGTGCGGGCATCCTGATCGCCCTGCCCGGCAGCGCGTGCGGCCTCGCGGAGACCGCCCGGGTGATCCGCTTTCTCGCCGAGGAGACGGCCGGCCAGTGCGGGCCGTGCGTGTTCGGCCTACCCGCACTCGCCGACGCAGTGGCCGACCTGGCTTATCACGGCGGCCGGAGACAGGCTCTCGGCCAGCTCAGCCGGCTGCTCCCGGTCATTGCGGGACGCGGCGCCTGCCGTCACCCGGATGGCGCCACCCAGCTGGTCCGCAGCGCGCTGCGTACGTTCGCCGCCGATGCCCGGTGGCACGACGAGAACGGTCCCTGTCCCGGCGTACGCCGCGCGCCGCTGCTGCCGGTCCCGGGCGATGACGAACGAGAGCAGGCCTGGAAATGAGCATCAGGCTGCGCGTCAACCCGATCGCGTGCACCGGCCACGGCATGTGCGCGGAACTGCTTCCGGAGCTCATCACGCTGGACCGGTGGGGCTATCCGGTCGTGGCCGCCGGCCCGGTCCCCGGCCCGCTGACCGCACACGCCCGGCGGGCCGCGGCAGTCTGCCCGACCCTCGCCCTGTTGATCGAGACGAACCGGCACCGGGCGCGCTGACCACCCGGCGCCTGCCACGCTGGTCCCCTGGGCTCAGCTGTCGCCGCCCCCGGCGGTGCCGTCGTCATCACCCCACAGGCGGTGCACCGCTTCGGTAGGCAGCGATCCGGCGCAGGTCACGTCCACCCGCACGCCGGACGGCCCGGCCAGGAAGACCACCCGGGCGGTCGCGGCGGGCCCGCGCACGACGTCATCGACCTGGTAGCCCTGCTGCGGGCTCCATGAGATCAGGTACGCGCCCGAGCTGACGCAGCTCGCCAGCACGCTGCCTCCCGACGAGGTGAGCACGGTCCCGCCGCCGGTCCCAGGCGTGGCCGGCGCCCCGGTGCTCTGGCTGGCGGCGCGGCGCCGCCGGGCCGGGCCGTGCCGGGCCGGGCTCCGCCTGGCGGTGGCCGTCGGGCTGGCCGTGGCCGCCGGGCTGGCGTCATGGTCGGCTCTGGCCAGCGCGTGATTGACCGCGGCGACGGTCAGCTGCTGGGTCGGCGGCGCGGCGAAGCTCTGACCGATGAGCGACACAGCGGCGAGGCTGCCGCCGGTGGCTCCGAGCACCCCGAGCAGCCAGGCCCCGGCGGCCAGCAAGACGCGGGCAGGCACGCTTCTCATGGTCGCGGATCACACCTTAAGACCAGGTAAAGGCAGCTACAAGAGAGTAGTGGCCAGGCAGCCCGCAATACCGCGACTTGCTGCGTGACGAGGCACTTCCGGCTACGGTCCTGATTCATGGCGCAGTTGCTCCTGGTGGAGGACGATGCCTCGATCCGCGGCGCGCTGATCCGGTCACTCACCGAGCGCGGGCACGCGGTGACGAGCACGGCCAGCGCGATGTCCGCGCTGCACCGGATCCATCAGACACCGCCGGATCTGGTCCTGCTCGACCTGGGCTTGCCCGACCTCGGCGGGTACGAGACCCTGCGGATGCTCCGCGCGATCAGCACGGTCCCCGTGGTCGTGATCACGGCGCGCGACGACGAAGCCGACATCATCCGGGTACTGGATGCCGGAGCCGACGACTACCTGGTCAAGCCGTTCGGCGGCGGCCAGCTCGAGGCCCGGATCCGGGCCGTGCTGCGGCGCACCGACGCCGACATGCCCAGGGGCGTGGCGCCGCTCGTCGTCGGTGCGCTCCGGCTGGACGCCGAGGCGCACGAGGCCACCCTGGATGGCGCGCCGCTCGACCTCAGCCGGAAGGAGTTCGACCTGCTGCACTACCTGGTCGTGCACGCCGGGCAGGTAGTGACCAGACGGGACCTGCTCACCCACGTCTGGCGGCTGCCCTACGGCGGCGCAGACAAGACCGTGGACGTGCATGTCTCCTGGCTGCGCCGCAAGCTCGGGGAGACCGCCCAGCAGCCCCGTTACCTGCACACAGTCCGCGGCGTCGGCATCAAGCTGACCGCTCCGTCATGACGGCGCGCGGTCGTCCGGCCCGGTCATGAGACTGCGGATAACCCTCCTGGTCGTCGCGGTCAGCTCCATGGTGCTGATCTCCTTCCTGGTACCACTGGCCCTGGTGCTGCGCACGCTCGCGGCGGACCGCGCGGTGAGTTCGGCCACGGTCCGGGCCCAGTGGATGGCCCCGCTGGTCGCCACGCTCAGCGAGCCCAGCCTCAGGCTGGCGATCGCGCAGGTAAACGGGGCAGACCGGGCCCCCCCGGTGACGGTCTTCCTGCCGGGCGGCCCGGTGCTCGGCCAGCCCGCGGCCCGGTCTGCGGGCGTGCGGCTGGCGGCCAAGGGACGCAGCTTCGCGACTCCGGCTCGTGGTGGAGTGGAAGTACTGGTCGCGGTGCAAGGCCTGCCGCGCGGCACGGCGGTCATCCGCGCGTTCGTACCCGGCCCGCAGCTACGGGCCGGGGTGACCCGGGCCTGGCTGGTCCTCGGCGGAGTGGGCCTCGGCCTGCTGCTGCTCAGCGTGGCGGTGGCCGATCAGCTGGCCCGCTCCCTGGTGCGGACGCTGCGTGCGCTGGCCCGCGCATCCGACCTGCTCGCGACGGGCAATCTCGGTGCCCGCGCGGCGGTGGCTGGCCCGCTGGAGATGCGCCAGGTGAGCACCGGGCTGAACCGCCTGGCCGCGCGGATCGGGGATCTGCTGGCCCATGAGCGAGAGACCGCGGCGGATCTGTCGCACCGGCTGCGCACCCCGCTGACCGCGCTGCGCATCGATGCCGAATCGCTGCGCGACCCCGGGGAGCGGACCCAGCTGGTCAGCGACGTGGACGGGTTGCAGCGCACCGTGGACGAGATCATCCGGGAGGCCCGCCGACCGCCCGGCGCCACCCAGGTCGCCTGCGATGCTAGCGACGTGATCGCTGACCGGGCCGCGTTCTGGCGGCCGCTGGCCGACGACCAGGACCGGCAGCTGACCGTGGAGATCGCGCCCGGCCCGGTCGAGGTGCGGGTATCCCGGGACGATCTCGCCGCGTGCGCGGACATCCTGCTGGAGAACGTGTTCGCGCACACCGCGGAGGGTGTGGCGTTCTCGGTCCGGGTCAGCCGCCGGGCCGGTGGCGGCGCCTGGCTGGTGGTCGCCGACGCGGGAGCCGGCTTCGCGGACCCGGAAGCCGCGCGCCGGGGGAGGTCGAGCGCGGGGTCCACCGGCTTGGGCCTGGACATCGCCCGGCGCATCGCCGAGGCATCCGGTGGCACGCTCACCGTGGGCCGGTCACCGGCCGGTGGCGGTTCGGTCACGCTGGGGTTCGGGCCGCCCTCCGACACGGTAGAACCGGCCCGGCGGCACCGGCGGGTCAGGCCGCAGCTGATCCGGCGCAGGCAGCCGGCCAGCCTGCCCGGCTCCCTGGCTTAGCCGGTCCCATGCCTTAGCCCGGGTGGCGGGCGCAGAGATAAGGCGTTCGCCCAATGTGGTGGCCACCCCCTTAGCAGCAAGCTGAAAGCTGTACGGCCGTGACCACGGCCGCAGGCCGAGGAGGACACCGTGTACTCAGCGATAGGCGCAGTAGTCGCCGCCCAGCATGTCAAGGACATGCTCGACCAGGCAGCGCAGGACCATCAGGCCGCCGCCGTGCGGCGCGCCCGCCGGGCGCGGTCGGCCGGCCGGCCGGTGTCGGCCGGCCCAGCCCCGGCCACCGGGCGCGGCACCAGCACCGCCCCGTGCTAACTAGCCCGGTGCTGAGCTCGCCCGCGCTACCCGCACCCCCATGCTGACCTGCCCCGGAGTCCCCTCCCCGGGGCAGGTCAGTCAGTCTTCCGGGTGGAGAATCCGCACCGGGTCGCCGATCCGGATGGTGCCGCTCACATCCGGGATCAGGTTCTGGCCGAAGACCAGTTGCTGGCCGAACCGGCGACGGCGGCCGAGCATGGCCAGCGGCTGCCGCCCACGCTGCCCGGTCTGCTGGTCGATCGTGGTGACCACGCAGCGGCCGCACGGCTTGGCCACCCGGAACGTCGCCGGGCCGATCTGGATCCGGCGCCAGCCGTCCTCGGCCCACGGCGCCGTGCCCGCCACCACCACGCTCGGCCGGAACCGGGTCATCGGCACGGCTGGCTGGCCGTCCTCGATGAGCCACCGGCCCAGCGCGTCCAGCGAACCTAGCGCAGTGAGCAGCAGCGGGTAGCCGTCCGCGAAGCTCACCCGATCCCCGGGCCCGGCGAACTCGGGATCCACCTGGCGGCGGGCCGGGTCGTCCAGGTGCACCAGCCGGACCGGCCGGCCGAGGAAGCGGGAGAACCACGCGTCAGCCTGGCCCCCGGCCGCGGCGGCGCGGACTTTCGACCGCCACACATTGACCCAGAGCATCTCCGCGCCGCGGCCCTCGGCCGGGGCGGGCACGGTGAGCGGTGGCTGCCCGCCCGCCGACAAGTGCAGGCTTCCGTCGGTGACGTAGCGGGCGCCGACCAGGGCCAGCGTCGGCTCGGTGCGCTGGGTGATGAACCGGCCGTCCGGCTCGACCACCAGCCAGCGCCGGTCACCGGCCAGGCCGCACCGCTCGACCTCCGCCTCGGCTAGGTCGACCGCCCGGGTGGCCTTGACCGGGTAGATGTGTATCGAGGCCACGGTCACTGGTCCGGCCGCATCCATCGCAGGCTAGGCTCCTCGTCGCGGTGGGCTCAGCCAGGATACCAGCGCGGCTGGTCCGGACTCGATTAAGAACACATGTTCGATATTTGCTAATGTGGTGGGGTGGCAGAGTACGTTCCGCCGGGCTGGCCAGCCGGGGTACACCCGCCAGGCGCGCCGGATTTCGAGGCCACCGCGGTGGCCTGGCTGCTCGACGTGGTGCCCCCGGACTACCGGCTGTATGGCGTGCTGCGGCGGCACCCGATCGCGCTGGCCACCATGGCCAAGCATCATCTGGATGCCTGCGTGCGCGGGGCCCGCGAAGGCTACCGCAGCACCCGGACGGAGCTGGGCGGGGCGCTGCCCGCGGCCGGGGTGGACGCGGTGCTGGAGGCGTACCGGGCTGAAGGCCGCCGGCTGGTAGCCGCGGCGCAAGCCGCCGACCTGATCGGGCGGGCGCTGCGTGGGGAGGTGTTCCCGCCCCGGCTACGCGACCGGTAGGGCTCAGCTCTCGGCGCGGAGCACCAGCACGGCCATGCCGTCGGCGGCTGGACGGCCGCCGAAGCCGCGCACTTCCTCGTGCACCTTGGACGCCACCACCTCGGCGGTCAGCCCGGCGCAGCCGGCCAGCAGCCGGGCCAGGCCGTCGTCATCGTCGAGCAGCCGGTCCCCGTCGCGCCGCCGGGTCACCCCGTCGGTGACGCAGAGCAGCAGGTCGCCGGCTTCCAGCCGGACCGGCTGCGCGGCGAAACTGAGCCCGTCGATCACCCCGAGCACCGGCTGCGGGGCGGCCGCCGGCTCGGGCGCGGCCCCGGACACGCGCAGCACCAGCGGCAGTGGCTGCCCGGCGCAAGCCAGGGATAGCCGCACCGGCCCGCCCGCGCCGGGCACCGTGAGCTCGCCATGCACCAGGGTGAGGAACGTCCCGGGCACCCGTTCGTCCAGGATGAGCTGGTTGAGCCGGTCCAGCACGGCGGGGATGCCGAGCCCATCCGTGGCCAGGATGCGCAGCGTGGTCCGGGCCAGCGAGGTCAGGGCCAGGGTGGCTGGGCCGGTCCCGCACACCTCCCCGACGGCGAACCGCCACCGCCCCGGCCCGGCCGGGAACACGTCACAGAAGTCACCGCCCGCCGCGGCCCCCGCGCCGGGCAGGTCGTGCGCCACGGCCAGCTCGACCCCGGGCACCCGGGGCAGCTCGGCGGGCAGCAGGACGGCCCGCAGGGCCTGGCCGGCCGCGTGCTGCTGGGCGGCCAGCCGGGAATTCTCCAGGGCCAGGGCGATCCGGCCGGCCAGGTCCGCACCCAGGCTGAGCACTTCCCGCGATGGGCGCCCGGAGTGCGGGCCACCCAGCACCAGCAAGCCGAGCACGCCACCCGGGGTGGCCAGCGGGAAGCACCAGGCCCCGCGGGCGGCCAGGTCGGCCACGCCCGCAGGCCCGCCAGCCGCCACGGCACCGGCCAGTTGCCACGGCTGGGCCGCGCCGGCCTGCCGCGGGCCGCCCGGCCGGCCTGGCTGCGGCCACGGCGCGCTGGCCCGGGCCCGGTCCAGCAGCCAGCCCAGCGCACCCGCCTGGCCGTCGTCGGCATGCCGGGCGGCCAGTACGCGCAACTCCGAGTCCGGGCCGGCCGCCAGTACCGCGCACCACTCGGCCAGCCGGGGCACGGCGACCTGGCCGGCCACGGCCAGGATCCGGTCCGCGTCCAGCGGGCCGGCCAGCAGCTCACTTGCCTCGGCCAGCACGTCGATCCGGGCCCGCCGGGCCCGTTCCAGCCCGGCCAGCCGGGCCCGTTCCAGCGCCGGGACCATGCTGTCGGCCAGTTGCTGCAGCCGCTGCACGTCGCTGTCGCCGAACCGGCCGGGCAGCGCCGCGGCCACGGCCAGCACCCCGGTCACCCGGCCGTCCGCGATGAACGGCACGGTGGCCACCGACGGGGCGGTGCGGAGCAGCGCGGCCGGGCTGATCCCGGTCGCGGCGCGCACGGACAGATCCCCGTCCTCGTCGGCCACCAGGGCGTACGCCGCGTCGCCGGCCACGATGACCCGGGCTGACCCGACCGTCTGGCGGAGCAGGTCGTCGTAGGACGGCTCGGCCGCGGGCTGGCCGGCCGCGGCCGGGCTCGCCCCCGGGGCGCGGACCTGCCAGCTGACCGGAGGAACAGCCGTCTCGGCCGCGTCCGGATCGGCGCCCGGCTCGGTCAGGCTGGTTTTCTGCCCGGCCAGCCCCATCCGGAACCAGACGGCCTTGGCCTCAGCCCCGTAACTGACCCCCCACGCGGACGCCAGCGCGGACGGCAGCAACAGTCCGCGGCCATGGGTGCGTTCAGCAGGAATGTTGTCGTCATGGTCGGGTCCAGGCACCATCCTGGCCGGGTGGCTGTCCCGGACCACGACCTCGACCGCACTGGCCGCGAGCTTGCAGGTGACCTGCACCTGGGTGCCCGCGTGCACCACGGCGTTGGTGACCAGTTCGCTGGTCAGCAGCACGGCGTCGTCGACGAGTTCGATGTCAGCCGGAGCGGGCCTGGTGTCGGTGTCCAGCCAGTCCTGCAAGGTGTCCCGGACGAACTTGCGCGCCGCGGCCACGGCCGCCGGCTCTGGCCGGTACGCCGCGCTTACGACAAGATCGTTGCTCCCCTTCACATGCCCCCTCGGCTGTTCAGGCTGAGACCGTCCGGCCGTTTTCCTGCGAGGTGCGGGATGACCAGCCCTATCGAATAGTGAGCCGTCCGGGGGCGCGACCGCCCTCATCGTGACAGAGTCGTGACCCGCTTTTGGGGCGATCAGGATCGGTCCCCCAGCATCGGCGCGGGCCGGGACCAGCCATCGCCAGCCACGTACTCCCGCACCACCTTGGCCGGAACACCGGCGATCACGCACCGGTCCGGCACCCGGCCGCGGACCACCGAGCCCGCGGCCACCACCACATTACGGCCGATCTGCGCGCCGGGCAGCACGATCACGCCAGCTCCCAGCCATGTTCCCGGGCCGATGGAGACCGCGGTGTTGCTCGGCCACTGGCGGCCGATGGGCACCTCAGGGTCGGCGTAGCCGTGGTTCTGGTCGGTGATGTACACGTACGGGCCGGTGAACACGTCGTCCCCGATCACGATGGAGTGGTGCGCCACCAGGTGGCTGCCCCGACCGATCACGCACCGGTCGCCGACCTGGAGCACGGGCAGGTCGCCGAGCTCGTGACCGGGCACCATGCCCGCGGACAGGGAGACCTGTGCGGCGATCATCGTGTCCGCGCCGATCCCGATCCACTTCTCGCCGTACAGCGCCCCGGTGGGAAACGCGATGATCGAGCCGTCGCCGAACCGGGCGAACCGCCGGCCGACCGGGGTGTCCGCGGTGATCGCGCCCGCCTGCTGGGCCGCCCGCCAGGCCCGGTGCACCAGCCGCCAGGCCAGCCCGCGGCCCGCGCTGCGCAGAGCGCCGTCCTTGCCCGGCATGGACGACTACGGTACCCGCGGGATGACCGGCAGCGCCCGGCGACTGGAAACCGGCGCCGCCAGCTGGCCGCAGGCGCCGTCGATCTCGCTGCCCCGGGTGTCCCGCACCGTGACCGGGATGCCGCGGGCGGCCAGCCGGGCCTCGAACTCGCACATCGCGCCGGGAGCCGAGGCGGTCCACTGGGACCCCGGTGTCGGGTTCAGCGGGATCAGGTTGACGTGCGCCAGGTGCCCGGCGAGCAGCCCGGCCAGCAGGTCCGCGCGCCATGGCTGGTCGTTGATGTCCCGGATCAGGGCGTACTCGATGGACACCCGGCGGCCGGTGGCCGCGGCATAGCCCCACGCCGCGTCGAGCACCTCGGCCACGTTCCAGCGCCGGTTCACCGGCACCAGTTCGTCGCGCAGCCCGTCGTCGGGTGCGTGCAGCGATACCGCGAGCCGCACCGCGAGCCCGGCCGCGGCCAGCCGCCCGATGGCGGGCACCAGGCCGACGGTGGACACGGTGACCGACCGCTGCGAGATGCCCAGCCCGTCCGGGACCGGGTCGGTGATCCGGCGTACCGCCCGCAGCACGCTGGCGTAGTTGGCCAGCGGTTCGCCCATGCCCATGAATACGATGTTGGACACCCGGCCCGGGCCGCCCGGGATCTCGCCGCGGGCCATCGCCCGGGCGCCCGCGACCACCTGGGCGACGATCTCGGCGGCGGACAGGTTCCTGGTCAGCCCGGCCTGGCCGGTGGCGCAGAACGGGCAGGCCATCCCGCAGCCGGCCTGCGACGAGACGCACATGGTGACCCGGTCCGGGTAGCGCATCAGCACCGACTCGACAAGCGCGCCGTCGAACGCCCGCCACAGCGTCTTCCGGGTGGTGCCCTGGTCGCAGGACAGCTCCCGTTCCGCGCTGAGCAGCCGGGGCAGCAGCGCGCCGGCCAGCTGCTCCCGGGCCGCGGCGGGCAGGTCGGTCATCTCCGCCGGGTCGTCGGTCAGCCGGGCGAAATAGTGCCGGGCCAGCTGGTCGGCGCGGAACGGCGGCCCGCCCAGCTCGGCGGCGGCCTGGCGACGGTCGGCGGGATCCAGATCGGCCAGGTGCCGCGGCGGGCGGGTCAGGGTTCGGTTACCAGGCACCTGCGCTCCGTGGGATGGTCAGCAAAACGCTTAACAATATCCTGGGTGCGGCCCCGATGACCTGCGCAGAATCAGTATCTTTTCGGACATGCCGACGTTGCGCAGGGGCGGGAGGGACGCCAGTCTCGCAGCCTCGCCGGGCCGGCCCGACGTTTTGCTCAGCAGTGAGAGCCCATACGGCAGCCGCCGCCTGGTGGTGGAGTACGACGGCTCGACCACCGCCGCCTATGTGTACGACCAGTCCACCGTGATCGCGGCGGTGTGGATCGCCAATCATCAGCCCGCGCCGCAGGCGGCCGATCCGGCCCAGGTGGTGGCGGGGCAGGCCCCGGTCATGCCGGCCGGGCACACCAAGCACCCGGAGGGCCTGCCCCAGCTGGACCGCCGGGTGCTCCGCGCGCTGTGGTTCGAGGAAGGCGACGGCGTGGCGGTGGTCGAGGGCGGCCGGCTGCTGGCCGTCATCCCGGGCTGGTCCGACGTATCCCGCGGGATGCCCGGGTACAGCCGGGAGTGCCTCGGCCAGACCCCGTTCGCCTGGGCGCTGGACGACGCGATGGAAGGGCTGGGCCCGCGGGCGGACCAGGCCACCGGATTCTGGCGCTGGCGGGCCAGCGAGGGCGCCTGGGCCGGGTTCCAGCAGGGCCTGCTCGGCCACCTGCTCGGCCGGCTCGGCCCCGGCTCGCGGTACTGGGATGTCAGCGCGGGCAAGATGCCGCTGGCCGGGGTGTCCGAGCGCCCGCCGACCCGGGACCGCCCGTTCACCGTGCTGTCCACCATCGGGATGAGCTGCCAGCGGATGCCGGTGGTCGAGCAGTACGCCGAGGACCCGATGGCGTCGGCGCGGATCGAGCTGGCCCTGGCCACCACTCTGCCGAGCCCGGACGCGGCGCGCATCTTCCTGTGGCTGGCGCATTATCCGTGGCGGGCCGTCACCTGGTTCGGTCCGGGGCACACCATCCGCTGGTATCACGAGCCGGCCACGTTCCCGCTCGGCGGCGGGAACACGGCCGTGCTGCTGCTCGACGACCCGGCGCAGCTCATCGGCCCGGAGGTGCCGGACATGTCCGGGTTCTCGTTTGGCGGCGACCCGGTGCGCTGGCTGTGGGTGCTGCCGGTCAGCGAGCGGGAGCGGCTGTTCGCCAAGGAACGCGGCTCGGCCAGCCTGGTCACCCAGCTCGCCGCGCACCGCCGCAGCTGGGTAGTCGCGCAGTAGCGCGACTACCAATGAGCAGGTAGTCGCCCAATAGCGCTAACGCGGTGCATTGTGCCGCACGGGCGAAGCACGGGCGAGGCACAATGCACCGCACTAACCGCGTGTCAGTGGATGTGCAGGTTGACGCCGAGCAGGGCGAGCCACCAGAGGAAGATCGCCAGTAGCGCGGACAGGAGGCCCTTGAGCAGGCCGAGCGTGATGTAGTGCTTTTCCCAGGCGATGAAGATCCCGATGATGATGTAGATCAGGAAAACCCAGCTGATCGGCCGCTTTAACATTTCCTGGCTGCTCCGCATCTCCCCCGATTAGTACGTACGAGTCGCACGCAAAGTCCCCGGGGAATAGCGGGGCAAACGTCAGTTGAGGAAGATGGTCAACAGCAGCCAGACCACTGGCGCGGTGATGAGCAGCGAGTCGATCCGGTCCAGGATGCCGCCGTGCCCGGGCAGCAGCCGGCCCATGTCCTTGATCTGCAGGTCCCGCTTGATCATCGACTCGGACAGGTCACCCAGGGTGGCCGCGGCGACCGCCGCCAGCCCCAGCAGGATGCCCTGCCACCAGGTGCCGTGCAGCAGCAGCGTGAGCACCAGGACGCCTGCCACCACGCAGCCGGCCACCGAGCCGGCCAGCCCCTCCCAGGTCTTGCTCGGGCTGATCACCGGGGCCATCGGATGCCGCCCGGCCAGCACGCCGACCAGGTAGCCGCCGACGTCGCTGCACACCGGGAGGATGAGGAACGCCAGCACGCGCCGGGAACCGTCCGGCGCGGCCAGCATCAGCCCGACGAACGAGGCCATCAGCGGCAGGTAGACCAGGGCGAACATTCCCGCGGTGATGTCCCGCAGATAGCCGGCGCTGCCGCCGGGCATCCGCCAGGCGAGCACGCCGATCACTGTCACGGCCAAGGCGGCCACCAGCGGCCGGGTGCCGTTCGTGTAAGCCAGCGCCAGCATCAGGGCGCCACCGATGGCGACCGGGGGTTCCGGCAGCCGGATGTCCCGTTCACCGAGCGCCCGGCCCAGCTCCCACAGGGCCAGCCCGACCACCGCGGCCATGTAGATCAAGAACGTCCACTTGACCGTGAACAGGGACACGATGGCCAGCGCCCCCAGGCCGAGGCCGACCCCGATCGCGGCAGGCAGATTCCGCCCGGCCCGGGATCGTTTCGGCGGCGGGGCGCCGTCCGGGGCCGATGGGCCAGGCACCGGCGTTGGGCTGGAAAGGTCGTTGCTGGGTGGGGACGCGCTCGTGCGGTCCGGCCCCGTGCGCTCAGGCTGGAGGTGGCCGGGGTCGTTGAGCTCGTCAGTGGCCAAGCTCAGACCTCAAGAAGCTCGGCTTCCTTGTGCCGGAGCAGGTCGTCCACCTGCCCCACGTAGGTGTGCGTGAGCTCTTCGAGGTCCGCCTGCGCGCGGTGCACCTCGTCCTCGCCCGCGTCGCCGGCCTTGACCATCTTGTCCAGGGAGTCCTTGGCGTGCCGCCGGATGTTGCGGATGGAGACCCGGCTGTCCTCGGCCTTGTGCCGGGCCACCTTGATGTAGTCCTTGCGGCGCTCTTCGGACAGCTCGGGGAAGACGACCCGGATGATGGCGCCGTCGTTGGACGGGTTCACCCCGAGGTCGCTGTTCCGGATGGCCTTCTCGATGTTGCTCAGCGAGGACTTGTCGAACGGCTGGACGATCACCATCCGGGGTTCCGGGATGTGGAACGAGGCCAGCTGGTTGACCGGCGTCGGCGTGCCGTAGTACTCGGCCGTGATCTTGGCGAACATGCTCGGGTGGGCGCGGCCGGTACGGATGGTGCCGAACTCTTCTTTGGCGACCGCGACGGCCTTCTCCATCTTCTCCTCCGCTTCGAGGAGAGTTTCGTCTATCACAGCGGCTCCTGACCGTCAGTAATCTCCTGACCGGCATATCAGTGTGCCGATCTTCTCACCGCGCACCGCCCGCGCGACGTTGCCCTCTTCCATCAGGTCGAAAACGACGATGGGCAGGCCGTTGTCCATGCACAGGCTGACCGCGGTCGCGTCCATGAACTTCAGCTCGCGGCGCAGTACCTCGCCGTAGTCGATCTGGGTGAACCTGGTCGCGTCGGGGCTGCGCCGCGGGTCCGCGTCGTAGACCCCGTCGACCTGGGTTCCCTTGAGCACCGCTTCCGCACCGATTTCCAGCGCGCGCTGCGCGGCGCAGGTGTCGGTGGAGAAGAACGGCGCGCCCAGGCCCGCGCCGAAGATCACCACGCGGCCCTTTTCCATATGCCGGATGGCCCGGCGCGGGATGTACGGCTCCGCCACCTGGCCCATGGTGATGGCCGTCTGCACCCGGGTCTCGATGCCCAGCTTCTCCAGTACATCCTGCAGGGCCAGGCAGTTGATGACCGTGCCGAGCATGCCCATGTAGTCGGCTCGGGCCCGGTCGATGCCGCGTTCGGCCATCTGGCGGCCGCGGAACATGTTGCCGCCGCCGACCACGGCGGCCAGCTCGACGCCATCGGAGACCACCGCGGCCATCTCCTTGGCCAGGTGAAACACCACGTCAGGCGAGATGCCGAGCGGCTCGTCCCCGGAGAACGCCTCCCCGGACAGCTTCACCACCACCCGCTTCCAGCGGCGGTGGGCCGGTGCCGTGTCCGGGGACGGCGAGTCCAGGGTCCCGACGCCGGCGGCGTACCGGGCAGCGTCCGCGGCGGGCGGGACGTCCGGGCCGGCGGCGGCGCCCGCTGTCTGGGTCACGCCGCCGCTGGCCGGACGTTGTCCTCCGCTCGCCGCCATCAGGCCTGGCCCACCTGGAACCGGGCGAAGGCCCGCACGGTGACGCCCTGCTCGCTGAGCAGCTGCTTGATCGTCTTCTTCGGCTCGCGCACGAACGCCTGGTCGGTCAGCACGACTTCCTTGAAGAAGGCGTTCAGCCGGCCCTCGACGATCTTCGGCACGGCCTGCTCCGGCTTGCCCTCCTCCCGGGTGATCTGCTCGAAGATGCCGCGCTCGTGGTCGACCACGCTGCCGGGCACCTCGTCCCGGGTCAGGTACTGCGGCCGCATCGCGGCCACCTGGTGCGCCACGTCCCTGGCTACTCCGGCGGACGGCTTGTCCAGCTGGACCAGCACACCCACGGTCGGCGGCAGGGCCGGGTCGGACTTGTGCAGGTACTTCGCCACGTAGCCACCCTCGAACAGGGTGTACCGGCCGAGCTCCAGCTTCTCCTTGAGTGAGGCGCTGGCCTCCTCGATGAGCTGCTGGGCAGTGCGGCCCGGGCGGACCTCCAGGCCGAGCAGGGTCAGCCGGTCCGCGGTGCGGTGCTCCAGGGCGGCCTTCGCGATCTGCGCTGCCACCTCCTGGAACACGTCGGTCTTGGCCACGAAGTCGGTCTCGCAGTTGAGCTCCACGAGCACCCCGGCCTCGGTGCCGGCCAGCTTCGCGGTCACCAGGCCGTTCCCGGCGGTCCGCGAGGCCCGCTTGCTCACGTCCTTGGCCCCTTTGACCCGGAGAATCTCGACCGCGGCGTCGTAGTCGCCGTCGGTCTCCTCCAGGGCCCGCTTGACGTCAAGCATTCCCGCAGCCGTCTGCTCACGCAGCCGCTTCACGTCCGCGGCGGTGAAGTTCGCCATGTCCTCATCTCTCGCTGTCTGTACTTGGTGGTGGACGGAGCCCGGCTAGCCGGGTCCGGAGCGCCTAGCTGACCCCGGGCCGCGCACCGGCCCGGCTCAGGCCTCCGGCTCGGCCACGGTGGTGTCGGCGGGGGCCGTCGCGTCCGCCTCGGCCGTGGGCTGGTCCGCCTCGGCCGTGGGCTGGTCCGCCTCGGCCGTGGGCTGGTCCGCCTCGGCCGGGCGGCTGGTGCCATTCGAGGCCGCGCCGTTGGCCGCAGTGCCGTTAGCTGCAGTGCCGTTGGCTGCCGCCTCGTCGCTGCCGGTCGTGCCCCCCAGAACCTGGAGTTCCCACTCGGCCAGCGGCTCCTCGGCGCCGATATCGCCGGCGGGCGCAGACGGCTTTGCCTCGCCGTCCGCCGCGCCGGCCCGGGCGATCAGGCCGTCGGCCACCGCGTCGGCCACCACCCGGGTTAGTAGTGAAACACTGCGGATCGCGTCATCATTTCCGGGGATCGGGTAGGTGACCTCGTCCGGGTCGCAGTTGGTGTCCAGGATGGCGATCACCGGGATGCCCAGCTTGCGGGCCTCGCTGACGGCGATGTGCTCCTTCTTGGTGTCCACCACCCAGATCGCGCTCGGCACCCGGGCCATATCCCGGATCCCGCCCAGCGACCGCTCCAGCTTGTCCCGCTCCCGGCGCAGCTGGAGGAGTTCCTTCTTGGTCATCCCGGAGGCGGCCACGTCCTCGAAGTCGATCTCCTCGAGTTCCTTGAGCCGCTGCAGCCGCTTGAACACGGTGGAGAAGTTGGTCAGCATGCCACCCAGCCAGCGCTGGTTGACGAACGGCATGCCCACCCGGCGGGCCTGTTCGGCCACCGCCTCCTGGGCCTGCTTCTTGGTCCCGACGTAGAGGATGGACCCGCCGTGCGCGACGGTCTCCTTGATGAACTCGTACGCGGTGTCGATGAAGTCGAGTGACTGCTGCAGGTCGATGATGTAGATGCCGTTGCGCTCGGCCAGGATGAATCGCTTCATCTTGGGGTTCCAGCGCCGGGTCTGGTGCCCGAAGTGGACGCCGCTCTCAAGGAGCTGCCGCATAGTGACGACCGGAGCCATGCCCGCGGTCCCCTTCCTGTTACGCGCCGCGCCTGATCGCGCCGACGCTCTCGGTTGCTGCCTGGCGTCCGGGCGCACCCGCCGCGGCGGCAGCCGCGGACCGGTGGGAAGCGTCCCGCCGGATTCACTCAGGAACCCCGGCGGCAAGCGGACGCGCGAATTTGACCGTGGAACCACCTCCGCATGGAGACGGCTTCTGCGGCCGGTGCAAAGTCTACCCGCTCCAGCAAGACCCCCGGAGCTGCCTAACGCCCATACCCGCTGACCGGCACTGGCCGCCGCGCGGCCCCCGGGGCGCCACGCAAGCCCACGGTCGCGGGTGGGTGTTATTCCTGGGTCAGAAGCGCCCACCGCGGTAGCTGGTGACCTGGCCGCCTGTGATGGTGATGGTCGCTGCTGGGGTGTCCTGGTTGCGCCAGATGGTGTAGGTGCCAGGAGCGAGCCGGTCATAGATGGCGGCATGGCCCGTGCCGCCGCCGGTTCGCCGCTGACGGATGCTGGCGTGTCTGCGCCGGGCGGGCTCACCAGCCGGGCTGATCTCGATTTCGCGGCCGGCCAGGTCCGCAGGTGCGTACAAGATCAGTGCGCCGGTGTCTGCGCCGATCTCCAGCACGACGGTGCCGGGTTCGGAGGCTCCGTAGTGTTCATCGGTCATGTGAATACCTTTCCGCGCCGCAGCAGTTGCCGCTGGGGCGCCGCACGGTGATCGGGCCGAACGCGGGCTGGGCTGGGCCTGATCAGGCCGACGCTGGCGGATCCCCTCCTTGCGCCAGCGCCGACCTGTCCCGCGGGAGAAGCCGACCTGTCCCGCGGGAGAAGGGGTCAGGATGGGTTGTCGAACCCGCTGTAGGGCACGCCGAGGTAGGGGAACTGGCTCAGGTATGGTGCGCTGACGCTGGATGGGTCGAGGCCGTCGGTGACCTGGCCTGCGGCCTTGTCTGGTGTGAATGTCTTGTCGATCAGCGGGAACGTCAGCCCGGCGATGGCCCGCAGTTCGATGGTGACCACGTCGTCGAATACCCGCCGCCCGTTGGGGAACCCGGCCAGGTCTCCGCCTATCACCCCGAGGATGTTCGGTTTCGCCGCTGGTGTGATAGCCGTGTTGAGCCGCAGCATGTCGGCTTGCCGCGGGCCGGTGTTGTTCTGGAAGCCGGGAACGATCCCGGCCGGTATCCCGGTGAGCAGGATCGCCTCCAGGTCGGCGCGCGCCTTGCCCGACTTGACGAGCGCGGCGAGGTTGGGGAACACGCCCGGGTAGAGCACCGGCAGCAGGCCCGCTAGTTCCGGGTTGGCGTAGTAGTGGGCGAACTGCTTGTCGTCGGCTGGCGGCAGCGTGTTCCACCGGTCTTTGTCGCCGAGCGCGATGATGACCTCGTTGATGAGCGGGTTGCCCAGCCGTGAGACCTGGCGGAACGGGCCGCTGTCCAGGTTCTCGCCGTTGTCGGCGTCCCATAGCCGGACCCGCTGGCGGCTCGCGGTAGTCCATACGCCGATCACGGAGCGCGGGTTGGCCTCGCCGCTGCCGCTGCCGTGCACCAGGTCGGTGGTGGGCACCTGGATGGCGATGGTGTGCACGTTGAGGTGGTTGGTCGCGTTCACCCCCGGCGCGGGGGCGGTGAACACGTGCATCCCGAACTGGTTGTGCAGCTGCTGGAATGGCCGCAGGTTGGCCAGGTCGAAGATCGATCCGAGGTCCACGTAGAACCCCTCCGCGCGCTGCCCGGCGAACACCTTGACGCCACCGCCGAGGTTGTGCACGGCGGCCCCGGCCAGCGCCGGGTAGGCGGGGGTTGACAGCGGCCCGATGTTGCATGGCGGGCAGGCAAGGCCGGCGGCCAGTTCCGTTACGTCGCCCTGGGTGTTGACCTTGCTGACGGTGTAGAACTGCCGGCGGTTCCAGTTCGGGCTGTCCAGCGACAGGATCGGGCCGGTGTTGTACAGGAATGTGTCTGGATTGCGCAGCTTGGTCTGGAACTGGAATCGGTAGGTCACGTCGGGCTGGCCGTCGCCGTTGTTGTCGATGTGGATCTCATAGCGGACGTCGTCGCCGAACTCGTAGAAGTTCGGGCCGCCCGCGGGTTCCTGGAGCGGGACGTAGTTGGCGATCAGTGTCACCGTGGCCGGTTGGTCAGGGCTGACGAACGCATATACGTCGGTGCTGTCCGCGGCCGGATCTTTGGCGATCTCCGGCGCTTCACGATGGGAAGACACAGTTACCTCACAGGCTGGTCATAGTAGATACTCCACGGATGCTTCAGCTGATCCCGCGCGCGAGCCTGGCGGCCAGGCCCGGATCGGTGAGCCTGGCGTGGCTGGTGCCGGCAAACACGTCCATCTCGCCGGATTTGACGTCCCGGATGTGCACGATCACCGGTTCGCGGCGGCTGGCGTCGCTCGCGGCCTGCCCAGCGGGCCGGGCCGGCCTTGCCGCCGCGGCTGCTGGTGCGGCAATCGCTCCGGTGATGGCGCTGGCGGCCAAGCCGGCCCCGGCCAGGCCTGCCGCCCCGCGAATGACTGACCGCCGTGATAGGTCGGGCTGCTTCCGGGCCGTCGGCTGCCCGGGGTCTGGCGACTCGCCAGTGCGATGCTCGGTAGACATGTTGTTCCCTTCCGGAGCGGCCGATCGGCGCCACAGCTCGGTGGATGCGCGGCCGGGAAGCCCCCCTGGTGCAGGCCTGGCCCACGTGCCCGGCCTCGCCTGGGGCTTCGTGGCAGGTGGGCGAGCGGACGCCTTGGCACGCTGGTCGTTACCAAAGCGTTACTACTACGAGGGCGATCCTCGCTGCCCGCGGATGATTTTGGTGGCGATGGGTGAGTCGGTCGACCCATCCGGTTGGCCGCTGGGCTCGAATGATGGCCATGGATCAACGCGACAGCCACCGGGCTCGGCCCGGCGCTGTCCCTGAGCAGGGGGGAGAGCATGATCTGGACGGGCTGCTGGCCCTGGTGGCACGCGGTGATGAGCCGGCCTTCGAGGCGGTATACACCCGGCTGGCAGGCGCGGCTTACGGGCTGATCCGCAAGGTTGTGCGCGACCCGGCGCAGTCGGAGGAGGTCGCCCAGGAGGTCTTGCTCGAGGTATGGCGCACCGCGTCGCGTTTCGACCCAGCCAAAGGCAGCGCGGCGACCTGGGTGATGACCATCGCCCACCGCCGGGCCATCGACCGGGTCCGGTCGGCGACAGCGACCGCAGCGCGCGACCAGCGGGCCGCCGAACCGCTGCCCGCCAGCGACGAGGTGGCCGAGGCGGTGGAGGCCAGCCTCGACCGCGAGCGCGTGCGGCACTGCCTGGGCGGGCTGACCGAGCTGCAGCGTGAGTCCATCACCTTGGCCTACTACGGCGGCTACAGCTACCCGCAGGTGGCCGCGCTGGTGGGCGCCACCCTGAGCAGCATCAAGACCCGGATCCGGGACGGGCTGATCCGGATGCGCGATTGCCTGGG
>DASXIN010000147.1:0-16652 GCA_036497945.1 Streptosporangiaceae bacterium | reverse complement strand
GGGCCGCTGACCTTCCGCACCTCCGTGGCCCCGATGGCGGGGATGATGGTGCGCCTCATGTAGCCCTCGTAGGTCTGCCGGGTGGACCGGTCAAGCTCGGCCACCGTCATGTATTGCCCGAGCAGCTCGGCGACCGTCACGGCGGTTTCGGGCTGCCGCCCCTCGGCGGCCTGCTCCAGCAGTTTGCCCAGCACAATCCGGGCCTGCTGCTCGGTCTTCACCGTCCGCCGGTACCGCAATCTGCGGCCGGTCAGCGGGTCGGTTCCCGCGTAAACGTCAACCCGGAACCCACCACTTGGCAGTCGCTCTAAGTGACCTCTCGCTTCGCGTGCCATGTGGTCATGCTAAGCCAGGGAAGACCGCTCGTCCCACGGTTCGTCCCACATGAGCTTGGGGAGGAACCCTGTTTTACCTGGTGGGGCGCCAGGGGCTCGAACCCTGAACCGACGGATTAAAAGTCCGCTGCTCTGCCATTGAGCTAACGCCCCGGCGCGGCCGGCTGGGCCGGCGCCGTCGCACGAAGCGTACCGACTCGCCCGGCGGTCGCGCTTCCCGGCAGCGGCCCGGCCGGCCGCATCTGCGACATGATCTCACCCCATGTGCCCAGCAACCGGCGGCAGCAAGCCGCCACCTGGCGCGGCGTGGCTTGCTGTACGCCACGGTCACGCACACTCCAGGCACAGATCGGCGAACTGCGGATCTTCCCGCAGGCGGGCGATGGCCCGCTGCCTGGTTGGCCCGATGCTGCCCACGGGCAGGTCGAGGCGACGCGAGACATCGAGGTAGCTCCGGCTCTCCTCTTTCAGCAGCTCGATCAGTACGAGCCGCTGTCGCTCTGGCAGGGCCGTGATGGCCCGGCTGAGCCGGTCATGCTCGTCACGGCGCGCCATCTCCGCGCCTGGATCCCGCTCTTCTTGCCCTGCATCGGCGAGCCGCGTCACAGTCTGCTCGCCGAGCGGGATCTCCCGCCGCCCTTTCGTGGCCAGCCGGAGGCTTTCCCGGCGGCATACTGTAGCCAGCCAGCCGCGGAGCCGGTCAGTGTGGGTGAGCTGGTCGATGTGCTCCAGGCAGCGTAGCCAGGTCAGCTGGATGGCATCGTCTATGTCTTGGCCCGATAGCCGATACTGGCGGGCGAGCCGTCGGAGCAGCGGCTCATATTGATCAACCAGCTCGCGCCAGGCCGACCCGTCGCCAGTTCGGATTCGCCCAACAAGTTCCGCCGACTTATCGGCGAGCACAGGTGCCTTGACCCCGGTGTATTCCATTGCGTCCCCCTCGGCTGATATGCGCTCTGTGCACATGCCTTGTCTTTGCTGGTGCATGGTCCGACAATGGGCTCGGGGGGCTGACACCCCGCTGACAGCACAGCGGGAGGGGCGATGCAGGCGCGCATCCTTGGTCCCTTCCAGCTGGAAGAGGGTGGCCGCCGCATCCCGGTCGGGGGAGTCCGCCAGCGCGCCGTGCTGGTCAGCCTGGTGCTGCACGCGAATGAGGTCGTGCCGAGCGAACAGCTCCTGATGGATCTCTGGGGTGAGGACTCCCCACGCAGCGCGGCGAACTCTCTTCAGGCGGCGATCTCCCGATTGCGCCGGACGCTTCCCACGGGTCGCCTCATTACCAGGGCACCGGGCTATGCGCTGCGGATCTTCCCGGAAGAGGTAGACGTCAGCCAGTTCGAGCAACTGGTGTCCGAGGGCCGTGAAGCTCTGGCTGCGGGCGCCGCGGACCAGGGCGCCCGGACGCTACGGCAGGCGCTGTCCCTATGGCAGGGCCCGGCGCTAGCCGATTTCCGCTACGAACCGTTCGCCCAGACCGAGATCGTGCGGCTCGAGGAGCTGCACCTTACCTGCCTGGAAGAGCGAATCGAGGCCGACTTGGCCCTCGGCTCGGCAGGCGTCCTGGTAGCTGAGTTGCGGCGCCTGGTCAGTGAACATCCGGTGCGAGAGCGGCTCCGCGGTCAGCTCATGCTGGCCCTTTACCGCGATGGCCGGCAGACCGAAGCGCTCGATGTCTACCGCGAGTTCCGCGATGTGCTGCGGGACGAGCTGGGCTTGGACCCGTCGCCGCAACTGAGTGAGCTCGAGACAGCCATCCTGCGCCATGACTCGCTGGGTTCGCCGGCCTCGACGACGGAGGGACCGCTTACTCGCCGGCCCGTGACCGTGGTCTGCGTTCTGCTGCGGGTGGCGTCCGACTCGGGCGCGGCGCTGGATCCGGAGGCGTACGAAGTCGTCAACGAGCAGTCCGTTGCTGATCTGACCGCAGTTCTGGAGCGGTACGGCGGGAAGCTGGCGATCAGCGCGAACCAGCGGCTGATGGGTTTGTTCGGTGCCGCGTCCGTGCACGAGGATGATGCCCTGCGGGCGATACGGGCCAGCCTGGATGCGCGCCGGGTGCTCAGCACTGAAACGGCAGAGATGCTGCGGCGATATGGCCTAAGCCAGGTCTGCCGCATGGGTGTGGCCACGGGCGAGGCGCTGGTGGGCGGGTCGGTCACGCTGGGGTCGGCGGGGAACGTGGGTGACCAGGCGGTGCTGCTGGCGGAGGCCGCCGAGCCTGGTCAGATACTCATCAGCCACCAAACGCAGGAACTCGCCGCAGCAGCCATCGAAACGGACAACATGGGTGCCGGCCGGTTCGTCCTCCGGTCTGCGGAGGCGACCGCGCGCCCGTTGGCGCTGCGCCTGGATGGCCCTCTGGTGGGCCGGGACGAAGAGGCGCGGCAGCTTGCGGCGGCCTGCGCAGTGGCCAGCCAAGAGCAGAGCACGACGCTTGTGACGGTGATCGGCGACGCAGGGCTGGGGAAGACGCGACTGGTCTACGAGGTCGCCCGACGGCTCGGTCAGCAGGCGAATGTTCTTACCGGCCGGTGCCTGCCTTACGGGGAGGGCAGCATCACGTTCTGGCCGCTACGTGAAGTGATCATGCAAGCGAGCGGCGGCCACGATTCGCCCGGCAAAATCGAGGGCCTGCTCCGCGGCCAGCCGGACGCCGCAGACGTGGCCTCCCGGCTGAGCCTGGCTCTCGGACCCGGTGACCAGGGCAGGCTGGACGCCGCGGAGATCTTCTGGGCAGCCCGCAGGCTGCTGGAAACGCTCGCCCGGTCCCGGCCGCTGGTAGTTGTCTTCGAGGATCTGCACTGGGCTGAATCGACCTTCCTTGACCTGGTGGAGTCGCTGGCCGTGCAGCACGGGCCAGCGCCGATTGTCCTGGTCTGCGTAGCCCGCCCAGAACTACTCGAACAGCGCCCGGCCTGGGCGACCGGAGCACAACGCGCTGTTTCGATAGAACTCACGCCGCTCGCTGAAGGTTCAGCCGCGGCTCTCCTCGATTCATTGACCGAGGATCAGCGCATTCCACCGTCCACCCGGAAACAGCTCCTTGAGACGGCAGCCGGCAACCCGCTTTACCTTGAGCAACTGGCCGCCTCGCTCAGCGAGCAGGCCGAGAGCGAGATCCGGCCGGTGCTGCCGCCCACCATCCAGGCTCTGCTCGTGGCGCGGCTGCAGCGCCTTGGGCCAGGCGCCAGCAGCGTGCTGGCCTGCGCGGCCGTCGTCGGTAAGGACTTCGGAGCAGACGCGGTCCGGGAGTTGCTGCCAGCCGAGGCCCGTGGCCCGCTCAGCCGCAACCTGCAAACCCTCGTGGCGAAGGGGCTGGTGGAACACGATCCCTCCGACCGGCGCCCCGGGGAAGAGTACAGCTTCCGCCACATTCTGATCCAGGAAGCGGCTTACCGTGCGACCCCCAAATCACTTCGTGCCGAGCTACACCACCGCTTTGCCGACTGGCTTGAATACGTTTTCTGGGAACCAGATACCAAACGCCCGGAGATCATCGGCTACCACCTTGAACAGTCCGTCCGGTACCTGACTGAGCTGCGGCCCGCCGAAGCGCAGCCGAGTGCGCTGGCGAGGCGGGCGGCCGCCCATCTGGAGGCGGCTGGCCGGGCGGCCGATGACCGCGGGGACGCACTGGCGGCGGTGAATCTGCTGAGCCGCGCAGCAGTATTCTTGCCAGCTGATGACCCAGCACTCGCGCCGCTGTACACCAGCCTCGGGACCGGATTGGCTGAAGCTGGGCAGCTGGAGAAAGCCATGACAACGCTCGGCGACGCGCAACGCATCGCCGCCGCCCATGGCGACGAAGGACAGCGAGCCCACGCGCTGGCGCAAGCTCTGATGTTGGAGTTGAGTCTCGATCCGAACCGGGCGGCCGAAGAGATCGCCCGAGCGCTGCCGGAATTGTCCAGCTGGTTTGCCCGCGGCCCGGATGAGCTGGGGCTCTGCTGGACCCTGCAACTGCAGGCCGCCATGCACTGGAATCATGCCAGATCCGCCGCTGCGGAAGAGGCCTGGCAGCGCGCCGCTCAGCACGCGCGAAGGGCCAATGACCGGCGGCAACTGGCCGACATACTCGGCTGGCTGGCGTCGGCCGCTCTGTGGGGCCCGACCCCGGCCGAAGAAGGAATACGTCGTTGTGCGGATTACCTCACCGAGATCGGGAACCACCCCGGCGGACAGGCGGCGATCCTGCCGAACATGGCCGGGTTGTATGCGATGCAGGATCAGCCCGCGATCGCGCAGGCCACGCTGGACCGGGCTAAATCCCATCTGGATGCCCTCGGCCCGACGATGACGGCGGCAAGCCGCCACCAACCCGCCGCCTTCATCGCGATGCTGGCCGGCGATCCGGCGACCGCCGAGATGCATCTACGCCTCGAATACGAATCGCTGAGCCAGATGGGTGAGAAAGGTTTCCTATCCACCACGGCAGCGCTGCTGGCCAGAGCCATCATGGCGCAAGGAAAAGGGAGGTACGCAGAAGCAAGCGAGTTGATCGCGGTAAGCCAGCAGGCCGCCGGAGGCGACGACCTATCCGCCAAGATAATCGGCCAGGGAGTGTCGGCCAGGATCCTGGCCGACCGCGGCCGCCACGGCGAAGCAGTGCAACTGGCATCCGCCGCGGTAGCACTGGCCGCGCAGACGGATTTCCTGAGCCAGTATGCCGATGCTTTGCTGGCGCTCGCCCACACCATGGCCGCGTCCGGCCGGCTTGACGAAGCACAGGGCGGGGTCACCCAGGCCCTCGATCTCTACCAGCGCAAAGGCAACCTTCCCGGGGTCCGAGAATCGCTCGCAGCCCTCACAGAATTGCGAGAGGAATTTACTGATGCCACTCAACAAAGTCAACAAGATCGAACTCAACGAAGGTAACACCATCAGCCTCGAAGTTAGCGTCGACGGTTTCGAAGTCGGTGCGCCGATCGAGATATCCGGCCAGGCGACTCAGATCAATGGGGCGGTGGCCACATTCTATGACGTCCAGACCGTGCCACAACCCAATGACGACAAGCAGACGGTCGTAACGGTGAAATCTGTCAACGTTTCCTCGGAGAAGAGTTTCGAGGCCACGGATCCAATCACCGTGGTTGCGCGCGCCGCGGAGGTCTGGATTACCACGCTGGACCAGGACGGTGCGTTCAATCCCAGGGTTTCCAGCGGGGTCCAGGCCGCATGGAAAATGAAGAGCTTCGACTACGCGATAGGCCAGCCTAGCCAGCATCCGGCCGGCTGGCCGGCACCCGGCGCGCCGTGACCGGGATCGGGTAGCCCAACGGGCGGGACCGCACGGCTGCGACTGCTTACCGTGCGGTCCCGTTGGTGATGAATTAACCGGCGCGTGCCCATCGGCTCAGGCATGCGTCGTCGCCGGGTGACGCCGGGTGGCGAATGCCCGGTCGAGCAGAACGGCCAGGGCGGCGGCGGCGAGTGCCGCGCCCACCGCGATCAGGGCGATCTGCCAGCCTGGCATGCCGATCGCGACGGCCGTGTGGGTGTGCACCGGAACAGGCGGGTGCTTCAGGTTGGACACCGGTTGCGGCTCGAATCGGGATAGTGGGCCCGGCGGCGGCACCTGCATGGCAAAGGCAGCGGGTGCGACCGCGATGGCGGCCGCCACGGTGGCGGCCAGTCCGGTCAGGATGCCAACGAGGCGGCGGATGTGACGCATGTGGGTCATGACGATCTCCTTCCAGGTGATTGTTAAGACCTGGCCGGGTGACCTGCTGATACATCACGTTCGTGGGGGTTTAGGTGCCGAGGATTTCTATCGGCGGGTAGCTCGAAGCGGTCTGGTCGAGCCAGTCGCGGAGGGCGAGGGCGGCCGCCACGTCGTCGCAGTTGTAGGCCAGCAGCCAGTTGCGGGCCGCTTGTGCCGCGGCCGGATCGGCCGCGCCGACCGCCCGGTCGTAGTGCAGCATCGACTCGCCGCCGCCCGGATCCTGGACGGCCCAGGTGAACCCGCACAACCTGGTCACGGCCTTGAGCCCGGTGGAGGACCCGGTGATCAGCTGGGTATCGAACACGCGCAGCAGATCCACCCAGTCCGCGCTGCTGGTGAACGCGGCCACCTCGTCGGTCAGGCCGGTGGCGGCGGCCAGGCGGCGCAGTTGACCGCCCTCGGCGGCGGCGTTGTAACAGTAGGCGCGGAACGTCCGGCCGGTCCCGGCGGCCGCCCCGCGCAGCCCGGCCAGCCAGACCCAGAACTCCGCGAACAGGCCGGTCTCCACCGCCGCCGTCATCGGCGCCCAACGGCAGAACGCCCGGTACCCAGCCGGGCCGCCAGCCCAGCCCGGGGACCGGATGGTGACCAGCGTGCCCCACAGGTACACCCCGTCTTCCACGTTCTCCAGGTCGATATCCACCTCAACGTCGCCCCGCGGCACCTTGACCCGGCGCACGCCCCGGCGCCGGTAGGCCGGGGCGCCGCCGAGAGCGGCCCGCGCCAGGTCGATCTGCTCAGGCAGGTCACGCATCGGCTGGTCCGCGTAGGCAGCCGTACTTTTACCCAACGCCCGTGCCTGGTGCAGGGTCCGGATACCGGCCCCGGCTAGCCGGGCCCGCTGTGCCCGTTTCCGGGCGCCGACTACGGCAGTGATCGGCGTATCGTCCGGCAGCGTGCCCAGCGCCGCGATGATGGGCCGCAGGTCGACGCCGTCGGCCACCAGGGTGGCGGTGCGGTGATCCAGCGCGGCCAGCTCGGCCCGGTTGGTCACGCCGTGATCCCGGTGCGCCCGCCGGGCTCGCCAGCCGACCCGGGGCAGCAGGCTCACGTCACCCGGCCCGGTCTGTAGCTGCGGGCGACACCAGGACCACCAGGGACACTCCGGGCATTCGCTGATCCGGGCCGGCTCCACCAGTAGTGGGCGGTCGGGGTCGGCCAGGTTCTCGGCGGCTGCCGCGAGCACCTGCAGCCGGAACTCGAACTCGGCGTCGTAGACCTGCATGGCCGAGCGCCGTTCCTGGCGACCGGGCGACGCATCCAGGTCGTACCAGGCGACGACGCGGTCGACGCCGATGATGCCGCCCAAGCGGCCGTCACCGGCCGCCATCCCGGCCGCTTCCAGCATGCGCTGATAGTGCGCCAGCTGGAGCAGGTCCTCCCGGCGGTTGCGCGCCGCCGAACCCGGGACTGGCGCCGCCGCCGCCCAGCCCAGATGGTGCAGCGGCGAGCAGTGGGCCGGCGGCCGGCCCGGATCGGCGTCGAGGCAACGGTGGTGCTTGATGTCCACCGCCCGGTAGCCGGCCTGGCCGTCCGCCGGTATCAGCAGGTCCGGTTCGCCGGCCCGGCGGCCGACCAGGTCGGTGGGCAGGCGGCCGCCCAGGATGAGCGGGACGGCCGCCTGCATCGCGGCCAGGGTGGCTGCCTCCCGGTCGGCTCGCTCGCCGGGCGCGATGATCAGCGCGCCGGGGTGCAGGTCGATCAGGCGGGCGACGATCTGCTGCTCGAACTCGCGGCCGCGGGCGAACCGCCGCTTCAGGACCGGGGAGTCAGGCCGAGGCTCAGCCGGCCGGATCACGTCCCACTGGGCACGGACCGGGCATTGCTTGGCCAGGTAGCCGCCCTGCGGCGGAACGTCGGGGGTGATCACCAGGGGCACGCTGCTCAGTGGTCCGACGCGGCGTTGTCAGCGGCCGAGTTGTCAGCGGCCGAGTTGTCGGTGGATGTGTGGCCTTGCGACTCGTGCTCGCGTGTTGCCCGGTCGGTCAGCACGTCGTCGTTGGCTGTGTCGCCGGTTGCCAGGTGGTCTTTGGCCGCGTGATCATGGCCTGCCTGGTCATTGCCCGCCTGGTCATTGCCCGCCTGGTCTTTGGCGGCGTGCTCTTTGGCGGCGTGATCCTTGTCCGCCTGGTCCTTGGCCGCGTGGTCCTTGTCCGCGTGGTCTTTGGCGGCGTGATCCTTGGCCGGGTAGTCCGTCGATAGGTAGTACTTGGCCGGGTGGCCTTTGCCGAGGTGGTCCTGGCCGGGCCGGTCTTTCGCTGGGTGGTCCTTGGCGGGGTGGTCCTGGGAGTGGGGGTCTTTGCCGGGGTGATCCTTGGGGGTGTGCTCTTCGGCTGGGTGGTCTGGTGGGCTGTGCTCCTCCGACCGGCGGTTCCGCGATGAGCGGCCCTTGGCCAGCCGGCGTTTGGACGGGTGGTACCCGCCCGGGCGGCCGGGGCCCGGCCGGATCGGCGGGATCTGCTCGACCGGGTGGCGGCGCGGGCCGGACCACATGGCGGGGACGGCATCGACGGCCCGGGCCACCGCGTACGCGGCCTGCTCGTAATTGACCCGCCAGCCCAGGAAGTCCGGCCACGCCTCCTCGGCGTTCCGTTCGATCGGGAAATCGACCTTGCGCATGTGCGCGATGCCCTTGAGGAAGTCGTCGTAGGTCAGGCTGATGCCCATCGACGCGTCGGGGTCTTCCGGCACGAGCACGCCCAGCGTGCGAGCGATGTCGCCGAAGCACTGGAAGCCGCTGCGCAGGCACAGCCGGGCCGGCACGGTGGGCGCCGCCTCCGGGGACACCGCCAGGTACATCGCGGCCGAATCGAGCACCGAGAGCAGCGCGGTCACCCAGGAGGACAGCGGCCGGGGCGAGCGGAACCGGACCAGCGGCGGGTACGTAGTGTGGCTTTCCGCGATGTCGGCGGCCCAGCGCTCCCACTGCTCGTAGAGGTCGGGCAGGGTGCCGATGGTGGACTGCCCGGAGCCCAGCGCGTAGTGCGTCCGGGCCAGCAGTTCCGGGCCCCAGGACGGCACGCCCGCACGGGCGTTCAGCAGGGCGATATCGGTCTCCCGGCGGTTGAACGCCGAGTACAGCGTGGGCAGGTAGGCGATCTGCAAGGTGACGGTGACCAGCCCGAAGAACGCGGCCGCGTACTGAATGAGCCGCTCACCCCAGCCATGCACGCTGGAGTCGCCGATGAACCACAGCGCCGGGCCGGCGGTATCCAGGGCCTCGGTGAAGCCGCCTCGGACGAACGGATACAGCATGAACGTGAAGCCCAGGTAGGCGACCCCCAGCCAGACCAGCAACTGGCAGATCAGCAGCACGGCTGCTTCCGTGGCCCGCGTCCGGTCCCGCCGGCGGAAGTCGGCGATCGGCCTGGTGACCATTTCGAACAAGGCATGCACGCCCCGGTCCACCCAGACCATCAGCCGCCCGCCGGCCGGCCGGGGCACGATCAACGTGCCAACGACGCTGATCCCGTCGATGACCACCAGGAACAGCCCAATGGCGAAGAACACGTACCGGGCGTACAGCGGGACGGTCATGGCGGCTCGGCTACCTGGGCTCGTCGAGCTGGACGCGGGCCGCGACGTCGGGGTGGCGGTCCAGCCAGGACTGGGCGAACGGGCAGGACGGCACGACGACCAGGCCGGCTTGCGCCGCGTAGTCCACTGCCGCGGTGACCAGCTTTCCGCCGATCCCCTGTCCCTCCAGCTCAATGGGCACTTCGGTGTGCACGAGCACCAGCCGGCCGTTGCGCAGCCGGTAGAGCAGCTCAGCTTCGTGACCGGCTGGCCCGGAGACGAACCGGGACCGGCCGGTGTCATTACGCACCTCGGACGAATCGATCACTGGTCTATCGTCGCAGAAGCAGCCCGCGCTGGCTCCCCGGCGGTCGTAGATGCGATGCTGGTGGGCGATGACCGTGACCAGCGCGGGCCGTAGCGCGGCGGCCCAGGCCGATCTGGCGGTGCTCGATGAGATCCAGCAGCGGGTGCTCTGGCTGGCCACCCGCATCGTGGACGCCGCCAACCACGACCGGGACACCGGCGACGGCGTCAAGGTCGGCGGCCACCAGGCGTCCAGCGCCAGCCTGGTCAGCGCGATGACCGCGCTGTACTTCAGCTTCCTAGACGCGCCGGACAAGGTGAGCGTGAAGCCGCACGCCTCGCCGGTCTACCACGCGGTCCAGTACCTGCTGGGCAACCTGGACCGCGGCTACCTGACCACGCTGCGCGCGTTCGGCGGGCTGCAGGCGTACCCGAGCCGGACCAAGGACCCGGACCGGCCCGACTTCTCCACCGGCTCGGTCGGTCTCGGCGCGGCCGCGCCGCTGTTCGCCGCGGCTACCCGGCGGTACGTGGACGCCCACTTCGGCCCGCGGCCGCGGAGCAGGTTCGTGGCGCTCATCGGCGACGCCGAACTGGACGAGGGCAACATCTGGGAGGCGGTGGCCGACCCGGCCACCGACGGGCTCGGCTCGGTCATGTGGATCGTCGACCTGAACCGGCAGTCGCTGGACCGGGTGGTGCCCGGGATGCGGATCGCCCAGTGGGAGCAGCAGTTCACCGCGGCCGGCTGGCACGTGGTCGAGGCCAAGTACGGCCAGTGGCTGCGCGCGGCGTTCGCCCAGCCCGGCGGCGGTCAGCTGCGCGACTGGATCGATGCCATGCCTAACGAGCACTACCAGTCGCTGTTCGGCCTGGCCCCGGCGGAGTTGCGAGCCCGGTTCCTGGACGGGGCGCCCGCGGAGGTGAGCCGGTTCTGCGCGGACATCCCGGATGGCGAGCTGGCCACCCTGGTCACCGACCTGGCCGGGCACGACCTGGCCTCGCTGCTGGACAGTTTCGCGCAGTGCGACGCGGAGAAAGACCGGCCCAGCGTGGTGTTCGTCTACACGGTCAAGGGCTGGGGGCTGCCGATCGCGGGCAACCCGCGGAACCATTCGGCGCTGCTGACCAGCGAGCAGATCGACGAGATGCGCACCCGGCTCGGGCTGACCCCGGCGACCGAGTGGGACCGGTTCGACCCGATGACCCCGGCCGGCCAGTGGACGGCGGCCCGGCGCGAGCAGCTGGCCCGGCCGCCCCGGGCGGCTGCGCCCGCGTTGAGCATCCCCGACGCCACCGGGATCCGGGCCAGCCGGACACTGGCCACCCAGGAGGCGTTCGGCAGAATTCTGGTTGATCTTTCCCGGCGGGAGAGCGTGGCGCCCTACCTGGTCACGGCAGCGCCCGACGTGGCCACCTCGACCAACCTGGCCGGATTCATCAACCGGGTGCGGGTGTTCAGCCCGGCCGCGCGGCGGGCGTGGACCGAGGATCCGGTGCTGAAGTGGGCGGAGGGGCCGGAGGGACAGCACATCGAGCTGGGCATCAGCGAGATGAATCTGTTCCTGCTGCTCGGGCAGCTCGGGCTGGCCTGGGACCTGTCCGATCAGCCGCTGCTGCCGGTGGGCACGGTGTACGACCCGTTCGTGCTGCGCGGGCTGGACGCGTTCATCTACTCGGTGTACTCCGGCGCGCGGTTCATCGTGGCCGGCACGCCGTCCGGGGTCACCCTGGCGCCGGAGGGCGGCGCGCACCAGTCCACCATCACCCCGTCGGTCGGGCTCGAACTGCCCGGCGTCACCTTCATCGAGCCGGCCTACGCGGTCGCGCTGGACTGGCTGATGTGCGGCGCGCTGCAGGCCATCGCGGCGGCTGCAGTCGCGCCGGGCGGCGCCCCGCCCACCGTGCCGTCCGGCGGCGCCCCGCCCGGAGCGGTGCCGCCGGGCGCGGTAGACAGCGGTGCGTTCTACTTCCGGTTGAGCACCCGGGGCATCGACCAGCAGCCGTTCGCCGCGGCCCGGGAGCGGCTGGGCGACGCCGTGCTGCGCAGGCAAGTGCTGGCCGGCGCGTACCGGCTGATCGAGGCGGGAGACCTGGCCGAGACCGCGCCGCGGGTGCATCTCGCGGGCTGCGGCGCGGTGCTGCCCGAGGTGCTGGCGGCCGCGGCCGAGCTGCGCGAGGAAGGCATCGCGGCCAGCGTGGTCGACGTCACCTCGGCGGACCGGCTGTACCGGGCCTGGCAGCGGACGCTGCGGCAGGGCGTGCGCACCGCGACCGCGCCGTCCATCCCGGGCGCGCTGCGGACCGCGTTCCCGGACCGGGCGCCGATCGTCACCGTGCACGACGCCGCCTCGCACACGCTGAGCTGGCTCGGCTCGGCGCTCGGGGTACCCGCGGTCAGCTTGGGCGTGGACAGCTTCGGCCAGTCCGGTGCGGTGGCCGACCTGTACCGGGCGCACGACCTGGACCCCGGCTCCATCGTCAACGCCGCCCTGGCGGCACTATCCCTCCGGTGAATTCGGGCCCTCCGGTGAATTCGGACCCTTCGGTGAATTCGGGGCAGCCATTCACCGTTCGCCACGCACATCCGGTACCGGATAGGCGCGGGCTGACACTGGGCGGACGGGAAACGACCAGCGCATACCGCCCCGCCAGCCGCAACCGGCTGGCGGGGCGGGCGTTATGTATGAGCCTGTTGATCTAGGGGATCATGCGGTGGCCGGGGCTGGTGGCCGGCTGGCGCGCCAGCAGTTCACTGCGTGACGGCGGCGCGGTGCTCGTTCGGGCTTACTCCCCGGACGCGCTTGAAGGCGGTACTGAGCGCGAAAGGGCTGCTGTAGCCGACTTGCTGGGCCACCGCACTGATCGTGGTGCCGGGCTCGCGCAACAGATCAGCCGCCAGCGCGAGACGCCAGGCGGTGAGGAACGTCATCGGGGGCTCGCCGACCAGTTCGGCAAACCTGCGGGCCAGGGCGGCGCGCGACACGCCGGCCTCGCGAGCCAGGCTCGCGACGGTCCATGGCTGCGCGGGGTTGTTCTGCAGCATCCGGAGTGCCCTGCCCACCACCGGGTCACCCTGGGCCCGGTACCACCCTGGCGCCTCGGCTTGATGACCGGAGAACCATGCCCGCAGGGCAGCGACGAGCAGCAGGTCAAGCAGCCGGTCGAGGACCGCTTCTTGCCCTGGCTCATCCTTGACGATCTCCTGGCCGAGCATGGGGAGAAGCGGCGAGTCCCATGCGCCCGCCGGCATGACCACGAGCCGGGGGAGGACGGACAGCAGTTGGCGGCCGATCTCGCTGTGTCGTTCGTACGTCCCGATCAGCATGGAGGTCGCGCCGGTGGGGCTGTTTCCCCAGCTGCGCACGCCGAGGTCCATTGCCTGGGCGAGGTCCTGGCCGTCTGGTGTGGTGCAGTGCTGTCCCGGGTGGATGACCACCTGGGCTGGCGTGGCCGGGTCGTCGGCGAAGCTGTACGGGTCGGGACCGCAGATGACCGCCACGCTGCCCGCGCCGAGCCGGACGGGCGCATCGTCATCGGGGATCACCCAGGCCTGTCCCCTCAGCACCGACACCAGCGACAGCGGTGCCCGGTCCTCGATCCGCACTGACCACGGTGGGTCCATGATCACCCGCAGCGCGAACGCTCCCCGCGCCCGCGGACCGTCAAGAAGGCCGCCGAAGACATCCACAGTCGCTAAGTGTAGACGAACGCGTATGCATCTGGGCTTGTGAGCTATGGCCAGTCTCACTGATCCCGGGTTGACTGATCCGCATGACTCACACGACGACCATGACTCACACGACGACACAGACAACCTTGGTGCTCGGCGGGACCGGCAAGACCGGCCGGCGGGTGGCGCAGCGCCTGACCGCCCTTGGCCGTCCGGTGCTGGCCGGCTCACGGTCCGGCCGGCCGCGCTTTGACTGGCAGGACCGGGCCACCTGGGGTCCCGCCTTGGACGGCGTCGCGGCGGTGTATGTCTGCTACTACCCAGACCTGGCGACTCCGGGTGCGGTGGAGGCGGTTGGCTCGTTCGCCGAGCTGGCCGTCCGCAGCCAGGTGCGGCGGCTGGTGCTGCTGGCTGGCCGGGGCGAGCCCGAGGCCGAGCTCGCCGAGCAGGCGGTGCGCGACTCCGGCGCCGAGCTGACGGTCCTGCGCTCAGCCTGGTTCGCGCAGAACTTCAGCGAGGACTTCCTGCTCGGGCCCGTGCTCGCTGGCGAGTTGGCCCTCCCGGCGGGTGACACGCCCGAGCCGTTCGTCGATGCCGACGACATCGCCGACGTCGCGGTCGCCGCGCTGACCCAGGACGGGCACGCCGGCCAGGTCTACGAGCTGACCGGCCCGCGGCTGCTGACCTTCGCTGAGGCCGTCGGCGAGATCGCCACGGCGACCGGCCGCCAGATCCGCTACCTGCCGGTCCCGATCGATGAATACACGGCCGCAGCCGCCGGGCAGGGAGTTCCAGCCGAGGCGGTGGAGGTGCTCACCTACCTGTTCAGCGAGGTTCTCGACGGCCGCAATGGCCGGATCGCCGGCGGTGTCCGGCGTGCCCTGGGACGCGAGCCGCGGGACTTCACCGGCTACGCCCGGCACACCGCAGCCAGCGGCGTGTGGGACATCCCGGCCGCAAGCGGGGCAGACCGATGATCGACGGCTACCCCCGGATCCTGGCCATCATCGCGGCGGTCGGAGCGGGCGTGTCAGGCGGCGTGTTCTTCGCCTTCTCCGTCTTCGTGATGAAGGCCCTCGGCCGCCTGCCCGCCGCCGAGGGCATCTCCGCCATGCACGCCATTAACAAGGCGGCGCCGGCCCCGCTGTTCATGCTCGCGCTATTCGGAACCGGGGCGGTCAGCATCGCCCTGTCCGCCGTGGCGCTGGGTCACCTCGACCAGCGCTGGGCCGTCTACCTGCTGACCGGGACCGCCCTGTTCCTGGTCTGCCTGGTATTGACGATGGCCTACCACGTGCCGCGCAACGAAGCCCTCGCCCTGGTCGACCCCACCGGTCCGGGCGCCGGGCATGCCTGGGCGCACTACCTGTCGCCGTGGACAGCGTGGAACCACGTGCGCACGGTTACCGCGCTGGCCGGTAGCACGCTGTTCATCGTCGCGCTGCGGGCCGGATGAGCAGGTGCGGGCGGTCAGCGGTACGCGGAGATGCCGGTGATCGCCTGGCCGAGGGCCAGGGTGTGGATCTCCTCGGTGCCCTCGTAGGTCAGCACCGACTCCAGGTTGGCCGCGTGCCGGATCACTGGGTACTCCAGGGTGATCCCGTTGGCGCCGAGGATGGTCCGCGCCTGCCGGGCGATGTCGAGAGCCGCCCGCACGTTGCACATCTTGCCCAGGCTGACCTGCTCCGGAGTGATCTCGCCGGCTTCCTTGAGCCGACCCAGGTGCAGCGCGAGCAACTGGGCGCGCTGCAGGTCGGCCAGCATCCAGGCCAGCTTGCCCTGGGTGAGCTGGAAGCTGCCGATCGGCTTGCCGAACTGCTCCCGGGTGCGGGCATAGTCCGCGGCCGCCTCCAGGCAGGACCGGGCCGCCCCGGTAACGCCCCAGGAGATGCCGTACCGCGCCTCGGTCAGGCAGGACAGCGGGCCCTTCAGCCCGGACACGCCCGGCAGCATCGCCTCGGCGGGCAGCTTCACGTCATCGAAGTGCAGTTCGGAAGTGATCGAGGCGCGCAGCGACAGCTTCTTGTGGATGGACCGGGCGGTGAAGCCCCGGGCGCCCTTGGGCACCAGGAAGCCGCGGATGCCGTCCGGGGTGCGCGCCCACACCACGGCGACGTCGGCCACCGACCCGTTGGTGATCCACATCTTGGTGCCGTTCAGCACCCAGCCGGTCCCGTTCGGCTTGGCGGTGCTAGCCATGCCGCCCGGGTCGCTGCCGTGATCCGGCTCGGTCAGCCCGAAACAGCCGAGCGCCTCGCCGGCCGCCATCCGCGGCAGCCACTCCTCTTTCTGCTCGTCCGAGCCGTACTTCCAGATGGGGAACATGGCCAGCGAGCCCTGCACGGAGACCAGGCTGCGCAGGCCCGCGTCGGCCGCTTCCAGTTCGCGGCAGGCCACGCCGTAGGCGATGGCGCCCATCCCGGCGCAGCCGTACCCGGTCAGGTGCATCCCGAGCAGGCCCAGCTTGCCCAGCTCAGGGGCTAGTTCACGGGGCAGCGTGCCCGCCTCGAACCAGTCCGCGATGTATGGCATGACGCGTTCCGCAGCAAAAGCCCGCACCGTATCGCGGACCAGGATCTCCTCCTGGCTCAGTTGCTTGTCGAGCCGCAGCAGATCGAGGTCGGGTGCTGGCTGGCCTGCGGCGTGAGGCATGGGGGGGTCCTTCCGGTCAACCGTTACCTACCCCGTCAGCGTATGCGTGCGGCGTTTGGCTGTCTGGACCCAGTATGACCGGGAATGATCGGGGCATGACTGAGGCCAAACCGCCTAAGAGGCTAGTCCGGACGCGGAACGGCCGGCTGGTGGCTGGTGTCTGCTCCGGCCTCGCCGAGTATGCCGGCATCGACGCCACCGTGGTCCGGCTCATCTTCCTGGCTGTGTCGGTGATCACGTTCGGCGTGGGTGCGCTGATCTACCTGGCCGCGTGGATCGTCATCCCGGAAGAGGGGGAGGACGCGTCGATCGCCGAGAATCTGATCAAGAAGACGGGCGGCAGCTAGCCGGGCTTCGCCGGGCAGGTCGCGCGGTTTGCGCGGGTTGCGCGGCGCCCGGTGGGTGTACCTGCGGCCCACCGCGGCCCACTGCGGCCCGCGGCGGG
>DASXIN010000146.1:0-9813 GCA_036497945.1 Streptosporangiaceae bacterium | reverse complement strand
GGGTACTCCGTCAGGCGGCCGACTCTTACGATCGTGCTGCCCGCGCCCAGTATGGGCGGGTTCCTCGGCCGGCTCAGCCTGGGAACGATCTGCGCCGCATGGCCCGGCTGCTGTCTGCCGTGTCCATCAGCGGTGACCCTGTCCTGGCGCAGACGACACTCGTGGGGCGCGCTTCGTGCGCCTCGTGGAGGCCGTCGCTGACCTGCGTGATGCGCAGCAGCGTGCGGCCCAGGCGACCGCGGCGCGCCAGGCGGCCGAGCATCTGTACGCGGCCATGCCAGGTCACGCCGGTCCAGCGGCGAGAAGGCACGTACCGACCCGCACGGCAGCCGAGCGCAGCCGTATGGAGTTTCCGTTCCCGCCCGGCATGGTCCAGCCCGAAACCGAGCCACTGGCCGACGCGTACCCGTCCAGTCAGCCGGGGCCCAGCCCGTCACGCAGCCCCGGCTCACGCTCCCGGCGCAGCCCTGGCCGGTAGCTGCGCAGGCAAGCGACGAGACAGCGCAGCAGGAAGAACCACCGAGTTTCCGCAACGACAACCGCCTGCATGAAATGCCCGTGCCTTGGGCGGATGGTTGGCGGCTCAGTCGAGACCGAGTTCACCGCGCTTGAGGCAGGTGGTGAACGTCCGCCAGTCGGCAGGGGCGAACGTCAGCGCTGGGCCGTCCGGGTCCTTGGAGTCCCGTACGGCGACGAGGCCAGGCAGGTTGTCGGCGACCTCGACGCAGCCGCCGCCGTTGCTGCCGCTGTAAGTGCTCTTATGCCAGATGGCTCCGGCTACGGTGTTGCCCATTGCTGCTCAGCAACCTTCCCGATCAGGTCCCGCGAGGCTCCGCGGGGTAGCGCTTCAGCTCTCAGTGTGTCGAACGTCAGCGAAAGCCTCCCGACCACGGACGGCAGCTCGGTGGTCTGCCCATGGTCGGGTGACTCCATGTACACGGTACCCCGGGCATTACCAAAGCTGGCGATTGCGAATCCGCCCAGCAGCTACGGCGGCTGTAGTTCGTTGTGATCATGGTGTGGTCTCGGCGTAAGCGTTCCAGCGTTGATGGGCTTGGCGTGTGCGGTACTGGTGGCGGCGTCGCCAGGTCGACCAGTGCAGGCGGTGGGCGCGATCTCGGCGCGGTGGCGGGATAACGGTGTCGCGCACGAGCCGCAGCAGTTCCGGGACGGTGATGGGGATCAGCCCGGCATCGAGGTCTGAGGTGGCATCGTGCTGGCGTTGGATGGCGGCGGTGACGGTGAGGTAGATGTAGGCGAGCAGGCAGATCGCGGTCCAGCGGTGCCAGGATTTCCAGCGGATGACCTGCCCGGCGTCCAGGCCGGTGTTCTGCTTGGCCAGCTGATGATCTTCCTCGATCCGCCACCTGGTCACGGCGATGGCGATCAGCCGGGCCAGCGGGACCGGCCCGGGTGTCCAGCACCGGTAGAACGAGAGCTTGCGGGTATAGCGGTGCCGCCGGATAAGGAGCACGCTGTGCCCGTCGTCGTGCCCGCTGGGGTTGTCGTCGCTGGTCACCTCCAGCATGGCCCAGTGGTAGTGCCGGGTGCCCTTGGTCCCAGACCCGGTGGGCATCCGGTGCCAGGCGCGGCCGGGAACCAGCCGCACCGCCCCGGCCGCAGTCAAGGTGCGTCCCGCGCCGGCGGTGAAAGTGTGGTTGGCGCGGACCGCCATGACATAGCTCATGCCGCGCTGGCGGATGCCGCGGCGCAGCTCACGGCCGCCATAGACTTCATCACCGGTCACGAAGGCGGCGCGGGTTCCCCGCGCGTGCGCGCGGTCCAGCAGGTCATCGGCCAGTTGCGGCTTGGTGGCGAACAGCACCTCCTCCGGGATGCCGGCCAGGTCGCGGTGCTCCTCATCGGCGGCGCAGGTTTCGGGCAGGTACAAGGCCCGGCCGATCAGCGCATGCCCGCGGCTGGTGGCATAGGTCAAGGTGACCGCCACCTGGCACAGCGCGATACCGCCCACCGTGCCGCTGTACTGGCGGGCCGCGCCGGCCGCGCCGGTGGAGGATTTCTCATCGGCGGTCTCATCCACGATCAGCACCCCATCCCCGTCGTCGAGATGACCGGCCGCCCAGCCAGCCGCGATGTCCAGCACCTGCTGGTCGTCCCAGACCGCACGCGACAGTAAATGCTGCAGCCGGTGCGGCCCGCGATGCCCGGCCGCCTCGGCGATCGTCCAGCAGTTGTGATCCTCCAGCTCCATCAGCAGCCCGCTGACCATCTGCCTGCAAGACTGCCGGGTCTCCCGCCGGGGAAAGCACCCGGCCACCCGGCCCAGCAAGTCCGCCAGCAGCGCGGAACGGGCACCATCGGCTACCGTGGCAGCCGCGGCTGCCGCATCTTGATCGTGTGTCACAACCCATCATGATCGCGGCAGCCGCACCTCTACGCGGTCATCCTTCTGACCTGCGCCAACAATCCCTCGGTCACGAAGTACTGCTGCCGTAACTTTGCTGGGGATTGTCAGCATCGACCGGGGCGACTGTCCGGCTGCAGGGCTGCCACCGTCGCTTCTGAGTGACCTGACGGGCCTGGGCCGCTGCGATTGCGTCACGTTCGTCGGACTCGACAGCGTCCGGGCAGAGACCTGGGTCGTGCAGGGCCAGCCCACCGCGGACTTCCTGGGCAACCCGCAGACGTCTTGGGGGAACTACTGGAACTGCGAGTCCTGCAACTACCCGGACCGCAGCGGCGACCTGCGCACTGTTCCCAAGATTTCCGACTTTTACTCGGCCCGGCAGTGGCACGGCACCGCGCATTACCGAGAAAACGTCAGGGCGGCCCGGGCTGGAACACAAGCTCCAGGTATGCCTGCCCGCCGAGCCCGGGCCCGGGCCCAGGCTCGAACGGGCCAAGGCGGATCGTGCAGCCAGCCTTCTGGCGCGCAAGAGGCCCGGATTTCTCCGAGCGCGGCAGGACGCTCCTCGCGTTTCTTCGCCCGCACCTGTATGAGGCCTACCTCGGTGCGGAACGCCGGCGCAGGGGCACGCCCCGGCTGACACCACGACAGTGGGAGCTGCTGCGCCTGGTCGCAGCCGGGTACACCAACTCGCAGATCGGGACCCGGCTCGGAATATCGGCGGCAACCGTGCGCAAGCACCTGGAAGACATCTACGGCCGGCTCCAGGTGTCAAGTCGCACGGCTGCGGTCACCCGCGCCTTCTCGCACGGGGCCGGGTAGCGGGTCCGCAACCCCGCCGCCGAACCCAGGCCTGTCTACCACGTCCACTCGGCGAATCCCGCGCCGCCACCCAGCCGTGATGACGCCATCTGAAATCGGCGCAGATCCGGCTGATCTGCGCGCCACTGGGCGTGCAGCCGGCACAGCTGCTCGCCGCTCCTATTCGGCGATCCGGTTCTAGTTGTTCAGCTGAGCGGCCGGTCCGCTGGGCGCCAATCCGGCCGGCCGGGGCTGGCCCGTCGTAGCCACCCGGTGATCGCTTGGCCTGGTGCCCGGCGGCTAGCTGGGCCGGCCAGCGGCGCTGGTCGATGCAGGCCGTAACGATGTGACCGGTCTGAACGTTGTTCCTGTGTGGGGAGGGGCGTGCTCTGGTGCACCACGCGAGCGGCCGGCCTCAGCCCAGCCGGTGAGCCCGTAGCCGGGGAAGCCCGGACCGCGGCGTAGCTGCCGCCTTGCCAAGGAGATGGCCCTGGTGGCCGATCCACACAAGTTGCCCGCAGTGGTCATTGCGCTGCCAGCCGAGATCGACATAGCCAACGCCGACCAGGCCGGCCAGCAGCTTGGCTCAGCCTTCGCCCCTGGCGTTAGGGCAGTGATAGCCGACATGACGGCCACCACGTTTTGTGACTCCTCCGGCATCGCCATGCTGGTGCGGGCCCATAAGCGGGCTGCCGCGAACGGAACCGAGTTGCGGCTGGTGGTGCGCTCGGCGGCCGTGCGGCGCGCCTTGACCCTGGTGAGGCTGGATGATCTGCTGCCGATCTACCCGAGCCTGAGCCAGGCCCTGGCCAGCCCACCGCAGCCACGCCATGAGTGATCACGGGCCACCCGCAGGTTCCACCGGCCAGCGCCGGAACCAGGATCAGTCTGCGGGCCGGTGTTCGCCGTGCTGATGGGGGCGGTCAGGTTGGGCCGCTGTCCGCCCGGTCACCAGCGGCAGGCACCAGCGGCACGCCCGGCACCGCCACCACCGGGCCGGCTTCCCGCCGCCGCGGGGCAGCGCCCGCACCGCCGGGCGGACCGTCGTGCCCGGCTACCCCACGGCAGCGCGCCAGCCGGCTGCCGCCCGGCCCACCAGGCAGGCCCACCGGCGATGAGCAGACACCACCGATGACCGCCGGCCGGGGTACCGGCGACCGGGATGGCGGACTTGACCAGCTCCGGCGCCGCTACCCGCAGTGGCGGATCTGGCGCGGCCACACCACCGGCCATTACTGGGCGCTGCCGCCACGCCATCACCCCACCCAGCGCCAGCTGATCGGTGCCAGCGACCTAGATGAACTCGCCCGGCGCCTCGCCCAAGCCGAGGGATGGCATGACCTATGAGCCTTCGCGCCGCGCCCCCTCACGCTCCGTTACGACCATGACGCGCAGAGCCCCGCCGTTAGGAGCGGCTTCCCCGAGTAAGAAGCCGTAGGGCTTGACAGAACCGAACAGGGGTTACCGCGTGGCCAAAGGCCTTCGGACGCTGGGGGCAGCGCTGCCGCGACGTGCCGTCAGGGCACAGCGGGCTCAGATGGTTTGAGTGCTGGCGCGGTGGCGCTGCCCAGGATGGCCGGGCGCACGAATTTCGGGGCGTTGGGCAGCGCGGTGTGCTCCAGCCGGGCGAGGGTGAAACCGGCCGCCTTGATGGAGTCGAGCGTGGGGCGGTTGCAGTCGCAGCACACGACCAGCCGGTTGAGCCAGTTCATCCGGTCCTGCAGCCGGGCGGTGGCCGCGTCATCGGCGCGCACATGCTCGATGAATAGCAGCTGGCCGCCGGGGCGCAGCACCCGCCGCAGCTCACGCAGCGCCCGGGGCTGGTCGTCGACCCCGCACAGGACCAGCGTGGACACGGCCACGTCGAAGGTGTGGTCGTCGAACGGCAGGTCCTCGGCCGGCGCGCGCAGAACCATGGCTGAGGGGCGGTGCTCACCGACCGTGCGCTCCAGGCGGCGCAGCATCGGGGGCTGGGGCTCGGTGAGCGTCAGCGACGTGACCGCCGGGCCGTACCAGGGCAGGTTCGCCCCGGTCCCGCCGCCGATCTCGAGCACGTCCCCGCTCAGCCCGGCGAGCAGGCGCTCCCGGAAGGCGCGCAGCCCGGCCTTCTCGGTCTTGGCCATCTGCCGGCCGTTCGCGCGTCCGGCTCGCGGAACTGGTTGCGGCACTGTCGCTCGGTGTGGACCTGGGGTTCGGCCAGCCGATGGAGCACGTCCTGCGCCAGTGCCTGATCGCGCTGCGGATCGCTGACCGCGCCGGGCTGGACGAGCAGGACCGGCTGGCGGTGTACTACACCGCGCTGCTGGTCAACGTCGGCTGTCACGCCGACGCGCACGAACAGGCGAAATGGTTCGGCGACGACATCACGCTCAAATCCGGCAAATACGTGCATGAGCTGGGCAGCATGCGGGGCACGCTGGCGACCATGCGGCTCGTCGGCGCGGGCAACCCCCCGCTGCACAGGTTCCGGGTGGGCCTGGAATTCGCCTTCTCCGGGCACCGCCAGCTCGACGGAATGATCTCTCAGCACGCGGCGTTGGCCCGCACACTGGCCGAGAAGCTCGAACTGCCCGGTGCGGTACGCGAGGGAGTGGGGGCGGCGTACGAGCAATGGAACGGGAGGGGCTGGCCCGGCGACCTGAAAGCCGATGCGATACCGGTCGCGGCCAGGATCGCGCAGCTCTCGGAGTTCATGGAGGTGGCGCACCGCGTCGGTGGCGTGGCGAGCGCGACGGCGCTCGCCCGCAGGCGGGCGGGACGGCAGTTCGATCCGGCCCTGGCCGCCCTGCTGTGCGCGGACGCCGCGGAGATCTTCGGCGGCCTGGAGTCGGTGCCGGCCTGGCGGACGGTTATCGCCGCCGAGCCCGCGCTGGCCGTCGAGCTGTCCGCGGACCAGCTCGACGGCGCGCTGGAGGCCATCGCGAACTTCGTGGACCTGAAGTCGCCGTTCATGCTCGGGCATTCGGTGGCCGTCGCGAACCTGGCCGAGGAGGCCGGCCGCAGGCTCAGGCTGCCACCGGAGCAGGTGCTGATGCTCCGCCGGGCCGGATTCGTGCACGATTTCGGCCGGCTCGGGGTGTCGAACTCGATCTGGGACCGGCCCGGGCCGCTGAGCGCGGGCGACTGGGAGCGCGTCCGGCTGTATCCGTACCTGACCGAGCGCATGCTGCACCAGTCGGCGGCGCTGGCGCCGCTCGGGGAGATCGCGGTGCAGGTCCGCGAGCGCCTCGACGGCAGCGTGTACCCGCGCGGGCTGTCCGGCAGCGCGATCTCCATGCCGGCCCGGGTGCTCGCCGCGGCGGACGTGTACGCCTCGATGCGCGAGCCCCGGCCGCACCGGCCCGCGCGCCCGGCCGGGGAAGCCGTCGCCGAGATGCGCGCCGAGGTCCGCGCGGGCCGCCTGGACGGCGCAGCCGCCGACGCCGTGCTCGAGGCGGCCGGCCACCGCCTGCCCCGCCGCCGGGAGGCACTGGCGGGCCTCACCGCCCGCGAGGTCGAGGTGCTCATCCTGCTCGCACGCGGCCTGTCGACCAAGCAGATCGCCGGGCGGCTGGTGATCACGCCGAAGACCGCTGGCAATCACATCGAGCACATCTACGCCAAGATCGGCGCCTCCAGCCGGGCCGCCGCGGCGATGTTCGCGGTCCAGCACGGCCTGCTCCACGAGGAGAAGATCGCCACCACGGCGACCGCCTGACGCCGGGCCGCCGGGCGAAGATGAGGAATTCACCCCATGCCCCCGGCCCGTGCCCGTGGCTAGCGTCGGTGCCCTGCCGAGATGCGCGGTGCGTATCTCTCGTACAACGGAGGCACCATGCCCAAGCTCAGCAAAGACAGCGCGCCGAACGTGCAGGACGTCGGCGGCCTGGCCATCGACCGCAACGGCGACCTGGACAACACCACGGTTAACTTCGTGACCATCCGGCAGAGCCACTCGCTGGCCCCGCTGCTGCGGGGCCTGCCCGGTGACCGCTGCCAGTGCCCACACTGGGGGTACCTGCTCGCAGGCAAGATCACGGTCAGCTACGCCGACCACGAGGAGACATACCAAGCGGGCGACGCCTTCTACATGACCCCGGGACACGTCCCCGCAGCCGAGGCAGGCACGGAGTTCATCCAGTTCAGCCCCAAGGACCAGCTCGCCGAGACCCTCGCGGCGATGAAAGCCAACGCCCAGCGCATCGTGCAAGGCACCTAGGTTCCACGGCCAGGAATGACACGACACGGACATCCAGAACCAGCTGATATGCATGCAGGCGCCGCCAGAACCAGCCCTCGGATGAAAGGCGAACGGATTCGGCGCTACGGGCACATGGCCCGGGGGACGGCCGCTGCTTTACGTGATCGTCGAGGTCAGCGGGCCGGGGTCTCTTCCGCCGCTGCCCGGATGACGGCGCGAACCTTGGACTCGGGGAAGAACACGGTGAGATTCCTCGCCGCGGCCAGAGCCCGGTCGCGGGCCTCGCCGCCGAGCTGGCGGGTTGCCCGCACGGCATATATGGCCGCCCGGCGCCGGACTCCAGCGCGGTACTGCCCGATGTCCATGCTGATCGTCACGCCGTGAGCATCGGCTAGCTCCAGCGCCTCGGCGGTGATCTTCTTGCCCTTGGCCGAGTTGCACTCCTGGTGCAGCAACTGGAGATTCCAGCGGCGGTGCGGCCCGCCGTAAACCCGGGGGATGATGTGATCGATCGCGGTTCCGCGCGGGGAGTCAGGCAAGTAATCCCCGCACCACGGGCAGCGCCAGCGTTGCAGCTCCACCAGCTCGGTCATGAATGCCAGGCTGTGCGATGCCCACGGCGCACCCTCGTGGCCATCACCGGCCCGGGCGCCAAACGGCCAGCGGCACAACCTCTCCCCGGCAGGCACCGGCAACCCGCACACACCGCACCAGCCAGGCTCCACAGACATGAGGTCAAGCTAACCGGACGGCCGGACATCACGGCGTCGCGGGCGAGGAACGAGGAGGACCGCGCAGCGGCCGGCACCCACCGCGATCTGCTGCTGCCGATACCAAGGTGAGCAACTTTGCTGGGTGGCGTGCTGCGCGATATCCGCCGTTCGGCGCGGATCTTGGCCCGGTGCGGTCTGGGGTGCTGATGATCCAGAGTGGCTGATCTGCGCGGGCGCGCCCGTGTGTGGTGGCTTACTGGTCAGGGCCGTTGGGTCTGTTCGGGGTGCTCTGGCGGGAGCAGGGTGGCGATGAGGCCTGCCCGGCCAGCCGGCTATCCTGTTCCACTGGCCAGCCGCGCTGGAGCGTTTAGGCGCCGGTCCTGGGTGAGGCTGTGATGGTGCTCAGTACCCAGGTCGCGATCTCGGTGCGGCTGCTGAAGTTCAGCTTGGCCAGGATGCTGCGTACGTGAGTCTCGACCGTTCGCTCGGAGAGCACCAGCCGTTCGGCGATCTGCCGGTTGGACAGCGCCTGCGCGACGAGGCTGGCTACTTCTTCCTCGCGCGCTGACAGTGGCGAGGCGTTGCGGTGGCGGGCGGCGATGTCCGCGGCTACCTTGGCTGCTTCCGATGCCCGCGCGGGCATGTCCAGGCGGCGGAACTCTGTGGTTGCCCCGGCTGCCAGGGCCCCCGCTTCGGCGAGGCTGCCTCCGGATGCGAGCAGCGCCCGGGCCAGCCCCAGCCGGCTCAGCGCGGTGTGCGGCCGGGCGCCGACCCGCGCGTTCATGGTGACGGCGTCGCGCAGGTGCCGGGCCGCCTCGGCGGGCCGTCCCGCGGTCAGCGCCAGTTCGCCGGCCTGGCGCGCGTTGGCGCCGTGGCTGAACACCGCACCCGACCCGTCTCCGCTGTAGTAGTGCGCGATCGGGGCTGTCAGCTCGTACAGGTCGGCGGCGACCTCCGCGTCGCGGAGCAGGATCGCGGCGACGCCGATCTGCATGATCGTGCCGAACCAGCGCACACCCAGCGGGAAGCTTCGCGGCACGTGCCGGAACTCCTCGAACGCGGCCCGGGCCTGGTCGGGGTGCCCGGTCAGCGCGTGTGCGATGGGGATGGAGATCCGGACGAGGGGCATCGGCGGCGCGGACCGGACGATGTCTTCCCAGCCGGGCCCGAGCACGCCGGGGTCGGCCCGGAGCACGGCCATGTTCAGCTGGAACGCGAACGACAGGCCGACCATCGAGATATCGCCGGCCTGGATCGCGAGCTGCCGTGCGGCCTCGTTGGCCGCCCAGGCCGTTGCGAAGTCCCCAGATTTGGCGGCGAGCACGGCGCGGAGGCGGTGGTGATGCCAGCGCGCCAGCACGGAGCGCCGCTCGGTGGCGACCCGGTCGATTTCCGCGAGCTCTGGTCGGCCTCGGCGAGATTGCCGAGCTGGAGCGCGGCGTCAGCGCGCCACAGATGACCCCACAGTGCCGCGACCGGGTGGCGTGCCGCGCGGCCGAGCGCCACGGCCTGGCGGCCGAGTTCGAGCCGCTCGGCGACGGCCTGCGGGATGGAGATCGCCAGGTGCCGTGCGGCCAGGGCCTCGAGGATCGCCTGTGGCTCGCCGGACCGGTTGGCGTCGGTGAGCGCCTGCGCGGCCAGCTCGGCCGCGCGCGAGCCGCCTTCGCGCTCGGCGATCCCGACGGCGAGCTGCGCGTGCAGGCGGGCACGGGTGGCGTGCTCGTCCGGCGGAAGCACGGCCAGGGCCCGCT
>DASXIN010000145.1:0-13232 GCA_036497945.1 Streptosporangiaceae bacterium | reverse complement strand
CCTCCTCGGCCTATGAGGGGCGGCACATACCTAGCCAAGGAGGCTTTGCCAGCCCCGCCGGGGTACACCCATCCCTCGGTCATGGAGCACCCGTCGCTGCCCGGCGGGTGGCCGCCGCCGGGGCGCCCGTGGCCTCCGGAGCCGGCGCGTCCGGACGAGGATCCGTGGCCTGAGGACTGGTTCAAGAACCGGCGGGCTGCGGCGCCGGCCCTGCCGTCGGCCAAGGCACCGGCTGAGCCGGCCCGGTTCTCGCTGCGCCGGGTGTCCTGGCCGTGGTGGTTTCTCTGGCCGTGGACCGCTGTCTGTGTTGCCCTGCAGGTAGCGCTGAAGATGAGCGGCCAGTCCTGGCACTTCTTCGCCCAGGGCGGCCAGTTGCTCTTCGCGGCCGGCCCGGGCACCGGCCTGCAGCTCTACGCGGCCCACCCGGACCTGCAGATCGGCCCGCTGGCGCTGGCCGTCTCCGGGGTGCTCCGGGTGCTCGGCCCGAGCCAGGGCGAACTGGCCGCCGTGCTGCTCATGTCGGCCACCGGCCCGGTGGTGCTGTGGGCCGTCTGGCGGCTGCTGCCGCTGGCCGAACAGGTCAAGCAGATCCGGCTGCTGGCCGCCGGACTGTTCTTCCTGCCCGTGTGGACCGAGCTGACCACCCACTTCGCGCACCTCGACGACCTGCTCGCACTGTGTTTCTCGGTGGCCGCGCTGCACGCGGTGGCCCGGCGCAACCCGCTCTGGGCCGGGCTGGCCCTGGCCGCGGCGACCGACGCCAAGCCCTGGGCGGCGGCGTTCGTTGTGCTGATCTTCGCGCTGCCCCGGCGGCAGTGGCTGGCCGCGCTGGGCGCGTTCACCGGCGGGGTGGCGGTGGCCTGGCTGCCGTTCCTGGCCGCGGACCCGCGGACGCTGTCGTCGGTGACCCAGTTCACCATCCCGAACAACCCCTCCTCGGCGCTGCGCGCGCTCGGCGTGATGTCCCCCCGGACCCCCTGGTGGGACCGGTCCGCTCAGCTCGCCCTGGGCGTCGCGGCCGGCTGCGTGGCGGTGCGCCGCGGCCGCTGGCAGGCGGTGCTGCTGGTCGCGGTGGCCGCGCGGATCATGCTCGACCCCGGCGTGTACGCCTACTACACGGCCGGCGCGGTGCTGGGCACGGTCGTGGTGGACCTGGTGATGACCAAGTGGCGGTTCCCGTGGGTCACCGCGGTCACCGCCATCCTGCTCTACCTGGCCCGGATGACGCACAAGCTGGTGCCGTTCGACCTGCACCAACTGGGCGTGCTGCGGCTGCTCTTCGCGATCGGCGTGCCCGTGGTGGTGCTCGGCATGCCCGGCTGGTGGATCGCCCGGCGACGCGGCCGGCACGCCCGGGCGGCCGGTCAGGTCACGATCATCAGCCCAGTAGTACCTCAGCCGTCATCCCGGCCAGCGGGGTGACGCTGGTCCGGCTGAGCTGGACCACCGCCCGGACTTCGCCGCCCGGCTTCGGGGTCAGCCTGGTGACCGTGCCGTTGACCCTGGTCAGCCCGTCGGCCGGGACCGAGATGGCCACCGTGCCGCCGACCCGCACCTTGGCCGCGGACTGGGCCGGGATGGTCAGCTTGACCAGCACGTCCCCGGCGGTGCGCAGCGCGAGTACCGGCGGTGCCATGCCGCCCGCCCGCAGGCTGGCCAGCGATCCGGCCGGGTGAGCGGCGGCCGCCGCCCTGGTCAGCCCGGCCGGGCTGACCAGCTGGCCGGCTTGGCCGAAGACGGCGATCACCGTCCCGGGATGGGGCGCCTTGATCACCATGGCCGCCTGGTCGGCCGCCCGCTGCGCCCGGTCCTTGGCCAGCTGGGCCCGGGCCGCGGCCACGCTGGCGGGCGGCGCCGCGGCCGCGGTCAGCGCGGCCAGGTCGGCCTGGTCGGCCGCGATCGCGGCCCGGTCGGTCCGCACCGGGCCGAGGCCGGCCGGCGCGGCCTCCCGGGCCAGCACCTGGCCTTTGCGCACCACCTGCCCGAGCCGGACCACGATCTTGCCCACCCGGCCGGCCACCCCGAAGTTAAGGCTGGTCAGGCTGCTCCGGCTGACCTCCCCGGGGAACGGCCGGTTCTTGGCCGCGGTCAGGATCGACGGCGCCAGCAGCACAACGCCGGCCACCGACGCGGCCGCCACCAGCGCCCCGGCCATTCGCTGCAGCCCGCTGCCGAACCCGCGCCGCCGACGCCCGCCGCGGTACCGCCGGCCGCGCGGGCGAGCCGCAGGCGGCTGAACACCGGGAAAGTCCTCGTCTGGCCCCGTCTCGGCATAATCACCGGCCACGGCATCCGGGTAGGCGTCCGGCTCAGGCTGCGTCCCGGGAAAGTCGTCTCCCGGATCTTGGTAATACTCGTCCGGCTGGTCAGCTTCCCGGCCGGCCGCCTCGTAGTAGCCCGGCTCGTCGTAGGCCGGGTCGGAGTAGCCCGGGTCGTAGTACGCCGGGTCCTCGTCCTGCCCCGGCCACGGCTGCTGCTCCGGCCACGGCTGCTGCGGGGAAGGCTGACGCCAGGCGGCGGTCCGCGGCCGGTCCGCCCCGGGGTAGTCGTCCTCGAGCAGGAAGGACATGTCGGCTCACTCCAGATGAACTCGGATAACGAACGTATCACGGCCCATTGTGGGAATGCGGAAAACTCCGGGCACCGCAATTGAATACTTGGCGGCGCTTTAGTTGCCGTGCTTAATGGACGTTTTGGCCGAACCGGTAAACCTCCGGGTGGCGTCGACGGACGAGGGGCGGTGCCGGGACGGGCGGGCCAGCGCTCCGGTGAGCTCGTCCAGAGCGTGCACCGAATGCGCGCTGACCACCGCGTCGCAGAACGGCCACGCCGCGGCCATGCCGCCCGCCAGCGGACGGTAGTGCTCGCTCTTGGTCCGCGGGTTGACCCAGATGATCCGGTGCGCCACCCGGGACAGCCGCTGCATCTCGCGGCGCACCACGGCCGGGTCGCCGGTGTCCCAGCCGTCCGAGATGATCAGCACGACCGCGCCGCGGGCCAGGCCGGGCCGCCCCCGGGTGTCGTTGAACTCCTGCAGCGCGGCCCCGATCCGGGTCCCGCCCAGCCAGTCCGGCGCGGCCTGGCCGGCCCGCTGCAGGGCCTGCTCAGGCGACATGTGCGCGAGGGCCGGGGTGAGCCGGGTCAGCCGGGTGGCGAACGTGAACACTTCGGCCTCGGCCCCGCCGGCCGCGCAGTACAGCAGTTGCAGCATGGCCCGCGCGTACGGCTCCATCGACCCGGAAATGTCACACAGCACGATCAGCTGCCGCGGCCGCATGGCCGGCGCGCGCCGGGCCAGCCGCAGCGGGTGCCCGCCGGTCCGCCGCGCCTGGCGCAGCGTGCTGCGCAGGTCGGTGTGCTTGCCGCGACTGGTGGGTTGCTGCCGCCGCGATCGGCGCTGCGGCACGGCCAGGGTGAGCTTGCGCATCAGCCCGGCCAGCGCGCCCAGTTCCGCCGGGGTCAGCTCGGCGAAGTCGGTGCCGGCCAGCCGTTCCGCCCGGCTGGCCAGCGCCGGGAACCCCGCCCCGTCCTCGTCCTCCGGTCCCGCCTCGCCGTCGGCCACCGGGACCCGCTGGGTGCCGCCCGGGCCAGCCGCGCCCGTCCCGTCCGGCGCCGCGCCGTCCGGCTGGCCGTCCGCACCCGGCAGCCCGTGCTGCTGGGCCGCCCGCGCCGCCTCGGCCAGCAGGTCATCCGGCACCGCCCGGCCCGGCCGCGGCAGGTCCGGCCCGTCCGGCGGCGCCGCGTCCGCACCGGTCCCGCCGAACATCTCCTCGAACACCCGGCGCAGCGGTTCCACCTGGGCCTGCCCGCTGACCAGCGTGGCCAGCGCGCACAGGTACAGCTGGTACCGGCTGGCCGGCCGGGCCACCGTCACCGCGGCGGCGAACCGCTGGCAGCGCGCCGGGTCGGCGGGCACGCCCGCGCCGCGCAGCGCCGCGCCGAACCGCGCGGCGAGCAGGGCCAGATCCTCAGTCACCATCGCTGGCCGCGGCGGCGAAACCTGCGGCCCGGAGCACCTGCAGGTCCTCGGAATACTTCAGCACAACGCCGGCTGTCTGCTCGGCCGCCACCTCATCGATGCGGTCTGCGCCCAGCACGACCAGCGCTTCGGCCCAGCTGATGGCCTCGGCCACCCCGGGGGGCTTGGCCAGGTCCAGCCCGCGCAACCGGGCGATGCGGCTGGCTACCTCGCTGGCCAGCGGGGCGGCCGCGGCCGGCACCCGGCGGCGGATAATGGCCGCCACCCGCTCGGTGTCCGGGTACTCGATCCAGTGGTACAGGCAGCGCCGCTTCAGCGCGTCGTGCAGGTCCCGGGTCCGGTTGGAGGTGAGCACCACGACCGGCGGATAGGCGGCCCGGCGGGTGCCCAATTCCGGGATGGTCACCGCGGCCTCGGCCAGCAACTCGAACAGGAACGCCTCGAACTCGTCGTCGCCCCGGTCCACCTCGTCGATGAGCAGCACGGCGGGGCGCGGGCCTGGGTGGTCCAGCGCGGCCAGCAGCGGGCGGGCCAGCAGGTAGTCCGCGCTGAACAGGTCGGCGTCACGCAACTGCTCGCCGCGGGCTTCGGCCAGCCGGATGGCCAGCAACTGGCGCGGGTAGTTCCACTCGTACAGCGCCTCGGCCGCGGTCAGCCCCTCGTAGCACTGCAACCGGATCAGCGGCGTGTCCAGCGCGCTGGCCAGCGCCTTGGCCGCCTCGGTCTTGCCCACCCCGGGCTCGCCTTCGAGCAGGATGGGCTGCCCCATCCGGGCGGCCAGGAACAGCGCGACGCCGAGCGGGTCGTCGGCCAGGTAGCCGGCCGCGTCCAGATCGCGCATCAGGGTGGCAACGTCGGGCAGCCGGTTCGCGATGCCGCCGTTCCCGCTCGTGTCCTGCATAGCTCCTATCATGCTGTATTTGTCCGGGGGGGCGACCCCCCTGGACCCCCCGCTCGCCGCTTCGCGCCGAACGCCGGCTCCGCGAGCACACGCCTTCGGCGCGCCCCGCCTCGCCTGCGAAATGACATGCCGCCGAAGCCCGGATCAGCTCGCGGCGAGATCGGTACGCACCGGGCGGCCCTGCATGGCCGACCAGACGTTGGCCGGGGTGAGCGGCATGTCGGCGTGCCGGACGCCGAACGGGCGGAGCGCGTCCATGACCGCGTTGACCACGGCGGCGGGGGAGCCGACGGTGGCCGACTCGCCGACGCCCTTGGCCCCGACCGGGTGGTGCGGGCACGGCGTGACGGTCTCGCCGAGTTCCCAGGACGGGCACTCCACCGAGGTGGGCAGCAGGTAGTCCATGAACGACCCGGCCAGGCAGTTCCCCTCGGTGTCGTACGTGATGGCCTGCATCAGCGCCATCCCGACGCCGTCGGCCAGCCCGCCGTGCAGTTGCCCCTCCACGATCATCGGGTTGATCCGGACCCCGCAATCGTCCACCGCGACGAACCGGCGCACCCGGACCTCGCCGGTGCCCGGGTCGAGGTCGACCACGCAGATGTACGCGCCGTAGGGGTAGGTCAGGTTGGGCGGGTTGTACACGGTGCCCGCGTCCAGGTGCCCGTCCACCCCGTCCGGCAGCTCCAGCCCGGAGTGCGCGGCCATCGCGATCTCGGCGATGGTCCGGCCCTGCTCCGGGTCGCCGCGCACCTGCCACCGGCCGCTGGCCCACTCCAGGTCCTCGGGCGCGGCTTCCAGCATGGCCGCGGCCACGATCCGGGCCCGCTCGCGGACCTTGCGGGCCGCCACCACGGCGGCCGCCCCGGACACCGGGGTGGACCGGGACCCGTACGTGCCCAGGCCGAACGGGGTCCGGTCGGTGTCCCCATGCACCACCTCGACGTCCGCCGGGGACAGCCCCAGTTCCTCGGCGACGAGCTGGGCGAACGTGGTCTCGTGCCCCTGCCCCTGGGTCTGGCAGGAGATGCCCAGCACGGCGGTGCCGGTGGGGTGCACCCGCAGGTCCGCGCCGTCGGCCATGCCCAGGCCGAGAATGTCCATGTGCTTGCGCGGGCCGGCTCCCACGCCCTCGGTGAAGAAGCTCAGCCCGATGCCCATGTGCTCGCCGCGCTCGCGCTTCTCGGCCTGCTCGCGGCGCAGCTTGTCGTAGCCCGCCATGTCCAGGGCAAGCCGCAGCGCCCGTGGGTAGTCGCCGGAGTCGTACTCCCAGCCGGTCGGGCCGGTGTAGGGGAACTGCTCGGGCCGGAGCAGGTTCTGCATCCGCAGCTCGGCCGGGTCCCGGCCCAGCTCGGCGGCGAGCAGGTCGACCATCCGCTCGACCAGGTACACCCCTTCGGCGATGCGGAACGAGCACGAGTAGGCCACGCCGCCGGGGGCCTTGTTCGTGTACACGCCGGTGACCGTGCAGTGCGCGGCCCGCAGGTCATAGGAGCCGGTGAAGATGTGGAAGAACCCGGCCGGGAACTTGGTCGGCTGGGCCGAGCCGTTGAACGCGCCGTGATCGGCCAGCACCTGGGCCCGCAGGCCGAGGATCCGGCCGTCCCGGGTGGCCGCGATCTCCCCGTGCATGTGATAGTCCCGGGCGAACGCGGTGGACATCAGGTTCTCCGACCGGTCTTCCACCCACTTGACCGGCTTGCCGGTCAGCATCGAGCCGACCACGGCGCACAGGTAACCCGGGTAGATCGGCACCTTGTTGCCGAACCCGCCGCCGATGTCCGGCGAGATGATCCTGATCTTGTGCTCGGGCAGCCCGGCCAGCAGCGCGTACATGGTGCGGTGCGCGTGCGGCGCCTGGCTGGTGCACCACACGGTCAGCTTCCCGGACACCGGGTCGAAGTCGGCGACCGTGCCGCAGGTCTCCAGCGGGGCCGGGTGCGAGCGCGGGTAGAGCATGTCCTGGCGGACGATCACGTCGGCCGCGGCGAACACCGCGTCGGTCGCCGCCTGGTCCCCGGCCGACCAGTCGAAGATGTGGTTGTCCTGCTGCCCGGCCCGGTCGTCGCGGATCACCGGGGCGCCCGGGTCCAGCGCCCGGGTCGCGTCGGCCACCACCGGCAGCGGCTCGTACTCCACATCGATCAGCTCGAGTGCGTCCCGGGCCGCGTACGCGTCCTCGGCCACCACGAACGCCACTTCCTGACCCTGGAAGCGGACCTTGTCGGTGGCCAGCACGGCCTGCACGTCCCGGGACAGGGTGGGCATCCAGGCCAGCTGGCGCTGTTCCAGCATGGCGCCGGTGATGACCGCGCGGACCTTGGGATGCGCCTCGGCCGCGGCGGTGTCCACCGAGGTGATCCGGGCGTGCGCCAGCGGGCTGCGCAGGATGGCCCCGTGCAGCATCCCGGGCAGCGCGACGTCGTCGGTGAACGTGCCCAGCCCGCGGACGAACCGCGCGTCCTCTTTGCGCGGCACCCGCCCGTACGCGCTCACGTCGCTTCCTCAGGCTTCGCCGGCGCGGCGGGGGGTCCAGGGGGGTCGTCCCCCCGGACTAGAGCTGCCGCCCACAGCACGGAGCGGACGATGTTCTCGTAACCGGTGCACCGGCAGAGCTGGCCGGACAGCGCCTCGCGGATCTCCGCCGGGGTGGGCGCCGGGTTGTGGTCGATCAGCCAGCGGGCTGTCATCATCATGCCCGGCGTGCAGAACCCGCATTGCAGCCCGTGGCATTCGGCGAAGCCCTGCTGCACCGGGTCGAGCTGGCCCCCACCCGCCTCCCCTGCCCCCTTCATTGCCAGCCCCTCCACCGTGCGCACCTGGTGCCCGTCGGCCATCGCGGCCAGCACCGTGCAGGACTTCACCGGCGTGCCGTCCAGCCACACCACGCAGGCCCCGCAGTTGGACGTGTCGCAGCCCCAGTGTGAGCCGGTGAGCCGCAGCTCGTCACGCAGGAAGTGGATGAGCAGCAGCCGCGCCTCCACCTCCCGGGTGTAGCCAGTCCCGTTGACCGTCACGGTGATCTGCACGTCAGGCGTCCCCTGCCACCCGGGCCAGCGCCCGGCGCAGCGCCCGGATGGTCAGCTCCTGAGCCAGGTGGCGCTTGTAGTCGGCCGGGCCGCGCTGGTCGGAGACCGGGCGGCAGTGCTCGGCCGCGATCTGGCCGGCCCGGGCGAAGCTCTCCTCGGTGGCCGGCGCGCCGCGGAGGAACTCCTCGGCCTCGGCCGCGGCGAAATGCGCTGCGCCCACCGCGGTCAGCCCGATGCCGGCGTCGGCGATCGTACTGCCGTCCCCATCCAGCCACAGCGCCGCGCCCACCGCGCCGACCGGCCAATCGCCCACCCGGCGGCCCACCTTCTGGTACGCGCTGCCGCCGCCGGGCCGGATCGGCACCCGGATCTCGCTGAGCAGCTCGCCCGGCGCGACCACGGTCTCGTACGGCCCGGTGTGGAAGTCCCGGGCGGGCACCGTCCGGCTGCCGTCCGGATGCCGGATCACCATCGTCGCCTTGAGCGCGGCGAACGCGGCGGACAGGTCCTCGGACGGGTCGGCCTGGCACAGCGAGCCGCCGACCGTGCCCCAGCTCCGCACGATCGGGTCGGCGATGACCCGCTCCGCGTCGTGCAGGATGGCGAAGTGCTGGCCGGCCGCCGGGTCGGCCAGCAGTTCCGCGTGCCGCGCGAGCGCGCCGATCTTCAGCTCAGTGCCGTCCCGGGGGGGCGACCCCCCGCTCTGCTTCCCCGGGGGACTACCCCCGGAACCCCCGGCCCCCGATCGCCGCTCCGCGCCGAGGTCGGCGGAGCCGACCGGCCCAACCCGGATATAGCTCAGCTCGGTCAGGCCGTTGATGTCGATCAACGTCTCCGGCTGGGCCAGCCGGAGTTTCATCATCGGGATGAGGCTGTGCCCGCCGGCCAGGATGCGCGATTCCGGCCCGAACCGGGCCAGCAGGGTGAGCGCGTGCTCCACGCTGGCGGCCTTTTCGTACTCGACGTGCGCCGGGACCTGCATCCGGCCTCCCTCGCTGATCCGTTCGCAGTTTACGAGCAGGCCCGTCTGGCGAGCATAATCAGACCTGTTATGACCCTGACTCAGCTCAACGCGTTCGTCTTGGTGGCCAGACTGGGCTCGGTAACCTCGGCGGCGAGTGCCCTGGGAGTCAGCGAGTCGGCGGTGTCCCAGGCGCTCACCGCGCTCCGCCAGCACCTGGGTGACCAGCTGGTCAGCCGCGGGCCGAGCGGCATGACGCTGACCCCGGGCGGCTCCCGGCTGCTGGCCACCGCGTCGCAGATCGTGGTGCTCGGCGCCGAGGCGCACGCCGCGGTCCGGGCCGCCCAGGGGGCGCCGGAGCAGCTCCGCGTGGTGGCCACGTCCACGCTGGCCGAGTTCGTGGTCAGCCCATTGATGGAGGCGTTCACCCGGCGGTTCGCCGGCGCGCTGGAGGTATCCGCCGGGGTGGCGGTGAGCAACGAGATGGGCGTGCTGGTGGCCAACCGGCTGGCCGACCTGGCCATTGGGCCGGAGGTGATCAGCGACCCGGCGCTGCCGGTGGTCAGCGAGCCGGTATTCCGCTACCGCCTGGTGGTGATCACGGCGGCGCAGCCCCGGCTGCATGGTGCCCCGCATCAGTGGCGCTGGCTGGTCGACCCGGCCGGCACCGACCCGGGCAGCGACACCGGGCAGTTGCTGGCCGCGCTCCGGGTGCCGGACAGCATGATCCGGGTGTTCCCCAACCAGACCGCGGCGTGGGCCGCCGCCGCGGACGGCGCCGGCGTGGCCCCGGCGGTCGAGCACCTGGTCGCCCAGCAGTTGCGCCGCGGTGAGCTGTCCCTGGTCGAGGTGCCGGGTGCCCCGGTCAGCGCGTGCTGGCACGCGACCTTGCTGGAGCGCCAGCACCGCAGCACGGCCGCCAGCTCGCTGCGCCGGTTCCTTAGCACGCCAGAAGCTATGCAATTGATGCGCTCACCCGCGGCGGGCGTCCCGCCGTCCCGGTTCCGGCCTCCCGTGTATGTCACCATCTGGAGCTAGTTAAGCATCCCCTTATTCGCCAGTTGCACTAGGTTCGTAACGCGACCGATCATGGCGGTCAAGTGACTCCCAGCTGACTTCGCGCAAGGGAGCGTGCAGATGCGCATTGAGTCCGACGGGCACAGCCGGGGCAATCCCCGGCTGTTCGAACTGGTCGAGCACACGCCGAAGACCGGGAAGAGCCCCACCGTGTGGGCCTGGCCCGAGCTGATGGACTACCTGAAGATCGCTGGTCAGCCGGTGGCCGGGCCGTGGCCGCCGCACCAGGAGCCCCGGCCGGACCCGGACGAAGACACCCTGCCGGTGGCCATCCCCGACCCGGAATCGGACTGATCTGATGTACCCATCCCGGTTCCGCTACGAAGCACCCCGGTCGCTGGGCGAAGCGATCACCCTGCTGCATGACGGCGGGGACTACGCGAAAGTGCTGGCCGGCGGGCAGAGCCTGGTCCCGCTGATGAAGCTGCGCTTCGCCGCGCCGGACCTGGTGGTGGACATCAACAACGTGCCCGGGCTGGACTACCACCGGGCCGACCCGGACGGCACGCTGCGCATCGGCGCGCTGTGCCGGCACGCCGACCTAGAGCGCTCGGACCTGCTCAAGAGCAGCCAGCCGACCATGGCGGCGGCCGCACCGCTGATCGCCGACCCCATCGTGCGCACCCGGGGCACCCTGGTCGGCTCACTGTGCCACGCCGACCCGCAGGGCGACTGGGCGTCGGTGGTGACCGCACTGGGCGGCTCAGTGCTGGCCCAGGGACCGGCCGGGCGGCGCGCCATCCCGCTGGCCGACTTCGTCACCGGGCCGTTCGAGAACGTGCTGGCCCCGGACGAGATCGCGGTGGAAGCGGTCATCCCGGCCGCGCAGGGCACCCGGTCCGGCGGCTACCTGAAGCTGGAGCGCCGGGTCGGCGACTTCGCCACGGTCGGCGTGGCCGTCGCGGTGGAAACCAGCGGCGACACGGTGACCCGGGCCGGCGTCGCGCTGACCGGGGTGGGCGGCTCGACGATCGCGGCCACCGAGGCGGCCCAGGCGCTGACCGGGCAGCCGCTGACCGCCGAGTCCATCGGGCGGGCCGCGGACCTGGCCGCGGCGGCGGCCCGGCCACGGACCGACCACCGCGGCAGCGCGGAGTACAAGCGGCACATGGTGCGCACGTTCGTCGTCCGCATCCTCAGCCGCGACGTGCCGGAGGAGAGGGCAGCCTGAGATGACCGTCGTCTATGAGGACTCCGGTGATGAGACCACCGAGGTACCGGTCCGCCGGATCAAGTTCAGCATCAACGGGCAGAAGATGATCGCCGAGGTCGAGCCGCGGCTGCTGCTGGCCCACCTGATCCGCCGTGGCCTGGGGCTGACCGGTACGCATATGGGATGCGACACCACCAACTGCGGCGCGTGCACCGTGCTGGTGGACGGGCGGCCGGTGAAGTCCTGCACGATGCTGGCCGTGCAGGCGGACGGGCACGAGATCAGCACGGTGGAAGGGCTGGCCGGGCCGGCCGAACTGCACCCGCTGCAGGAGGGGTTCCGCGAGGAGCACGGCCTGCAGTGCGGGTTCTGCACGCCGGGCATGATGATGGCGGCCAAGGCCCTGCTGGACGAGAACCCGGACCCCAGCGAGGAGGACGTCCGCTGGGCACTGTCCGGCAACCTCTGCCGCTGCACCGGCTACCAGAACATCGTGAAGTCGGTGCTGTGGGCGGCCGACAAGCTCCGAGCAGTACCTGCCCGGGGGGACGACCCCCCGGAGCCCCCCGGAGAGAAGGACTAGGGCAGTGTCACAGGCAGTCGACGAGATCAAGATCGGCGGGCTGGGCGCGAGCCGCAAGCGGGTCGAGGACAGCCGGTTCATCCGGGGCAAGGGCAACTACACCGACGACATCACGCTGCCCGGCATGCTGCACATGGAGATCCTGCGCAGCCCGCTGGCGCACGCCCGGATCAAGTCCATCGACGCCAGCAAGGCGTGGGACATCCCCGGCGTGCACCTGGTACTCACCGGCGAGATGATGGCCACCCGCAACCTGGCCTGGATGCCGACGCTGTCCTACGACACCCAGGCGGTGCTGGCCACCGACAAGGTGCGTTTCCAGGGCCAGGAAGTGGCCTGCGTGATCGCCGACGACCCGTACATCGCCAAGGACGCGTGCGAGGCCATCGACGTCGACTACGAGCCACTGCCGGCCATCGTGAACCCGGTGCAGGCGACGGCGGACGGCGCCCCGGTCATCCGGGACGACAAGGAGAACCAGGCCGGCAACGTCATCTACGACTGGGAAGTCGGCGACGCGGCGGGCACCGAGGCCGCGTTCGCGGCCGCCGACGTGGTGTCCAAGCTGCGGCTGCACTACCCGCGCTCGCACCCGTCGCCCATCGAGTGCTGCGGGTCCATCGCCGACTTCAACCGGGCCACCTCGAAGCTCACCGTGTACATGACCACCCAGGCGCCGCACATCATCCGGGCCGCGGTGGCGCTGGTGGCCGAGCTGCCCGAGCACATGATCCGGATCATCTCGCCGGACATCGGCGGCGGGTTCGGCAACAAGGTGCCGGTCTACCCGGGCTACGTCTGCTCGATCCTGGCCTCCATCCTGCTGGAACGGCCGGTGAAGTGGATCGAGGACAAGTCCGGCAACCTGATCTCGACCGGGTTCGCCCGGGACGTCTACCTGGACGGCGAGATGGCGCTGCGCCAGGACGGCAAGATCCTGGCCGTCCGGATGCACACCGACGCTGACCACGGCGCGTTCTTCTCCGACGCACAGCCGAGCAAGTTCAAGATCGGCCTGATGCACTCGGCGTTCGCCGCCTACGACATCCCGGTGGCCCACCTGACCGCGCGCGGCGTGTACACCAACAAGGCCCCCGGCGGGGTGGCCTACCGGTGCTCGTTCCGGGTCACCGAGGCGATGTTCTTCCAGGAACGGATGATGCAGGCGGCCGCCGACGACCTGGGCCTGGACCAGGCCGAGTTCCGCCGGATGAACTTCGTCGCCGACGAGGACTTCCCGCACCGCACCCCGTTCGGCTTCCTGACCGACTCCTGCCAGTACGCCAAGTGCCTGGACGTGGGGCTGAAGGCAATCGACTACGAGAACTTCCGGCAGCAGCAGGCGGACGCGCGCTCGCGCGGGCGGCTGCTGGGTCTCGGCATCTCCACGATGACCGAGCCGCTCGGGGCCGGGAACAGCCGTGAGTACGACATCCTCGGCATCAAGATGTTCGACTCGGCCGAGCTCAAGGTGCACATGACCGGAAAGGCCATCGTCCGCACCGGCGCCAGGGGTCAGGGCCAGGGCCACGAGACGACGTGGGCGCAG
>DASXIN010000144.1:0-5616 GCA_036497945.1 Streptosporangiaceae bacterium | reverse complement strand
TCATCGAGGTGGTGTCCGGGGCCAACGTGATCCTCTCCACCCCGACCGGCTCGGGCAAGAGCCTGGTCGCCACCGGGGCGCACTTCGCGGCGCTGGCCGACGGCCGCCGCTCCTTCTACACCGCGCCGATCAAGGCCCTGGTCTCGGAGAAGTTCTTCGCCCTGTGCGCCGCCTTCGGCCCGGCCAAGGTGGGCATGATGACCGGCGACGCCAGCGTCAACGCCACCGCGCCGATCATCTGCTGCACCGCCGAGGTGCTGGCCAGCATCGCGCTGCGGGACGGTGCCGCCGCGGACGTCGGCCAGGTCGTGATGGACGAGTTCCACTTCTACGCCGACCCCGACCGTGGCTGGGCCTGGCAGGTGCCGATCATTGAGCTGCCGCGGGTCCAGTTCGTGCTGATGTCGGCGACCCTCGGCGACGTCACCCGGTTCGAGTCCGACCTGACCCGGCGCACCGGGCGGCCGACCGCCGTCGTCCAGTCCGCCGAGCGCCCGGTACCGCTCACCTACTCCTACGTCATCACCCCGCTGCACGAGACCCTGGAGGAGCTGCTCAGCACCCACCAGGCCCCCATCTACGTGGTTCACTTCACCCAGGCCGCGGCGCTCGAGCAGGCCCAGGCGCTGATGAGCGTCAACGTCTGCTCCCGCGCGGAGAAGGACGAGATCGCCGCGCTGATCGGCGGCTTCCGGTTCACCGCCGGCTTCGGGAAAACGCTGTCCCGGCTGGTCCGGCACGGGATCGGGGTGCATCACGCCGGGATGCTGCCCAAGTACCGGCGGCTGGTCGAGACCCTGGCCCAGGCCGGGCTGCTGAAGGTCATCTGCGGCACGGACACCCTGGGCGTGGGGATCAACGTGCCGATCCGCACGGTCCTGTTCACCGCGATGTCCAAGTACGACGGGTCGAAGACCCGCCTGCTGCAGGCCCGTGAATTCCACCAGATCGCGGGCCGGGCCGGCCGGGCCGGATTCGACACCACCGGCCGGGTGGTGGTGCAGGCCCCCGAGCACGTGGTGGAAAACGAGCGCCTGCTGGCCAAGGCCGGCGATGACCCGAAGAAGCGGCGCAAGGTGGTTCGCAAGAAGCCGCCGGAGGGGTTCATCGCCTGGGGCCAGCCCACCTACGAGCGGCTGGTCGCCGCCGACCCCGAGCCGCTCACCTCCAGCTTCAAGGTCAGCCACGCCATGCTGCTGAACGTGATCAGCCGGCCGGGTGACGCGTTCACCGCCATGCGGCACCTGCTCACCGACAACCACGAGGACCGGGCCGCGCAGCGCCGGCACATCCACCAGGCCATCGCCATCTACCGGGCGCTGCTGGCCGGGGGAGTGGTAGAGCGGCTGGACGAACCGGACGCCGAAGGCCGCCAGGTCCGGCTCACCGTGGACCTCCAGTTTGACTTCGCGCTGAACCAGCCGCTGTCCCCGCTGGCCCTGGCCGCGATCGACCTGCTGGACCGCGAGTCGCCGTCCTACCCGCTGGATGTGGTGTCGGTCATCGAGGCGACCCTGGATAACCCCAGGACGGTGATGTCCGCCCAGCTGTTCAAGGCACGCGGCGACGCCGTCGCGCAGATGAAGGCCGACGGACTCGACTACGACACCCGGATGGACCTGCTGGAGTCGGTCAGCTACCCCAGGCCCCTGGACGACCTGCTGGAGGCCGCGTACGACATGTACCGGCGGGGCCACCCGTGGGTCGCCGACTACGCCCTGGCCCCCAAGTCCGTGGTCCGTGACATGTACGAGCGGGCCATGACCTTCGTGGAGTATGTCGGCTTCTACGGGCTGTCACGCTCGGAGGGCCTGGTGCTCCGCTACCTGGCCGACGCCTACAAGGCGCTCCGGAACACCGTCCCGGACGAGGCCAAGACCGAGGAACTCACCGACCTCATCGAGTGGCTGGGTGAGCTGGTCCGCCAGGTCGACTCCAGCCTGCTGGATGAGTGGGAGCAGCTGCGCGACCCGTCCGGCGTCCTGGTCAGCCAGGCCGAGGCGGGGCCACCGGCCGTCACCCGCAACGTCCGCGCGTTCCGGGTGCTGGTCCGCAACGCGCTGTTCCGCCGGGTCGAGCTGGCCGCGCTCGGCCACTACGACGAGCTGGGCCAGCTGGACGCGGAGGACGGCTGGGACGCCGAGGCGTGGGAGGCCGCCGTCGAGCCGTACTTCGACGTGCACGACGAGATCGGCACCGGGCCGGACGCCCGCGGGCCCGCGCTGCTCATCATCGACGAGGGCGCGCAGGCCTGGACGCTGCGGCAGATCTTCGACGACCCGGCCGGGGACCACGACTGGGGCATCTCCGCGCAGGTGGACCTGGCCGCCTCCGAAGAGGCCGGCCAGGCCGTCCTGCGGGTCACGGACGTGGGCCAGCTCTAGCGTTCACGCCGTGCCGTGCCGTTTACGCCGTCCCTAACGCCGAGGCCAGGCCGTGCACCGCGGCATCGATGAGCCGCCCGAGGTCGGTGTCCGCGCCGGCCAGCCACTGCTCGCAGGCCGCCACGAGCAGGCCCTGCACCGCGTAGCCCAGGGTGACCGGCAGCAGCGAGTCGGGCGGCTGCCCGGTCCGGCCGGCCACGAACTCCGCGATCACCTGCCGCCAGGCGGCGTAGCGCAGCGTGGAGTGGGCCTGTAACGCGGGCACCCGCAGGATCAGCTCCAGCCGCCGCCGGTGCCAGCCCTCCTGGCCGGGCGGGATCTGGTTGAACGTGATCAGGCCCAGCCGGATGGCCTCGGTCATCGGGGTCTGCGGCGGGCAGCCCGCCAGCCGCCAGCGCATCTGCTCCAGCCGTTCCTCGAAACCACCCCACGGCACATCGTTCTTCGAGGCGAAGTAGCGGAAGAACGTGCGCCGCCCGATCCCGGCGGCCCGTGCGATGTCCCCGACCGTGGTCCCTTCGAAGCCCTGCCGGTCAAACAGTCCGAACGCCACCTGCTCGAGCTCAGCCCGGGTGGTCATCCGACGGCGGCCGACGGGCGCGGGAGAACCTTCCCCCGGCATCTGCCATCACCCCATTTCGTGGCGCAGCGATCAGCCGCCCGCTCACGACTTCCCCGTTGCTCTCGTTCCCCATGGCGCAGGCCGCACCCCCAAGCACACGTTTGCAGCCCGCCCGATGAGCATCCCACGAGCCGGCCCGGCATGCGGCAAATCCGGCCCGGTAACGACCAGGTCGCGGTCCCGCAGCGGCCGGATGACGGCGACACGCGGACGGGACCGGGATCACCGAGGATGCCGCGCCCGTCCGGCATCATGGCGAACGTCACGATCCCACCGATCCGCCGGCCGGTCCGGCGCGGCCAGTCAGGAGGGAGAGTCCACGGCGGTGCGATGCGACTGATCCACACCTCGGACTGGCATCTGGGGCGCACGCTGCACGGCGAGAACCTGCTGCCCGCCCAGGACGATTTCCTGCGCTGGCTGCTCGGTGAGGCCGTCCGCCAGCAGGCCGGTGCCGTGGTGGTGGCGGGGGACATCTACGACCGCGCGGTGCCCCCGGTCGACGCGGTCCGGCTGCTCGACGCGACCCTGCTGCGCTTCGCGCAGGCCCGCATCCCGGTGATCCTGACCAGCGGCAACCACGACTCCGCCGTCCGGCTGGGCTTCGGCGCCGGGCTCAGCGAGGCGGCGGGCATCCACCTGCGCACCGCGGTGGCCGACCTGGCCCGGCCGGTGCTGCTGGCGGACGAGCATGGCCCGGTGGCCGTGTACGGCGTGCCCTACCTGCTGCCCGATGCGGTCATGGCCGACCTCGGGGTGGCGGACCGGACGCACGAGGCGGTGCTGGCCGAGGCGGCCCGGCGGATCAGGGCGGACGCCGGGGCCCGGGGGGTCCGCCGCACCGTGGTCGCGGCGCACGCCTTCGTCACCGGCGGGCAGCCCGCCGAATCCGAGCGCGACATCCGGGTCGGCGGCGTGGCCGACGTGCCGGCCGCCGTGTTCGCCGGGTTCAGCTACGTGGCCCTCGGCCACCTGCACGGCGCGCAGCGGGCCGGGCCGCCGCCCGGCTGCCTCGCAAGCCCGCTGATCCGCTATTCCGGCTCGCCGTTGGCGTTCTCGTTCTCAGAGAAAGACCACGTCAAGTCCGTCACCCTGGTCGACATCGACGCGGCAGGCCAGGCGTCGGCCACCCTGCTGCCCGCGCCGGTGCCCCGGCCGCTGCGGGAGGTCCGCGGCAGGCTGGACGACCTGCTGGCCGGTGCTGGCCAACCCGGGGCCGGCACTGATCTCGCAGACCTGGCTGGTTCATGGGTCAAGGTTGTGCTTACCGACACCGTGCGGCCGTCCGCCCCGATGGAACGGCTGCGCGAGAAGTGGCCGCACACGCTGGTCCTGGACTTCGCGCCGGACGGGCTGCTGACCGCATCCGGGGCCGACCTGGAGCGGCTGGCGGCGGCGAGTGACCCGGTCGAGATCTGCTGCCTGTTCGTGGACTTCACCAGCGGCGGCCTGGCCGATGACACGCACCGCGCCGTGCTCCGCGCGGCCGTCGAGGCTGCGCAGCACGCCGAGTCGGCGGCCTGATGCGGCTGCACAGCCTGGAGCTGACCGCGTTCGGCCCGTACGCCCGCGCGCAGCGGATCGACTTCAGCCGGCTGTCCGCCAGCGGCTTGTTCCTGCTCGAAGGGCCGACCGGGTCCGGCAAGACCACGATCCTGGACGCCATCACGTTCGCGCTGTACGGCGGGCTGGCCGGCGACGAGTCCGCCGAGGACCGGCTGCGCTCGCATTTCGCCGCTCCGGACGCCGAGCCCTCGGTCACCCTGGAGTTCTCGGTCCGCGGCGTCCGGCACCGGCTGACCCGGGTGCCCGAGCACCAGCGGCCGAAGCGGCGGGGGAGCGGCTTCACCACCGAGGCCGCCCACGTGCACCTGCAGCGCCATGAGGGTGGCGGGTGGGTCAGCCTGTCCGCGAACAAGGCCGAGGCCGGGGAGATGATCACCGAGCTCATCGGCCTCAACCGGGCCCAGTTCACCCAGGTGATGCTGCTGCCACAGGGGCAGTTCGCGAAGTTCCTGCAGGCCGCGGACGACGAGCGGCGGGTGCTGCTCAGCAAGCTGTTCGGTACCCAGCTCTACGACCGGATCACGGCCGAGCTGGACCGCCGCCGCGCCGCCGCGGTCAAGCAGTGCGGCGAGGCCGGGGAAGCGATCCGCGCCGCGGTGTCGGCCGCGGTCGAGGCCGCCGGCCTGGACGCCGCGGCGCGCGCGGGCCTGCTGGAGCTGCCCGGCCCGGAGCGGGCCACCCGCCTGAAGCAGGTGGCTGCGGATCTCGCCGAGGACCTGGCGGTCAGGGCCGCGGGCCTCGACGTTGCGGTGACCGACACCGGGGCCCGCCGGGACGCCTGCGAGCGGCAGCAGCAGCAGGCCCGGCTGATGAGCAGGCTGACCGAGGCGCTGCGGCGGCTCGCCGAGCACGAGGCATCCCGGCCCGGACATGACCTGCGGGCCGCGCAGCTGGCCGCGGCCTGGCGCGCGGAGCCGGTGCGGCCCCTGCTCGCCGCCCGGCAGGAGGCCCAGCAGGCGGTCCTGCAGGCCCGCGCCAGCCTGCTCCGGCTGGTCCCGCATCCCGACGACAGCATGCTCGCAGGCGGCGGTGCCGCCCAGGTCT
>DASXIN010000143.1:0-30741 GCA_036497945.1 Streptosporangiaceae bacterium | reverse complement strand
ACGGCTCTCCCGCACCGTGCTGCTCGTAGCACATGGTGATGCCGTTGACCCGCGCGGTGGGCATGCCGGGCACGGTAGCAGCCCGGCTGCGCCTGCCGACCACGCCGGACCACCCCGCCGGACAACGCGCTACTTTGCCGCCTTCCGCTGGTCTGCGGCACGGCTCAGCGGGACGTGGTGGTGCCCGTGCGCCGTGGCGAGGTATGGGCGTGGCCGCCAGCACATGGGTGGCTCCGGGCTGCGGATATCCGTTCGCCAGGGCGGCGGCCGGGCAGCGAGAATCGGGTCATGGAGCATCTGTCGCGTCAGCGCCTGGAGGCGGGGCTGGGCCAGGTCCGTGATTCCCCCCACGACCGGGGCCGGGTTGTCCTGGTGGTCTGCCGCCCGGCGGTGGGTGTTCGGGAACTGCCCGGCGAGGCGATGCTTGACCAGGTGGTGGGGCTGGCTGGGGACAATTGGCTGGCCCGCGGCACCACGAGCACCCCGGACGGGGCGGCTGACCCGCAGCGGCAGGTGACGGTGATGAACGCCCGGGTGGCCGCGCTGGTCGCGGGCGGGACGGACCGGATGCTACTGGCCGGTGACCAGATCTACCTCGACCTAGATCTGAGCGTGGACAATCTCCCAGCGGGCAGCCTGCTCACGGTCGGCCAGGCCGTCTTGCAGGTCAGCGAGGTGCCGCATCTGGGCTGCGCGAAATTCGTCGAGCGGTTCGGCGCCGAGGCCATGCGGTTTGTCAACTCCCGCACCGGCCGGCAACTGCGGCTACGCGGGATGAACACCAAGGTGGTGCGGCCGGGTGTCGTCCGGCCCGGCGACATGGCCGCCAAAACCCCGGCCTAGCTGGCCGTTCCCCAAGCCCCGGGATCGCCCGTACATCCACAGCCGCCATCTGTCAGGTCACGACCGCAGCCTGCCGCAATGAGCCCGCTAGCCCCACTGGCGCCAGCAGGGGAATCCCAAGATGCATTCCTGCGCGGTGTCTGGCGTGGGTTCGAGCAGGCCAGTTCTATGGCCAGACTTCAGTACGGGAAACGGGAGCCCTCCCTGCCTGAAGCCGGGATTCCCATACGTGAACCGCAAGCGCTGGCCGGCCCGCAGTTCCCGGCGACCGGAAGTCCTCAATGCTGGAGAAACGAACGAAACAGTCGCTGGGACTTCCGGCGCGCTTGATCACGCCTAGCCCTACCCATTTTGCGCTTTCAGGGCATGAATGGGAAGACGTGGGCCGCGATCTCGCGGCGCGAACTGCCGCAGGTTATGCGCCCAGGTGCCGCGTCCCAGCCGGAAGTCAGAACCACCCATGCCGGTGGCCTGGGGCCGGGCACGGGGGGGAGACCCCGGCCCCAGGCCTTTGCGGGAAGGCTGACGATACGCCCGCTTACCCGGCGACACGCCGCGTTCGCCGCGGCAATACCTAGCCTTCAGGCCAGCCGCAGCCACAACCGGCCAAGAGTAGGCGGAGGCCCGCCGAGGCTGGGCCACCAGGTGCGTCGTCGGCGGCGAGCCGCCTGACCAGGCACTCCTTGCTGCTGGGTTCCCCAGCCACGGCCAGGAGACGACCAGCCGGCCAGCCAGGGAGGGCGGTCAGGGTAGGGGGCCAGCCTGAAACGGCACCCAGACATCATCTCGGGCCGCAGGCTGCGCCAGCTTCGGCGCCAAGCGAAGGTCACCCAGCAGCAGCTCGCCGATCCGATGACCGCAGCCCGGCACAGCATCAACCACAGCGCGATTCCCAGTGCCGAATCCCGCGAGCCGCGCGTCACGATCGGCGAACCCGTCCAGCTCGCCGCCGCCGTGCAGACCGGCCCCTGGTGAGACGTACCTAGGTGCCCGGGCCAACCCTGCATAGCCCAATCCGGCCGGGTACACGTGAAGCGCGGCCCGCGCCAGCCGCCCATTCCGGGAGCCGGAACCCGCCGCTCACGGAACCGGCGCGGGCCGCTTCATCACTCCCGAAGCTGCAGTGAGCACGTGCCTCTACCCGCAGGTCCAGGCGCTAACCAGGCCAAAGACTTGCATGTTGGCTTCCGCGCGCTTGGGTGGCCACTATTCAGGCGATGCGGGTGAAGTCAGCGGGGTCCAGCTCAACCGGACTCGTAGCGGCTGCATCGTTGACCAGCGATGGAGCCTGGCTGATCCTGCACTGGCCGACCCATTCCCCGTCAGGAGTGGTTCGGGGGGTGGTGACTGGATGGGTTCGAGGTTGACTGCGGTGCCGTATGCAGCGACCTCGGACATGATGTCGCCGATCTCGTTGCGGTTGAATCGCATCGCAACCACGGCGTTCGCGCCCCGAGAACCCCCTGAGCGATGAGGCACCTCAGGGAGACCAGGCGCGCCAACAGGCCCGAGGCTGCGCCACGGCGCGACTCTGCGCCTGAGCGGCGCAGCGCACCAGTGGGCCCCGCGCGGGACTGACACCAACGGCGCGACGCGCCTAGCCCACGCGCCGAGCGTGCTGTCAGCGAACGCGCCGCACTGGCCAGCAGGCGGCTGGCTCCTGGGAGTAGACCGGACCGCCAGGACGGCCAGCGCGGCTGGACTACTTGCAAATGCGGCAAACAGTCGCTGGCAGGAATGGCCCTCCAGGAGGGCCGGGTAGTGACGCGGTGACAAGAGTCACGGAACCGATGACAAAGCGATTTGCGCAGGTGACAGGCAGACCAACGCCGTCAGGCACCTGGAATCCGGTGTCCTGCCAGCAGCCCCAGCCAGAGGAACATGCCCGATCCGAACACACGTACGGCGGCCCAAGCGGCCGCCGTTGCTGTACTTTCCTGCTGTACTCGCTGTTCGACTTGTTCGAATTTCGCTTCTGACCAGTGGAGCTAAGCGGGCTCGAACCGCTGACCTCTTGCATGCCATCTGGCGGCAGCACGTCCACCCGCGTCCATCTGTGCAGGTCACCGTCCTCACACGTCCCCGCGCGATTACCCCTGTCTGTATGCGTTGCTGTACTTCCGTGCTGTACCGCTGCCATCCCAGCCGGGGGCACCAGTCGTGCTCAAAGATGAAGCCCTGACCAGCGTCAACTCTCTACGCCAGGCTACAGGTACGCTGTGGGGTGCCAGAGGTCTGCACGGCCTGTGAGCTGCAGCGATACGCCGGGTTACCGATAGGCCATGATGATCGCCCGTGTCCCTCCGTCTGCTCTATCTCATCTTCATCCGGGTCTGCGGCTGGCTGGTCCTGCTCGGCCGGTCACCCGCCTCCAAAGAACGCCGAGCTGCGGGTGCTGCGGCACGAGGTCGCCGTGCTGCGCCGCGCCACTCCGCGGCCACGGCTGGACTGGGCCGACCGCGCCGTCCTCGCCGCGCTGATCCGGCTCCTGCCGGGAAGGCTCAGATTGCACCGGCTGGTCACGCCCGGCACCGTGCTCCGGTGGCACCGCCACTTGGTCAGAAGGAAGTGGACCTACCCGAACCGGACGGGACGGCCACCGGTCAGCGCCGAGATCACCGCGCTTATCGAGCGGCTCGCCAGCGAGAATCAAGGCTGGGGTATCAGCGGATCCAGGGCGAGCTGCTCAAGCTCGGCCACCGGGTCAGCGCGTCCACGATCCGCCGGGTCCTCAAGGCGCCGCGGATCCCTCCGGCTCCAAGACGGCGCACGACACCACCTGGCAGCAGTTCCTGCACGCGCAAGCCGCGACGATACTTGCCGTCGACTTCTTCCACATGGACTGCGCAGTGACGCTCCGCCGCTTGTACTGCTTGTTCGTGATGGAGGTCGGCAGCCGCTATGTGCACATCCTCGGGGTGACCGCGCATCCGGACGGGCCGTGGACCACCCAGCAGATCCGCAACCTGCTCATGGACCTCGGCGACCGCGCCGCGGACTTCCGGTTCTTGGTCCGCGACCGGGCCCGGCAATTCACCGAATCGTTCGACGCGGTGCTGGCCAGTGCCGGTATCGAGGCGGTGAAGATTCCGCCCCGGGAGTCCTCGAGCGAACGCTTATGCCGAAAGGTTTGTGCTCACCGCCAGGACGGAGGTGACCGACCGGATGCTGATCTTCGGTGAGCGACACCTGCGGCTGATCCTGGCCGAGTACGCGGCCCACTACAACGGGCGACCACCCTATCGCAGCCGCGAACTCCGCCCGCTGCGGCCCGATCACCCTGTCGCCGACCTCTCCCGGGATCGGATCAAGCGTCGGCCGGTTCTCGGCGGCCTTCTCAGCGAATACGAGAGGGCCGCGTAGAAGCCCAGGTCAAGACCGGTGGCCGACTTCTGGAACCTCACAAGGCGGCAATATCCCCCTGGGCGAATAGGTCATGACGGGCCCGGGGGCGAGGCAGGTCTCCTGGTCCCTCCCGAGCACCACGGACCGCGCCATGCGGACTGGGGTGGTCAGCGAGCACACACTAGGCTCAGGTGATGGCCCAGGCTGCCCCGACGCAGACTGCGCTGGTTCGTCGGGCGCGCCGGATAAATCGCGAGTTGGCCCGGCTGTACCCGGATGCGCACATCGAATTGAACTTCACGTCCCCCCTCGAACTGCTAGTCGCGGCGCTTCTGTCCGCCCAGACCACAGACCGGCAGGTCAACGAGGTGACGCGGGTACTTTTCGCCCGGTACCGCAGCGCGGGCGACTACGCCGCTGCAGACCGGGCGGAGCTTGAGAGGGTGATCCGGCCGACGGGTTTCTTCCGGGCCAAGGCGAACACCCTCATCAGGCTTGGCCAGGCCTTGTGTGACAGATTCGGCGGGGAGGTTCCGGACACGCTGGACGAGCTGGTGACCCTGCCAGGTGTTGGCCGCAAGACCGCCAATATGGTGCTCGGCGATGCCTTCGGCAAACCCAGCCTTACCGTGGAAACCCACTTTGCCCGGCTGGTGCGGCGGCTCGGCTGGACGGCGCACACCGACCCGGACAAGATTGAGCAAGACGTCGGTGAGCTGCTGCCGCGTCAAGAGTGGACCGCGGCCTCACACCGGCTGATCTGGCACGGTCGCCGGGTCTGTCATGCTCGCGTTCCCGCTTGCGGCGCGTGCGGGATCGGACGGCTGTGCCCGTCGTTCGGCGTCGGCCCCACTGACCCAGAGACCGCACGAAAGCTCGTCAAGCCTGGCCCATTTTCGTGACCGGACTCAGCGATGGCACAACGTGGTGCTAAGCCGTCCAATGGCCCGCTGCCTGGATGGCGCACTGGGACCGACGCTTCGGACGGGCGCAGATCTGAACGCCACATCCGCTCCGGGTCGGCTCTGACCTCCTCGTTGGTACGCCCGCTGAGTACCGACCTGGGGTAATCGTCAGGATTCCAGCCCTTGACCGCATACTCATCGTGCTTGTGCATCAGCAGCCACTGGTCCGATCCACCGCTGCCTGGCCGGTTCTTGTCCCGGCGCACCAGTATCAGCCGGCCACGCAGCTTCTGCCCGCGCACGTCCGCGTGCAGTTCGCCCGCCTCGACCGCTGCGGCTGGGTCGTCGGTGGCATGCGGCTCCCAGGTGCCGCGATCCCACACGATCACGTCACCAGCGCCGTACTCGCCCTCAGGGATGACCCCCTCGAAGTCGAGGTACTCGATCGGGTGATCCTCGACACGGACCGCGAGGCGCTTCACATGCGGATCCAGCGTCGGCCCCCTGGGCGCCGCCCAGCTGACCAGCACGCATTGATCTCGAACCGGAGGTCGTAATGCAGCCGCCGGGCGCGGTGCCGGTGCACCACGAACCGCCGAGAGCCGCCCGGGCGCTGGGCTGGCGTCAGCCGCAGCCCCCGCGGTCTCACCCGCAGGCGCCGAGCCGGAAGGCTCCGGCGTGCGCGTGAAATCCGGCTTGTGCCGGTAGGGCGCGAGTTTCTCGGACATGGTCGCCCCCTCAAGGCATTTCCAGCACAACGCCCGCGCACACCGGGTCCCAGGCACAGCCGTCACGATCACGAGACTGGAGGTATCTAGCGCACGGACCGCCGCGAAGTACCGCGTCTGCTAGCTCGGGGTACCGGGGTCGGGAGGAGCTGCCGATACGGGCGATCACCAGCGGTGGGATGGTAGTAGTCGACAAGTGGTACGCGGTCTGGGCCTTGAATTCCTGATCGGATAGCCCGGCCGAAGGCCACTCGGCAATCACCCTGAGATCAGCGGCTGCCGGCTGGCGGCGGATGCCCTGGGCTGCGGCAGGAAAGCCCGACCGAGGGAGGCTGCGGCATGGCACGCGCTATCTGGTCCGGAGTGCTGTCGTTCGGCCTGGTGTCGATTCCGGTGCGGCTGTATGGGCGACCGAGGCGCACCAGCCGACCTTTCACCAGTTCGAGACGGGCACCACGGACCCCACGGGACCGGCCGCGCGGCGCAGGCTGACAAGCCGGGAAGGGAACAGCCACAGTCCTGGGCCCGTAACTACCGGGCACGGGCGTCGACCTCGGAGAGCGGCGCGGCGACCTCCTCCAGTGGCTTGCCTTGTGCGTCGATGCCGAATGCGATCTCGACCAGCCCGCCGATGATCATTATGCCGCCGCCGACCAGGTAGCCGATGGTGAGGCCGGTCCGGCTCTGGCCGTTGCCGATCAGCCAGCCGTAGAACGCGGGCCCGATCGCACCGACGATCTGGGCGAGGGCAAAGAACACGGCCAGGGCCTCGGCCCGGATCTCGATCGGGAAAATCTCACTCACGGTCAGGTAGCCGGCGCTGGCCCCCGCCGAGGCGAAGAAGAACACCACGATCCAGATGAACGTCTGGCCTGCCGCGTGCAGAACGCCCGCGTCGAACAGCCAGGCGCTGACGGCCAGCATCGCCCCGGAGATCAGGTACGTGCCTGAGATCATCTTCTTCCGGCCCAGGCTGTCGAACAGGTGCCCGAGCAGCAGTGGGCCGGCCAGGTTGCCGACCGCGAACGCCAGGCCGTACAGCGGAACGGCGTTGTTGCTGACGTGGTAGAACTTCGTCAGCACCAGGGCATAGGTGAAGAAGATGGCGTTGTACAGGAACGACTGACTGATCATCAGCGTCGCGCCCAGGATGGCCCGCTGGGGGTACCGGCGGAAGGCGACCCGCAGCAGCGTCAGGTACCCGTACCGCTTCTGCGGCCGGATGAGGATGGCAGCGCTGTCCGGGACCGGGGACAGCTGCTGGCCGTCCCGGACCGCGACCTCCTCGATGCGCCGCATGTCCTCTTCGGCCTCCCGCACCAGCCCGTGCGTGATCAGCCACCGCGGGCTTTCCGGCAGGTTGCGCCGGACGTACAGGATGACGATGGCCAGGGCCGGCCCGACCAGGAACGCGATCCGCCAGCCGATGCTGGTCCGCAGCGAGTTCAGCAGCAGGAACGTGACGAACGTGCCGATGATCGCGCCGAGCCAGTACGTGCCATTGATCCAGACGTCGGTGCGGCCCCGGTAGCGGGCCGGCATCATCTCGTCGATCGCCGAGTTGATCGCCGAGTACTCACCACCGATGCCCAGGCCAGCGATGATCCGGGTCGCGTAGAGATAGACGATCCACCCTGTCCCCTTCGGGGTGAGCGCGGTCAGGCCGGTGCCGACCAGGAACACGGCCAGCGTCCACACGAACAGCTTGCGGCGCCCGAGCTTGTCGGACATCCTGCCGAACACCAGAGCACCGATCACCTCACCGACCAGGTACAGGGTGCCGATCGACGCGGCCTGCGTGGTGGAGAGGCCCAGGGTGGTGGGCTGGGTCAGCTTACTGGCGACCGAGCTGGCGATCGTGATGGACAGGCCATCCAGGACCCAGGCGCTGCCCAGACCCAGCACCAGGCGGGTGTGGAACGGCGACCAGCGCAGCCGGTCCAGGCGGGCTGGGATCGTGCTGCGGATGGGCTGCTGCTGCGCTGTCGTGAGGGTGGTCATGATGGATGCTCCCCATCTCCCCTGGGGACGACCATGACAGGGCATTCGGCCTTGGTGAGAACGTGATGGCTGACCGTTCCGGGCACCACCGATCTGGCCGGGGTGGTAGCCAGTACAACGAGCTGGGCATACGTCTCACGGGCGGTTTCGACGATGATGCGGCCCGCCAGCCCGGCGGAAACCCGCATGTCAACATGCCCGGCCTGATCGCCAAGCTCATCCTTGACCGCGTCCCGAAGGGTCGACTCGGTCGCCGCCCGGTTTTCCGTATCCGTGTGCATGGCGGCCACCGGATACCCACCGGAGGGCGCGGGCAGTGGCGGTTCGTAGGCAGCCACCACGACCAGCGGCACGTTCCGCCACCGGGCCTCCTGCGCGGCCTGCCGCAAGGCCGCCCTGGAGGCCGCCGAGCCATCAACCCCAACCACAACAGTCACCACTCTTCGCCTCCCGCGGCCTTTGGCTTTGCCCCAGGTTTGCTCTCTGGCCCACCACAATGGATCCTCAATCCCGCTAAAGGTGAGGAGGGATGCCGGCGCCAGGGATCAGGCTTCGGGCAGGTGCACATACAGCCAGTTCGCAGCGGCGTCCATCCCAGGTCAACCGGCTGGTCGCCATCTGGCCAACGGGCTGGCGGTCAGCGCTCGGCGTAATCGGGCTTCTAGAACGGCACCGCTGGGGGCAGCCAGCGGCCGGGTGACGGGCGGCAGTGCAACATGGGTCGGCCCGTACACACGAGCCACCAGGTTTCCCGTATGGCAATACGGAACGAAACCGCCGCATGGCTAGTCCGGGGGTCAGTCCGCCGTCCGGGCCTTGTCCGTCGCCAGGCTGGCCAGCTGGGCCCGGGAGACAACCTCGAGCTTGCAGAAGACGCGGCGCAGGTGGAACGCGACCGTGTGGCTGCTGAGGAACAGGTGCCTGGCGATCTGGCGGTTGGTCAGCCCATCGGCCACCAGGTGAGCGATGCGCTGCTCAGTCTCGGTCAGGCTGCCCCAGCCGAAGGCGGGCCGGCCGGACCCGCGGCCGGGCTGCAGCCGGACGCCGGTCGCCCGCAACCGGGCCCGGACCCGGGCCATGCTGTCGGTGGCGCCCAGCTGCCGGTAGCGGTCATGAGCGTCGTGCAGCCGGGCCGCCGCCGCCGCCTGATCGCCGCGCTGGGCCAGGGCCACCCCGGCGTCTTCGGCCGCCCAGGCCCGGCCCATCGGGGTCGAGTACCGCTGCCCGGCCGATTCCAGCGCCGCCGGATCTTGCTCGACCAGCCCTCGGACATGGGCGGCGGCCGCCGCCATGTCCCGGTCGTCCGGCCAGTGCGCGGTCAGCCGGGCGGTGGCCGCGGCCAGTTCCGCCACCCTGGCCCGGTCACCCGCGGCCAGCGCGCCCCGGACCAGCAGCACGGCTGCCTCCGGGTCGGCCACGCCGTGGCCGAACACGGTCAGCTGCAGGTGTTCTTCCAAGTGATGCACGTAGGAGTTGAGTTCCAACTCGGTGCGGGTCATGACATCCTCTTTTCGCAGGCCTGGGGCCAGCTTCGAGGAGTGCGACCCGCGGCACACCGTCCCGTCTGGACCAACCCACTGTCCCGGTGGGACAGCAGGCTCAGCCACGCCTCACGGCTCGCGCAGCGCCTGCACGGTGCGCCAGGCCCGGGTGGCCAGCTGGAGGTTGAACTGGGTATCCGGGCAGCCCAGGTCATGGCCGGATATCTCGCGGATGCGGCGGAGACGGTACTTCAGCGTGTTGCGGTGTACCAGCAGCGCCTTGGCCGTGGCGTCGTAGTTACCGCCACACTCGAGGTACTCGCTCAGGGTCAGCACCAGCTGCGCGCCGTGGCTGGCGTCGTAGTTAATCAGGACGCCCAGCCAGTCATGCACGAAGCGGTCCACCGCGGCGGAGTTCTGCGCGGTGCCCAGCACCTGGTACACGCCGAGATCGTCGAACCGCGTCACCTGGTCCAGGCCACCCGCGGCCTGGCCCATCTTCAGCGCGAGCTGCGCTTCCTGGTAGGACAGCGGGAACTCGTCCAGCCGGCTGCGGCGGCGGCCCACCCCGATCCGGCAGTCGCCCCCGGGCCACTCGGCCAGCACAGCGGCCCGGAACTTCGCCCAGGGCGCCTCGGCGTCGGCCAGGATGATCACCTCGCCGGGCCGGAGGGCGAGCAGCGACCCGATCCGGCTGTCCTGGGCGGCCCGGCGCACAGCGCGGAAGAAGCCGTCCGCCTGGTCGTCCTCCTGCCCTCCCACGACCCCGACCACCACGACCCAGTGCGGGCGGCCGAGGTCATAGCCGAGCGCCTGGGCCCGGTTGAGTACCCCAGGCAGGTCGGCGCCCTCGACCAGCTCGGCGACCAGGTCGCCGCGCATCCGGGCGTCGGCGTCGGCCAGGGTCTGCAGCCGGGCCAGCTCCATGGTCAGCACGGTGGTGGCGTGCTCGATGGCCACCCGCTCCACCTTCTCGGCCGTGCCGACCGGGTCGTGCAGCACCAGCACGCCCATGGCCACCCCGTTCAGCCGGGCCACCGAGAACAGCCGCTCCCCGTCCCGGATCGGGCCGGCCGCCGCCATCGCGTGGCGGAGCAGCCGGTCCCGGCGATCCGGGGGGTCCTTGGGGTAAGTTTCCGGGCGGCCTGGGCCGGCCCAGGCCCGCAGGTTGCCGAACCGGTCCTCGATGGCTACCGGGTAGCCGGTCAGGTCGTGCACAGCCTGGGCGATCCCATCCTGGCCCCGGCCTTCCAGAGCCACCTGGGTCAGCGTGTCGTGGACCTCCATGGTGCGCCGCAGGGCCAAGTTGGTGACCCGCAACTGCTCCGCCTGCTCCCGCTCGCGGGTATGCAGCCGGGCGTTGGCCAGCGCAACCCCGGCGTGCTGGGCCAGCACCCCGAGCAGGAACCGCGGCGCCTCCCTCGGTTCCTGCTCGGCCCCGACCACCAGGTAACCCGACGGGCCGCGCGGGATCGACATCGGATAGGCCCACGACCAGGGCACGCCGGTCAGCCGCACCGGCCCATCCTGCTGCTGCCACTTGCCGTCCGGGAGATCTCGGCTGACCGGCTCGTGCGCCGGTATCCGGACCTCGGCCCAGCGCCCGTCCAGGAAGATTCGCTCCGTCCAGCACGGCCCGAGGGACTCGACCGCGCTGCCCACCAGGTGCAGGATCTCAGCCTCATCGTCCTGCCGGGTCAGCAGCATGGACAGGACGAGCAGGCTGCGCAGGTCGGACAACTGGTCGCGGAGAGCCCCAATACGGTCAGGGACACCGCCCGACGCCACGAGCGCTACCCCTGGGGGGCGAGGTACTTGCCCGGCTCGATGTAGTACGGGTTCTCGTGCAGCATCCCGTCTACCACCACCCGGGGGTGGGTACGCAGCGTATCCATCAGCACCTCGGCGCCGAACCGGTCCAGGTCATACAGGCACAAGATCACCTGTGCGTAATTCGGGATGACCTCGTTGAGCTTGGCCTCGTAGCGGAAGAACTCGGACCGGCCCGCGGGCTGGTTCAGCACCGAGGGCATCTCCCCAGTCGCCCGGGTCAGGCTGAAGCCTTCCTCGGCCTGAGCCTCTTCCGCCGTCTGCCAGTAGTCGAGCATGTCCTCGACCGAGAACGTGCCCGAGCGCAGGTAGGCGTTGGCTGGAGTGGCCAGTTCGAGTTGCCCGGTCTCGACCGACGATCCGACGTCGACCTGCTGGCCGAGCCGGGCCAGCACGTCGGGGGGGTCGATCGAATCGAGGATGCAGAGGCATTTGTCTTGCGACCGGATGCCCTCGGCCAGGAACGGCAGGACGATCTCGTCCCGGCCCTGGGCGCCCCGGTAAAAGGAGCAGATGTGCGTGCCACGCGGGACATGCAGGCCTAGCAGGCCCAGCGGCACTGATTCGGTCATGGGGTCCGCCTCGGAGGAGCTTGTTCGGGCAAGCAGTGGTGGGTGGGAGCCCTGCGCTTAGAGCCGGTGGAGTTCGGCGCGCCGCTGCGGTGGGCGCGGCATGCTGGGTCACGGGTGCGTAACTAGCGCAATCTACGCCATACCCGGTCAACGCCGCAGATACGCGCCCCTGCGGCGGCGAACCGGCGCAATCAGGCCGGCTTGCGCACCGCGGCGACACGCCGGCCGGCCCGCCGCCGCCGCTGGTAGGACTCCTGGCCGGTCAGGCGCGGTCCAGCCGGGCGAAGCGCCGGACCAGGACCAGCGCCACGGAGAGCGCGAGGACCACGCCGGCGTTGACGGCCAGTTCGGTCATGCTCCGGCCGAGCGGCACCCCGCCTCTGCCGGCCAGGGACAGCTCCGCGCCGACGGTGAGGATGTCCCGGGTGGCCGAGATGATGCCGATGACCAGGAATGGCTGGAGCTGGAATCCGCCGCCCTCCAGCCGGCCCATGATCGTCCGGAGCAGCTCGAGCACGACCACGATAAACAGCACGCTGTTGACCGCCCGGGTGACAGTGACCTGGAACGGTTGCCGAGCGGGCGGGAGCACCAGATCGTGCAGCCCGCGGACGAAAACCACCACGGCGATGGTCAGCAGGGCCACCGCGATCGCGAGGAACATGACCGCCTCGCCGTAGGCCAGCACCCGGAGCAGCCAGCGGGCGGCCTTTCCGTGCACCGGCGGCGGCAGTGGCAGGCCCTTCGTCGTCCACCCGCCGGCTGACTGCGGCAGTCATCGGCGGCTAGGCCCGGCCGGTGAGTTCCGGTCCAGCAGTTCACCGATGAACGCGCCCACCACGACCAGTACGACCGCGGCCAGGATCGTGGCCATGTGGCCATCCTGGACAGCCCGGCTGGCGACTACATCACCCGTTCGGCTAGCGGCCGCGGACGCTAGCCGAACGGGTGATGAACCGGGCCGCCGTCCTCGCTAGCGTGGCCGGATAGCGAATGATCTGCCCCCGCTGGAGGGTCGCGATGGCCATCGTCGTCGTCATGGCCGCCCTCGTTGGGGCGGGTGTCTGGGGGGCCGTTCTGCTGGAGGGGCACCTGGCCACGCCGGTCAGGCCGGCCACGCCGCGGCCACGGCACCGCGATCATGCGGTCCCGTGCCGGCGCCGCAGACCGCCCGGCCCCGGCCGGACCCCTCCGTTGCCTAACGCCCGCTGCCGGTTCGGGTACCATTCGGCGCCCCCGGCCGCCCGGGCGCCCGCGGGGCTGGTCGGCCGATTATGGGCCAGCCGTCCGGTGGCAGCGCGGCGCGGGCCCGGCGGCGGGCTACCTCCTGACCGCGGCTGTGCTGGTGGCCATCATGCTGGGCGGGACGCTGCCCGTCCCGCTGTCCGCGCGGTACTGAGCTCCAGCCGCGCGGCGGCGCGGCCCGCCGTGCGATAGCTGGTGCTCGCCCGAGCTGCCAGTCAACACTTTCGCGCGGAGCTGAACACCAGCTGGTATTCCTCGACCGAGCGGATCACGCCATTGGTGGCCCGGACCGTGTCCACCCGGATCGCGGCGGCGGCGCTCCGGCTGGCCGCGAGCGCTTCTGAGTCCCGCCACACCGTCTCGACGACCGAGCGCCCGGAGGTCCGATCGATGAACAGCAGCGTGCTGCAGAACCCCTCGGTGTCGGCCAGCCAGGGCACCGTCACGTCGCCGAACGCAGCCACGGTGTCCTCGACCGCGCCCGGCTGCACGTCCAGCCGGGTGACCCGGACGCCCTCGCCGCTGCGCAGCGGCGCCTCGCGTTCGAACACCGGCACGCTGTACCGCTCGACGGTGACGGTGCCGGAGGCCCGCCGGACCGCGGCGGCCCGGTTGGGCACGGTCATCCGCTCGCTGGCCCGCAGCGCGTCACCGGACACCCAGAACGATTCGAGGATGGCCACACCGATATCCGGATTCAGCTTCAGGGCCATGCCCAGGTTGCCGGGCTGGCCCTCGACCACGGGCCGGACCTCGTTTTCCACGAACTTGACCGAATCACCCAGCCGGATCGGGTCCGCGGTGATCAGGTTGAGCCGGACATGCAACATGATTCAACGCTGGCCGCCGCGACCCGCGGTTAAATCGCCCGATCGGGTAGAACGTCGGCTGGTGGCTGGGGTCAGCGCACGTCGCGGCTCAACGGTCCAGCCAGATCGCGGCGTCACCGCCGCCCGTGGCGGTGACGCCGCTGGCCGGCCAATCCGGCAGCGGCCCCAGCGGGGCGGCGGCCCAGTCGTAGCGGCTGATCATCTCCCTGAGGTAGGCCGGGTAAGCCATGCTGGCTCTCTGGGGAGAGTGCGTCCGCCACCCGTGCGTGCAGGTCGAGGCCGGTCGGGATCATGGCCAGGGCGCTGGCCGCGGGCCCGGCACCGACCACGATCCGAAGCGGAGTGCCTGCCTCCTGGCAGCGCCGGTGGTAAGAGGTGAGCAGGGCCACCCCGACCGAGCCGAGGTGCTGTACGCCGGACAAGTCAACTACGAGCGGCGCGGGCGCGGTGCCGGCCGCGACGGCCGCCGCCAGGTAGTGATCCAGCTGCGGCCCGGTGGACATGTCGATCTCCCCGCGCAGCCGCAGCAGCACCGCACCACTCAGGCTTTCCTGTTCCACCGCGAGCAGCTCCTCGGCGTCCGGCCCGGCGGCCGGGGTGGGCTCGGCCGGCAGGCTGTAAACGATTTCGTCGAGGCGCTGCCGGATGGCCGCCGTGGCGCTGGCGTCGCCGCCGACCGCGGCCACGAGCCGTTCGGCCAGTTCGCGCAGCTTGATGTTGGCGTGCTGTGACTGCCAGCTGAGCACCGCGAACGCTGCCTCGGCGTCTAGGCCGTAGACCAACATCAGGGCGCCCTTGGCCTGCTCGATCACCGCCCGCCCGGCGATCGCCTTCCGCAGCGTGCTGGCCACTTCCCGGGATCGGGCCCGGCTCTGCGGCTCGGTCACCTCGATCAGGTAGCCGCGCAGCCCGGTGACCTGCCCCTGGCAACCGAAGATGCCTTCGCCGGCGATCAGTGCCCGGCGGAGCTGGCCGGAGGCGTCGATGAGCCGGTACAGGAAGCTGAACAGCTCGCCGTTGCGCAGGCAGGACTCAAGCAGCTGGGCGGCATGGCGCCGGTCGGCCGAGTGGGCATGGGCCAGCAGCAGAGCCGTGCTGGGGACCACCTCGCCACGGCTGAAGCCGTGGATGGCATACACGCCGTCGGACCACTGCCAGCTGCCCTCGGCCGCTGCGTAGCGGTAGCTCCCCACACCCTGCTCTTGGCTGGCTACCCGGCCGGTCACGTCCTGCTCAATCGTGATGTCGCATAGAAGTCCATAGAATCATCACACCAGGGGCGAGGCAAGGTCTCAGCCGCGCTTTCGGTAAAAACTAGGTAATATACTCGTGATAAACGGCCGACGTAATGGCGTTGCGATTTCCCGGGAATTTTTCCAGGAGAGCAGCGCTGTTACCGGCACGCCGTTGAGCCATTCTCGGCGGAGCGTTTCACGTTCCGCCTCGACCAGGCCACCCCAGATGCCGTGCTGGCCCACAACGGCCCAATGGCGCAGCGACAGTTCCAGGCACTCAGCACGTACTGGGCAGTCGGTGCAGACAGCCAGGGCTTGGGCGGCCTCGACACGAGCCGGTACGATGCCCGTAGCAATGGGGAACCACTCGTCCGGGTCGAGCGCGGAATGGGCGCAACTGGCCAGCGGGCTGAATACCAGACCATGCAGCTGCGCATTGGACAATTCGGCAGGCTGGGCCCGCGTGGTGCGCGCGGGCGAGATAGTCATGACTACCCCTCCTCCGCTCATACCCGGCATTACTTACAGCCTGGCGGTAACGCCGGCGGTGGGCTTCGTCAAGATGTGTAGTCCTGGCGATCATCCGGATTGGCCGGGCACCGTGGCTAGCACGACTAACCAGACTGGGGATGCAACGCGTCCGCACGGCGGCCAGCATCTAGCCGTAGGCACGACGCTGGCTCAGCCAACCGCCCGAGCCCTGAGGAGGTCCCGCGATGGCACAGCTTCCGGCCCGCCGGAACAGGCGCAGTACGGCCCTGATCGACCCGTCCCGCGAGTTCGAAGACCTATACGACCGGATGGGGCAGCTGTTCAACATGGCGTTCGGCGACATGCCCTTCGGGCAGATGCAGATGGTGAACGCCCCCTGGGTGCCACTGGCTGATGTATCGGAGACCGATGACGCCTATACCGTCGAGGTCGAGTTGCCAGGGGTGCGCAAGGACCAGATCAATGTCGAGCTCAATGACCGGGAGCTGGTCATCAGCGGCGAGATCCCGGAACCGTCCGAGGAGGACGGCCGGCGCAGGCGGCGGTCGCGCCGTACCGGGCGCTTCGAGTTCCGTACCGTGCTGCCCGGCGAGGTGAACCCGGACGGGGTCAGCGCGAACCTGTCGGACGGCGTCCTCTCGGTGAAGATCCCCAAGGCGGAAGAAGCCAAGCCCCGCCGCATCGAGGTGGCCGGCTGACCGGCAGCCCTTCCGGGAGCGGCCCCGGTGAGCTTGGGGGCATCGCCGGGGCCGCGTCGCCGCCCGCCACCACGGTCAGATCAGCTGCCGGAAGAGCTGGAAGGCGCGATCCCACTCCACGGTATGCACCGCCTTGATGTCCGCGTCGATGAGCCTGAACGTCCGGGCCAGCGCGACGCTGACGGCGCCGAACAGCTGCGGCAGCCGGGCCTCGGTGTCCACGTCCAGGGCCATGTCGAGGGGCGGGCGTGCGGCCAGCGACTCGAGTATTGGACGCAGTTCGATTTCCTCGTCGAGCCGCTCGAACGCGTGCATGCTCTCCTGCAGGCCCTTGGTGACCGGCAGGTCCCACGGCTGGATGACGTCCCGGAGGTTGGCCTTGGCCGTGGCCTGGCCGATGATTAGCAGGTCGTAGAGCGCGTCGTTGACGAAATCCAGGTAGCGCTTGAGGTCGTCCCGGTCCACGCTGACCTCCCCGGCCGCGCGGAAGAAGCGCTCGAACTTGGTGAAGCCCATCACTGGCATCGCTCTACCTCCTGGTCAGCTTCGGCTACGCAGACCGCAGCCGTTCGTAGGCCAGCCGGATGGCCATCGCGCCATCCCCGACCGCCGTGGCGACCCGCTTGGCCGAGCCACTACGCACGTCGCCCACCGCGAAGACGCTGGGCTGGCTGGTCTCCAGCAACGAGGGGTGCCAGTCGGCGGCCGCGGCTGCTGCGGCCCCGTTCGCCGCGGTCACGTCCGGTCCGGTCCGGACGAAGCCATCCTCGTCCAGGTCGACCAGCCCGGTCAGCCAGCCAGTGCTTGGCGTCATGCCAATGAACACGAACAGCGCCCGGGCCTCCAGGACACGCCGCTCGCCGGTCCGGTTGTGCTCGACTACGACCGCCTCCAGCGCCCGGTCGCCGAGCAGTTCCCGAACCTCGGTGCTGAGCAGGACGTGCACGTTCGGGATCCGGCCGATCTGATCGATCAGGTACCGCGACATGTACTGGCGCAGATCGGGCTCGCGGACGATCAGCGTGACCTGCGCGGCGTGCCGGGACAGGAAGACCGCCGCCTGCCCCGCCGAGTTGCCGCCGCCGATGATGGCCACCGGATCGCCGCGGCACATCAGCGCCTCCGCCTCGGAGGCCGCGTAGTAGATGCTCATCTGCTCGAAGTAGTCCGTCCGGGGCACGGCTAGCCGCCGGTACCTCGCCCCGGTCGCGATGACCACCGAGGTGGCCGTGATCGCGCTCCCATCGGCCAGCCGCACGTGGTACCGGGTGCCGTCCCGGCCGATGGACGTGGCCTCCGCGGGCACCGCGAAGCGCGCGCCGAACTTCCGGGCCTGGATCAGCGCCCGCTCGGCCAGCTCGGCGCCGGAGATCCCGGACGGGAAGCCGAGGTAGTTCTCGATCCGGGACGACGTCCCGGCCTGGCCCCCGGTGGCTGTCCCGTCCAGCACCACCGTGCGCAGGCCTTCCGAGGCCCCGTACACGGCGGCGGACAGGCCGGCCGGGCCGGAGCCGACAACCAGCAGGTCGCAGCCGCCGTCCGGGGTGACCGGCACGGGCAGCCCGATAGCGGCGGCCAGCTCGGCATTGGCCGGGTTGCGCAGCAGCCGAGGGCCCACGATCACGATCGGAGTCTCCTCCGGCGCTACGCCGAACTGGCTGAGCAGCTCCTCGGCGGACGGATCGGTTTCCAGGTCCAGCCAGCGGTGGGGCAGCCGGTTGCGGGCCGCGAAGTCGCGCAGCCGCCTGGAGTCCGGCGAGTACCTGGAGCCGACGATCCGCAATCCCGCGCCCAGGCCGATCAGAATCGAGCGGCGGATGAGATAGGCGCGCAGCACCAGCTCGCCGAACGCCGAATCGCGCGCCACCAGGTCCCGGAGCTGGTCCACCGGCACCACGAGCACCTCGCCCGGCTCGGCCGGCACCGCCGTGTAGTAGGACGCCTCCCCGGTGAGCAGGCTGAGCTCGCCGAGGAAACGGCCACGGCCGTGCACGCCGATGAGCCGCTCCTGCGGGGTGCCGCGCCCGTCCACGACCGCCACCAGCCCGGCCCGCACCACGAAGAAGTCGCAGTTCCGGTCACCCTCGGCGAACAGGACCTGGCCCGGCTCCACGCGACGGCGCTGGCCTAGGGCGGCCAGTGCATCGATCTGGGCGTCGGGCAGCCGGGGATAGGCACCCTGCAGGTCCGGGGTCTCGCTGACCTCAGACATATGTTTCGTCGACATAGCACCAGCGCCAGTTCTCACCCGGTTCGAAGGACGCGACGATCGGGTGCCCGACCGCGAACGCGTGGCCGCGCGCGTGCCGGAGCGGCGAGGAATCACAGCAGCCAACGTGCCCGCAGGTCAGGCAGAGCCGCAGGTGCACCCAGGCCGAGCCGAGCCGCAGGCACTCCTCGCAGCCCTCCGGGGTCCGCGGCGACACCGGGCGGACCAGGGCCAGGTGCGGATCCGCTAGCACGGTCATGGGTGTCTCCCGTCTCTGCGAGCTATGCTCCAGGCTGGCTTGGGCTGGCGGCCGGGTACATCAGCAGGACGGCTAGTCCGGCCCGGGCGTTAAGCAAAGAAAGCGGCAGGCTAGCTGAACAGGGGATGTCGCGCGGTCGGCCGGCCGGGCACGGTGGCCGTGGAGGGGCAGTGATGAAGCGGACCATGCTCTTCCGCCGGCGCCGGGGCACGCAGCTGGGTGCCACGGCGCGCGCCGTGGCCCAGCGCACGCCGCAGACGCTCACCGTGGTGCGGCAGCGGGCGCAGCCCACCGCGGTGACCATCGTCCGGCTGACCTGCACCGCGGTCTTCGCGTACCTGCTGGCGCTGGCGCTGACCAGCACCCCGCGCCCGGTGCTGGCCCCGCTGACCGCACTGCTCGTCGTCCAGGTCAGCCTGTACCAGACGCTGCGCAGCGCGGTGACCAAGGTGGCCAGCGTGGTGGCCGGGGTGCTGCTGGCGGTCGGCCTGTCGGCCTGGGTCGGGTTCACCTGGTGGAGCCTGGGCATCACGGTCGCGATGGCGCTGGTCATCGGCTACGCGCTGCGGCTGGGCGAGAACATCCTCGAGGTCCCGATCAGCGCGATGCTCATCCTGTCCGTGGGCACCAGTGCGGCGGCGGGCAGCCGGATCGTGGAGACCTTCGTCGGCACCGGCGCGGGCCTGGCCGCCGGGTTCCTGCTCACCTCGCCCCGGGTGCAGCCGGCCGAAGAGGCCATCGCGGAGTTGTGTGCCAAGGTGGCCGGCCTGCTGGGCGGGATGGCGGCTGGGCTGAGCGCCGGGCCGGTGCCGGATCCGGCGGCCGACTGGCTGCGGCAGGCCCGGTCGTTGGGCGCCGAGATCCGCCAGGTGGACGAGGCGCTGCGGCAGGCCGAGGACAGCGTCCGGCTCAACCCACGCAGCGTGCGGCTGCCGCTGGCCGCGGTGAGCCTGCGGGACAGCCTGGAGACCCTGGAGCACGAGACGACCACCATCCGGGGGCTGGGCCGCTCGCTGACCGACCTCAGCCAGCTGGGTAGCGACGACGACCCGCTGCAAGACCCGGAGGTGCGCGACCGGCTGGCCGGAGTGCTCTGGCAGCTGTCGGCCGCGGTCCGCAGCTACGGCAGGCTGGCCACCGAGCATGACACGGCCCGGCACCAAGTGCTGGAGTCCGAGCTGGAAGAGAACCTGGCCGCGGCGCGGCAGCAGCAGGACCGGCTCAGCGAACTGCTCGGCACCGATCCCGCGGCCCGGCCGGTGGGCTGGCCGTTGCGCGGCGAGCTGATCAGCCATCTGGACCGGCTGCGGAACGAGCTGCAGGCGGGCAAGCCGGAGAGCAGGCCGCGGCGCCGGGCGCGCTCCTGGCGGCGGCCCCGGCCGGCCGGCCAGCGGCAGCGGCGCTCACCCAGCCGGGCCTGGCCGCGAGGCTGAGCGGTGCAGCAGGCCGCAGGTCACCTGGGCTGCATGCGCGGGCTGGGCGCCGGCGCCACCGGGACTGGCTCGGTCATGTTGGTACCTCGCTTCCTGGTTCTGGTCCGGCGCGCCGGTACACCAGCAGTCCGCGGTGGTGCTTGCCCTGGGTGAAGCCGGATTTGGCGGTGGCCACCTCGCCGTCTACGGACAGCCAGACCGGGGCACCGTCCACCGCCTGGATCTCGGCCGAGTCGGCCAGCCACGAGTGATAGACCCGGGACCGGCCGAGCGTGCCGGTCAGCACCGCGGCTACCAGGCGGGATCTGGCCAGCAGCCCGGCCTCGACCACCCGGATGTCGAGGCAGCCGTCGCACAGGTCAGGGCGATAGGCCGGCGCCATCCCCGGCGGCTCGTACCGGCAGTTGCCGGCGAAGTACAGCCACAGCCGGCGGCGCTGCCCGTTCAGCACCAGCTCGTGCGGTGTGCTCCGACACAGCACCTGGATCAGCCCGACGACCGCAGCCAGCCGCCGCCCCAGCCTGCCCTCCAGCCGCTGGCGCGCCCGGACCAGATCCACGTACACCCCGGTGCTCGAGGTGTTGACGAAGGACCGCGGTCCGGCGACCGCCACGTCCACCAGGACGGCGTCCCCGGCCCGGAGCGCGGCCACCGCGTCGTGCGCGGACCAGATGCCCAGATCGGCGGCGAAGTGGTTGAACGTACCTGCCGGGATCACCAGCAGCGGCAGCCCCAGGTGCACCGCGACCGCAGCCGCCGTGCTCACCGAGCCGTCACCGCCGCCCACGCCGAGGATCCGGGCCTGCGCCGCGGCCCGCCGCAGCGCGGCGGCCAGATCCTGGCCCGCGGTCAGCTCGGTGATGGTGGCCGCGGGGAGCTCCGCGGCCAGCCAGCGGGCCAGTCCGGCAGAGGCGGTTCCGGCTGACATGTTGATCAGCAGGGCCAGGCCTTCCCCGGCAGGGGCGGCCGGCGCCCGCCACGGCGGCCGGGCCGCCGCGGCCGCCCGCCGCGGCCGCCGTGGCCACCAGCGCAGGGTGAACAGTCCGGCCGCCACCCCGAGTGCGGCCCCGGCCAGCACGTCAGGCGGGTGATCTGCCTGGGCCATGGCCCGCGAGATGGCTGGGCCGGCACCGATGGCGAGCGCCGGTACGCCCAGGTAAGGCAGCTCCAGCGCGATGCCGGTAGCGAACGCCGCGGCCGACGCGGCCGCGACGCCCGCCCGGGCCGGGCGGCGGTCAGCCAGGCTGGCCACCGTGCCAGCCGCCGCCATGCTGCCCAATCCGCGCCAAGCCGCCCTGCGGGCCCACCGGTTGCCGGAGGCCCACAGGGCAGCGGCGAGGATGGCGCACGCCGCGGCGCGGCCGGTCAGGCCGTCGCCCCGGCCTGGCCGGCCGGCTGCTCCCATATCGGTGCGACCGCGTGGTGGGCTGGCGTGGTGACGTGCAGCTTGCCCTTCTCGTCGCGCTGGATAATGGATGCATCCTACAGGTCAACCACCAAATCCTTATCGAGCTTCATGAGCTCGCCCAGGCCTGCTGGGCTCGGTTTTCGTCGGGGTAGGCGATAACGATCAGGTCACTCATTACGGGCCCTTCCTTACTAAGGCCGAACCCCTGCCTGCGGTCTGGCCTTATCGCCAGCGTCGGCCAGGCCACCACCGGCATACATCGCCAGACCGGGTAGTCCGGCCCCGGCCCGCGATCCGGTCACCCGTCGGTCATACGCCGGCCGCGGCGGCCAGATCGTCGTCCACGATCAGGGCGAGCTTCCCCCGGGTATGCCCGCGCTCCACCACCCGATGCGCGGCCGGTGCGTCCTGCCAGTAGTACCGGCCGGACAGCTGGACGGACAGGTCGCCGTCGTCGAACCAGGGCGCCATCCGGATCAGGCGGCTGCCGCTCGGCACGCCGTCGTAGCGCTGCCAGCGCACTTGGCCGGTGTCCGGCAGGCTGGCATGCACCGGGGTGGCGATCGTCGCGCCGCTGCGAGCGGCCTGGGCCGCGCCGTCCAGCGTCGGCCCGGCACAGGCCAGCACCTGCCAGGCGCCGCCGTCGGTCACCTTGCGGACCTGATCGGGCCAGCCCGGGTCGGTGTGGTCGACGACCACAGCTGCGCCGAGCCGGTGCACGAACTCATGATGCCGCGGACTGGCCGTGGCCACCACGACGGCGCCCAGCGTCCGCGCGATCTGCACCGCGAAATGCCCCAGCCCGCCCGCGGCCGCCGTGATCAGGATCTGGTCCCCGCCCGCGACGTGCAGGATGTCGGTCAGCCCGCGCTCCGCGGTCAGCCCGTCGATCGGCACCGCGGCCGCTTCGACCGCGGTCAGGCCCACCGGGATCGGGGCGAGCCGTTCGACCGGGCAGCGCAGGTATTCGGCGTAGCAGCCGGTCAGCCCGGCGTACCCGTAGACGGGCGTGCCGTCATCGAACCCCGCGTCGGCGCCCTCGTCGCCCACGACCAGGCCGGCGAACTCGCCGCCCGGGATGTAGGGCAGCGGCCCGGACCACCCGCCGCGGCGCAGTTCGGCGTCCCACGGCCCGACCCCGGCGGCCAGCACCCGGACCAGCAGCTCATCGGGACCGGGGACGGGCAGGTCCACCTGGCCGGGCTGGAGCACCTCGGGACCGCCGAACTGGCGCACCAGGATCGCCCGCATCGCTACTTCCCAGGCCGCGCTGGCCGAGCCGCGGTCAAGGCTCGACGGCCAGGTGGCTTTCCACGGTGGCCACGCCCGGGGCGGCGGCGGCCGCCGCCCGGGCGGCACTGGCTTCGTGCAGCGAGTGGACATGCCCGTACAGCTTGGCGGTGTGGTCGGTGACCTCGACCCGGACGTGCCGGGCATCCACCTCGGCTTCGCGCTTGAAGGCGTCCTCGATCATGGCCTGCACGCTGTCCGGGCTGACCGGCGAGGTGACGGTGATGCTGTTCAGCACACCGGTGACGCCGCGCACGTGGCGGACCATCCGCTCCACCTCGCGGCGCTGGTACTCGTGCTCGACCTCACCGTCCAGGGTGACCCAGCCGTTTTGCACCCGGGCGTGCACTTTGCCCTCTGGGATCTGGACGTTCCATTCCAGGATGTGCGCGATGGCCCGGGCGATGTCGGAGTCGTCCCGTGGTGTCCCGGCCAGAGTGACTTTCAGCTCGTTGGCTACGACCCGGACCCCGTAGACCCGTTCCGCGGCCTGGGCCGCGGCCAGTTTCTCGGCGTAGCTCGGCACTTTCCCGGTCAGGGTCACCGCCCCGTCGGCCACCGCCACCCCGATCGCGTCCGGGTCGGTGATCTGCGGATCCCAGCGCAGCTCCTCGATGACGTCGTCGCGGATCTCGGCGTCGTTCTTCATCAGCTCACCCCGTTCTTCATCAGCTCAGTTCGTCCTGAACCTGCGCTTCGCGCCGTTCTCCCAGGTTCCCGGCAGCCCGGGCACGGTTACATCACCCGTTCGGCTAGCCGTGCGGGGGGCCCCGGACTATCTGTCTTGACGATGTATCCGGTCCCGCCCGCCAGCCAGGGTGGGACCAGATCCTCATCTGGGAGGTGCAACATGGCCGTTGCAGTCGGCATCGATCTCGGCACGACAAACTCCGTGATCGCGGCGACCGAGGCGGGCAAGCCAACGGTGATACCCAACGCTGAGGGATCGCGGACGACTCCCTCGGTCGTGGCGTTCACGCCGCAGGGCGATCGCCTGGTCGGCCAGCTCGCCCGGCGGCAGGCGATCCTGAACCCGAAGGGCACGATCTACTCGGCGAAGCGGTTCATCGGGCGGCGCTACGACGAGGTCACCAGCGAGCTGAACGCGGTCTCGTTCGACGTGGTGCCCGGCCCGGACGGGGCGGTGCGGTTCAAGATCCAGGGCAGGCTGTACGCGCCCGAGGAGATCTCCGCGCTGGTGCTCCGCAAGCTGGCCGAAGACGCCTCGAAATTCCTCGGCGAGCGGGTCACCGAGGCCGTCATCACGGTACCTGCGTACTTCAACGACGCGCAGCGCCAGGCGACCAGGGACGCCGGCCGCATCGCCGGCCTGGAAGTGCTCCGCATCATCAACGAGCCGACCGCCGCGGCGCTGGCCTACGGCCTGGACAAGAAGAGCAGCGAGACCGTGCTGGTCTTCGACCTGGGCGGCGGCACGTTCGACGTGAGCGTGCTGGACATCGGCGACGGCGTAGTCGAGGTCCGGGCCACCGCGGGTGACACCCACCTGGGCGGGGACGACTTCGACCGCCGCATCGTGGACCACCTGGCCGACGAGTTCCAGCGGGACAACGGCATCGACCTGCGCACCGACCCGCAGGCGCTGCAACGCCTGTTCGAGGCGGCCGAGAAGGCCAAGGTCGAGCTGTCCTCGGTCAGCCAGACCACGATCAGCCTGCCGTACATCACCGCCGACGCATCCGGGCCCAAGCACCTCAACACCACCCTGATGCGGTCCACCTTCGAGCAGGTCACCGGCGACCTGATCGAGCGCACCACCGGGCCGGTCAAGCAGGCGCTAGCCGATGCCAAGCTGACCGCGGCGGACATCGACGAGGTCATCCTGGTCGGCGGGGCGACCCGCATCCCGGCCGTGCAGAACCTGGTCCGCCGACTGACTGGCGGCAAGGACCCCAACATGACCGTCAACCCGGACGAGGTCGTCGCGCTGGGCGCGGCGGTGCAGGCGGCGGTCATCAAGGGCGAGGTCAAGGACGTGCTGCTGCTGGACGTCACGCCGCTGTCGCTGGGCATCGAGACCCTCGGCGGGGTGATGACCAAGGTCATCGAGCGCAACACCACGATCCCGGCCCGGCGCACCGAGACGTTCAGCACTGCGGAGGACAACCAGTCCGCGGTCGACGTGGTGATCTTGCAGGGAGAGCGGGAACGCGCCGCGGACAACCGGGTGCTGGGCCGGTTCCGGCTGGAGAACATCCGGCCCGCGCCGCGCGGCGTGCCGCAGATCGAGGTCACCTTCGACATCGACGCGAACGGGATCCTGAACGTCTCGGCCCGGGACAAGGACACCGGCGTCGAGCAGCGCATCACGATCAGCGAGAGCTCCAATCTGGATCAGTCCGAGGTGGAGCGGATGATCAAGGATGCGGAGCAGCACCAGGACGAGGACCGGCGGCTGCGCGAGCTGACCGAGGCCCGCAACCAGCTCGACACCATGGCCTACCAGGTCGAGCGGGTGCTGAACGAGCGCGGCGGCTCGCTGCCGGTGCACGAGAAGGCGCGCGCCGAGAACGCCGTGACCGAGGCCCGCCGGGCGCTCACTGACCAGGCGCCACTGGACCGGCTGCGGACGCTCACCGACGAGTTGCAGCAGATCTACCAGATCCTGGCCGCCCCGCCGCAGGGGCCGGCGCCAGAGGCTGAGCCGGAACTGCCCCCGCGCGATGACGACGACGTGATCGACGCTGAGTTCACAACCCAGGAGTGAGCGGGCCGATGACTGAGAGGGCTGGAAACGGGGAAGCCCGGGTCGAGCCGGATGCCGCCCCGGCAACCCCGGCGGAGGAAGGCCCGGCCGCCGACACCGCGATCCCCCACCTGCTGAACCGCATTGCCGAGCTGGAGGACCTCCGGCTGCGCGCGCTGGCTGACCTGGACAACCTGCGCAAGCGGTGTGCCAGCCAGGTCAGCCGGGCCGAGCAGGAGACCAGGGCCGCGGTGGCCCGGGAATGGCTGCCGGTCATCGACAACCTGGACCGGGCACTAGCGCACTCCGGGGCCGATCCGGACGCTCTCATCGAGGGCGTGCGGCAGGTCCGAGAGCAGGCCCTCAACGTGCTGGCCCGGCTTGGCTACCGGCGCCGTGACGACCTGGGGGCGATGTTCGATCCGGCCCGGCACGACGCGGTGGCCGCCCGGTCCGAGCCCACTGCCCGGGACGGCTCGGTGGTGGAGGTCATCCAGCCCGGCTACGGCGAAGGGGACCACCAACTGCGGCCAGCGCAGGTGGTGGTGGCCAGGTCGGGCTGATGGCCGACGGCCAGGACTTCTACCAGATCCTGGGTGTGCCGAGGAACGCCAGCCAGGACGAGGTCCAGCGCGCCTACCGCAAGCTGGCCCGCCAGTATCACCCGGACGTCAACCACGACCCGGGCGCCGAGGACCGGTTCAAGGACATCTCGGAGGCCTACAACGTGCTGTCCGATCCGCAGACCCGGAGCCGCTACGACGCGTTCGGCGCTGACTTCCGCCAGGTTCCCGAGGACGTGGACCCGGACACCTGGCGGCGCAGCCGGGCCCGGGCCGGCGCGGGGGCCGGTGCCCGCGGACCGGCTGGGGCCGGCTCATCCCGGGAGGGCCGGGGGACCGGCGGATTCAGCTTCGGCGCCGGCGACATCGACATCGAGGATCTGCTCGGCGGCTTCTTCGGCGGCCGGGCAGGCCACGGCTGGGGCCCGATCCGCGGTGCCGACCAGGAGGCTGAGATCGAGGTCACCGTCGAGGAGGCGTACCACGGCACCCGCCGGGCGATCACCCTGTCCGGCGACGGGGCCCGTGCCACTCTCGACGTGAACATCCCGCCCGGCGTGACCGACGGGCAGCGGATCCGGCTGGCCGGCCAGGGTGGCCGTGGCACCGAGGGGGCGGCCAACGGCGACCTGTACCTCATCGTGCGCATCGCGCGCCATCCCAGGTACCGGCTCGACGGGCGTGACCTCTACGTCGACTTGCTGCTCGCGCCGTGGGAAGCCGCCCTGGGGACGTCGGTAGCCGTGGACACCCCGGGCGGCGAGGCCAAGGTCAAAGTCCCGTCCGGCACCTCCACCGGGCGGCGGCTCCGGCTCCGCGCCCGCGGCCTGCCCAACCCCCGGGGCAAGCCGGGCGACCTGTTCGCGGAGGCCAAGATCATGGTGCCCGCTCGCCCCTCGCGGGCTGAGCGGCGGCTGTTCGAGCAGCTCGCGGCCGAGTCTGACTTCGATCCTAGGCGGCGGCCGTGAGCCACGCCATGGTCCGGGTCCCGGCGTCGCGGCTCAGCCTGGACGAATTCGCCGCGCTGGCTGGCCTGCATCCCGACCTGATCCGCCGGCTGGTCGCCCTCGGCATCGTCGAGGCCAGCCGCGGACCAGCCGGCGAGCTGTGGTTCTCTCGCAGCCAGCTAGCCGTGGTGGCCCGGATGCAGCGGCTCCGGGCCGGCTTCGGGCTTAACTACGCGGCCGTCGCCCTCGTCACCGATCTGCTCGACCGGATCGCGGTACTCGAAGCAGCCCTGCGGGGCTCCCGATGGCCAGGACGGTAAACATGGACCCGAATCACCTGACCCAGAAGTCGCAGGAAGCGCTGCACGACGCGCAGACCAAGGCGCTGCGCTTCGGCCATACCGAGGTCGACGGCGAGCACCTGTTGCTCGCGCTGCTCGACCAGGCCGAGGGCATTGCTCCCCGGCTGCTCGGCCAGGCCGGCGCGGACCCGGACCGGCTGCGCCAGGCGCTGGAAGCCGAGCTGTCCCGGCGCCCGCGGATCAGCGGCCCAGGGGCGAGCCCGGGGCAGATCATGGTCACCCAGCGGCTGTCCCGGCTGCTCGACTCGGCCGAGCAGGAGGCGAACCGGCTCAAGGACGAGTACGTCTCGGTCGAGCACCTGCTGCTGGTGCTGCTGGCCGAAGGCCCAGCCACCCCGGCCGGCCGCCTGCTCCAGCAGGAGGGCGTGACCAGGGACCGGTTCCTGGCGGCGCTCACCAAGATCCGCGGCAACCAGCTGGTCACCTCGGCGATGCCCGAGGTCGCCTACGAGGCGCTGGCCAAGTACGGCACCGACCTGGTCGCCGCCGCCGCCAGCGGCCGGCTCGACCCGGTCATCGGCCGGGACGCTGAGATCAGGCGGGTCATCCAGATCCTGTCCAGGAAGACCAAGAACAACCCGGTGCTGATCGGCGATCCCGGCGTCGGCAAGACCGCCATCGTGGAGGGCCTGGCCCAGCGCATCACCCGGGGCGACGTGCCGGAAGGGCTGCGCGACCGGACCATCTTCGCCCTGGACATGAGCGCCCTGGTGGCCGGCGCGAAATACCGCGGCGAGTTCGAGGAGCGGCTGCAGGCTGTGCTGAGCGAGGTGCGCGCCGCGGAGGGCCGCATCCTGCTGTTCGTGGACGAGTTGCACAACGTGGTGGGCGCCGGTGCGGCCGAGGGCGCCATGGACGCGGGCAACATGCTCAAGCCGATGCTGGCCCGTGGTGAGCTGCACATGATCGGCGCCACCACGCTGGACGAGTACCGGAAGCGGATCGAGAAGGACGCCGCCCTGGAACGCCGGTTCCAGCCGGTCATGGTGGACGAGCCGTCCGAGGAGGACGCCATCTCCATCCTGCGCGGCCTGCGCGAGCGGCTCGAGGTGTTCCATGGCGTAAAGATCGCCGACAGCGCGCTGGTCGCAGCGGTCACCCTCAGCCACCGGTACATCTCCGACCGGTTCCTGCCGGACAAGGCCATCGACCTGGTGGACGAGGCCGGCGCGATGATCCGGACCGAGATCGACTCCATGCCGGCCGAGCTGGATGAACTGACCCGCCGGGTGATACGGCTGGAGATCGAGGAGGCCGCGCTGGCCAAGGAGAGTGACCCGGCCAGTAAGGCCCGGCTCGACGACCTGCGCCGGGAGCTGGCCGATCTGCGCGCCCAGGCCGACGCGCTGCGCGCGCAGTGGGAGGCCGAGCGGCAGGCGCTGCGCCGGATCCAGGCCCTCCGTGAGGAGATCGAACAGGTCCGGCAGCAGGCCGAGCTGGCCGAGCGCAACTATGACCTGAACGCCGCAGCCGAGCTGCGCATGGGCAAGCTGCCCGAACTGGAGCGGCGGCTGCACGCCGAGGAGGAGCAACTGGCATCCCGCCAGGGTGGCACGCGGCTGCTGCGCGAGGTGGTCACCGAGGACGAGATCGCGGCCATCGTGTCCCGGTGGACCGGCGTCCCGGTCAGCCGCCTGCAGGAGGGCGAGCGGGAGAAGCTGCTCCGGCTGGACCAGATCCTGCACGAGCGGGTGGTGGGCCAGGACGAGGCCGTGCAGCTGGTCGCGGACGCGATCATCCGGGCCCGGTCGGGCATCAAGGACCCGCGTCGGCCGATCGGATCGTTCATCTTCCTCGGCCCCACCGGGGTGGGCAAGACCGAGCTGGCCAAGTCGCTGGCCGCGGCCCTGTTCGACACCGAGGAGAACATGGTCCGCATCGACATGAGCGAGTACCAGGAGCGGCACACCGTCAGCCGCCTGGTCGGCGCCCCGCCGGGTTACGTCGGCTACGAGGAAGGCGGGCAGCTGACCGAGGCGGTGCGCCGCAAGCCGTACTCGGTTGTGTTGTTCGATGAGGTGGAGAAGGCCCATTCCGACGTGTTCAACACGCTGCTCCAGGTGCTGGACGACGGTCGGCTCACCGACGCGCAGGGCCGCACGGTTGATTTCCGTAACACGGTCATCATCATGACCTCCAATATCGGCTCGCAGTATCTGGTCCAGGACGCGGTGGCTGGCGGCGAGATCAAGCCCGACGTGCGGGAGCTCGTGCTGGGCGAGATGCGCGCCCACTTCCGGCCGGAGTTCCTCAACCGGCTGGACGACATCGTGCTGTTCAAGCCGCTCACCGAGACCGAGATCGAGCGCATCGTGGACCTCATGCTGGATGACGTGCGGTCCCGGCTGGCCGACCGGCAGATGCGGCTTGAGGTGACCGAGGACGCCCGGCGGTTCATCGCTCAGCAGGGCTTCGATCCGGTCTACGGGGCGCGGCCACTGCGCCGGTTCATCGCCCGTGAGGTGGAGACCCGGATCGGCCGCGCGCTGCTCGCAGGCGACGTCCGGGACGGCGCGGTGATCGGGGTCGGCTACACCGACGGCGAGCTGACGGTGAGTTACGAGAACCCGTCATGACTGGCCGCGCCGTCCACCAGACCACCGCGGCTGAGCTGGTCACCTGCCCGCATTGCGGGCGCCGGAACCGGGTCCCGGCGGCGGCCGCGGGCGTGCCGCGCTGCGGCAACTGCCATCAGTCGCTGCCCTGGATCGTGGCGGCCGGGGATGACACGTTCGCGGAGATCGCCGAGGCCGCATCGCTGCCTGTGGTGGTGGACATGTGGGCGCCGTGGTGCGGTCCGTGCCGCGTGGTGAGCCCGGCCCTGACCCAGCTGGCCACCGAACTGGCCGGCCGGGTGAAGCTGGTCAAGGTCAACGTGGACGAGTCGCCCAAGCTGCAGCAGCGGTTCGCCGTGCAGGCCATCCCTACGCTGATGGTGCTGCGGCACGGCCAGGTGGTGGCCCAGCGGGCGGGTGCCGTGCCGCTGGCCGACCTGCGGGCCTGGGTGCAGCAGGAGATCAGGGAATGAACGTCCTCCTGTCCCGCTGGCAGTTCGGCATCACGATCACCTACCATTTCCTGCGGCGCGCAGCAGCGCAGGACCGCGGAATCTGTCAACCTGAATGAGGCACTGGTGGGCGGCCTTTACTGAGTGGTGACTTCCTTCTGTTCGTGCGGGTTGATCCATGAGCGGTCTGGGATAGCCTGTGGGGACGGTGGCTTGCGGACGAAACGCTCGGGGTGGGCGGTGTAGGCGCTGGTGAGGACTGAGGCGCGGGCGGCCTGGACATCTGCGGCCCGTCCGTGGTGGACGTCGGCGGCGGTGTGCAGGCCAAGCCCGCCGTGGCGGTGCTGGTTG
>DASXIN010000142.1:0-34706 GCA_036497945.1 Streptosporangiaceae bacterium | reverse complement strand
GATCCAGGCCGGCCCGGGCGCGGCGAACTCCAGCTCGGTGCTGACCAGGCCGGACCGCGGCCAGGACAGCGTGTTGAACACGACCAGCGCCTGCTCCCCGGGGCCGCTCGTATCGGCGCGGCTTGTATCAGCACGGGCAGCGAGCTCGGCGGCCGCGTCCTGGCGGGCCGCCGCGCCACGCTGCCAGGCTTCCCGCCAGCCGCCCAGCAGGTCCAGGTACACCTGGTCGGATTCGGTGCCGGTGATCGCGTCGTGGTGCGCGCCGAACACCAGCTGGCGCCAGGCCTTGTCCAGCGACTCCGCGGGGTAGCCGGCGCCGGCCAGCCAGGCCAGCGTGGCCAGCAGTTCGCCGTCGCGCACCGCCACCTCGGCCGCGCGCTGCGCCTGCTTGGTGTCGATGTAGGAGACGTCCTTGCCCGGGTAGACCGGGTTCATGTCCCGGGTCTGCGGGACCAGCCAGGTGCCGCGCCCGGCCGCGTCGGCGCGTACCGCGGCGAAGAACTCGCGCGGCACCGCCGTGACGAACCGGGGCCACACATACCGGCTGTTCCAGTCCCGGTGGATGGCGGTCACCCAGCGGCTCGGGATGACGTGGTCCGCGCCCACCGGGAGCAGCACGTTGCGGGTGGCCGCGACCGGGGCCAGGCCGCGGAACTCGGCCAGCGCCGCCTGCTCGGCCGCGGCCAGGTCGGCCGCGCCGTGGGTGGTCCAGCCGGCCCCGTAGTGGTTCGGCATGTAGCTGGTCAGCAGGCCGCGGCCGTCCGGCGAGACCCACTCGAACTCGCTGCGCAGCTGCATCCGCAGGTTGTCGCCCACGGTGCGCTGCGGGCCCCACTGGTGGTAGGGCCCGCGGGCCCAGGCCGACTCGGCCAGGCCGGCCGCGGCCATCAGCCCGGGATAGCCGGGGTCGTGCCCGAACACGTCCAGCATCCACGCGGTGCGCGGGTCGCCGCCGGCCACGTCACGCTGGTAGCCGAGCCCGTAGATCGCGTTGCGGATAGTGGACTCGGCGCCGGTCAGGTTGGTGTTGGGCTCGTTGTAGTTGCCGCCGACGATCTCCACCCGGCCACCGGCGATCAGCTGCCGGAGCTCGGCCCGGTGCTCCGGGTGGGTGTCCAGGTACGGCTTGAGGTAGTCGATCTCGGCCAGCACGAACTTGTAGTCCGGGTCCTCGCGGGCGTGCGCCAGGTGCAACTCGACCAGCTCGAACGCGGTGCGCACGTCGGGCAGTCGGCCATCCTCGTCGGGCAGCAGCAGCCGGGACTCGGTGAACTCGCCCTGGGTGTCCCACCAGACCGGGTCATAGTGGAAGTGGCTGACCATCCACATCGTCCAGCCGGTCTCGGCGGCCCGGATCTGGGCCGCCAGCTCGGCCCGCTCGCCGTTACCCTCCGCGACCGCGGTGACCTGCCGCGGGCTGCCCGGCTGGTAGGGCGGCGCGAGGTGCACCGGCACCTCGGCGTCCCGCTCTCCGCCCGGCTCCGGGAGTTCCATACCGAACGCCCGTGGCGTGCTGACTCCGGTTCCTTCGACCCGGACCTGGATGGCCGGGGGAGGCCCCGGCTGCGCCGGGGCATCGTTACGCACCGTGACGCGGATGATCTGGAGCGGGCGCTCCGCGCTCCCGCCGAACAGCTCGGTCGCCTGCACCGCCGTGATCCGCATGAGTTCATCGTGACACGGCTCACCTCACCCCGTTCGCACCCTCTTGTCGGAAGACATGTTTCGAAGCTAGTATTTCGAAACATGTCTTCCGATGACCGTCCACATCTGGCCGTTACCGACCCACGGATGATCCGGGCCCTCGCGCACCCGGTCCGGATGGCTCTGCTCGAGGCCATAGAACAGAGCGAGGCCAAGACGCTGACCGCCACCCAGGCCAGCGAGCTGCTCGGCGAGTCGCCCGCCAACTGCGCGTTCCACCTGCGCACGCTGGCCAAATACGGGTTCGTGGAGGAGGCGGGTGGCGGCCGCGGCCGGGAGCGGCCGTGGCGGGCGAAGTTCCGCACCCTGGAGCTCAAGCCGCCGTGGCTGGATCCGGAAAGCCGGCTGGCCGTGGAAGCCGCCGCCACGGTATGGATCGACCGGTGGCTGGACCGGGCCAAGGTCCGGATCCGACGGTCGCTCGGCTTCCCTGCCGAGTGGCAGGAAGCCACGATCGCCTCGGAGCGGGTGCTGCATGTGACCGCCGCCGAGGCGCAGCAGCTCGACGGCGACATGCACGCACTGTGGGAGCGGTACCGGGACCGGGATGACGACCCGTCGCTGCGCCCGCCGGGCAGCCTGCGGTACGAGGTGCTGGCGTTCGGCTACCCGGTCGACCAGCCGCCCGGCTCCGGGGCAACTGGCTGACGTGCGGCGTCTGCCGGCGCTCCGTCTCCTCAACCACAGGGACGCGCGCATCTACCTGGCCGGGCAGATCCTGTCCGTGCTCGGGGACAGCGCGCTGTGGCTGGCCATGGGCATCTGGGTGAAGCAGCGCACCGGCAGTAACAGCGCGGCCGGCCTGGTGTTCTTCGCGTTCATCTGCGGCACCTGCCTGGCCCCGCTGCCCGGGCTGCTGGTGGACCGGGTGCGCCGCCGCCCCCTGCTGATCACCGCCAACCTGGCCACCGGCGCGCTGGTCTGCCTGCTGCTGCTGTCCGGCGGGCCCCGGCTGTGGCTGGTCTACCTGGTCATGTTCGGCTACGGCGCGGGCTACAGCCTGCTCGGCTCGGCGCAGACCGCGCTGCTGCCGCAATTGCTCCCGGCGGACCTGCTCGGTGCGGCCAATTCGGCCTACCAGCTGGCCTCGTCCGGGCTGCACGTGGTCACCCCGCTGCTCGGCGCGGGCCTGCTGGTCTGGGTCGGCCCAGGGCCGGTGATCGGCCTCGACGCGGCCACGTTCGGGCTGGCCGCGGCGGCGGCCGTGGCGCTCCGGCTGCGCGAGAAGCGGCCGGCTCGCGGCGCGGAACCGCACTGGGCCGCGATCACCGCCGGGCTGCGGCACATCGTGGTCACCCCGCTGCTGCGCCGGGTGGTGGCCGCGGTGGTGATCGGGGCCAGCGTGTTCGGTTTCTTCGAGACCGTGCAGTTCGCGGTGGTCGGCGCGGGCCTGCACCGGAGCCCGGCCTTTCTCGGCGTGCTCACCGCGGCGCAGGGCGGCGGCGCCGTGGCCGGCGGGCTGCTGGCCGCGCCGGTGCTGGCCCGGACCAGCGAACGCCTGCTGGTCGGCAGCGGCCTGCTGGCCTGCGCGCTAAGCTGCCTGGCCGCGACGACCGGGCAGCTGGCGCTGGTGCTGGCGGGCGGTGCGCTGCTCGGCGTGTGCATCGTCTGGATCAATGTGGGGGCCATCACGCTGGTCCAGCGGCAGACCCCGGCGCAGCTGCTCGGCCGGGTGGACGCGGCGGCCAACGTGCTGATCACCCTGCCCCAGGCGGTGTCGATCGCGGTGGGCGCGGCTGCCATCGCGGTGCTCGACTACCGCATTCTGCTGGCGGTGATGGCCGCAGTCATGCTGGTTGCCGCCGGGTATCTGGCCCGCGTGCCTGGTTCGCCGGTGGGCACGGCAACACGGGAACCGGTTGCGGCAAGCAATCGAGTGCAGAGATAGATACCATTCCTTGTGATGTGCGTACTGAGAGCACCAAGGAATCGGGGTTGCGGATGGCCGATGCACCAGTGACCTTGAAGGATGTCGCTGCGCGGGCCCGGGTGCACCCGGCCACCGCGTCGCGCGCGCTCAACCCGGAGACCCGGCTGCTGGTCCGCGAGGACACCGCCGCGCGGGTACTGGAGGCCGCGACCGAGCTCGGCTACCGGCCCAACACGGTGGCCCGCAGCCTGCGCACCCGCCGCTCGCACAGCGTCGGGGTGCTCATCCCGGACCTGAACAACCCGCTGTTCCCGCCGATCGTGCGGGGCATCGAGGACCGCCTCGCGGCGGCCGGCTACGTGGCGCTGATCGGCAACACCGACGGCGATGCCGACCGGGAGCGGATGCTGTTCGAGCAGATGCGCGCGCGGCACGTGGACGGGCTGGTGCTGGCCACCGTGCACCTGGGCGATCCGCTGCTGGCCGAGTCGGCCCGGGCCGACCTGCCGGTGGTGCTGATGAACCGGCTGGCCCAGGACTACAGCCTGCCCTCGGTCTCGGTGGATAACGAGCGTGGCATCCGGATGGCCGTCGCCCACCTGGCCCAGCTTGGGCACACCCGGATCGCGCACATCGCCGGCCCGCAGGAGGTGTCCACCGGGCTGGCCCGGTACCGCGGCTTCCTGTCCGCGATGGAAGCGCACGGCCTGTCGCCGGACCCGGAGCTGATCGTGACCGCCCGGGCGTTCTCCATCGAGGAAGGGGACCGCTGCGCGCAGCTGCTGATCCAGCGGGACCTGGGCTGCACGGCCATAGCGGCCGGCAACGACATGCTCGCGGTCGGCTGCTACGCCGCGCTGGACGATGCCGGGCTGCGTTGCCCGCATGACCTGTCGGTGGTCGGCTTCAACGACATGCCGTTCATCGACCGGCTGCGTCCGCCGCTGACCACCATCCGGTTCCCGCACTATCAGGTGGGCACCGAGGCCGCGCAGCTGCTGCTGGAGCGGATCGCCGGGCACACCGGCCCGGTCAAGGTGCTCTTCCTGGCCCCCGAGCTGGTGGTCCGCGGCTCCACCGGCCCGGTCCCGGACGTGCGGCAGGCTGAGGAAATTTCCGGTATAGATCTGAATCATGTCGGTTGACATGGGCCTGACGGATACGTCAGGCTTCGGTGCAAACGATTGTCAGTGCAAGGGGTGACCTGATGGCAGAGCACGGTGACGAACTGCGCCTGGGCTGGCTGGGCACCGGGCGGATGGGTTCTGAACTGGTGCAGCGGTTGCTCGCCGCGGGCTGTGACGTCGCCGTCTACAACCGGACCCGGGCCAAGGCCGAGCCACTCGCCGCGCTCGGCGCCAAGGTCGTCTCCTCGCCCGCGGAACTCGGCAGCAGGGACATCGTGTTCGCCACCGTCGGCACGCCGCAGGACCTGATCGACGCGGTGCTGGGCGACGGCGGGCTCTGCTCCGGCCAGGCGTCGCCCCGGGTCTTGGTGGACTGCTCCACCATCTCGGCCGACGTTTCCGGGCAGATCCGCGGCAAGCTCGCCGCACGGGGCACCGATCTGCTGGCTGCCCCGGTGATGGGCAACCCCAAAGTGGCCAGTGTCGGCCAGCTCACCCTGGCCGTATCCGGGCCACCGGCCGCTTTTGATCTGGCCCGGCCATATCTCGACCTGCTCGGCGCCGGGGCGACATACGTCGGCGAGGGGGAACTGGCCCGGACGGTAAAGCTTTGCCATAACCTGTTCCTCGGTGTCGTCACGCAGTCGCTGGCGGAAGTGACGATCCTGGCCCAGAAGAGCGGTGTCAGCCGGGAAGCGTTCCTCAGCTGCCTTAACAAAAGTGTGATGGGTTCGCCGTTTACTCGTTACAAGTCGCCGGCGTTCGTGAACCTGGACTTTCATCCGACCTTTACCGCCACCTTGCTGCGCAAGGACTTTGACCTGGGCCTGGCCGCGGGCCGGGAACATGAAGTGCCGCTCCCGGTGGCCGCGCTGGTGCACGAGATGATCCAGGCACTTATTGGCCGGGGTTACGGTGAGCAGGATTTCGCCGCCCTGATCGAGCTCGAGGCGCAGTCGGCCGGCCTTCAGCTGGCGAGTGAAAACTCCGACATCTCAGACGGCCTCGACCAACCCGACGGCAGTGAAGCCAATGCAGTACCGTGAGCCACTGTCCCGGCCAGCCCTCATGCAGCCATCCGAACCTCCCATGGCGCGCGGTTGCACTGGCCAATCCACAGGAGATTCCTGAACTGGAAGGAGGACCGGATGAAACCTCACCGCACCCGGTTCTTGGCTATTCCGGCCGTCGCCGCAGCCGCGGCTATGGTCCTAGCCGCCTGCAGCAGTAGCGGCAGCGGCGGCAGCAGCAGCAGCAGCTCATCAGGCAGCAACAAGTCGCCCATCGTCATCGGCGCGTCACTGTCTCTGACGGGTGACTTCTCCGCGGACGGCCAGGCGTTCGAGCGTGGCTACAACTTGTGGGCGAGCGAGGTCAACAGCCATGGCGGACTGCTCGGCCGCCAGGTCAAGATGGTTTACGAGAACGACCAGAGCAGCCCGACCACGGTGACCACCAACTACACCAAGCTCATCGCGCAGCAGAAGGTGAACTTCGTCTTCGGGCCGTTCTCCACGCTGCTGACCGTCCCAGCCGCGAAGGTGGCGGCGCGCTACGGTTACGCGTTCCCCGAGGGCGCGGGGGGCGGCCCGGCGGTCTACGCGCTCAACCTGCCGAACGTCTTCGCCGTCAGCCCGCCGGTCCAAGACCAGCTGGTGCCGTTCGCGCAGTGGGTGGCCGCGCTGCCGGCCAGTGAGCGGCCCAAGACCGCGGCCTACCCGATGGTGAACGACCCGTTCGCCGTCCCGATGACGCAGACCGCCCAGGCCATCCTGCAGAAGGCCGGCGTCAAGACGGTCTACTCGAAGGTCTTCCCCGCGGAGAACCCGGACTACAAGGCCGGCGCCGACTCGGTGGCGGCCACCGGGGCGCAGATGGTGGTGCTCGGGTCGGTAGACGTGCCCACCGCCAACTCATTCATCACGGCGTTCCGGCAGCAGCACTACAACCCGAAGATCTTCGCCGCGTCGGCCGGGCCGGACCAGGGCCAGGCGTTCCTGAGCGCGGTCGGGGCGAACAACGCCACCGGGATCATGGTGCCGAACGGGTGGTACGCCGGGGTGGCCAACCCGCTCAGCCAGGACATGGTCAAGGCCTACATCGCCAAGTACGGCGGGACGGGGGCGGACATCAACGCCGACGTGGCGGAAGGCTACTCGGTGGGCGAGACCCTCGCGGCCGCGGTCGCCGCGACCAAGAGCCTGACGAACTCCAAGATCATCAGCTACCTGCACAGCGGCGTGACGATCCAGACGGTACAGGGACCGGCCAAGTTCGCGAGCAACGGCATGAACGTGGTGGCGTCGAAGTTCATCTTCCAGTGGCAGACGGGCAGCAAGTTCGTCCAGGTGCTGCCGACCGGTGCTACCGGCTCGGTGGCGGTTGTCAACCCGAAGCCCAACTGGGGCAGCTGAGCACGGAGTTAGCTGACGGTGCGGTGCGCGGAGCGGCATACGGCGGCCAGCCTACGTTCGGCCCAAATGGGCCGAACTCGGGCCGGTGAAGGCATACGGTGCCGGTTGAACGCCATGTGCGCTCCGCGCACCGGGGCACCCACACAGAGCTGCCGGGTGCCCCGGCATGGCCACAGGAAGGGAGAGACCCGATGAGGCGCGACCGCGCCAGGTTCTCGCTGCTCGCTGTCGGTGGCGCGGTGACCGCGCTGACGCTGGCCGCGTGCGGCAGTGGCAATGCCAGCACTACCAGCTCCACCAGCAACGCGGCGAAGCCGATCACGGTCGGTATCTCGCTGCCGCTGTCCGGGCAGTTCTCGGCCGACGGCATCGCGACCGAACACGGGTATCAGCTCTGGGCGAGCGATGTCAACAGCAACGGCGGCCTGCTCGGGCGGCCGGTCCGGCTGGTAATCCGCAACGACAACAGCAACCAGAATACGGTGACCAAGGACTACAACACGCTGATCGGGCAGGATCACGTGGACCTGACCCTGGCGCCTTACTCCACTCTGCTCAGCTACAACGCCGCGCAGGTCACGGCCAAGTACCATTACGCGCTGGCCGCCGGGTCGGCCAGTGGTCCCCTGGTCTTCACGCTGAAAGATCCCTATCTGTTCAGCGTGAGCCCGCCGGTCGCGAACCAGATGGTGCCGTTTGCCAACTGGGTGCTATCCCTGCCGCCCGGCCAGCGGCCCACCACCGCCGCCTACCCGATGGTGGACGACCCGTTCGCCGACCCGCCGGTGATCACCGCGGCGTCGATCCTGCAGCACGGCGGTATCAAGACCCTGTACTACTCGCACAAGCCGGTCACCCCCAACGCGAACGACTCGAACCTGATCTCCATCGCGAACGCGGTGGCGGCCAAGAACCCGCAGGTAGTGGTGCTCGGCACGATTGACGTGCCGAGCCTGCTGACCTTCATCCGCGCGTTCGAGGCGGACCACTTCACGCCGAAGGTCATGATCGCATCGTCCGGCCCGGACCAGGGTGAGGAATTCCTGCATCACGTGGGCCCGGGCGCCGCCGAGGGAATCATGGTGCCGGACGGCTGGTACGGCGGCGTGCAGAACGCGCTGAGCCACGTCATGGTGCAGGACTACATCGCCAAGTTCGGCGGCACCACCAACGACATCAACGCCGACGTGGCCGAGGCCTACTCGGCCGGCGAGACGCTGGCCGCCGCGGTCAAAGCGACCGGGAACCTGAACAACAGCACCATCGCCAGTTACCTGCACACCCACGTCGTGCAGACCGCGGAAGGCCCGGCCAAGTTCAACAGCGTGGGCCAGAACCCGCTCAGCCAGACCTTCATTTTCCAGTGGCAGAACAGCCAGTTCGTCCAGGTGCTGCAGAACGGCTCGACGCATTCGACCAACATCGAGCGCACCAAGCCGGCGAACTGGTAGGGCGGCTGATCACGCGGGCTGGCAGCGTGGCGCGGCCCGGCACCAATCACAACTAGTCAGCAGGATGAAGGGCATGAACCAGGGATGGGACGCGAACTCACCCAAGCCATCGTCGACGGCATTCTCGGCGGCGGTGTCTACGCGCTGATGGCGGTCGGGCTGACGCTGATCTTCGGCGTGCTCGACATCATCAACATCGCTCAGGGCATCCTGGTCGTGCTCGGCGCGTACCTCAGCTACGTGCTGTCGGTGCACCTGCACATCGACCTGTTTGTCGGCCTGCTGGTGACCGTTCCGGCGATGTTCCTCGTCGGGGTGGCGATCCAGTGGGCCTTCATCAGGCCACTGCGCGGCCGGGAGCGCACCTCGATGTCGCTGCTCGCCACCTACGCGGTAGCGATCATCCTCGAGGGGGTGCTGTACCTCATCTTCGGCTCCAACTTTGTCAGCCTGAACGCCTCGTACGTCCAGACGGGGCCGAAGGTGTTCGGCTTCTACCTGGACTACATCTACATCTACGGGTTCGCGGCGGCCGTGGTGCTGGTGGCGGCGATCTACTACATGCTGTACCGGACCCAGTTCGGCCGGACGATCCGGGCCACCATGCAGGACCACACCGCGGCCCGGATCGTCGGCATCAACGTGAACCGGGTGCAGATGCTCACGTTCGGCATCGGCGTGGCCGTCACCGCGGTGGGCGGCATGGTGTTCGGTGCCACCGGCGGCGGGTTCAACCCGAACACCGGGTATGACCTGATCTCCCGGCTGCTCGCCATCATCATCCTGGGTGGCATGGGCAGCATCGCGGGCGCCATGCTGGCCGCCATCTTCATGATCACGCTGGAGGCGGTGGTGGACGTGCTCTGGTCGCCGAGCTGGTCGGTGGTGGTGTTCTACGGCGCGCTGGTGCTCGTGCTGGCCATCCGGCCGCAAGGCGTGTTCGGCAAGAAGGCGGCGAGGGCCCAATGAGCACACCGTCCCCGATGAGCACCGACCTGGTGACCACCGAGCCGGCCCGCACCAGCCTGCTGCCGGCCGGCCAGCCAGGCATGCTGATCCGGCTGGGCAGCCTGGCCGTGCTGCTGGTCATCGCGGCCATCTTCCCGCTGGTGATCACGAATCCGCTGTACACCCAGTTCGCCGTGGACACCCTGATCTTCGTGGCCGCGGTGGTCGCGTGGAATCTGTTCTCCGGGTTCTCCGGCTATATCTCACTGGGCCACGCGGTGTTCTTCGGCACCGGCGCCTACACGGTGGGGCTGCTGACCACGCACTGGAAGGTGATCGGCGGCACCATCTTCGCGCTGCTGCCGCTGGGCGGCCTGGCCGCCGCGGTGGTCGCGGTGCCGTTCGGGCTGATCGCGCTGCGGGTGCGGCGGCACACGTTCGTGGTGATCACCATCGCGATCTTCTTCATCTTCCAGCTGATGGCCTTCAACTTCTCCTTCACCGGGGGTGTGCAGGGCCTCAGCACGCCGTTCTTCCTGTGGAACGCGGCCGACTACAACAACCCGTTCTACTACGTCGCGCTCATCCTCGCGGTGGGCACGATCGTGCTGGCCTGGCTGATCCGTGGTTCCCGGTTCGGCCTTCGGCTGCTGGCCATCCGGGACGACGAGGACCGGGCCCGCGGCCTCGGTGTCCACGCCATGCGGACCAAGCTCAGCGCGTTCGTCATCTCCGGGTTCGTCACCGGGATGGTCGGCGGGCTGTGGTGGTTCTTCATCGGCCAGGCCCTCCCGGAGACGGTGTTCGACCCGAACTTCGACCTGTCCGTGGTCCTGATGGCTTTCCTCGGCGGGTTTGGGACGCTGGCCGGGCCGGTGCTCGGCGCGCTGATCCTGGAGCCGCTGCAGCAGTGGGAAGCGATCACGTTCACCAACGGCTACGTGGCCGAGATCTCCCTGGGCGTGATCTTCCTCGCGGTGATCCTGCTCCTGCCCCGCGGCATCATCCCGACCGGGAAAGAGTTCCTGACCCGGTGGCAGGCCATCCGGGCGCGCCGCGGCCAGCCCGCCCCGGGCGGCGCGGCGGCGGCGGCCAGCGACACCGCCGTGCCCAGCCCACCCACCCCCAAGACCGGGAGCATCCGATGACCGCCCTGCTGCGCACCGACGGGGTGAGCAAGGCGTTCGGCGGGGTCCAGGCGCTCGACAGTGCCACCGTCGAGGTAGCAGAAGGCAGCATCGCCGGCCTGATCGGCCCCAACGGCTCCGGCAAGACCACCCTGTTCAACGTGATCACCGGCTACGAGCGAGTGGACAGCGGTGAGGTGTACCTGGGCGGCGAGCGGATCACCAACGCCCCGCCGGACAAGGTGTTCGCGGCCGGCATCGGGCGTACCTTCCAGCTGACCCGGGTGTTCTCCCGGCTCACCGTGATGGAGAACATGATCGTCGCCTCTCAGCACCACGAGCAGCGGCAGGGCCGGCTGCGTAACCCGTTCGCGCGGGCGGGCGGCCCGGCCACCCGGCGCCGGGCGATGGAACTGCTCGAGTTCACCGGCATCGCCCACCACGCGGGCGCGCTGGCCGAGACGCTCTCCTACGGCCAGCGCAAGCTGCTCGAGATGTCCTACGTGCTGATGGCCAGCCCGTCGATCGTGCTGCTCGACGAGCCGGCCGGCGGGGTCAACCCGACCCTGATCACCATGATCGCGGACCGGATCCGGCAGCTCAACGAGCAGGGCACCACGTTCCTCATCGTCGAGCACAACATGGATTTCGTGATGGGACTGTGCGACAACGTCACCGTCCTGGACTACGGCACCGCGGTGGTCTCCGGGCCGCCTGACGTGATCCGGACCGACCCCCGGGTACTCGACGCGTATCTCGGCACCGCGGAGGAGGACGACGATGACATCCCGGTCGGCTGACGACACCACCCCCGCCCTGCTCATCCAGGACGTGGTGGCCGGCTACGGCGGCGGTGACGTGCTGCACGGGGTGACCATGCAGGTGGCCGATGGTGGCATCACCTGCGTGGTGGGCCCCAACGGGGCGGGCAAGTCCACCCTGCTGGGCAGCATCTGCGGGCTGATCAAGCCGCGGCTCGGCCAGGTCACGCTGCGCGGCCAGCAACTGTCCGGTAGGACCCCGCGCCAGGTGCTTGACGCGGGCGTGGTGCTGGTGCCGCAGAACCACAGCCTGTTCCGCGAGATGACGGTGCGCGAGAACATCGTGCTCGGCGGGTACATCCTGCGCGAGCGCGGGCTGGCTGACCGTCGGCTGGCCGCCGTTCTGGAGATGTTCCCCCAGGTGACCGAGTGGCTGAGCAAGAAGGCGGGCAGCCTGTCCGGCGGCCAGCAGCGGCTGGTCGAGTTCGCCCGGAGCCTGATGCTCGACCCGAGCCTGGTCATCCTGGACGAGCCGTCCATGGGCCTGTCGCCGAAGGTGCTCAAGTCGGTCTTCGACGCGGTCCGGATGATGCACGCGCAGGGCAAGACCATCCTGCTGGTGGAGCAGAACGCGCGGGCCGGGCTGCGGCTGTCCACGCACGGCGTGGTGCTGGAGAACGGCCGGGTCCGGCTGTCCGGCACCGGCCACGAGGTGCTGAACCACCCGGAGATCGGCGCGCTCTACCTGGGCGGCGCGGTGTCCGACCAGCAGACCCCGGAGGCGAAGGCCGCCGAGGAGCGGGCGGCCGAGCCGGACGAGCCGAAGTCCGCCGCGAACGGGACGGCGCCGGGAGCCGCTCGTTGATCATCGACGCGCACCGCCACGTCATCGTCCCGGAGATCACCGCGCGCAGCGTGCCCGAGGCGTGGCGGCCGGTTATCCGCCCCGCGGCTGGCCGGAGCGTCGTCGGCTTCCGCGGGCGGGACATCAACTCGGTGCTGGGTGAGTTCAGCGACGTGGACGTCATCCTGGCCGAGGCGGCGGCGACCGGGGTCGATCACCTGCTGCTGTCGCCGTGGATCAACCTGGTGCCGGTAGACGCGGCGCCCGGCGACGCACAGCTGGTCTGCCAGGTGCAGAACGAGGCGCTGGCCCGGCTGGTCGCGTCCCGGCCCGGGCAGCTCAGCGCGGTCGGCGCGGTGCCGCTGCAGGATCCGGAGCTGGCCGCGCGGGAGCTGGCCGGCCTGCTCGCCGCGGGCCTGGCGGGCGTGGAGGTCCCGTCCAGCGTGGCCGGCCGGTACCTGGGTGACGACGTCTTCCTGCCGTTCTGGGCGGCCGCGGCCGGCACCGGCGCGCTGGTCTTCATCCACCCGACCACCCGCGGCTTCGGCATCGAAGCGCTGGACAGCTACTACCTGTGGAACTCGGTCGGCAACCCGCTGGAGACCGCGGTGACCGCGGCGCACATCGCGCTGGCCGGTGTGCTCGAGCGGTTCCCCCGGCTGCGGGTGCTGCTGGCGCACGGCGGCGGCGCGCTGCCGGTGCTCCGCGGCCGGCTGCGCCGGGCCTACGCGGTCCGGCCGGAGGCGGCCGCGCGGACCGGGCACGGCCCGGATTGGTCGCTGCGCCGGTTCTACTACGACAGCGTCACCCACGACGCCGCGCTGCTCGCCGACCTGGTCGGCTACGCCGGGGCGGGGCAGATCCTGCTCGGCTCCGACCAGCCGTTCGACATGGGCAGCGACAACTGCGTGGCCGAGGTGCGCGAGCTCGGCCTGGGCGACGGCGAAGACCTGATCTTGGGCGGCAACGCCGGGCGGCTGCTGGCGCTGGCCGCCAATGCCTGAGTTCCCACACGCGGGCGGGCTGCTCGCCGCGCTGCTGGCCGAGCACGGGGTGCGGCATGTGTTCGGTGTGCCCGGCGGGCAGACGCTGGCGCTGTACGACGGCATCCTGGACCAGGCCGGGCTGAGTCACGTGCTGACCCGGGACGAGCGCTCGGCCGCCTACGCGGCGGACGGGTACGCCCGGGTGACCGGCCAGGTCGGCGTGTGCGACGCGACGGTCGGGCCCGGCGCGGCCAAGCTGCCGTCCGGCCTGAGCGAGTCACTGGGTGCCTCGGTGCCGGTCGTCGCGCTGGTCAGCGATCTGCCTGCGCGGCTCGCCCCGCACCGCTACCGCGGCGCCGCGTCCCAGGCCCTGGACCAGGCCGGGCTGCTCGCCCCGGTCACCAAGTGGCAGGCCACGGTGCCCGCCGCCGAGGTGCTGCCCGCCCTGGTCCGGCAGGCGTTCCGGGTGGCGACCAGCGGCCGGCCGGGCCCGGCCGTGCTGTTCCTGCCGCAGGACATGCTGGACGGGCCCGTGCTGGATGGACAGGTGCCCGAGGGGGCCGCCGGGCTGGCCGGCAGCGCCCGGTTCGGCCGGTTCCCGCCGTTCCGGCCCGCTCCGGAGCAGGCCGACCTGGCCGCCGCGGCCGCCGTGCTGCGCGCCGCGCACCGCCCGTTCATCCTGGCCGGCGGGGGCGTGCAGCTGTCCGGGGCGGGGCCCGCGCTGAGCGCGCTAGCCGAGCGGGCCAGCGCCGCGGTCGGCACCACATTGTCCGGTAAAGGGGCGATGGCCGAGGACCATCCGCTGAGCGTCGGGGTCACCGGCTCGATGGGCACCAGCGCCGCGGCGGCCGCGCTCAGCGAGGCCGACGTCGTGCTGCTGGCCGGGTGCAAGGCGGGCAGCGGGGCCACCTTTGGCTGGACGCTGCCCCGGGCCGATCAGGCGGTGCTCCAGCTCGACCTGGACCCGGCCGAGCTGGGCCGGGCCTTCCCGCTGCGCGCCGCGCTGCTCGGTGACGCGCGGGCCGGGCTGACGGCCTTGCTGGCCGCCCTCGATGCCGACGACGAGGAGGGACAGGCGCCGGAGCCGGACCGGTCCGGGTGGCGGGCCCGGTTGGCCGGGCTGACCGCGGCCTGGCGGACCTCCCGGGACGCCGAGCGGGCCAGCGACCAGCTGCCGATCGCGCCGCAGCGGGTGCTGGCCGAGCTGGAGGCCGCGCTCGGGCCGGATGACGTGCTGATCTGTGACGCCAGCCTGGCCAGCGGCTGGGGCGGGGTGTACCTGGAGCAGCGCCGCCCGGGCCGCCGGGTGCTCTGCCCGCGCGGCCAGGCCGGCCTCGGCTACGCGCTGCCCGCCGCGATCGGCGTGGCCACCGCCGATCCGGGCCGCCGCACCGTGGTCCTGACCGGCGACGGCGCGCTGGGCTACGCGGCGGGCGAACTGGCCACGGTGGCCGAACTCGGCCTGCCGGTAACCGTGATCGTGCTGAACAACCGCTCGCTCGGCTGGATCCGCTGGTACCGCCGGATCACCTTCGGCCGGGGCTGGGAAGACGACGACTTCGCCGACGTGGCGTTCGGTGACGTGGCCCGTGGTTTCGGCCTGCACGCGGCGCGGGTCAGCGAGCCCGGCCGGCTGGCCGGTGCGCTGCACGGCGGGCTGGCCGGCCCGCCCGCGCTGCTGGACGTGGTCACCGACGCCTGGCAGACCCCGATCAGCGCGCACCGCAAGGCGGTGGCGGGTGACCAGCCCGCCACGGCTACCCCTGGATATGGAGGCTGAGCCTGGTGCCCCGTCACCCCGACCGCCAGATCGAGCGGATGTCCCAGCCGGAAGCCGCCCGGCTGCTCGCCGCGAGCGGGGTGGCCGTGCTGGCCACCGGCAGCGTGGAACAGCACGGCGGCCACCTGCCGCTGGGCACCGACACGTTCGCCGCGCTGTCCGTGGCGGAACGGGTGGCCGAGCGGCTGGACACCGTGGTCGCCTCGCTCGGCCCGGTCGGCGTGGCGCACTACCACCTGTCCTGGCCGGGCACGCTGTCGCTGCGGCCGGCCACCCTGGCCGCGGTGCTGGTCGACGTGTGCGGCGGCCTCGGCGCGGCGGGCGCGCGGCGGCTCCTGGTGGTGAACTGGCACGAGGGCAACTCCGCCACGCTGCGGCTGGGCGCCGACCAGGCGCAGCAGCAGCACGGGGTGCAGGTGGTGATCGCGGAGGCGCATGTGATCACGCATGGCAGCTTCCCGGACGAGATGGAGTTCACCCACGCCGGGTCGATGGAAACCGCCGCCGTGCTGGCCTACGAGCCCGGCCTGGTCCAGCTGGGCCGGGCGACCGAACCGAGCGAGCGGGCCGCGGGGGAAGCGGCGCACGGGCTGTTCCGGCGGCCCGACGTGTACCCGGTGCTGCGCGACTTCCACGAGGTGGCGGCGACCGGCTGGTACGGCCGTCCGGAGCTGGCCGAGGCTGGCCGGGCCGAGGAGATCGCCGAGGCGGTGGCGGACCACGTGGTGGCCCGGGCCCGGGAGATCTGGGCCGCACTGGGGGCGCAGGCATGACGGCTGAGCTGCCCGCCACGATGCGCGCCGCGGTGCTCCGCGAGTTCGGCCAGCTCAGGGTGGAGGACGTGGACCGGCCGGTGCCCGGCCCGGGCGAGGTGCTGGTCCGGGTGCGCGCCTGCGGTATCTGCGGCACCGACCTCAAGATCGTCAACGGTGCGTACCGGGGTACCTGGCCGCCCGCGCTGCCGTTCATCATCGGCCACGAGTGGTCCGGCGAGGTCGCCGCGCTCGGTCCGGGCGCGGAGCGGACCGGGCTGCGCCCGGGGCAGCGGGTCGTGGCCGAGAACCACACCGGCTGCGCGAGCTGCCCGATGTGCCGGGCGGGCCGGTACAACCTGTGCGAGCGGGTGCGCGAGCCCGGTTTCAAGCTGTACGGGCACACCGCCCCCGGGGCGCTGGCCGAGTACGCGGTGCGCCCGGCGGTGGCGCTGCACCCGGTGCCGGACTCGGTCAGCGAGGTCTCCGCCGCGCTGGTCAACCAGGGGGCGCTCACCGTGCACGCGGCCCGCCGGACCGGGCTCGGCGCGGGGGACAGCGTGGCCGTGTTCGGCCCCGGCCTGCTCGGCCTGCTGATGATCCAGGTCGCCCGGGCCGCCGGGGCCACTGACGTGATCATGGTCGGCCGGGGCCGGCGGCTGGCCGTGGCCAGCGAGCTGGGCTGCACTGCCGTGGTCGACTACGAGCAGGGTGACCCGGTGGCGGGCATCCGCGCGGCGACCGGCGGCCGCGGCGCGGACCACGTGTACGACTGCTCGGGCAACACCACGGTTATCGCCCAGGCGCTGGGCGCGGTCCGGCGCGGCGGGTCGGTGGCGCTGCTCGGCCTGGCCGGCGGGGCCACCGCGGACCTGCCGGTGGACCGGGTGACCCTCGACGAGCTGAACGTACTCGGGGTACGTTCGAGTCCGAACGCATACCCCGCCATGATCTCCCTATTGGCTTCGGGGGTGATCCGCACCGGGCCGCTAACCGCTGACTGTTACCCGCTGTCCGAAGTCGCCGCGGCGTTCGGCGCGCTCGCCCGCCGGGAGTCCATCCGCCCCATCATCACCATGCCGCCGTCCTAGCGCCGGGCGGCCAAGGAGCCCCGATGCCAGTTGTCCGTGATCCGGGCGACCTGCCCACCCGGCAGGGCGCCGGCTGGGCCGAGCAAGCCTGGGCTGGCCCGCAGGAGTTAGGTGCCCCGGTGCCCATGCAGGCCTGGCGCTGGTCGCTGTCCCCCACGGCAGTCAGCCCGCCGATCGGGCTGGGTGCCCCGGAGGGCCTGCTCTACGTGATGGCCGGGTCCGGCACCGCGGAAACCGGCGGCGGGCGGTTCGCGGTCGGCCTGGAGAGCGTGCTGTGGCTGGGCGGCTGCCCGGAGGTCACGCTGCGCGCCCGGGCCCGCGGGCTCGATGTGCTGATCGCCCAGGCGCCCGCCCGGGGCCGCGCGGCGCCACGCGGCCGGGGGCGGCCGGAGCTGTTTGCCGCCGCGGACCTGCCGCACCTGGTGTCCACCCGGGACACCCGGGACCGGCTGGATCTGGTCACCGACGCGGTGCCGGTGGGGGCCCGGCAGATCCGCGCCGACCGGGTGGTGTACCGGCCCGGGGACAGCGCGGCCGCGCACTTCCACGCCGGCTGCCACCATGTGTTCTGCGTGCTGGCCGGGGACGGGCTGCTGTGCACCGACCGGGCGGTGAGCCGGCTGACCGCCGGGATGAGCGCGCTGGTCGGCCCGGCCGAGCTGCACTGGTTCGTCAACGACAGCGACGCGGACTTCGCATTCGTCGAGTTCTGGGCACCGCCGCCGGCCGACACGGTGTGGCCGGTGCCCGGGGACCGGTGCACCTGGGCGCCGGCCAGCTGAGTACCCCGGAGGGTTGACCATGGAGTACACCAAGGCGGAAGCCAAGCAGGCGGCCCGGGAATGCTTTACCGGGCTGTGGGCGGCGACCACCACGCCGTTCGACTCCGCCGGCGAGCTGGACTGGCCGGCGCTGCGCCGCGACCTGGACCGGCTGACCGGCGGCCTGCACATCGACGGCATCTTCTGCGGTGGCGTGATGAGCGAGTTCTGGTCGCTGACCGGCAGCGAGAAGCGCCGCCTGGTCGAGGTGGTGGTGGACGCCAGCCGCGGGAAATGCCCGGTCATCGCGCACACCGGGCATCACTCCGCACGGCAGGCCATCGAGCTGACCACGCACGCGCAGAAGGCGGGCGCGGACTTCGCGGTGCTGATCAACCCGTACTACCCGGCCGCCTCCGAGGAGGGCCTGTACCGCTGGTTCAAGCAGGTCTGCGGGGCGGTGGACATCGGGATCTGGCTGTTCGACACGGCCTACTCCGGGGTGTCGCTGTCGCTGGACCTGGTCGAACGGCTGGCCGGTATCGAGAACGTGTGCGGCATCAAGGTCGGCCGGGACCACGCGCACTACCTGCGGGTGCTCGACCGGGTCGGTGGCCAGATCATGGTCTGCGAGCCGCACGAGGGCACCTGGCTGGCCAACATGCGCGAGCACGGCCAGCGCTGCTTCATGTCCTCGGCCGCGCCGTACCTGTACCAGACCCCGGAGTGGCAGCCGATGCGCGAGTACACCGGGCTCGCCCTGGGCGGCGACTTCACCGGGGCCGGCCAGGTCGCGGCCACCCTCGACCCGGTGCGCGCGGTGGCGGCCAAGTGGCTGCACGGCAAGCAGCGGATGGCCGACGCGCTGGCCTCGATCAAGGCGTGGGCCGGGCTGGTCGGCATGTCCGGCGGGCCGGTCCGGCTGCCGGTGCTGTCACACACCGAGGCGGAGGTGGCCGAGCTGGCCGCCGACCTGGACGCGGTCGGGCTGCTCCCGGGCGGCGGCCGCTCAGCCCGGGTGCTGCGGAACGGTCACCGGCCGGTGCGCCGCTGAGCTCATCACCTCGGCCGGGTCGTGGCCGAGGTCGGACAGCATGACGATGGCCGCGTTGCGGCCCGGGGCGCCGGTGATCGACCCGCCCGGATGGGTGGACCCGCCGGTCTGATACAGGCCAGCAATCGGCATCCGGTGCGCCGCCCAGCCGGGCGCCGGCCGGAGCGGGCCGCTGAACGCGGGCCCGCGGTTCCCGCCGTGGAACGCGCCGTGGATCATGTGCGGATTCAGTTCCTCGATGTCCGCCGGCGACTTGACCAGGCTGGCCAGGATCGCCTCGTCCGGGAAGTCGGCCACCCGGCGCAGCCGGTCCAGCTGGTGCCGGGAGTGCTCATGCTTCAGCTCGGCCCAGCCGGCGGCCGGCTGGTAGACCTGCGGGCTGAGGATCTTCACCGTGTGCTGGCCGGCCGGCGCCCGGCCCGGATCGACCAGCGTGGGGGTGGCCACCAGGACCCACGGCGGATCCGCGATGAACCGGCCGGTGCGCAGGTCAGCGCCCATCTGGATCATCTCCTCCGGCCAGCCGGCCAGCCCGGCCGACACCGCGGTGCGCCTGCTGTCCGGGGCCGGGCCGTCCGCCGCCCGGAACCGCGGCGGTGCGGTGGCGCAGTAGTAGGTGGCGAAGCCGGGCACCCCCACGTCGTAGGTGTCCACCCCGTAGTGGAACTCCTCCGGCCAGGCGGGCCGGGGTGCCATGTCGCGCAGGTGCTGCACGTGGATGGTGGACAGCACGGCGGTGCCCGCCCGGTACTGGGTGCCATCGGCCGTTTCCACCCCGGTGCACCGGCCGCCGTCCAGCAGCAGCCGGGTCACCCGCTGGCCGCAGTGCACCGTGCCGCCATGATCGGCCAGGTAGCCGGTGAGCGCGGCGGTCAGCTGCCCGGAGCCGCCGATCGGCACGGACCAGCTGCGCTGCTGGCGGCCGAACGTCTGCGCGTAGGGCAGCACCCCGGAGCCCGGCTCGTCCACCGGCTGGAACACCTGGAACGCCATCCAGAGCAGGAAGGCCTGGATGTGCCGGCTGGTGAACTCGTGCTGCACCACCTGCAGCGCGGACAGCTGCCGCCGCCGCGCCCAGATCCGGCCCCGCGGGTGGTCGGCCAGCCGCGCCTCCAGCGACGGGCCGTACCCGACCGGGGTGAACTGGGCCTCGCTGAAGATGTGCTTGACCTGGTCGTACTCGTCCAGCAGCCGGAGGTAGGCGGCCGCGTCCGCGGCGGAGAACCCGCCGATCTCGTCGGCCGTCCGGTCCCGGTCCAGCCACATGGTGAGCTGCCGGCCGTCCGGGAACGCCACCTGCTCCACTGGGTCGGGCTCGGCGTAGCGCAGCCCGTAGTCCGCGGCCAGCCCCAGCTCGTCATGCAGCAGCGCCGGGTTGACCCGGATCATGGTGTGCCCGGTGGCGCAGGTGTCGATGCCGAAGCCGGGCAGCAGCAGTTCCTCGGTGGCCGCCCCGCCGCCGGGCACCGGCCGCGCGTCCAGGACCAGGCAGCGGTACCCGGCCTTGGCCAGGTAGCACGCGGCCAGCAGGCTGTTGTGCCCGGCCCCAGCCACCACGATGTCGGCGTCGCTGTCCGTCATGCGCAGTCCCTTCCCAGCCATCCTGCAAACCATTGCATCTCAGTGATACTGACACCATGTGGGGCGGCGGGACAAGTACCGGATCTCACTCCCGCCGGGTGACGCCCGGGCCGGGCCCGCCGCCTAACGTCGGCCGAAAACCCAGGGAGGACCAGCGATGGCGCACCCAGACACCCTGTACGTGCTGGCCGCGGCCTACGACAGCGTGCCCAGCGCGGTGGAGGACTACGAGGCCGTGAAGGCCCTGTACTACGCGGTGAAGACCTCGCACGAGTTCGACGCGGCGGTCATCGCCAAGGACGCCGAGGGCAAGGTCAGCATCGTCAAGAAGCACGAGCAGCCGACCCGGCATGGCGCCGCGGTGGGGCTGGGCTGGGGCCTGGCCGCCGGGGTAGCGGCGGCGCTGTTCCCGCCGGTGGGCATCCTCGGCGCGCTGGCCCTCGGCGCGGGCGGCGGCGCCGCCATCGGCGCGGTCGCCGGGCACGCCAGCGGCGGGATGAGCCGGACGGATCTGAAGGAGCTGGGCGAGACGCTCGACGACGGCACCGCCGGGCTGCTCGTGGTGTACGAGGCCAACCTGGCCGAGCAGGTCGCGGCCAACATCAAGGCGGCCAACAAGATGATCTCCAAGGCCACCGACATGGCCGCCGACCAGCTGGTCGCGGACCTGAAGCACGCGGACAAGGCGGTCAGCGCGAGTCAGTAGCGGCCAGGTTGCTCAGTAGCGGCCAGGTTGCGGAGGGCCGGGCCGGACAGCCGGTTGACGATCCACTCGGACATCTCGGCCGCGCCGAGCGAGGCGTAGAAGCCGCGGGACGGGGTGTTCCAGTCCAGCACGGCCCACTCCAGCCGCGGGTAGCCGCGCTCGACGCAGATCCGGGCCAGCTCGGCCAGCAGCGCCCGGCCTAGCCCGAGTCCGCGCAGCTCCGGCCGGATGTAGAGGTCCTCCAGGTAGATGCCGTGGCTGGCCTCCCAGGTGGAGAAGCTCAGGTACCACAACGCGAACCCGCCGACCTCGCCGTCGTGCTCGGCCACGTGCGCGAACACCGCGGGCGGCTCGGCCAGGAGCGTCCGGCGCAGGTCCTGCTCGCTGCCGGTCACCTTGGCCAGCGCCTTCTCGTAGCTGGCCAGATCCCGGATCAGCCGGTAGATCGCCGGGATGTCGGCGGCCCGGGCTGGCCTGATCATGCCGGGAACCGGTAACGCAGCCGGAACCGGTCGGCGGCGATAACGACCTCGCCGACCTCCACGGTCCGCGGTCCGGCCCGGTGCGCCCGCTCGATGACCAGCACTGGCGCGCCCGCCGGGAGGCCCAGCACGGCCGCCTCGCCGGACAGCGCCGGCCGGACCGAGATCTCCTCTACCACCTGGTCGACGGTGATGCCGATGGCCTGCATCCGGTCGGTGACCGCGCGGCCCGCGGCGTCGGCCGCGGGCGGGCTGCCCAGGTCCGGCTCGTAGCTGGTGGCCAGCTGCACCGGGGCGCCGTCCGCACTCATCAGGTACCTGGTCCGGGTCACCGGCTGATCCCGGTCGGCCAGGCCCAGCCGCCGGGCCACCGGGCCGGGCGGGATGACCCGGTCGGCCTGGTACTCCCAGGACAGCCGGGGCGACGGCGCCGCCTGGTCAGCGTCACCGGGCCCGTCGGCCAGGCCGAACGGCGAGCCGGGGAAGTGCGGCCGGTCGTGCTCCAGGTGCGCGGCCGCCGGGCGCTTGCGCACGTAGGACCCGGACCCGGCGCGCGCCTCGATCAGCCCTTCCGTCGCCAGCACCTGCAGGGCGTGCTTGGCCGCGGTCTCGCCCACGCCGTACTTGGCGATGATCGCGTTGCGCGACGGGACGCGGGCCCCCGGCGCGAGCGTCCCGCCCCGGATCTGATCCCGCAGATCTTCCAGGACGCGCAGGTACACCGGATTGTGTGCGGCAGCCATCGGGGTCATTGTGGCGCACCGGGCGGCAAGCTGTGGGCCCAATCGGACTCCTGTGACCATAGCTTTGCCCACGTCACTTCTTCTGCGCGAAGATCACCCCGTCGCCGATCGACAGCATGGCCAGGTCCACCCGGTCGTCGGCGATGACCTGCTCGTTGAAGTCGCGGATGGCCCGGGCGTCTGGGTCGGGGTCCGGGCCGAAGATCCGGCCGTGCAGGAAGGTGTTGTCCACCAGGATGATCCCGCCGCTGCGGGTCCGCGGCACGATCTCCGCCCAGTAGCTGGCGTAGCCGGTCTTGTCCGCGTCGATGAAGGCCAGGTCGATCGGCTCGTCCGCGGGCAGCGCGCGCAGCGTGTCGGTGGCCGGGCCGAGCCGCAGCTCGATCTGGCCGGCCAGGCCGGCCTTCTGCCAGTACTCGCGGGCCAGCCCGGTCCACTCGGCGTTCACATCGCAGCACAGCAGGCGGCCGCCCGGGGCCAGGCCGCGGGCCAGGCAGATCGATGAGTAACCGGTGAACGTGCCCACCTCGACGGCCCGGCGCGGTGCGGCCAGCCGGCTCACCATCGTCATGAACGTGCCCTGCTCCGCGCCGATCTGCAGGGTCACCCGGCCCGGGAAACGCCGGGCCGTTTCCGCCCGCAGCTCGGTGAGCAGCGCGTCCGGCGGGCTGGAGTGGGTCAGGACGTAGTCCAGGATCTGACTGCTGACGTGCTCGGTTCCGGTAGCCACGCGGTCGACGTTAGCGCTCAGCCATCCAGGTACCGCACCCCGGTGAGCCGCTCCGATTCCTGCCACAGCCGGCGCTGCGCCTGCGCGTCATGCGACCGGGCGCTGGAGCTGACCCGGTGCGGGTAGCCCGTGAATTCGAGCCAGCCGTCCGGGCCGTAATAGTCGCCGCCGCGGGCGGCCGGATCGGTGGCCGCGCGCAGCGTGGGCAGCGCGCCCAGTTGCGCGTTCTGCACGATGGGCTGGCCCATGGCGTGGTAGGCGCGGTCTATGGCCGGGGGGAAGTAGCGGGTCAGCCCGGTGAGGGCGGTGCCCGGGTGGGCGGCCAGCGCGCGGGCCGGCGCCCCGGCCGCGGCCAGCCGCCGCTGTAGTTCGTAGCTGAACAGCAGGTTGGCCAGTTTGGACTGGCCGTACGCGGCGACCCGCCGGTACCGCTGGGTGGACTGCAGGTCGGCGAAGTTCATCCGCCCGGCCCGGTGCATGTTGCTGCTCACCGTGACCACCCGGGAGCCCGCGACGGGCAGCAGCAGGTCGAGCAGCAGCCCGGTCAGCGCGAAGTGGCCGAGATGGTTGGTACCGAATTGCAACTCGAAGCCGTCGGCGGTGGTGCCGTGCGGCGGCATCATCAGGCCGGCGTTGTTGATCAGCAGGTCCAGCCGCTGATGTCGGGTGTGGATCTCGCTGGCCGCCGCGCGCACCGAAGCCAGCGAGCCCAGGTCGAGGTGCTGCACGGAAACCGGTCCCGGGCCGGCGATCCGGGCCGCGGCCGCCTCGCCCTTGGCCGTGTCGCGGCAGGCCAGCACGACGGCGGCGCCGTGTTCGGCGAGCACCCGGGCGGTCTCGAAGCCGATCCCGGAGTTGGCCCCGGTCACCACGGCCGTCCGCCCGGCCTGGTCCGGCACGTCCACAGCCGTCCAGGGTGGTTCGCGCACTAAGCCACGGTACGCTCGGGCGCATGGCCCTGGCTTCACCTCTGTACATCCCGAGCCCGCCGGTCAGCGGGTTCCACGTCGGCCCCGCCTATATCCACTTTTACGGGCTGATGTACGTGATCGGGATCACCCTGGCCATCATCATCACCCAGCGCCGGTGGAAGGCGGTCGGCGGTGACTCGGGCCTGGTCGGCGACGTGGCCATCTGGGCGGTGCCCGCGGGCATCATCGGCGGCCGGATCTACTTCGACCTGACCACGCCCAAGTACATCCCGCACCACTGGTACGGGGTGCTCGCGGTGTGGGATGGCGGGCTGGGCATCTGGGGCGGCATCGCGCTGGCCGCGGTGGTCGGCGTCTGGCGGGTCCGCCGGTCCGGGGCCAGCGCAGTGCTGTTCATGGACGCGGTCGCCCCAGCGCTCCTGGTCGCGCAGGCCATCGGCCGGGTCGGCAACTACTTCAACCAGGAACTGTTCGGCGGCCCGACCACGCTGCCCTGGGCGCTGCAGATCTCGCCGTCGTTCCGGCCGGCCGGGTACGCCCAGTACACGACGTTCCACCCGACGTTCCTGTACGAGTTCATCTTCGACCTGGCCTGGGCCGCGCTGCTGGTCTGGCTCGGCCATCACCGCAACATCAAGCCGCCCGGGCTGTTCGCGCTCTACGTGGCGGGCTACTCGGCGTTCCGCATCTTCGAGGAATCGCTCCGGGTGGACCCGTCCGAGCACTTCCTCGGCCTGCGGCTGAACATGTACGTGGCCATCGTGCTGACCATCGTCGGCGTGGCCTGGTTCATCCGCTCGCAGCGCCGCGGCAAGCCGGCCGCGGAACTGCCCGCCCGGCGGCCGGACAGCGCGCCGGGGGAGAGCGCCGCCCCGTCCGGCGACGCGGCCGAGCCGGCCCCGGTGGAGCCGAGCGACGCGGCGCCGAGTTCAGCTGAGTCCAGCCCAGCGGAGTCCACCGACCCGTCGCCCGGCGGCACCCCGGCCGAGTCCAGCGAAACGGCCCGCTGACGCCGCGCCACAACGGCGTCCCCTCGCTGCGGAGTTCGATAAATGGCGCTATATCGGCGTGCCTATCGAACTTACGTTTGATCTTCTGGCATGCTGGACTCCTGGCATCTCATCAACCCGGTTCACCGATATGCAGGAGGCACCCCAGTGGGCCAGAAGACGGTCAGGTTCAGCGACTTCAGCGGCGAGCTGATCACCAGGGACGACACGCTCGCCCGCATCGTCATCCACGAGCACCCCGAGCTCGGTGACACCCCGGTGGAGATCGAGGCGCTGGCCGACGAGGCCGCCGCCATTGAGAAGGCGGCGCTCCGGGTGGCCGTGGTCGAGCTCTACCTGCCCGGTGAGGAGGAGCCCCGCCGGGTGACCATGGACGCCGCCGCGTTCGACAAGCTGGCCACCCAGCAGCCGATGAGCGAGCTGCTGCTGACCGCCCGGCCGGCCCGCCCCGCCCGGCGGGCCAAGGCGGCCGCGACCGCCGCGCCGCCCGGCATCAACTACGACACGCTGGAACACGCGGGCGAGCCGCACAAGGGCCGGATCACCGCGGCCGAGCGGGAACTGGTCCGCGACCACCTGGACGCCATCAACCAGCGGCTGGCCAAGCAGGGCATGCGCACCATCGACCCGGCCGACCCGGAGCACGTGGCGCGCTACGGCCTCACCGGCCTGGCCGTAGCCCAGGCCGCGCAGGGCGACTAGCCCTGCTTGACGACGTAGAAACCCTTCCCGATCACCGACCGGATCAGGCCCTCGTCACGCAGCACGGCGAGGGCCTTTTCGGTGGTGACGTGCGAGACATGGTATGCCGCGCGTTATGGCGCGGAGATGACGTCGATGATCCGCGGGCGCAGCTCGGCCGCGCTGATCACGGCGTCCACCGAGCCGACCTCGACGGCGCGCTGCACGCTGTGCACCCGGTCGAACTTGGTGGCCACCTCGGCCAGCTTCTCGGCGCGCACCGCGGCCCGCGCCTCGGCCAGCTTGGTGTTCAGCTCGGCCCGTTCCGCACCAGCCGTCTCGGCCAGGTGCGCCTCCAGGCCGGCCACCCGGGGGTCGGCTGAGGTACGGCGGTTCACCTCGCCGCTGAACACCACGGCGGCTGCGGGTGCGCCGCCGATCACCGAGGCGAACGAGCCCTCGACGGCGAGCACCGTCATGTTCGGGTTGAGCGCCTTGGAGAACACCACGAACGCGCCGCCGTGGTACCGGGAGATCACGCAGAACACGATCGGGCCGGTGAAGTTCACGATGGCCCGGCCGATCTCCGCGCCGTACTCCAGCTGCAGCTTGCGCATCGACTCCGGTGACCCGTCGAAGCCGGACAGGTTGGCCAGCACGACCAGCGGCCGGTTGCCGCTGGCCGCGTTGATCGCCCGGGCCGCCTTCTTCGACGAGGCCGGGAACAGGGTGCCCGCCGTATAGCTGTCCGGTCCGTCGGTGGGCGGGAAGCCAAGGCGCGGCACCGAGCGGGACTCGATTCCGAGCAGGCACACTGGCCGGCCGCCGAGGTGCACGTCCTGTACCACGGCGGTGTCCGCGTCGGCCATGCCGGCCCAGCGCTCCAGCACGGGGTGGTCCTGGTCGGCCACCGCCCGCATCACGGTGCGGATGTCGAACGCCTTTTTGCGATCCGGGTTGGCGGTCGCCGAGAAGATCTCACCGACCGTGCTGAAGTCGCTGCCCGCCAGGGCGTGCGGGTAGCCGGAGACGTCCCGGTCCGGCGGATCGGTGGTGCCCGCGGGCCGCGGTCCCGGCTCACCGGGCGCGGCGTAGCTGTGGTCGTAGTGCGCCATCAGCACGTCGCGGGCTGCGGCCAGGTTCGGTGCCCAGTACTGGGCCTGGCCGTTCGGCCCCATCACCCGGTCGTAGCCGCCGATGCCGAAATTGTCCTCGGCCGAGACGCCGCCGGAGAAGTCCAGTGACTGCTTGCCGGTCAGCACCATCGCCGAGTCCGGCGTCATGACCAGGATTCCCTTGGTGTGCATGAGCATCGTGGCCTCGGCGTTCCAGTACGGCTGGGCGCCGACGTTGATCCCGGCGACCACGATGTTGATCTCGCCGCCGGCCTGGGTGAACGTCACGATGCGCTTGAGCGCGGCGGCCACCCAGTCCATGTTCTCGGTACCGGATTCCATCGAGATCCGCGCGCCCGCGGACAGTGCGAACCACTCCACCGGGAGGCCGCGCTGTTCGGCGAGATCCAGCGCGGCGATCACCCGGGCGCACTCCGGCTCGGACAGTGCGCCGAGCGCCTTGGTCGGGTCGCCGAGCAGCACGACGCGGCGCAGCCCCTCCGGATACCGCCTGGTCGGCGTGCTGACCACGCCGGCCACCAGCGCGGCGGTGTTCTGGCCCCTGGGCCGGCCGGTCGGCACCAGGTTGCCGTCGCCGTCCAGGTCGTACTCGGTGAAGCTGCCGTCCGGGCCGGCCAGCGGGCCGGTCAGCTCGTACGGGTAGACGGTGCCGCGGCTGCTGGCCCGCAGCACCTTGAGCCGGTAGTCGTCCAGCGGCTCGACCGGTGCGGTCGGCCGCTCGCCGATCTCCAGCCGCATCCCGGCCCCGGCGTCGTAGCTGATCTGTACGGCGATGTCGGCCAGTTCGCCGCTGTCCGGGTCGCGCTGCCGGGCCAGGAACATGACCTCCTCCAGCCCGGCGCCCGCTGTGGTGGGCAGGATGCGCTGGGCCACCGTGTTCAGCTCCGTGCTGGTGACCTCGCTCGGCGGCCAGACGTAGATGAGGATCCGGTTGGTGTCGAAGCGCTGCTGCGCCGGACGGCTGGCCTGCGCCTTGCGGATCGCGTCCAGGCAGGCGGCCAGCGTGTTCTCCGCCGTGGGCAGCGCGACCAGCCTGCCCTCGTGATCGCGCAGCGGGGTCAGGTCACGCACCTGGGCCAGCGCGACCAGCCGCACATCGGCCGGGTTGGCCCGCGCCACACAGCGGAACAGGCGGACCTCCTCGTCGGCCGAGGGCAGCCGGGTCAGGTCGAAGTTGCCCAGCCGTTCCAGCTGCATCCGCTGGGCGATCAGCGGGTGCAGGCCGCGGATCAGGCGCTCTTCGGTGAGGCCGGCGCCCGACGGCCGGAACGTGAAGTGGTGGTGCATCACCGCGCCGCTGCGCCCGGCCACCGTGGTGGTGATCCGGCGGAGCCCGCCGGGCAGCGGTCCGGCGGCCAGCATGGCGTGCAGTTCGGCCGCCATCGCGTCCGGGTCGTCCGGCTGGTCAGCCCAGGTGAGATAGATATCGGCGACCAGATCGCCGGACGGGGCGACCTCGCCGATGGCCCGCACGGCGGCCGGCAGCGCCGGGAAGTCCACCGCGGTGGCCAGCACGGTGGACCGGCCGGCCTCGTCCAGGTGCCCGGCGATGACGAACGTACCGCCATCCACCGCGCGAGTATGCACGCCGGGCAGCAGCTTGCTGCCGTAGTAGCGGCGGGTCAGCACCTCCACCAGCGGCGCCAGCCCGGCGCCCGGGCGGCGGATCCGCTGCCCGAGCAGCCGCACCAGTGGCTCCGAGTTGGCTACCATCGCGGCGATCCGGTCCGCGCGGTCCGGCGCGTCCGGGTTGGCGTCCAGGTAAGCGAGGTCCTTGCGCACGGCCGCATAGACCAGGGCCCGGGTGCGGCGCAGCAGCGGCTGGGCGAACCAGCGGAAGACGACCGAACGGGCCAGGTCGGCGACCGCGGGGAAGCGCAGCTGGGTCGCCGCGACCAGGTGTTCCAGGGTCAGCCCGGCCCGCTCACGGAGCGGCTCGCCGGGCGGCGGCTCGGTCAGCCACTGCCGCAGCAGCGCGGTCACCACGGCGGCGTCGGTGGCCGCGCGGCGCTGGGCCAGGAAGATCCGGAAGACCGCGTCCTCCAGCTCCGGCGTGCGCTCCAGGCTGGTCACCCGGTAGTGCCGGAGAACCTGGCTGAGCCGGTGCTGGAACGCCTCCGGCAGCCCGGCCCGCTCGGCGTCGAGGCTCTGCAGGTAGCTGTGGAAGTACTCGCGCGGGCTGTGCACCTGGATGTCGGTCCCGGCGTCCGGGCCGGCCGGGCGGTTCCGGGTCAGCTCGGACAGGTCGGCGAACACCTCGAGCAGCTTGATCTCGCCAGCTAGCGGCCTGCCGTCGCCCTGTCCATCGGGCTGGCCGGCGGCGGCCCGCGCCGCGAGGTAGCCGTCCAGCACCCGGTGCCGATGTTGCGGGCCGGCGTCGAAGCCGAGCAGCAGCCCGCGCAGGTCGCGCAGCCCGGCCGTGACCCGCTCGGCCGCGGGCCCGCCAGTGGGCTCGGCGGGCAGATCGACCTCGACGTCGGCGGTGTCCGGCCCGGCGCCCGCGCCGCCGCCGTTGCCGACTGCCTCCAGCCGCAGCAGCGGCGCCCCGGTCTCGACCAGGCCGCCCACCGTCACCAGGCATTCCCGCAGCCGGGCGCGGAACGGCGCGCGCAGCACGGTTTCCATCTTCATCGACTCCAGCACCAGCACCGGTGCGCCGGCCGCCACCTCGGCCCCCACGTCCAGCGGCGTGGCGACCACCAGCGCCGGTGCAGGCGCGCGCACCACCCCGCCCTCGTCGCGGCTGATCCGGTGCGCTACCCCGTCCACCTCGACCAGGTGCGTGGGCCCGTACATGTTGGTGACCAGCCGGAAACGCCTGCCGTTGACCACGATCTGGCCAGTCTGCGCGTCAAAGCGCTCGATCTCCGCGTCGGCCGCGCGGGGCGTGCCGGTGCCCGCGGCGATCGCGACGCGGAACCGGTGCGGCCCGACCCGGCCGACGTGCACCCGGTAACCGACGCCACGCAGCTTGAGCTCGACCGGGCGGCCGGTATCCAGCTGGACCTGCGGGCGGCCGCCGTGTGCGGTGGCCAGCAGCCGCTGCCGGGCGAGGTCCTCGGTGTCCTGGTAGGCCTCGATGGCGGCCACGGCCAGCGCGACCGCGGCGCCCCGGTGCGCCACCAGCCGGCCCGCCCCGCGGATCCGGTCGATCCAGCCGGTGTCCGCGCTGCCGTCGATCACCTCGGGCTGGTCCAGCAGGTCGAGCACGAAGCTCTTGTTCGTCGCGCCGCCGGCGATGATCACCGTGGTCTCCGCCAGCGCGCGGCGCAGCCTGCCGAGTGCCTCGGCACGGTCCCGGCCGTACGCGATGATCTTCGCGATCATCGAGTCGAAGTCGGCCGGGATGGAGTCGCCCGCACTGACGCCGGTGTCCACCCGGACGCCGGGACCGGTGGGCAGGTCCAGCCGGACGATGCGGCCCGGCGACGGGGCAAAGTCGCGGTCCGGGTCCTCGGCGTTGAGCCGCGCCTCGATGGCGTGCCCGATCTCGGTGGGCGGGCGGCCCACCAGCTTCCCGCCCGCGGCGACGTGCAGCTGCGCCTTGACCAGGTCCATCCCGGTGGTCAGCTCGGTGACCGGGTGCTCCACCTGCAGCCGGGTGTTCACCTCCAGGAAGGCGAACCGCTTCTCGTCAGGCTGATACAGGAACTCGACGGTGCCCGCGCCGCAGTACCCGACGACCAGCGCCAGCCGCTCGGCGGCGGCCTTGAGCTCGTCGGCCTGCTGACCGGTCAGCACCGGCGAGGCGGACTCCTCGATCACCTTCTGGTTGCGCCGCTGCACCGAGCAGTCCCGCACCCCCAGCGCCCACGCCGTGCCCTGGCCGTCCGCGATCACCTGCGCCTCGACGTGCCGGGCGCCGGTGAGCAGGCGCTCCAGGAAGACCACGCCGCTGCCGAAGGCGCGCTCGGCCTCCATCCGGGTGCGCTGGTAGGCCTCGGTGAGCTGCTCGGCGGACATGATCACCCGGATACCCCGGCCGCCGCCACCCGCGGTGGCCTTGAGCATCAGCGGGTAGCCGATCTCACCCGCCGCGCGGACGGCGCTGTCCAGGTCGCGCACCGCGCCACGGCTCCACGGCGCGACCGGGACGCCGACCTGCTCGGCGATCAGCTTGGCGCCGATCTTGTCGCCGAGCTTGCGCATCGCCTCGGCGCCCGGGCCGACGAACGTCACCCCGAGCCGGTCGCACAGCTCGGCGAACGCCGGGTCCTCGGCGACGAATCCCCAGCCCACCCAGGCCGCGTCGGCGCCGCTGTCGCGCAGCGCCCGCTCCAGTACGGCCAGGTCCAGGTAAGGCCGGGCCGCCGCCGGGCCGAGGGGGAAGCTCAGGTCGGCGGCCCGGACGAAGGTGGCCGCGCGGTCAGCGTCGGTGTAGAGCGCTACGGTCTCGATCCGCGTCCCGGTCTCCGCCGAAAGTTCCCGGACGGCATGGATCAACCGCATCGCGGCCTCCCCACGGTTGACGATGGCGACACGACTGAACACCGACTGGGCCTCCTGCGGCAGACACATGCTGGGCGCACACTTTCATGACCAGGTACTGAACCCTCTCCTATACCCCTCAGTAGGGGAAATGCCGCAGCCGACAGTGCCGCGCACCGGAACTTGTGGAGACCGGCCAAAAGCTGATTCCGGTCACCGCGAAGGCGGCCGGGCACACGGCACACAACGTCTCATCATGTGAGCGGCGTACGATCAGCATATGAGCGACGCCGACTGGGCCGGGCGGCGCTGGGTGGTGCTGGTCGCGGGCATGCTGGCGATGACCGCGGGCTGCACCTTCCAATACGGCCTGGCCTACCTGATCCCCGCGCTCCGGGCCGAAGGGCTGTCCCTGGAGCAGGCCAGCGTCCTGGTCGCCTGCCCGACCGCCGGGTTGCTGCTCACCCTGGTCGCCTGGGGCGCGGCGGCGGACCGGTGGGGGGAGCGGCTGGTCCTGGGGGCGGGCCTGGCGCTGGCCGGGGCCATTCTGCTCGCGGCCAGCGCGGTCCACGGGCTGGGCCCACTGGGCGCCTGCCTGGCGCTGGCCGGGGCGGCGGGCGCGTCGGTGTACGCGGCCAGCGGCCGGCTCATCCTGGGCTGGTTCCCGGCCCGGCAGCGCGGGCTGGCCATGGGCATCCGGCAGAGCGCGCAGCCGCTCGGCGTCATGGTGGCCGCGCTGGTCCTGCCTGCGGTCGGCGCGGTGAGCCGGGCCGCCGCCCTGCTCTTCCTCGGCGCGTTCTGCCTGGCCGCGGCGCTGCTGGTGGCGGTGGCGGTGCGTGACCCGGCCCGGCCGCCACGGGCCGCCGAGGGCGGCCGGGCCGGCTCGCCGTACCGGGGCCGGCCGGGCCGGGTGCTGGGCCGGATTCACGCGGCCAGCGCGCTGCTCGTGGTGCCGCAGTTCGCGGTGGCCACGTTCGCCCTGGTGTTCCTGGTGGACGAGCACGGGCTGGCCGCCACCACGGCGGGCCGGCTGCTCGCGGTGGCGCAGGCCTGCGGGGCGGCCAGCCGGCTCGGCGCCGGCGCCTGGTCCGACCGGGTGGGCAGCAGGCTGCGCCCGATGCGGCAGCTGGCCCTGGCCATCGCGCTGATCATCGCGACGCTGGCGGCCGGCGCGGCGGTCCGCGTACCGTGGGCGGTCGGTGCCCTGCTGGTGGCGGTGGTCCTCACGGTGAGCACCAACGGGCTGTCCTTCACCGCGGTGGCCGAGCACGCCGGGTCGTCCTGGGCGGGCCGCGCGCTGGGTGTCCAGAACACCGGGCAGAACGCGCTCGCGGCGGCCACCCCGCCGGCGCTGGCCGTGGTGATCGGGGCGGCCGGGTACCCGGCCGCGTTCGGCATCGCTGTCCTGTTCCCGCTGGCCGCGGCGGCCCTGCTGCCGGTGCACGAGGAACGCGGGGCACTGGCTGGCGAGGCGGGGCGCGCCGAAGGCGTGTTCCCGCCGAGTCAGCGGTCTCGGGGGGTCCGGGGGGTCGTCCCCCCGGGCTAGCACCGCGGTGGCTGCGGCGGTTCCCGCCGGGCGTTGATCCGGTCCTGCCCAGGGATGCATCATGGCGTCCAGGACGTGAGGGGTGACACGGTGACGACGACAGGGCAGGCCCCGGTGTCCGCGGTCGACCCGTTCAGCGACGAGTTCCTGGCCGACCCGTTCCGCTGGCACGGCGAGCTGCGCGAGGCCAGCCCGGTGGTCTGGCTGGAGCACTACGGCGTGTGGGCGATGGCCCGGTACGCCGAGGTGCACGAGGCGCTGCGGGACTGGGTGACGTACTGCTCCGCGGCCGGGGTGGGGCTGAGCGACTTCCGCAAGGAGAAGCCGTGGCGGCCGCCCAGCCTGCTGCTGGAGGCGGACCCGCCGGAGCACGACCGGGCGCGCAAGGCGGTGGCCCGGGCGCTCTCGCCACGGACCATCCGGGAGCTGCGCGACGACTTCGCCCGGGAGGCGGACCGGCTGGCCGCCGACCTGGTCGCCCGGGGGACGGTGGACGGCGTGGCGGACATCGCCGAGGCGTTCCCGCTGCGCGTGTTCGGCGCCGCGGTCGGCCTGCCCGAGCCGGGCGGCGCGCAGTTGCTGGCCTACGGGAACATGGCTTTCAACGCGTTCGGGCCGCGGAACGAGCTGAGCAGGCAGTCGCTCCACCAGGCGGCCGAGGTCGGTGCCTGGATCGCCGGCCGGTGCCGCCGGGAGGCGCTCCGCCCGGACGGCCTGGGCGCGCCCGGCGGGCCGGGCGGCTGGAACTGGCCGGGCCGCCGCGGCGGCGGCTGAACAACACACTCAGCGGCTTCGCCGAGCTGCCGCTTAGCTTGCGGCCGTGACCGGCTCGGGCTCAGCGGCCAGCTCCCGCCACCACTGCTGGCCGCGGGTGGGCAGCAGGTGGATCGGGTCGTAGTAGGCGTACTCCCGGCTCAGCGCGAGCGGGTCCTCGTCTTCGACCGAGGTCCGGTAGTTCTTGGTCCAGTAGGAGATGCCCAGCTCGGTGTCGTACCGGGATACCTGGTGCACCCAGCGCTTGCCGACGTACGGCACGTCACAGATCATCCGCGGGGTGGCGAACCCGGGCAGGTAGCCCATGATCTGGTGCTGCAGATCCTGGGCCTGGGCCAGGGACAGCCGCCAGTGCTCGCTGCCCGGGATCATGTCGCACATGTAGAAGTAGTACGGCATGATCCGGGCCTCATCGAGCAGCACGAAGCACAGGTCGAGCAGGGCCTCCGCGGTGTCGTTCACGCCGTGCAAGAGCACGCCCTGGTTGCGCACGTCGCGGATGCCGGTGTCCAGCATGGCCTGGGTGGCCCGGGCCACCAGCGGGGTCACCGACTGGGCGCTGTTCACGTGGGTGTGGATCGCGATGCTCACCCCGCGCTCCCGGGCCTTGCCCGCCAGCCGCTCCATGCCGGACCGGACGTCGTCGGCCAGCCAGTGCTGGGGCAGCCCCATCAGCGCCTTGGTGGCCAGCCGGATGTCCCGGATGTTGCTGATGTCCAGCAGCGAGCTGACGAACGCCTCCAGCCGGGGCCAGGGCAGATTGGCCACGTCCCCGCCGGATACCACCACATCGCGGACACCGGGGGTGGCCCGCAGGTAATCGATCATGGCGGTGAGCCGGTCGGCGGGCGGCAGGCCGAACTTGTGCTTGGTGATGCTCGGCGTCGGGTTGCCGACCAGGTCCATCCGGGTGCAGTGCCCGCAGTACTGCGGGCAGGTGGGCAACACTTCGGCCAGCACCTTGGTCGGGTACCGGTGGGTGAGCCCCTCCACCGCCCACATCTCCGCCTCGTGCAGCGAGTCGCGGGACGCGTACTGGTGCGACGGCCAGTCTGCGCGCCGGTCGCTGAACACCGGGATCATGTACTGGCGCACCGGGTCGGCGTAGAACGCCTCGGTGAAGCCGGGCTCGTCCGGGTCCAGCCGGGGCGCCATCGTGTTCAGCATCTGCGGCGTCACCAGCATGGACATGGTGGCCCGCTCGCGCTGGTCCCGCTCCAGGTCGGCGAGGAACGCCTCGTTCAGCCCGGGCCCGGTCAGCGCGCTCAGCTGGCGCAGGTTCTTCAC
>DASXIN010000141.1:0-85320 GCA_036497945.1 Streptosporangiaceae bacterium | reverse complement strand
GCGGGCAAGCTGACCGCGCCGCCGGGCAGCGAGCGGGTCTACGTGCCCTACCCGTACCTGCTGGTCATCGTCGACGAGCTGGCCGACCTGATTATGATCGCGCCGCGGGACGTTGAAGATTCGGTAGTCAGGATCACCCAGCTGGCCCGGGCCGCCTGGATCCACCTGGTGCTGGCCACCCAGCGGCCCTCGGTGGACGTGGTGACCGGCCTGATCAAGGCCAACGTGCCGTCCCGGCTGGCGTTCGCCACATCCAGCCTGACCGACAGCCGGGTCATCCTGGACCAGCCCGGCGCGGAGAAACTGGTCGGCCAGGGCGACTGCCTGTTCCTGCCAATGGGCGCGAGCAAGCCGATTCGGCTGCAGAACGCGTTCGTGACCGAGAAAGAGATCCGCGGGGTCGTCGCGCACTGCAAGGACCAGGAGCAGCCCACCTACCGGGACGACGTGGCCGCCCCGGAAGGGGCCAAGCGGGACATCGACGCGGACATCGGCGATGACCTCGAACTGCTGCTGCAGGCCGCGGACCTGGTCATCCGCACCCAGTTCGGGTCGACCTCGATGCTGCAGCGCAAGCTGCGTGTGGGCTTTGCCAAGGCCGGCCGGCTGATGGATCTGCTGGAGAGCCGCAACATCGTCGGGCCGAGCGAGGGCTCCAAGGCCAGGGACGTGCTGGTCCGGCCGGAGGACGCGGACAGCGTGATTGATTCGCTTCGCGGCGGGCAGGACTGAGCTTGGGCCACGGCCAGCATGGGGATGTCTACACTTGTGGGTAGCCTGGGCTGCTCACATCCGGTTACTGCTCCCGCACCCCGGGGCGGCCGCAGTGCAATATGGCAGTGGAGGCGCGGCGTGAGCATTGGTGACACCCTGGCGGATGCGCGCCGCCAGGCGGGTCTCACCATTACGCAGGTAAGTCAGCGAACCTGCATCAGAGAGACAATCATCCGCGGGATCGAACGCGGAGATTTCTCCGCTTGCGGGGGCGACTTTTATGCCCGCGGCCATATCCGGAGTATTGCCCGGGCGGTCGGCACGGACGATGAGGAGCTAATCCGCGAGTACGACGCGCAGCATGGTGCGCCCCAAGCCATCCGGGCGGCGGACGTCTTCGAGCCGGCCACCCCGATCAAGATCAGGGAGCGGCGGCGGCCAAACTGGACCCTGGCCATGATCCTGGTGCTGGCCGTGGTGGCCGGGTACGGGATCTACCACGTGGTCAACTCGTCGGCCTCGCACTCGGCCAACAACGCGGCGGCCAGCAACATCGACCATTCGCTCGGGTCACACCATCGCACTCATCCGGCCAGGGCGGCGGCCACCCCGACGCCGTCCACGTCCGTGACGCCGCGCCAGAACGTGGTGATCAGCCTGACCGCCATCCAGGACTGCTGGGTGGAGTTCACCAAACCGGATGGCCGGTTCCTGACCCAGGCGTACATCGTCGGCGGCAGTTCCAAGACGTGGACCTTCGACCGCTCGGTGAACATGGACATCGGCAACCCGGGCGGGATCGTGCTCACCGTGAACGGGAAGAAACTGGGCTCGCCCGGTTCGGCCGGGCAGCCGGTCACGCTGAGCCTGGGGCCCGGCAGGCCGGTCACGGGCTAGCGCGGCGGACAAGCCGCCGCGACAGGACCAGTAGGCTTCCGGTGTGCCATCGAGTAACCGAAGCCGCCCGGAACCGGAACGTACCGTCAGCCTGGTCACCCTGGGCTGCGCCCGTAACGAGGTCGACTCCGAGGAACTCGCGGCCCGGCTGGAGGCGGCCGGCTGGACGCTGGCCGACCGCGACTCGGCCAGCGTGGTGCTCGTCAACACCTGCGGGTTCATCGAGGCGGCCAAGCAGGAGTCGGTGAACGAACTGCTCGACGCGGCCGACGGCGGCGCGAAGGTGGTCGCGGCCGGCTGCCTGGCCGAGCGGTACGGCGACACGCTGGCCGCCGAACTGCCCGAGGCCCAGGTGCTCAGCTTCGACGACTACGGCGACATCGGGGCCCGGCTGGATGCGGTGCTGGCCGGCCAGCGGCGGCCCGCGCACCAGCCGCGGGACCGGCGGCGGCTGCTGCCGATTTCGCCGGCCAGCCGCCCCGGCGGCGCCGCCCGGCCGCCGGGACACGGCGACGGCGCCCGCCCGCTGGCCGCGCCGCCTGGTGGCGGCATCCCGGATCTGCCCGCCGGGGCCGCGCCCGCGTCCGGGCCGCGCACCCTGCGGCGCCGGCTGGCCGGCGGGCCGGTCGCGCCGCTCAAGATCGCTTCGGGCTGCGACCGGCGGTGCAGCTTCTGCGCCATCCCGTCGTTCCGCGGCGCGTTCCTGTCCCGGCCGCCGGAGGACCTGGTGGCCGAGGCGCACTGGCTGGCCGGTCAGGGCGTCCGGGAACTCGTCCTGGTCAGTGAGAACTCCACCTCCTACGGCAAGGACCTGGGCAACCCCCGGCTGCTGGACGAACTGCTGCCCGCGCTGGCCGCGGTGCCCGGCATCAGCCGGATCCGGGTCAGCTACCTGCAGCCCGCCGAGGTACGCCCGGCCCTGGTCGAGGTGATGACCTCGACCCCCGGGGTGGTGCCCTACTTCGACCTGTCCTTCCAGCACGCCAGCGGGCGGGTGCTGCGGGCCATGCGGCGGTTCGGCGACCGGGAGCGGTTCGGCGGCCTGCTGGCCGAGATCAGGCGGGCCTGCCCGGACGCCGGGGTGCGGTCCAACTTCATCGTCGGCTTCCCCGGCGAGACCCCGGCCGACGTGGCCGAGCTGCACCGGTTCCTGTCTGAGGCCGGGCTCGACGCGATCGGCGTCTTCGGCTACTCCGACGAGGACGGCACCGAGGCGGCCACGCTGGACGGCCAGCTGGACCCGGCGGAGGTCGCCCGGCGGGTGGACGAACTGGCTGGCCTGGCCGATGAGCTGATGGCCCAGCGGGCCGCGGACCGGGTGGGCGAGACCGTCCAGGTACTCCTGGAGGAAGACCTGGGCGGTGGCCGCTACCTGGGCCGAGCCGCGCACCAGGCCCCGGAGGTAGACGGGACCACCACCGTGCTCGGCGCGCCGGAGGTGGCCATCGGCGAGATCGTCGCCGCCCGGGTCACCGCAGGTGACGGCGTGGACCTGGTGGCCGAGGCGCTCGCCGAAACCGGGGCGCTGCCTGGGCGTGCGGGCGCGCATTGAGCCAGCCCGCCGCAGGCACCAGCGGCGGAACGCCGCCGCGGCGGGCCGCCCCGCCCAGTGCCGTCCCGGCGCCCGGCGTGCTCAACCTGGCCAACGCGCTGACCGTGCTGCGGCTGCTGCTGGTCCCGGTGTTCGTGCTGTTCCTGGTGGCGGGCGGCACCGGCGCGCGGATCACCGCGCTGCTGGTGTTCCTGGCCGCGTCGGCCACCGACATGCTGGACGGCCGGATCGCCCGGCAGCGCGGCCTGATCACCGACTTCGGGAAGATCGCCGACCCGATCGCGGACAAGGCGCTGACCGGGGCAGCCCTGGTCACCCTGTCCGCCCAGGGCGAACTCGCCTGGTGGGTCACGGCCGTCATCCTGGCCCGCGAGGTCGCGGTCACCGGGCTGCGGTTCTGGGTGCTCCGGCACGGGGTGATCGCGGCCAGCCGGGGCGGCAAGCTGAAGACCCTGCTGCAGGTGCTGGCCATCGCGCTGTACGTGGTGCCCGGGCCGCCGGCCCTGCTCCGCGAGGTGGTGATGGGCGCGGCCGTGGCCGTCACCCTGGTCACCGGGGCGGACTACGCGATCCGGGCGGTCCGGCTGCGCCGCCGCAGCCGGGCGGCGCACGAGGCGGCCGGGGACGGCCGGTGACCGGCCCGGACAGCAGCGCGGTGGCGGCGGCGCAGCAGGTGGTCGCCGAGCTGACCGCGGGCCGGCAGCATGTCGCGGTGGCCGAGTCGCTGACCGGCGGGCTGCTGGCCGCGGCGCTGGCCAGCGTGCCCGGTGCCTCGGTGGTGTTCCGCGGCGGCATCGTGGCCTACGCGAGCGACCTCAAGGCCAGCCTGCTCGGCGTGGACCAGGCTGTGCTGGACACCTGCGGTGCGGTCTCGGCCGAGACCGCGCGGGCCATGGCCGAGGGCGTGCGGGCCCGGCTGGGCGCCACGTTCGGGCTGGCCACCACCGGGGTGGCGGGCCCTGACCCGGCCGAGGGCAAGCCGGTGGGCACTGTGTACATTGCCGCTACCCGGGGGGACAGCGGCCCGGCCGTCAGGCAGACTGGCCAACGTGACGGCCAACCCCAGGTCCGCCGGCTTGACCTGGCCGGGAGCAGGAACGACATCCGCGGCCAAACTGTCACCGAAGCCCTGGCGTTGCTCCTTGTCATGATGCGGGAAGAGACCTGATGATTACAGTGTTACGTTAGCAGCGAACACGGCCACGGGCGCTGTCCCTACTGTCGGTAAGGGCGGGTACGGTGGTCCTAACGAAAGAGACACTTCGCGGAAGGGAGTGCGGCGATGGTCCTGCTTCGTCACTTGCTTGGTGACGTGTTGCGGCGGCTACGTCAGCGGCAGGGTCGCACCCTCCGCGAGGTATCAGCCGCAGCCCGGGTGTCTCTCGGTTACCTGTCCGAGGTGGAACGCGGCCAGAAGGAAGCCTCTTCCGAGCTGCTGGCGGCCATCTGCTCGGCGCTGAACACCCCGCTGTCCCACGTGCTGGGTGAGGTCTCGGACAGCTTCGCCCTGGCCGAGCTGCAGAACGAGTCGGCCGTGCTCACCCCGGCGGGCCCGGCCCCGGCGCGGGACGGCGAGCGCAGGCTGGACCAGCTGCCCGCCGCCCGGGCGTTCGGCGTCCGGCCCGAGCTCCGCGTACCGGCCGGGCGCACCCGCGGCATGGACTCCGAGCCGGTGCTGCACCCAGTCGGCGTGAACGAGGACCACCCGGCGTTCGACGAGGTATCCAGGCGGGTCCGCGACATGACCGACATGGTCCCTGTCTGAGGGATACAGCCTGACCGCTAGGCACCGACCAGTTCGATCAGCTCCCAGGTGAGCCGGACGTAGATTTCGCTGCGCAGGTCTGCGTCCGTGCCCCGGCTGAGCCGCGTGCTGCTACCCCCACTGACCCCGTTGTCCCCGGTGCTGCCGACCTCCAGCTGCCCGGCGCCGTGCCAGGACGGGCGGCGCAGCCTGGCCCGGATCGTGCCGCGTGACGTGTCCACGATGGCCGTGCCCACCGCCATCAGCTGCTCCGTCGCGGCCAGCGCCCACGCGTCCACCCAGTCCTCCACCCGGCTCACCGGGTCATCCGGACTGGCGGGCAGCGCCTCGATCCGGTGGTCCGCCAGGACCTGCTCAATGAGCCCGGCCGGGCCGCCGACATAGCTCCAGCCCAGGTCGATCGCGCTGGCCACACACCAGGCCCGGTCGTCCGGCCAGCACAGGTTCGCGGTCTGGTCTTGGCCGGCCAGGACCGGCGCGGCCACATCCTCGGCCCGCCCGGTGTACAGCAGGTACTCGCGGCCCGGCAGCCGGACCCGCGGCCCGGACCGGACCCCGGCGGGCAGTGGGTCGGGTAGCGGCCGCCCGGGCTGGCCCGGCGGGGTAAGCATGACCGTGGGCCCGCCGTAGCCGTCCCAGACGCAGAACCAGCACCGATCCGGTGTCGCAGTCCAGTGCCGGGCCAGGCTGGCTAGCGCCTCGGCGTCCGGCGGGTACAGGCTGCCCTGGCGCGGCCCCTGGCTGGCCCACGGGGCCGGCCGGCTGGGCCGCACCGGCGGCAGCGCGATCGAGTGGAACTGGGCGTCCGGGCGCAGCGGCTGCCCGCTCCACGCCGCCACCTCGGCCCAGCGGACCAGACGGTCGCCGGTGAGCGGCTCCTCGGCCGGATGCAGCACCCGGGCGTAGGCGGCGAAACCAGCCGGCACCACCGACGTCACCTGGCCCGAGTCCAGCGGCCGCAGCCGCGGGCCGATCCAGTCGGCTTCCCCGACGGCAGCACTCCAGGCTGGCCCATTCACCCTTGGATGCTCGCAGCCGCGCGCGGCGCTGCCAACCGGGTATTGGCCGGGCTCAGGCCCAGGCGCGCGGGTCGTTGGTCAGCTCGAGGACCCGCTCCGGCAGCCGCCCGGTCGCGATGTGCTCCAGGGTGACTTCCTCCAGGATGGCCCGCTCGTTGGCGCGCAGAGCGATCCAGACGCTCTGCAGCGGCTCGGCCACGCCGATGTAGCCGATGTTCTCCGGGCGCTCGCCGCGCACCCCGACCAGCTGCCCGTCGATGGCCCGGATGATGTCGGCCAGTGCGATGTCCGCGGCCGGCTTGGCCAGCCAGAAGCCGCCTTCCGGGCCGCGCTGGCTGCGGACCAGGCCAGCCCGGCGGAGCTGGGTCAGGATCGCCTCCAGGAACTTCCCCGGGATGTGCTGCGCCCGCGCCAGTTGTTCGGCGGTGATATGACCGCCTTCAGCGGCGGCCAGTTCCACCGCGGCGCGCAGCGCGTAGTCAGCACGGGCAGACAGCCTCATGTCCAGCATTATGCAGCTTGCCGAGGGGTGGCCGGGCCAGGCGGGGCCGACTCCGACCCGATTTAGTAGGGAATCGCACAGCTAACTGGCGTGCTTCCGGACCGGATAACGGCCGGGTGGGCTGGTCCGCAGTTAGTCAGCGGGCCAGCCCCAGGACTTCCGCCGCGGCCTGGGCGCTGGCCCGGGCCGCGCCGTAGGTGGCCACGTGCAGCCCACCCGGGGGCTGCCAGAACGGCAGGCCCATGTCCAGCACCACCACGTCCGGCCGGGCGGCCAGCAGGCCGGTGACCACGGCCTGCGCCGCCGGGTGCCGGTGCGCGTCGCGGACCACCACGATCAGCGGCCGCCCGACCGACTCGGCGAGCGCCGCGTCGATGACCGGCACCGTCTCGCCGTCGGCCAGGCTGGCCGGGGCGCGCTGCAGGCGGCGGGCCGGGACCCACGGCGCCAGCCCCCACGGCACGCTGCCCACTGCGATGTTCTCCGGCGCGCCGAGCTGCAGCACGACCGGGTCGGGCAGCGGGCCCGGTGGGGCGGAGACCTGGACGGCCCGGCGCGCCGCGGCCAGCCCGATGCGGGCCCGCTCCGCCCGGCCGTCCGGCCGGTCCGGCCCGGTCTGCCCGGCCAGCCAGGAGCGCAGCCGGGCCACGCTCTGCTCGGCCTGCTCCAGCCGCTCGGCGGGCAGACGGCCGCTGGCCAGCGCCTCGGCCAGCGCACCGCGGACGGCTAGGTAGCCGTCCTGGCCGGTGTCCCGGCCCAGGCAGAGCAGGTCGGTGCCGGCCGCCACCGCGCGCACCGCCGCCTCGGCCAGGCCGTACACCACGCTGACCGCGCGCATCTCCAGCGCGTCGGAGATGATCACTCCGGTGAAGCCCAGCTCACCGCGGAGCAGGCCGGTCTGCGCCGCGGCGGACAGCGTCGCGGGCAGCGCCCCGGTCAGCTCGGGCACCCGCAGGTGCCCGGGCATCACCCCGTTCACCCCGGCGGCGATGGCCGCGGCGAACGGCACCAGGTCGCGGCGGCGCAGCGTGTCCAGGCCGGCTTCGACGGTGACGATGCCGTGATGGGTGTCCGCGCTGGTGCTGCCGTGCCCGGGGAAGTGCTTGGCGCACGCGGCCACGCCGGCTGCCTGCAGCCCGCGGACGGCGGCCGCGGCGTGCCGGGCCACCAGGTCCGGGTCGGAGCCGAACGAGCGGATTCCGATGACCGGGTTGTCGGACGCGGTGTTCACGTCCACCGACGGCGCCAGGTCCACGGTGATGCCCAGCTCGGCCAGGTCCTGGCCGAGCGCCCGGTGCACCGCCGCGGTCAGCGTCACGTCGTCCACCGCACCGAGCGCCGCGTTGCCCGGGTATGGGCTGCCGGTCAGGTGATCGATCCGGGTGACGTCACCGCCCTCTTCGTCGATGGCCACCAGCGGCTGGCCGCCGGCCCGGCGGAGCTGGGCGGTCAGCTCGGCCAGCTGCTCCGGCCCGGCGATGTTCGGGCCGAAGATGGTCACCCCGGCCAGCCCGCGGTCCAGCGCGTCCAGCACCCAGCGCGGCGCGTCATGGCCTGGGAACGGCGGGATCAAGACCGCGTCAGCCAGCCGCTCGAGAACTGGGTCAGAGAGTCCCGCGCTCACCCCTTCACCGCCCCGGCCACCAGCCCGCCGGTCATCCGGCGCTGCACCAGCAGGAAGAACACCACCACCGGGATGGTGTACAGGGTAGACGCGGCCATGATCGGCCCCCACTGCGCGCCGCCGCGGCCGAAGAAGTAGGTCACGTAGATCGGCAGCGTGTACGTGCCGTGCGCCTGGCCGAGGAACGTCAGCGCCACGATGAACTCGTTGTACGCGGTGATGAACGAGAACACGCTGGTCGCGATCAGCCCCGGGACGACCAGCGGGAACAGGATGCGCCAGAAGATCCGCAGCGGCCCGGCGCCGTCCACCGCGGCCGCCTCCTCCAGCTCCCGGGGTACGGTGGCCACGAAGTTGCGCAGCATCCAGATCGACACCGGCAGCGCCTGCGCCGCGTACACCACGATCAGGCCGGGCAGGCTCTGCAGCAGGTTGAGCCGGTTGAAGTCGAGGAACAGCGCGATGATCAGCGCCTGCCCCGGGATCATCTGCACGATCAGCAGCATGATCAGGTAGGAGGTGCGGAACCGGAACCGGTACCGGGCCACCGCGACCGAGGCGAGCAGCGACACCACCGAGGCCAGCAGCACCGTGCACAGGGTGACCAGCATGCTGTTCCGGAAGAACAGCCAGTACGACCCGATCCCGGACGCCTGGCCGCTGAACACGGCGTGGAAGTTGCCCAGCGTGGGGTGGGCGGGCCACAGGTGCGGGGTCAGCGAGTAGATCTCCTGGGACGGCTTGAATGCGGTAGACACCATCCAGAAAATCGGGAACAGCGTGAGCAGCGCGACCAGCACGGCAATGGCGTTCAGTGAAAAAGTCTTGGCGTTACGGCGGGTCAGCTGGCGCCGGGGGCGCGGGCGGGCCCGTGCGCCGGCCATGCGTGCGGCGGTCATGACAGCGCTCCCTGCCGGACCGAGGCGCGCACATAGCCGACGGTCACGATGAGCAGGATGATGGTCAGGATCAGGGCCAGCGCGCCGCCCAGCCCGTAGCTAGGCGGGAAGGTGAACGCCTTGTCGTACAGGTACAGCGACAGGTTGTACTCGTCCCGGTTACCTAGGCCGCCGGTGAGCAGGTAGGTCTGGGTGAACACGTTGAAGTCCCAGATGACCGAGAACAGCAGCAGTACCAGGAAGATCGGCTTGAGCAGCGGGTAGGTGATCTTCCAGAAGCCCTGCCAGGCCCCGGCGCCGTCCACTCGGGCCGCCTCGAGCAGCTCGGCCGGCACCGTCTTGAGCCCGGCGAGCACGGCCACCGCGATGAACGGGAACGCCTGCCACACCACCAGCAGCGTGGCCACCGAGTAGGCGGGCAGTGCCCCGCTGGTCGTCCAGTTGAAGCCGGCCCAGTCGGTGCTGCCCACCAGCCAGTGCGGAAGCCGGGCCAGGCCCCAATCCACCAGGCCTCCATCCGGATTAAAAAGCCAATAGAACAGAACGCTGGCGGAGACCGGAGGGGTGGCCCAGGCCATCAGCGCTGCGGTGCTGACCAAGGCCGCCATCAGGCGGCCGAGCCGGTTCAGCAGCAGGCCGACCAGCGTCCCGGTGAGCAGCGTGAGGGTGACTGAGGCCGCCGCGAACAGCACGGTGATGCGCAGCGCCAGCCAGAACTCGGGGTCGCTGAACGTGGTGCTGAAATTGCTCAGCCCGACCCACTGCGTGGGCGTCGCCCCGGTGGTCTGTGGCAGCCCGTAGTTCTGGAACGAGTAGAGCGCCACCTGGATCACCGGCCACAGCAGGACCAGGGCGATCGCGGCCAGCGAGGGCAGCACCAGCAGGTAGGGCGCCAGCCGGTAGCGGCGGATCAGCGCGGCCGCCCGGGCGCCCCGGCCGGCCCGGCGCCCCGGTGGCCGGGCCGTGCTGGGCGCCCGCCCGGACGGCTGGCTGGTGACGGTTTCGACCATGGTTCGCGGCCCTCTCCTCGGCTGGATGGCCCGGCCGGCCGGCACCGAGGGAAGTGCCGGCCGGCCGGGGCCGTGGGGGGTGCTCAGCCGTTCTCGTTGCCGGTGTTGAGCACGTTCTGCAGTTCGGTGTTGGCCTTGGCCACCGTGGTGCTGAGGTTCGCGCCCTGCATCAGCGCCTTCATCATGGTCGGGATGATGGCGTCGGTCGCGTCCGCGGTGGCCCAGTTCTTCGAGTTGAGCGGGGCGATCTGGGTGTAGGCAGCCGCCTTGGCGAAGCCCGCCATCACCGGGTTGCCCGCGTAGGCGCCGCCCTTGAGCTGCGCGGTGAACTCGGGGAAGAAGCCCTGTGAGTTGGCGAACGTGGTCGAGTTGACCGGGCTGTCCATCACCGAGATCAGGTCCCAGTCAGCCTGCCGGTACTTGCTCTTGACCCAGACCCCGAGGTCCGAGCCGCCGGAGAAGGCCGGGGCCGGGTTGGGCCCGTTCTCGCTCGGGATGGGGAAGGCGGCCCAGTCCGACTCGTACTTCTTGCTCACCGCGGTCAGCTCGGACTGCGCCCACGGGCCGTCGATGTACATGTCCAGCTTGCCCAGCGCGAAGTCCTCGTTGGAGCCGCCCGAAGTCGCCCCGGGTGCGCCCAGCTCGCTCTGGCCGATGTACTTGGACGGCGAGACGTGCTGGCTCAGGTACAGGTCGGCGTAGAACTTGATGCCCGCCTCGGCCTGCGGGCTGGTCAGCGTGGCCGTCCACTTGCCGCCGCTCTCGGTGGCCACCTGGCCGCCCGCACCCCAGATGAAGCTGACGATCGCGTTGGTGTAGTTGCTCGGCGCGCCCAGGCCGGAGGTGCCCGGGAGCTTCTTCTGCAGCAGCTTGGCGTCGCTGACCAGCTGGGCCCAGGTGGTGGGGGGCGAGCTGATGCCGGCCTGGGTGAACTCATCCTTGCGGTACCAGATGCCGCGCACGCCGCCGAACCAGGGCACCGCGTAGGTCTGCCCGTTCACCGTGTCGTTGGCCAGGTTGCCAGAGATGATGCCGGACCCGTAGGACCACGCGTGCAGGTCGGGGGTCACGTCAGTCAGCGCGCCCTGGGCGGCGATGCCCGGGGTGTCCGTGTTGCCCAGCTCGGTGATGTCCGGCCCGCCCTTGCCACTGGACAGCGCGTTGGTCCAGTCGGTGACCCGGTTGGTCCACGGGATCCAGTCCACCGTCACCTTGGTGTTCTTGTAGGCCGGGAATTTCTTGTGGAACTGGGCGACGACCCCGTTCATCCAGGTGACCTGGGACGGTACCGACGCGCCCATCCGCCAGACGACGAGCTTGCTGGGTACCGCCGAGCCACCGGACGAACTGCTGCTCCCCGAGCCGCAGCCCGCTGCCGCCCCGGCGAGTATGGCGGCCGCGCCGAACGCGGCGGCCGATCTGGTCAATTTCACTGCTGGATCTCCCTTCCGGCTTCGACCATGCGCACTTCTCGCAGCTACCTGGAGGTCCCCGGGCGCTCCGCCGCCGTCCGCCGTCTAGGCTGGCGCTTGTCTGGGGACGACCCGAGGGAACTCTGCGCCGAAACTAACAGTAAAGTTTCCTATTAGATAGACTCCGTTGCCAGATTGAGACAGAATTCAGCCCAGGTGCCTGTTCGGCCCCGGTCGGTGCTGGGGGGAGCTGTCACGGAGGCGAGGAGAGGCATGGAACAACGGCCCGGGACGCCGCGGCTGCTGCGCGAGCTGAACGACCGCGCCGCGCTCGACCTGCTGCTGGCCAGCGGCCCGATGACGCGGGCTCAGATCGGCGAGCGGACCGGGCTGTCCAAGGTGACCGCGTCGCAGCTGCTGGCCCGGCTGGAAGAACGTGGCCTGGTGGCCACGGTCGGCGAGCAGGCCGGCGGCCGCGGGCCGAACGCGGCGCTGTACGCGGTCGTGCCGTCCAGCGGCTATGTAGCCGGACTGCACGTCGAACAGGACGAGGTCAGCGCCGGGGTGGCCGACATCACCGGCCAGGTGGTCACCCAGGTCAGCGTGGACCCGAACGGGACGAGCAACCCGGTCGAGCTGGTCCGCGGCGCGGTGGCCACCGCGTGCAGCTCGGCTGGGGTGGCCATCTCCCAGCTCAGTGCGCTGGTCATCGGCACCCCCGGGGTGCTCGACCCGCGCACCGGCGATCCGTGGCTGGCGGTGAACCTGCCCGCCTGGCACGAGGGGGTGCTCGACGCGCTGCGCACCGACCTGGGGAAGCCGGTGACGATGGAGAACGACGTCAACCTGGCCGCGATGGCCGAGCGCGCGGTCGGCGTGGCCCAGGGCGCCGATGACTTCGTGCTGATGTGGATCGGGGTGGGCCTGGGCCTGGCCACCATCATCGGCGGCCGGGTGCACCGCGGGGTGGCCGGCGCGGCCGGTGAGATCGGCTACCTGCCGGTGCCCGGGGTGCCGCTACCGCAGGACATCGGGCACCCGGCCACCGGCGCGTTCCAGTCCCTGGTCGGCGGGCAGGCGCTGCGCCCGCTGGCCGCGGAGTACGGTTTCGCCGCGCCCACCGCGGCGGCCGCGGTGCAGGCGGCGGTGGCCGCGGCCGAGAAGGGTGACGAGCGGGGCAGCGCGCTGCTGGTCGAGCTGGCCGGGCGGGTGGCCACCGGCGCGGCCGCGGTCTGTGTGGTGCTCGACCCCGGCCTGGTCGTGCTGGGCGGCGAGGTCGGGCTGGCCGGCGGGACCGCGCTGGCCAGCCGGGTCGCGGCCGAGGTGGGCCGGATCTGCCCGGCCCGGCCCACCGTCGTGCCGACCGGGGTGACCGGCCGCCCGGTGCTGCGCGGCGCCATCCTGGCCGCGGTCGAGCAGGCCCGGGCCGGCCTGCTCGCCTCGGTGGCCAGTTCCTGAGCTATCCTCACATCCCGGTCGCCCCGGCCAGCAGCGCGACGTTGGGGCGCAGCGGACGAAACGTGGCCGGGAGCGCGGCGCGCCGGATGGCCGCGTGCAGCACGGCCAGGTTCGCCTTGGTCGGCGGCAGGAAGCGGAAGTCAAGCGTCAGCCGCTGCCCCCGGGCCGGGCCGGACAGCGTGATCAAGCTCGTCCGCACCGGCAGGTACGTCGCCGGATCGACCCAGATCGTGGACCGGAACAGGCTGCCGCCAAACCGTGGCCTGGACACGAGCGTCATAGCATCCACGCCGTCCACCTGCTGCCGCCCGCTGAGGTAGTACAGCCCGCAGGACAGCGACTTGAAGATGGTGACACGCCAGCTGGGGTACCCGGACGGGGCGACATCCTGGCAGCTCAGCGGCGTTGGCGGGCCGATGCCCGAGGTCCCTTGGACGACGGTGCGCCAGCGGACCCGCACCGGGTACGCCGCCCCGTAGTTCCCCAGCACCTGCTTCCCCGAGCGCAGCGTGATGGGGCCGGTGGCGTTGACGAAGACCAGCTCGCCCGCGGCGGAGAACCCCTCTTGCAGATACAGTCCGCGATAGGTCCAGGACGTCATGGACTGGGCGGTCACGTTGCGGAGCACGCCGGGCAGCACCGGGGTGGGCGGTGGGTGCTCGAGCGTGCCCCCCATGCCGAGCGGGGAGAGCCGGAACGTCACGCCGGGGCCGCTCTCCCGGATTACCTGAATGGCGTTGCCCTGGTCGACTGCGGCGGCCAGCGCCTGCTCGGTCCGGGTGACTACATCGGCGATGGTCTGGGTGCGTACCGGGCCGTGGCCCGGCTGGTTGCCGGTGACGGCCAGGCCGACGGTGACGGCGATGGCCGCGGCGGCCACCGCGGTGCCCGCCGCGATGGCCGCCCGGATCTTGATCCGGCGCTGCCGGTTGCGCTGCTGGGCCCGGCCGACCAGCCCGTCCGGCGCGTTCGCGCCGGCCGTCAGCCGGTCCAGGCCTTCTCGCAGCAGATCCTGCAGATCAGTGCTCATGACGTTCCCTCCGCCAGCTCGAAGCCGAGGTCGGCGCGGGCTCCGGCCAGTTCGCGCAGCTGCCGCAGCCCCCGTGACGCGGCCGACTTGACCGTGCCTTCCGAGCAGCCGAGCAGCACGGCGGTCTCCGCCTCGGTGCGCTGCTCCCAGTACCGCAGCACGATCACCGCGCGCTGCCGCGGCGGCAGCTGGCGCAGCAGCCGGACCAGCGCGTCGCGCAGGTCGACCACTTCCGCGCCGTCGCCGGCCTGGGCGGTGGCTTGGGTCGTCGCCTGGGCGCGCAGCAGCGGCAGCCGCTGCCGCCACCGGCCGCGACGCCGCCAGCCGTCCGCGGCCAGGTTGTACAGCACCTGGCGCAGGTAGCCCTCGGTGTCCCGGTCCACCTGGCGCGGCTTCCTGAGCACCCGCTCCAGCGCGGCCTGCAGCAGGTCCTCACCGGCCTCGCGGCCGCCGGCCAGCGCGATGGCCACCCGCATCAGCTGGGTGCCCCGTTCGGCGAGCAGCCGCTCCAGGTCGGGTCCGGTCGGCGTGCCGGCCATCGCACCGCCTCCTCTGTCGCCCGCTCATGACGAACGAGCCGGGCCCGGGGTTGCCTGGACGGCGGCTGCGTGGCCGGCTAGTCCGGGCCGGACGCCGCGACCAGGGCGTCACCCACGGCTGTCCGCCAGTAGAGCACGGAGCGGCCGGATCGCGCCCGGGTCAGCAGGCCGGCCCGGCGCAGCACGGCGAGGTGGTCGCCCAGGCCGCCGAGGGACTGGCCCAGGATGGCGGCCAGCTGGGTGGTGCTGGCCGGCTCGTCCAGGACGCGCAGGACGGCGGCGCGTGAGGTGCCGAGCAGCGGCCCGAGCGCGCCGCCGTCTGCGTCCGGCGGGGCTGGCTCCCGCGGGGCCGTTTCCCATAGCGCGGCGACCCCGCGCGCCGGGTAGATCAGGGCCGGCGGCCACGGCGGTTCCAGGCTCAGCGCGAGCCCGGGCCAGACGAATACCGACGGCACGAACAGCAGCCCCCGCCCGGCCAGGGTGGCGTCTTCATCGCCGCGCCAGTGGGTGAGCTCGATCCGCCCGTGCTGCCAGGCCAGCTGCGGGTGCAGCCCGGCCAGCGCGGCGGCCCAGCCGGTCGAGGTGAGCTGCCCGGCGCGGTGGATCACGTCGCGTTCCAGGATGGCCCGCAGCGTGGGCCACTCGGCTTCCAGCAGCGCCTGCCAGGCGGCGGCCAGGATGTCCGCGCAGTAGGCCGCGGCCTGGTCGCCGGTCAGGATGGCGCGCACCCGGGGCGCGATGTCCGGCTGCCGGCGCAGCGCTTCCGCGACCTCATGCCGTACCTCGTCGATGGGCGTCTCCCGGACCTGGGCGAGCAGGTCGTCGATCGTGGTGGACAGGTTGGCCGGCACCGGGGAGAGGAAGTCGGCGCCCCAGTCCGGCGCCTGCAGCGCGTGCAGCACGGCCAGGTCCACGTCGCGGGCCAGCCGGTGGTACCGGTCCCGGACGCGGACCAGCCAGGGCCGCAGCGCGGCCGCGTCCCGCGACGGCGGGCGGGCCAGCGAGCGCAGCGCCTGCGCCAGCTCCCACAACGGCGAGATGGCGAAGCGGCTGGTCACCACGTCCTCGTGGGCCACCTCGATGCGCAGCGTCATGACCGCGTCCCTTCCTGGTGGCGGCCCGGCCGGCCGCACCTTTCGTCCTGGGACGAAACATTACTGCCGGCCGCCCGTGCTGCCGACGATGGCGGCATGACCACCACGGCAGCCGCCCCCGCCCCGCGCACCACGTACCGGTCGGTGTTCGCCGTCGGGCAGTTCCGGGTGCTGTGCGCGAGCATGTTCCTGTACGTCCTCGGCTTCGAGTTCGAGATCCTCGGCCTGTCGGTCCTGGTGTACGCGCAGACCCGGTCGGCGTTCCTGGCGGCGCTCGCGTTCGGCATGGGGTTCGGGCCGCAGGCCATCGGCGGCGCGCTGTTCACCTCGCTGGCCGACCGGCTGCCGCCGCGGGTCGTCATCACCGGCGGCATGCTGCTCCGCGCCGTGCCCGGCCTGCTGATCGGGCTGGCGCCCGGTATGCCGGTGGCCGCGATGCTGGTGCTGGTGGCGCTGGCCGCCATCGTCGCGCCGGTGTTCAGCGCGGCCGTGTCCCGGATGCTGCCCGACGTGCTGGACGGCGACCGGTATGTCCTCGGCCGGTCGCTGCTCAGCGTGACCGGCGCGGGCACGCAGATCCTCGGGCTCGGCCTGGGCGGGGCCATCCTCGCCGTGCTGCCCGCGCGCTGGCTGTTGCTGTCGGCCGGGTGCGCCCTGGTGCTGTCCGCGTTCGTCCGGCTCGGCCTGCGGCCGGCCGCGGCCGGGTTGCCAGCCGATGCCGCGCCCGCCGGTCCATCGTCCGGCCGGTCATCCGGCCCGGCCCGGCCAGCCAGCCGGGGCGCCGTGCGCGCCACCCTGGCCGGCAACGCCGAACTGCTGGCCAACCGCCGGGTGCGGATGTTGCTGCTGGCCCAGTGGCTGCCAGCCATGTTCGCGGCCGGTGCGGAGTCGCTCATCGTGCCGTACACCGAATCGCTGGGGCATCCGGCCGCTGCGGCCAGCCCGCTGCTCGCCGCGGTGCCGGCCGGCATGCTCGCCGGTGACGTAGTCATCGGCCGGTTCTGCCGTCCGGCCATGCGGCGGCGGCTGGTCTTCCCGCTGGCCCTGATGACCGGGGCGCCCCTGCTGACGCTGATTCTGCACCCGCCCTGGCTGGTCGTGGCCGCGGTCTTGGTTGGCTGCGGGTTCGGGTTCGGCTACCAGCTCGGGATCCAGCAGGCGTTCCTGGACAGCCTGCCGGAGGGCCTGCGCGGCCAGGGTTTCGGCCTGCTCTCCACCGGGCTGATGGGCGGGCAGGGAGTGACCCCGCCGCTGGCTGGGGCGCTGGCCGCGGCGGCCGGTCCAGCCGCCGCGATGGCCGCGGCCGGGACCGCCACCGTGCTGGCCGCGTGCTGCCTGCGCCGCGCGCTGACCGGATCCCAGCTGGCCGCCGGGTAGCGTCGGGTGGGTGACGAGCCCTGCCCCGTGGCCAGCCGCGGTGCACCAGGCCCGGGCCGGCCTGCTGGCCTCAGTGGCCAGCTCCTGACACCGCGTCGAAGTGGCGCGGGTTAAGCGCCCCCCGGAGGCGTTAAGAGCCAGAGTTCAGCACGGTGATGAAGTCGCGGGTCCAGCCGGCCCGGTACTGCCCGGGCGGCCGGACCTGGCCAGGGATCCCGGCCCGCAGTTGCCGGTGCCGCTGCGCCATGATGTCCAGCTGCACCCATTCCGGGTTGATGTCGAGCTCCATGGCGGTGCGCGCGCCCGCGTGCACCAGGGCAGTGGCCAGGTCGGCCGGGGCCGCGGACATGCTGCCCGCGTAGATGAGCTGCCCGGCCGCGTTCTCACCCAGCGCGCTGCGCGCCACGTACTCGCCGCCACCCAGGGTGGCGCCCCATAGCCTCCAGTTCCCGGCGGCCGGGCTGGGCTGGCCGTGGCTGACCAGTGGCGGCAGGTTCTGCCGGACGCTGTACACCGGCTCGTGCGGCTGCGGCAAGCCGGCGCCCCACACCCCGATCCGGGCTGTCCCCGAGCGGTCGATGACCAGGCTGGCCAGCCCGGGCTTGAGCGGACGGATCACGTGCCCTTCCTGCTCATAGCCGCCCGCGCCCGCGGCCAGCAGGAAGCCGCCGTTGAACGCGGCGACCAGGCGGCGGTACTCGGCATGGCCGATGGCCGGCCCAGCGTGCACCACGGCCAGGGCCGCCGGGCCGGGGTCCGCGCTGCCGCAGTGCAGCCGGTAGCGGACCGGGCCGGTGAACCGGGCCAGGGTTATCAGGGTCCCGTCCGCGGCCCGGAAGAACGACACGCGCACCCGCGGTCGGGGCGGCCGTGGCTTGGTCGCCCGGGTGCTGGAGGGCTGTGTGCTGGATGGCTGTGTGCTGGATGGCCGCGTGCCGCTGGTGGGGGCGGCCGTGCTGCGTCCGGCCGAGGGCGCCCCAGTGGCGCAGCCGACCAGCGTCAGCACAGCGACAGCGCCGAGTCCGCACCCGACAACACGCACGTATCCAGGCTGCCTGCCAGGTGGCCAAGAGCGCGTCTGCGTCCAGTTCAGACCCGGCAAAGAAGTCAGCACCCGGTACCGTCGGCTGGGTGACTGGCTCTCCCGGGGACGTGCCTCCGGTCGCGGCGGGCCGCGGGGACTTCCCGCTGGGTGGCGCGGTGCGGCTGACGGATCTGGCTGGCCCGGGCCTGCACCAGGTGCTGGCCCGGCTGGGTGCGGCGGAGCCGGTGTCCTGGCTGCCGGTGCTGGACGGCTGGCTGGTGACCCGGTACGACCTGGCCCTGCGGGTGCTCCGGGACAGCGCGACGTTTACCGTGGACGACCCGCGGTTCTCCACCGCCCGGGTGGTCGGGCCGAGCATGCTCTCCCTGGACGGGGCTGCGCACGACCGGCACCGGCGGCCGTTCGGCGGCCCATTCAGCCCGCCGCAGGTGCGGGACCGGCTGGCCGGCTTCGTCACCGCGGAGGCGGACCGGATGGTCGCCGCAGTCCGCCCGGCCGGCCAGGCCGAACTGCGGCGCAGCCTGGCCGGACCGCTGGCCACGGTGGTCGTGGCCCACCTGCTCGGGCTCAGCGCGACTCCGCCCCAGGTCATCCTGGGCTGGTACGACGCGATCGTGGCCGCCGTCTCCGAGCTGGCCGGCGCGCCCCGAGCGGCGCCGGCCCCGGCTGGCTCGACGGCGTTCGGCCAGCTGGCCGGCCAGCTGCGCGCGGTCATCGCGGCCGATGAACCCGGCCAGTCGCTGCTGGCCGCGGCGGCCCAGCATGTCGGCCGGTACGGCGGGCTGAGCACCGATGAAGCGGTGTCGAACGCGGCCGTGCTGATGTTCGGTGGCATCGAGACCACCGAGGGAATGATCACTAACGCGGCCTGGCACCTGCTCAGCCACCCGGACCAGCTGCAACTGGTCCGCGACGATCCGGACCTGCTGCCGAACGCCATCGAGGAGTCGCTGCGGCTGGAGCCGGCCGCCGCCGTGGTGGACCGCTACGCCACCCGGGATCTACTGCTCGGCGACGCGGCGGTGCGCCAGGGTGACCTGGTCACCGTGTCGCTGGCGGGCGCGGGCCGGGATCCGGCGGTGTTCACCGACCCGGACCGGTTCGCGGTCCAGCGGGAGAACGCGAACCGGCATCTGGCCTTCGCCCGCGGCCCGCACTTCTGCCTGGGCGTGCACCTGGCCCGGCTGGAAGCGCACGCCGCGCTGGCCGCGCTGCTGCCACTGCCCGGGCTGCGGCCCGGCCCGGATGGTGCCACGCCGCCAGTAGGCCTGGTATTCCGCAAACCAGCCGCCCTGCCGGTGCGCTGGGCCGCTGGCTGATGGTCAGGAAACCTGGTAGCTCACGTTGACGTCGCCGGCGTCCAGTCGCTGCACCGAGACCACCGAGGTGGACGCGGGCTTGCTGAACTTGATCACGGTCTGGCCCTTGGTGCTGTCCACCTCGACCGGATTGTGCACGTGCCAGCCGCCGTCATAGACCGCGACCCGCAGCCGTGCATTGGGCAGTTTCTGCAGGCCGTTGTCACAGGCGAAACCGATCTCCTTGGCGCTGCCGAACGGGATGGAGATCGGCGTGACGGCGTTCGCGCCGTTGACGAGGGATCCGGTCTGCACTTCTTCCTCCTGCTTAGGTGCGGGCGCGGGGTTGGCGAATTTCTTGAGCGCGGCCGTATCCCCGTGGAACACGTCCCGGTCGACCAGCGTCGTGGCGTACTGGTGAAAGGCCCACGTCGTCCACGGCTGCGGGACCCGAGGGTGACCTTCCGGGCTGGATGGGTCGGCGATCCACAGCGGATAGCCACCGAGCCCGGCGCAGTTCCCGGCCTGGGCGAAGCTGATGAACGTGTAGACGATGGGCTTGCGCCCAGTGGCCGCCTGGACCTGGTCGCACCAGTTCCGCCCGTACGCGGCGACCTGGGCTGGCGCCAGTCCGTCCGTGGTCTCCAGGTCGAGGGCGAGCATATCGCCACGGTCCAGGCCTTGCGCGCGGACCACGGACAGGAAGTGCCGCGCATCGGTGGTCGCACCGTTTTTCGGATGCCCGAAGCAGTACGCGCCGCGGACGAGGCCGGTGGCTTTCATTTGCCGCCAGTTCCGGGCGAACTCCGGGTCGGTGATCGTCGCCCCCTCGGTCGCCTTGGCGAAGGCAAACGAGATCGAGCCCTTTTCCGCCGCCCAGTCGAACGCCCCCTGAAAGCTCGAGACGTCGATGCCTTGCGCGTTGGCCACCGCATCCTCCCGCTCAGTACCGCCCCGTTGTGGCAACAATGCCACGGAGAATTGTGCGCGCCCAAGGTCGCCCCCACGGACCGAAAACGCTGGGTGGCTCGGCGATCCTATCGGCGTTATGGGGAGTCTGCTGATTCTTCGCGACAGCGATGCTAGTTAGCGGCGCAGCCGCAGGCCACGCGGGGTGGCCCGGAAGCCGGCCTCGCCGAGCGCGGCGGCCAGCGGCGAGTCGTGCACGGTGCCCCCATCGGCGCGCTCGATGGTCAGCCGGCCCAGGGCGCCGCTCCGCGCCGCACCGGCCAGCGCGGCGGCCGCCGGGCCGAGCACGGCCGGGTCGCTGGTCCAGGACAACACGGTCTTGCCGCCGCGCTCCACGTAGAGCACCAGGTGCCCGTCGGCCAGCACGACCAGCGCGCCGGCTTTGCGGCCGGGCCGGTGCCCGCCCGGCGTCTCGTCCGGCCGGTCCGGCCAGGGCAGCGCCGCGCCGAACGGGTTGGCCGGGTCCCCGGCGGCCAGCACGACCGGACGGGCCCCGGCGGCCTGGTCGCGGGGAGCGGGCTGGCTCCACGGGTCGGCCTGCTCGCCCTGCTCGGCGTCGGCCGCCATGGCGCGCATCCGGTCCACCGCACCCGGCAGCGCGAACTGCGCCGCGCCCAGGCCTTCCACGAAATAGCCGCGGCGGCACTGCCCGGCGTCCTCCATCGCGCGCAGCACGGGATAGATGGCCGCGAACCCGCCCGGCACCCGTTCGGTGGCCACCGCGCCGCGGATCAGGATGCCGTGCCGGTCGAGCAGGGTGCGGGCCACCGCGTATAGCCGCCGGGTGGGATCCGGGTCGGCCGGCGGCACCAGGGACCAGCGCCCGGACACAGTGGGCGGCCCGGTCCGGCTCGGCATGGCCGGGCGGCCCGAGCCGGGCCGGCGCGCTCCCATCCGGCCCGTGCCGCGACCGCGCGACCCGGTACCGCCGAAACCAGCGCCGCCAAAACTCGGGCGCACAATCCCCGAGCCATTCAGCGCGGCACTGTTCGGCCCAGCACCGTTCAGTCCAGCACTGTTCAGCTCCGCGCCCGCGGGCCCGGCACCCGGCCGGGCGGCGGGCCCGTCGTCGGGTGCGACCGGCCGGCCGGTGCTCAGCACCGTGCGCAGCGCGGCCAGCGTGTCGTTGCTCAGCCGGCCCGCCCAGACCAGGTCCCAGATGGCCGCGGCCAGCGCGGCGTCGCTGGCCCCGGCCCGGTCCGGCTCCGGCAGCAGGCTGACCGCCCGGTCGGCCAGCATCCGGAAGAACATGCCACCGCCGCCGTCCAGCGCGCTCAGCACGGCCTCGTGCAGTGGGGTCATGGAGATCTCGCCCGGCGCGGGCAGCAGCAGCGGCACGGTGTCGGCCGGGGCCAGCACCAGCCATCCGTCACCGCCGGGCAGGCCGCCCGCCCCGGTCCAGACGATCTCGCCCGCGGCGGTCAGTTCGTCCAGCATGGCGGGCTGGTAACCCGGCACCCGGCCGGGCAGGATCAGCGTCTCCAGCGCGGAAGCCGGCACCGTCGCGCCAGCCAGCTGGTCGATGGCCTCATACACCTGGTCCGGGCCGGCCACCGGCCGCCGCCCGGCCCGGCTAGCGGGCGCGGCGTCCGGCCCGGTCAGTGGGTGGCCGGCCTGCTGCCAGGCGGGCAGGAACCGGGCCAGCGCGCTGGCCGGCACCGGTTCCACTTCCTTGCGCAGCTTGGCCAGGCAGCGGCGGCGCAGCAGGCGCAGCACGCCGGTGTCACACCACTGCGTGCCGCGCCGCCCGGGTAGGAACTCACCCTCGGCGATCCGGCCGTCCGCGGCCAGTCGGCGCAGTGTCCCGGTGACCACGGCTACGCCCAGCCCGTACCGGGCGGCCACGTCGGCCGTGGTGAACGGGCCGTGCCCGCGGGCGTACCGGGCGGTCAGGTCGCCCAGCGGGTCGGCCACCGGCTCGGTGAACGCGGCCGGCACCCCGGGGGGTAGTGGCACGCCGAGACTGTCGCGCAGCCGCCCGGCGTCCTCGATGGCGGCCCAGCGGGCCTGGCCGGCCACCCGGATCTGCAGCGCGCGGCGCTGGGCCAGCAGGCCGTCCAGCCAGCCGGCTGCCGCGTCCGGGTCCTGGCATCGCTCCGCCACCTCGGCCGCGGACAGCGGCCCGATGCCGCGCAGCAGGTCAGCCACGGCCTCGGCGTCCCGGCAGGCCCGGCTGGGCAGCAGCCGCTGCAGCTCGCGCTCGGTCTCGGCCACCACCGCCGGGTCGAGCAGCTCGCGCAGGTCGGCCTGGCCGAGCAGCTCGGCCAGCAGGGCCGAGTCCAGCGCCAGGGCCTGCGCGCGGCGCTCCGCGACCGGCGCGTCCCCCTCGTACATGAACGCGCCGACGTAGCGGAACAGCATGGACCGGCCGAACGGGGACGGCGCGGGTGTCTCCACCTCGACCAGCCGGATCTGCCGGGTGGCCAGCTCGCGCATCAGGCCGACCAGGCCGGGCACGTCGAACACGTCCTGCAGGCATTCCCGCACCGTCTCCAGCACGATCGGGAACGTGCCGTACTTGCGGGCCACCGAGAGCAGCTGCGCAGACCGCTGCCGCTGCTGCCACAGCGGGCTGCGGCGGCCCGGCGTGCGGCGGGGCAGCAGCAGCGCCCGGGCCGCGCACTCGCGGAACCGGGACGCGAACAGTGCCGAGCTGCCCAGCTCGTCGGTGACCAGCCGTTCCACGTCCTCCGGGACCAGCTCGGCGATGCCGCTGGGCGGCGGCTCGTCGGTGTCCGGCACCCGGATCACGATGCCGTCGTCGGTGTGCATGGCCTGCACGTCCATGCCCTGGTAGCGCTCGCGCAGCCGGGCCGCGATGGCCAGCGCCCACGGCGCGTGCACCGGCGCGCCGAACGGGCTGTGCAGCACCAGCCGCCAGTCGCCCAGCTCATCCCGGAACCGCTCGAGGACCAGGGTGCGGTCATCCGGCACGTAGCCGGTCGCCTCGCGCTGATCGGCCAGATAGCGCACCAGGTTGCTGGCGGCCAGCTCGTCCAGGCCGTCGGCGCGGAGCCGGCTGATGGCGTCCGGCTCGGTGGCGCTGGCCAGCTCCCGGCAGTAGGCGCCGAGCGCCCGGCCCAGCTCAACCGGCCGCCCCGGCGCGTCGCCGTGCCAGAACGGCAGCTTGCCCGGCTGGCCCGGGGCGGGGGAGACCAGCACCTGGTCGGCGGTGATGTCCTCGATCCGCCAGGAGCTCGCGCCGAGCACGAACACGTCGCCGACCCGGGACTCGTACACCATCTCCTCGTCGAGCTCACCGACCCGGTGCGAGTTGCGGCCGTTGGCTTCGCGCTGCGACGCGGCCAGGAACACGCCGAACAGGCCGCGGTCCGGGATGGTGCCACCGCTGGTCACGGCCAGCCGCTGGGCCCCTGGCCGGCCGTGCAGCGTGCCGGTGGTCCGGTCCCAAACCAGCCGGGGGCGCAGCTCGGCGAACTCCTCGCTGGGATAGCGCCCGGCCAGCATGTCCAGCACGGCCTCCAGCACCGGCCGGGTCAGGCTGGCGAACGGGGCGGCCCGCCGGACCACCTGCTCCAGGTCGCCCACCGCCCAGTCATCCATCGCGGTCATGGCCACGATCTGCTGGGCCAGCACGTCGAGCGGGTTGCGCGGGACGCTCAGCTCCTCGATCTGGCCAGCCTGCATGCGCCGCGCGACCACCGCGGCCTGCACCAGGTCACCCGGGTACTTGGGGAAGATCACGCCGCGGGACACGTCGCCCACGTTGTGCCCGGCCCGGCCGGTGCGCTGCAGGCCGCTGGCCACCGACGGCGGCGACTCCACCTGGACGACCAGGTCGACCGCGCCCATGTCGATGCCCAGTTCCAGGCTGGACGTGGCTACCACGGCGGGCAGCCGGCCGGCCTTGAGCGCCTCCTCGATCTGGGCCCGCTCCTGCCGGGACACCGACCCGTGGTGCGCCCGGGCCACCTCGGGCGGTGCGCCGCCGGTGGCCCCGGCCTGGGCCATGATCTGGGCCGGTGCCGCCGAGCCGGCTTGGGCCGGCGCGCCGGCCCGGAGTTCGGCGCGCTCCGCGGCGAGTTCGTTCAGCCGGGCGCAGAGCCGCTCGGCCAGCCGCCGCGAATTGGCGAACACGATCGTGGAGCGGTGCTGCTCGATCAAGTCGAGCACCCGTTCTTCCACGTGCGGCCAGATGGAGCGGCGCGGCGCCTGCCCGTCCGGGGTCTCCGGGCCGGCCGAGGTCTCCAGGTCGGTCATGTCCTCGACCGGCACCACGATGCGCAGGTCCAGCCGCTTGCTGCTGGGCGGGGCGGCCACGGTGACCGGGCGGGCCCCGCCGAGGAAGGACGCCACGACGTCGGCCGGCCGGACGGTGGCGGACAGGCCAATGCGCTGCGCGGGGGCCCGCCCGGGCTCCAGGGCATCGAGCCGCTCCAGGGACAGCGCCAGGTGCGCGCCGCGCTTGCCGCCGGCCAGCGCGTGCACCTCGTCCACGATGACGGTGTCCACGTCGCGCAGCACGTCGCGGGCCTTGGAGGTGAGCAGCAGGAACAGCGACTCGGGTGTGGTGATCAGGATGTCCGGCGGCCGGGCGGCCAGGCGGCGGCGTTCCTCCGGGCTGCTGTCCCCGGTGCGCACGGCGACCTGGATGTCCGGCGGACTGCCGCCGATCGCCTGCGCGGTGTGCCTGATCCCGGTCAACGGGGCGCGCAGGTTGCGCTCGATGTCCACCGCAAGCGCCTTCAGCGGCGAGATGTACAGCACCCGGCACCGGCGTTGGGCATCGTGCGGGGTTGGGGCGGCGGCCAGCCGGTCCAGCGCCCAGAGGAACGCGGCCAGCGTCTTGCCAGAGCCGGTCGGGGCGATCACCAGGGTGTTCTCGCCCTTGCCGATGGCCGCCCAGGCCTCGGCCTGCGCCTCGGTGGGCGCGGCGAAGGCGGCCGTGAACCAGTCGCGGGTAACCGCGCTGAATCCCTCCATGGGATCCCGGCCGGGGGCAGCGGACATATCTTCATATTGCCTGCCGCTGCCGACAGGATTGACCGCCTCAGCCGGGGGCGGCCCGGACCGAGCCCGTGAGCTGGCCGGACGCGCTGCGCACGGTGCACACCACGGTCCGCTCGCCAGCCGCCCAGGCGCCCGCGTCCGGGTAGACGTAGGACTCGGTCAGCGAGGACGACGACAGCTGCGGGTTCAGGTAGCTGCTCAGCCGGGCGGCGCAGCCCTGGTCAGCTTGCTGCAGCACGGCCCCGGCGCCCGGGTAGCGGTGCCCGGCCAGCGGGAACGTGCCGAATACTTCCGCGTCATGCGGCTGGCCGCAGGACAGCACGGTCACGCCGCTGATCCCATTCTGCCCGGAATCCAGGCACTGCCCGGTGCGCAGGCTGAACACCCGGGGCACTGCGGCGGGCCGGGCCGGCTGGTGGTGCCGGGTGAGAAACACGGCGCCGCCGAGGGCCGCGGCGATGGTCCACAGGCCGGCCAGCACCAGCCCGGTGATGGCCAGGGACCGGCCACGGGCCTTGGTCCGATTGATCCGGATCAGCGCCACCGGGCCGAGGATCACGGTCAGCGGCACGGCCGGCACGATGCCGGAGATGAAGGTGGCCACCGCGAAACCGTCGGTGTGCCGCGGCCGTCCGGGCTCTGCGGTAGACCCAGCGGGCTGGCCGGGGCCGTGCGCCACCGCGGTGGGCGGGCCGCCGTCGCCAGCTGGGTCCATCTGCGCTCCAGGCGGGTCAGGGCCGGCCGGTTAGGGTCGGCCAGCCACGCCAATCCGGTGTGCCCAGGACCTGCCTGAATCCAGTCACGCCATTGCCGGGCACCCGTTATGACCCTTCCCCACCAGGCTGCTCACATACCTCTGATTTGCTCCGGATTCGCTCCGAGGTTGGGGTTGCCGCCCGGCCGCCGGTAGCCTCACCCCAGGTCCGGCGCTTACCGGCAGACACCGTGCACAGCAGGGGAGGACCGTGCGGCTCAGCGAGTTCTGGGAACGGATGCGGGCACAGTTCGGCGACACCTACGCGAGCAGCGTCGCCAAGGACCACGTCCTGGCCGAGCTGGGCGGGCGGACGGTGGAGCAGGCGCTGGCCGACGGAGAGGACGCCAAGACAGTCTGGCGGGCCGTCGCCGAGGAGTTCGACGTCCCGCAGAAGCTGCGCTGAGGGTTGCGGCGGCTTCAGTCCCGCGGGCGGCCCGGTTGGGCCGTGCCGGATGACGCAGTCATGGACTGCGCGGTCTCGTTTAGAGCGCGGATACGCGGGTTCTCCCGGCCGGTGCACCAGACCAGCCCGAGTGGCAGCGGAGGCAGATCCCTGATCGGGATGAGGGTGACGTCGTCGCGGTCGAAGATGGGGACGTCCGAGCTGGTGGGATGGACGATGCGACCCTGGGCCACCAGCGACAGGATCTCGTTGATGGTGTGCACCGGCTGAGTTCGGCGGATCGGGCGTCCCGATGGCGTGCGCGGGGGCATGAGCAGGTCGTGGACCGCCGCTGGAATAGTCGGGGGAAGCAACGCCACTTCTTCGCTGGCGAGGTCCTCAGCGGACACCGTGCGCTGGCCCGCCAGGCGATGCGCTGGGGCGACGGCGAGCGCCCGCCGGTAGTGGGCGAACACACTGCCCGCGGTGAGATCCGGCTCGTCGACAGCCAGCCAGTTGCACAGGACGTCGATGTCTCCCCGGCGCAGCGGCCGGTAGGCGTCGAAGGTCTCGACCTCGTGCAGCCTGACCTCGCAGCCGGGGTGGCGGGCCTGGAACGCCGTCACGAGCCGGCTGAGTGGTGGCCCCTCGGTGGTGAGGACGAAGCCGATGCGGAGCAGCCCGCGGACGGCACGGGACATCGAGCTGGCCTCGGCCAGGGCCTGCTCCAGGGCAGCCAGGGCGGGCACGAGGTCGCGTCTGAGCCCTTCCCCGGCCTGGGTGAGCTGGACCCGGCGGCTGGTCCGGTCGAAGACCTTGACGCCGAGCCGGGACTCGAGGACCCGCACGGCCTCGCTCACCCCGGGCTGGGAGATACCCAGCCGCTGGGCCGTCCGCCCGAAGTGCAGCTCATCGGCGAGCACGAGAAAGATCCGCAGCTCACGTAGTTCGACGTCGCGCCACATCGATTACCGATCCTAATCGGTCCGATCAGGGATTCTCCCTTGATCAGCCCGGCGCCCAGGCGGAGGGTTGGTGTGCAGGCAAGAGCAACGGCTAAGGGGGAGAGGGTTGATTCTTGTCATCGGGGGCCGGAGCAAGATCGGAGCCGCGCTGATCGATGACCTGCTGGCCCGCGGCCAGCAGGTGCGGGCTCTGGTGCGCGGGGGTGAACCGGCCGGCGGTCTCCCCGCGGTGGCCGAGACGGTGACTGGCGACCTCGCCGACGAGGCCTCGCTGGTGACCGCGATGGCGGGGATCGAGAAGGTGTTCTTGCTCTCCAGCCCACACCAGGACGCGGTCACCTGGCATCGCAACGCCATCGACGCCGCCCGGCGCACCGACGTGCAGCTGCTGGTGCGCAGCTCCATCCTCGGGGCCGACCGGAACCCCCCGGCGGAATTCATCGGTGCCCATACCACCTGCGACCGCTACCTCGAGGAGTCCGGGCTGCCCCATGTGATCGTGCGCCCCAACCTCTTCCTGCAGAACATCCCCCAGTCGACGATCCCCGCCATCGACGGGGCCGGGAACTTCTACGCCGACGCTGGGCCGTCACGCATCAGCATGGTGGACACGCGCGACGTCGCCGCGGTGGCCGCCGTGACGCTCACCGAGCCTGGGCACACCGGCGCTTCGTACGACGTCACGGGGCCCGAGGCGCTCTCCTACGGCGATGTCGCCGCCAAGCTCACCAGTGCGCTGGGGCGCCAGATCAGCTATGTTGACGCGCCGGACGACGCCGTCCGTCAGGGGCTGCTCGCGGCCGGCCTGACTGACTGGTTCGCGACCGCGCTCGTCGGCCTGTACCAGGACTACCGCCGCTCCGGAACCGACGGCTACGCCGCCCAGGTCACCGGCACGGTCCAGCGGCTCACCGGCCGCCCGGCGAGATCACTGGATGACCTGCTCAGCGAGACTGCCGTGCCCGGCCCGAACGGCGGCCCGAACCCGCCAGTCACCTCATGACCTGATCTTCCGCGCTGGCCGCGGCCGTCGGAGGTGGCTCCGCACGTCGCAGGTCAGGCCTTCGGCCACCGCCGCCGTTGTTGCGTGATACTGTCAGCTCAGTCGTTATTTATCAAATATATGTTCGAGGAGAATGGGCTGATCAGAGGCTGTTCTCGCCGGGCCGCACCGCCTCGGCGTCGCCGTGCTCAGCCGTCGGCAGAATTTGTCATCGATCCGGCGTGTTGGCTTCATGATCGAACAATTGTTCGTCTAAGGTGAGGCTCTGAGTGGTGTGGCTCATCCCTGCGTGGCTCCACTCAAGTGTCCGTGCGTGGCCAGCGCGGCGGACTGTCGGTGCGGCTGAGTAGCGTCTGGACCGGCAACTGAGAACCAGCAAGCATCCCTGAACCCGGACGGGAGTTTCCATGGCAGGCAGCGACAGGATGGTCAGCAGGACCGGGGGTGACAGGGACAAGTCCCTGGAGACCGCGCTGGCCCAGATCGAGCGGCAGTTCGGCCGGGGCTCGATCATGCGGCTCGGCGACGAGAGCCGCGCCCCGATGGAAGTGATCCCCACCGGGGCCATCGCGCTGGACGTCGCGCTGGGCATCGGCGGCCTGCCCCGCGGCCGGGTGGTCGAGATCTACGGACCAGAAGGAAGCGGCAAGACCACCCTCGCCCTTCAGGCTGTCGCCAACGCGCAGCGGGCCGGCGGGATCGCCGCGTTCATCGACGCCGAGCACGCGCTGGACCCGGAGTACTCCAAGAACCTCGGCGTGGACACCGACGCGCTGCTCGTCTCCCAGCCGGACACCGGTGAGCAGGCGCTGGAGATCGCGGACATGCTGATCCGCTCCGGGGCCATCGACGTCGTCGTCATCGACTCGGTGGCCGCGCTGGTACCCCGGGCCGAGATCGAGGGCGAGATGGGGGACAGCCACGTCGGCCTGCAGGCCCGGCTGATGTCCCAGGCCCTGCGCAAGCTCGCCGGCGCGCTAAATCAAACTAAAACCACCGCCATTTTCATTAATCAGCTTAGGGAAAAGGTAGGTGTGATGTTCGGCTCTCCCGAAACCACTAGTGGTGGGAGGGCGCTTAAATTCTATGCTTCGGTGCGGCTGGATGTGCGTCGGATCGAAACGCTTAAAGACGGAACCGAGGCAGTAGGTAGCCGGACCCGGATTAAAGTCGTCAAGAATAAGTGCCTTGCGGAAGGCACTCGCGTCTTTGATCCTGTTACTGGCGTCACCCACCGGATAGAGGAAGTCGTGGACGGGCGACTTCCAGTCCATGTGGTGGCCACCGACAAGAGCGGTGTCCTGCAGGCACGCGAAGTCGTCTCATGGTTCGACCAGGGCGAGCAGGATGTTATCGGGATCAGGCTCCGTAATAGCACCGAGCTTTGGGTAACGCCTGATCACAAGATCCTCACCGAGCGTGGCTGGCGCGCTGCCGGGGAACTTGCCCGCGGGGACCGGGTGGCTAGGCCGCGCGCTTACTCGGGGTTCGGCTCGCAGGCACCGATTTCGCCAGATCATGCCAGGCTGCTTGGCTATCTCACCGGTGATGGCTACGTAGGCGGCAAGACACCGGTCCAGTTCACCAACGTCGTGGAAGCCCTCCGGCAGGACGCGGTGCGAATCGCAGGCAGCCTGGGCTGCGAGGTGAAGCCGACGAGTCAGCCGATCACGATCGCCTTGTCGCACCGGCCAGGCGAGAAGAACGGAGTGCTCGAGCTCTGCCGGTGGGCGGGGATCTACGGCAACCTGGCGCCTGTCAAGAAACTCCCTCCAGCTTTCTTTGCACCCGATGTTTCGGCCGAGGCCATCAGTAATCTGATCTTCGGGATCCTTGAGACTGACGGTTACGTCTCACGTGAGCAGACCGGCGGCATCCGGGTCGGCTTCTCGACGACATCGGAGCAACTCGCCTATCAGCTCCACTGGCTGCTTCTCCGCTGGGACATCGGGAGCAACGTTCAGCGCCGTGACCCACGTGCACAGCGAGGTGGCTTGATCAAGGGACGCAGGATCTCTGGTAAGCACCCATCCTGGGAGGTTCGGATCTCGGGTGTGGAGAACGTGTCCGCGTTCGCTGCGGCGATTCCCATGTGGGGACCGCGTGGCCAGGTGCTGACACGCAAACTCGCGGAGCTGGATGGACGCTATCGGGGATCGCAGCGCATCTACCTCAGCGAGGAAGTGGTGGAACCCATCCTTAGCCACTTGGCGCGCCTTGGGGTGACTGCGGAGGTGGCGGCCCAGCTGGTCGGTCCAGGCGCAGGAGACCCACAGGGGGGCATGAGAACGGTTCTGGGGGCCTCCCGGTTGCGCCGTGACCGGGTCCAGAGGCTAGCTGACGGGCTCGACGACCCCTTCCTGCAGGACATCCTGGCGGACCAGCTCTGGTTCTCCCGAGTGACTGAGATCCTGCCCGCCTGCCGTCGCCGCACGTTCGATGTAGAGGTTGCGGAACTGCACAACCTGGTCGCCGAAGACGTGGTCGTGCACAATTGCGCCCCGCCATTCAAAGTCGCGGAATGCGACATCCTGTTCGGGTTTGGGATTAGCCGGGAAGGCGGGCTCATCGACCTCGGGGTCGAACAGTCGATCGTGCGCAAGTCCGGCGCCTGGTACACCTACGAGGGCGACCAGCTCGGGCAGGGCAAGGAGAACGCCCGGAACTTCCTGAAGGACAACCCGGACCTGGCCAACGAGATCGAGAAGAAGATCAAGGAGAAGCTCGGCATCGGGCCGCGCCTGGACGCGGACGCCACCCAGAATGGCGCTGCGGCCCCCGGGGCGGCAGGCGCTGGCCCAGTCGGCGCGCCCCCGGCGGGCAAGGCCGGGAACGGGAAGGCCCCCGCCGCGGCGTCCGTGACCAACATCACCGGCCCACGCGGCGGTGCCTGACCGGGCGGTGCCCGGTGAGTCCGAGCCGGCCGCCAGCGAGCGTGCGGCGGCGGCCCGGGCCGCGCTGGCGGCCGCTCTCGCCGCGGCCGGCGACGGCGCCGGGGATGGTGTAGCGGCGGCCGCGGCCCAGCCCACGGATCCGGAGGAGCGCGCCCGTCAGCTGTGCCTGCGGCTACTGACCGGCCGGCCACGGACCAGGACCGAGCTGGCTGATGCCATGCGCCGCCACGGCATACCCGACGAGGCGGCCACGGCGGTCCTGGTCCGGCTGGCCGACGTGGGCCTGATCGACGACGCCGCGTTCGCCCGGGCCTGGGTGGAGTCCCGGCATCACAGCCGGGGGCTGGCCCGCCGGGCACTGTCCGCGGAGCTTAAACGGCGCGGGGTGGACGGCCAGGACATCGAGGCGGCGGTCAGCGCCCTGGACCCGGCCGACGAGCTGGCGACCGCCCGGCAGCTGGTGGACAAGGCCATGCGGGCCAGCCGGGGCAAGCCACTGCCGGTGCGGATCCGGCGGCTGGTCGGCCTGCTGGCCCGGAAGGGCTACCCGGCCCCGGTGGCCTACCGGATCGTCCGCGCGGCCATTGAGCAGGAAGGCCTCGACGCCGCAGGCGCCGAGGTCGATCTCGATGAGGCGGCGTGGGCAGCACCGGACGCGGATCTGGATGCAGGGTAACGAAGTGGTTGCTCTGGGTAAGACTTGAGATGACCGCAACGGATTACTTGCCCAAACTGTTATCTACGCTTAACCTCACGGCAGCGAGGTGTTACTCCGTGCCATGCGGATCGAAACGAGTGTTAACGACCTGTGAGTAGCGTGAGCTGGTCACAGACTTGGGATGAAGCTGGTCAGGGCGGGGACGCCCGCCCTTTGGCTGATAGGCCTGACCTGGCCCGCGTTGGTGGGCCCGGGGGGCCATGCAGGACGGCTGGGCGCGAGCCTGGCCGGGACGAAAGTCCGGCGTGCCTTCCGGCACGCGTGCGGCCGCGAGCGATGCGGCTGACGCGCGCTGGGCGGCGCGGCTAGCTGGCCGCGGGACGGCAGCTGCCGGGGCAGCGTGTGCTGCCCGGTGGCGCGGCCCGGTAGCCGGTGACTGGCGGGCATGACCCCTCGCTCCAGGGTTTATCCCTGGCACCACACCCAGGTGCCGGGGACCAGCGAGCAGGATTGGGGTGTGCCATGAGCAGCACAATCTCTCTCGTGATCGGGGCCATCGGCCTGCTGGCCGCCGTTTTCGCGCTCGTGGTGGTGCTGCGCAGGTCCCCGGCCCGGAACCAGGCTGTGACCGACGCCGGAACCGGCCAGGCCCAGCTCACCGCCGACGCACAGCACGCCTTCGAGGACGCCAGCCGGGAAGCGGACCAGGTCCGCACCCGGGCCGAAACCGATGCCTCGGCCATCATGCGCGAGGCCGGGCAGGCCGCCGACAAGGCAGCCCAGGCCAGCCGGGACGCGGACGAGGAACTGCGCGCGGTGCGCGACGAAGCCCGGGAACTGCGCGCCGACCTGGAGCGCCGGGAAGCCCGGCTGGCCGAGCGGGAAGCCCGGCTGGACACCGAGTTCGGCAAGCTCGAGGAGCGTTCCGCCGGGCTGGACAAGGTCCGCCAGGACCTGGACGGGCGCCGGGCCGACCTGGACCGGCTGGACGAGGAACGTCGCGTCGTGCTGGAGCAGACCGCCGGGCTGACCGCCGACCAGGCCAAGGCCGAGCTGGTGGCCGGCATCCAGAACCAGGCCAAGCGTGAGGCGGCGCTGCTGGTCCGGGAGACCGAGAGCGCGGCCCGCCGGGACGGCGAGCAGCGCGCCCGGCGGATTGTCACGCTGGCCATCCAGCGGGTGGCCAGCGAGCAGACCAGCGAGTCCGTGGTCTCGGTGCTGCATCTGCCCGGCGATGAGATGAAGGGCCGGATCATCGGCCGGGAGGGGCGGAACATCCGCGCCTTCGAGTCCGTCACCGGGGTGAACCTGATTATCGACGACACCCCCGAGGCCGTACTGCTGTCCTGCTTCGACCCGGTCCGCCGCGAGGTCGGGCGGCTCACCCTGGAACGGCTGGTGCTGGACGGGCGGATCCACCCGCAGCGGATCGAGGAAGCCTACGAGCGGAGCAAGGGTGAGGTCGAGCAGCTTTGCGTCCGGGCCGGGGAGGACGCGCTGGTCGAGCTGTCCCTGACCGACATGCACCCGGAACTCGTCACCCTGCTGGGCCGGCTGCGTTACCGCACCTCGTACGGCCAGAACGTGCTCCGTCACCTGGTCGAGTCCGCGCACATCGCCAGCATGATGGCCAGTGAGCTGGGCATGGATCCGGGGCTGATGCGGCGCTGCACAGTGCTGCATGACATCGGCAAAGCGCTCACCCACGAGGTGGAGGGCAGCCACGCGCTGATCGGCGCCGAGATCGCCCGCCGCTACGGCGAGACGGCCGACGTGGTGCACGCCATCGAGGCGCATCACAACGAGGTCGAGGTACGTACCGTCGAGGCGGTGCTGACCCAGGCGGCCGACGCGATCAGCGGCGGTCGGCCCGGCGCCCGCCGCGAGTCGCTGGAGGCTTACGTCAAGCGGCTGGAGCGGCTGGAGCAGATCGCCACCGCCCAGCCCGGCGTGGAGAAGGTGTTCGCCATGCAGGCCGGCCGGGAGATCAGGGTCATGGTCAAGCCGGAGCGGGTGGATGACATCCAGGCCCAGGTGATCGCCCGGGACGTGGCCAAGCAGGTCGAGGAGGAGCTGACCTACCCCGGGCAGATCCGGGTCACCGTGGTCCGCGAGTCCCGCGCCACCGAGTTCGCCCGCTGAGTCCGCGTCGCCCGGTCAGCCCAGCCAGCCGGCTCAGCCGGTCAGTTGGACGCCGCGTTGGCCGGGCTGGGCGACCCACCCTGGGCACCCGCCGAGCCGCCGTCCCCGGCCGCTCCGCTGCCCTCAGCTGTTCCGCCTCCCCCGCCCCCGGCTGAGCCGCCCGGCAGCACGGTGACGTTGTCCGGCACACCAGGCTCGTTCAGCTTCAGCTGCGGGATGCCCGGCGGGGTGAACCCGAGCACCTGCCCGTAGAAGGACAGTTCGGCCTCCAGCGCGGCGATGATGGTGGCCGCCCGGCGGAACCCGTGTGATTCGCCCTGGAACATCAGCAAGGCGTGCCGGATGCGGTGCGCGGCCAGGTCACGGGCGATGCTCCTGGCCTGGGCGGGCGGCACGATCGGGTCATCCAGGCCCTGGAGCAGCAGAACCGGGGCGGTGGCCTCGGTCACATGGCCCGCCGGGGAGCGTTCGGCGTAGACGTACTCGAACCCGGGCAGCGGGCCGATCAGCCCGTCCAGGTAGTGCGACTCGAAGTCGTGCGTCTCGGCCGCGAACTCACGCAGATCGGCCACGCCACAGTAGGAGGTTGCCGCGCTGAACACCGGCTTCGTGGCGGCGAGCGTGGTGACCGCGGCCAGTGCGGTCCAGCCGCCCGCCGAGCCGCCGCGGATGGCCAGCCGGGCCGGGTCAGCCTCGTCCTTCTCGGCCAGGGCCAGCGCGGCCGAGGCCACGTCCTGCACGTCGACCACGCCCCACTGCATGCGCAGCCGCTCGCGGTAATTGCGGCCGTACCCGGTGGACCCGCCGTAGTTGACGTCGATGACCCCGATGCCCCGGCTGGTGAAGTAGGCCTTTTCCAGGTCGAGCAGCCCGACCGCGTGTGACGTGGGGCCACTGTGCGCCCACACCACGTAGGGCGGCAGCTCGCCGTCCGGGGCGGCCGCCTCCGGATGGGTCGGCGGGTAGACCAGCGCGTACACGCTCCGCCCGTACAGCCCCTCCAGCTTGACCTGGCTGGGCACCGGCAGGTAGCCGGCGTCGGGCACTTCCTCGGACTCCCAGCGCAGCACCTCGGACGTGCCGGAGGCCACGTTGATCCGGACCACGGCCAGCGGCGTGGCCGGGCCGCCGGCCACCGCGACCACCGTCTCGCTGTCCGCGGCTAGCCCCGAGATGAACTCCTGGAACGGCAGTTCGGGGTCGGTCATCTCGCCGGTCTCCGGGTCGAGCAGGCCGAGCCGCATGCCGCCCTGGCCGTGCAGCACGGCGAGCCGCCCGTCGCCCAGCCGGGCGAACGGCCGGTCACCCAGCTGCCACAACGGCTCGGCGAACTCCTCCTCGGCCGGGTAGAGCGCCTGGGCTGGCTCGCCGAGCAAGCCGACCTGGTACACGTTCCACCAGCCGGGCCAGTCCGACACCACGTACAGGCTGGTCCCGTCGCGCCACACCGGGGCCAGCACCGATTCCCGCATGCCGCCCTTGACCAGCCGCCCGGGGCCGGGGACGCCGTCGGCGATCCGGCCGACCCGCAATTCGGTGCCATCCCACGGCATCCGCGGGTGATTCCAGCAGATCCAGGCCAGCCTGCTGCCGTCCGGCGACAGCGTGGGGAAGGCGAAGAAATCAGCGCCGGTGACAAGCTCCCGGATGGCATCTGGATTATCGGCCGCGCTGCCATCCAGCGGAATGGCCACGATAGCCCGGCTTGTTTTTCCGGTTTCGTGCCGTTCCTGGACACACCAGACTTCTTTTTCATCGGCGGAAAGGATGAAGTCGGCAAAGCGCAGCGCGGCGCGCCCGGCCTCGCCGGGCAATTCCGGGGTGAGCGGGCGCGGTGGGATCGCGGGCTCCCGGCCGGGGGCCGGTTTCCCGGCTGACCCGGGCGCCGGGACCGGCACCAGGTACAGCCGCTGGTCCGCGTAGTTGGTGAACACGACGGCCTGGCCGTCATCGTCCGTGCCATCCTGGTCTGGCAGCGGAACGGGCAGGTAGGACCGCCCGCCGTACTCATGCACCCGGGTCCGGGCGTTCCACGGCGAGGGCAGCAGGGCGCGCCGGTTCCCGGCTGCGTCGCAGTGCACCACGGTCACCCGGCCGCCCTCCTCGGGACGGCCCTCCTGCCACCACACGTCGGTCCCGCGGACCAGGGGGAAGGAAACGGTTACCTGGCCCTTGGCCACGTCGGCCGCGGTGATCGGGGAAGGCCAGGCGCCGTAGGGGATCCGCGGAGCGGCCACGCTGTCTGTCATAGGGGATATCGTCTACCATCCGTGGGTCTGGCCACGGGAGATTCCGGACATGGTGCGGACCTGCTCGGGGACATTCTGGACATGCCACGGATCTGCGGAGGGAGATTCCGGACATGCCGCGCACTGCGCGTACCCTCGGAGGCGACATGAGCGCCTCCCGCACCTACCAGATCCGCACCTACGGGTGCCAGATGAACATGCACGACTCGGAGCGGCTGGCCGGTCTGCTGGAGGGCGCCGGCTACCAGCGCGCGCCCGAGGGCCAGGATCCGGACGTCGTGGTGTTCAACACGTGCGCGGTCCGGGAGAACGCGGACAACCGGCTGTACGGGAACCTGGGCCATCTGCTGCCGGTCAAGCAGGCCCGGCCGGGCATGCAGATCGCGGTGGGCGGCTGCCTGGCCCAGAAGGACCGGGCCGGCATCGCGCAGCGCGCCCCCTGGGTGGACGTGGTGTTCGGCACGCACAACATCGGCTCGCTGCCCGCACTGCTGGAGCGCGCCCGCATCCAGCAGGCCGCCCAGGTGGAGATCGTCGAGTCGCTGGAGCGCTTCCCTTCCGTGCTGCCCGCCCGCCGGGAATCGAGTTACTCGGCCTGGGTGGCGATCTCGGTCGGCTGCAACAACACCTGCACGTTCTGCATCGTGCCCAGCCTGCGCGGCCGCGAGGAGGACCGGCGCCCGGGTGACGTGCTGGCCGAGATCCGCGCATTGGTTCACGACGGCGTGGTCGAGGTCACCCTGCTCGGGCAGAACGTGAACTCCTACGGAGTCGGCTTTGGCGACCGACAGGCGTTCGGCAAGCTGCTCCGCGCCTGCGGCGGGATCGACGGGCTGGACCGGGTGCGCTTCACCTCGCCGCACCCGCGCGACTTCACCGACGACGTGATCGCGGCCATGGCCGGGACGGCCAACGTCATGCCGCAGCTGCACATGCCGCTGCAGTCCGGCTCGGACGCGGTGCTGCGGGCCATGCGCCGCGCCTACCGCCGGGACAAGTACCTGGGCATCCTGGACCGGGTCCGGGCCGCGATCCCGGGCGCCGCGATCACCACCGACATCATCGTCGGCTTCCCGGGGGAGACCGACCAGGATTTCGAGGACACCCTGGACCTGGTCCGGCGGGCCCGGTTCGCTGGCGCGTTCACGTTCCAGTACTCGCCCCGGCCCGGCACCCCGGCCGCGGTGATGGAGCATCAGGTCCCGCCGGGGGTGGTGGCCGAGCGCTACCAGCGGCTGACCGCCCTGGTCGAGGAGATCACCCTGGCCGAGAACGAGGCCTTCACCGGCCGCCAGGTGGAGGTGCTGGTGGCCGAGGGAGAGGGCCGCAAGGACGGGGCCACGCACCGGCTCTCCGGCCGGGCCCGGGACAACCGGCTGGTGCACTTCGCGCCCGGCGACACCGGCCCGCGCCCGGGGGACCTGGTGACCACCGTGGTGACCCGGGCCGCCCCGCACTACCTGGTGGCCGACGGCGCGCCGCTGGCCGTGCGCCGCACCCGGGGCGGCGACGCCTGGCAGGACCGCCAGGACCGCCCCGTGCTCGCCGCCGCCGTTGCCGCGGTCCCGCTCGGCATGCCCACCGTCGGCCGTCCCGGCTAAGACCCGCCCGCGACTGCACCAAAGTTCCAGCCGCGCCGTCCAGCAGGCCGTGCGAACTACTTGGGGGTCATCACGCGCTGCCGCGGGCCGGCCGCGTGCTGCCGCGGGCCGGGCCACGTGCACCGCGCCGGGCCGAGTCGGCCCGGGCCAGTTCCTGCCGGGCCGACTCGATGCCCTCGTCGGTGAGCCAGTAGTACCGGCGGGCCGGCCGCCCAGTGCCGTCGCCGCCAGGTGGCTCCCAGGCCGAGCTGACCAGGCCCTGGTCCTGCAGCCGGGTCAGCATCGGGTACAGCGTGCCGCTGGGCAGCCCGGACGCCTTCATCAGGTCATAGCCGTAACGCGGGGCGGCGGGGTCGGCCAGGAAGGCCCGCAGTACCTGCTCCAGTGGCCCAGTGAGCTTCATGACCTAATCCTACATATATAGCCTACATATGTCGAGTTAGCCCGCGCCGGACGGCCAGCCGCATCTACCTGCACATTCGTGTCGTGCGGCCCGGTGTGGGCATCACGGGGGTCAGCCAGTAACCACCATCACCCACCATGCCTAACGCCGGCACCAGGTACTGGCGTTAGGCATGGTGCGTGGGTTTACGGCGGAACCCGGCAGACTGTGCGGTGTGGCAGAACGGGTGATCGCGGTGCTCGGGCCGACCGCGGCCGGGAAGTCCGAGCTGGCTTTGCGGCTGGCCGAAGACCTCGGCGGCGAGATCATCAACGCCGACTCGATGCAGCTGTACGCGGGGATGGATATCGGCACGGCCAAGCTCACCGCGGCCGAGCGCCGCGGCATCCCGCATCACCTGCTCGGCGTGTGGGATGTCCGGTACGCGGCGAACGTGGCCGAATACCAGCGGCTGGCCCGCGCGGCGATCGCCGAGGTGACCGGCCGGGGCCGGGTGCCGATCCTGGTCGGCGGGTCCGGCCTGTACCTGCGCGCCGCGCTGGACGAGCTGGACTTCCCGGGCACCGACCCGGCCGTGCGGGACCGCCTGGAGCAGGATCTGGCGCAGCACGGTCCGGCCGCGCTGCACGCCCGGCTGGCCGCGCTGGACCCGGCGGCCGCGGGCGGCATCCTGCCCTCGAACGGGCGGCGGATCGTCCGCGCGCTGGAGGTCATCGAGGTGTCCGGGCGGCCGTTCACCGCCACGCTGCCCCGGTACGAGTCGGTGTACCCGGCGGTGCAGCTCGGGCTGCGGGTGCCCCGGGCCGAGCTGGACGAGCGGATCGCCGCCCGGGTGGACCGGATGTGGCAGGCCGGGTTCGTGGCCGAAGTACGCCGCCTCGAGCAGGTGGGGCTGCGGGCGGGCCGGACGGCCAGCCGGGCGCTCGGCTACGCGCAGGTGCTGCGCTTCCTGGCCGGCGAGTGGACCGAGCAGCAGGCCCGGGAGGAGACGATCAAGGCCACCCGCCGGTTCGCCCGCCGCCAGGAGGCCTGGTTCCGCCGTGATCCGCGGGTGACCTGGCTGGACGCCGGGCACGGCGCGGATCCGCACCGGCTGGCGCTGGCTACCATCAGCACATGCGGTTCGGCAAAGGGCATGGCACCGAGAACGACTTCGTGATCCTGCCCGACCCTGGCAACACCCTCGATCTGCGGACCAGCCTGGTCACCCGGCTGTGCGACCGGCGGGCCGGCCTGGGCGCCGACGGGGTGCTGCGCGTGGTCCGCACCGCCGAGCTGCCCGAAGGCCGGGGTGACGCGCCGGAATGGTTCATGGACTACCGCAACGCGGACGGCAGCATCGCGGAGATGTGCGGCAACGGCGTCCGGGTGTTCGCCCGCTACCTGCTCGATCACGGCCTGGCCAGCGGGCCGGCCTTCAGCGTGGACACCCGGGCCGGGATCAAGCAGGTGCACATCGAACCGGACGGCCGGATCACCGTGGACATGGGGCCGGTCACCGTGCTCGGGGCCAGCCGGGCCGTGCTGGGCGGCGCCGTGCTGGAGGGTCTGCGGATCAGCGTGGGCAACCCGCACCTGGCCTTCCTGGTAGACAGCAAGCTGGACAAGTTCGACCTGTCCGTGCCGCCCGGGCTCGACCCGGCCGACTTCCCGGACGGCGGGAACGTGGAACTGGTCCGGGTCACCGGGAACTCCGCGATCAGCATGCGGGTGCACGAGCGGGGCAGCGGGGAGACCCGGTCCTGCGGTACCGGGGCCGTCGCGGCGGCGGCCGCCGCGGCCGCCCGGTACCCCGGGCCGACCGGGCCCGGGACCGGCTGCTGGCAGGTCACCGTGCCCGGTGGCCAGCTGACGGTGCGGCTGGACGCCGGGACAAGCTGGCTGACCGGCCCGGCGGTGATCGTCGCCGAGGGCGAGCTGGACCCCGGCTGGCTAATCGGCAGCCCCGTCGGCTGATCGGGTGGCGCCGGTCAGGCTGGATACCGGCAGGCCGCGTAGCGACGCGTCCAGCACTTCGGCGATGTGCAGCACAGCGGGTGGCTGCTGCACGCCGGCCGCGGCCATGGCCGAGGCGATCTGCAGGCTGCACCCGGGGTTGGCCGACACGACCAGCGGCGCGCCGGTGGCCAGCACCGCGTCGGCCTTGCGCGCGCCGAGCTGGCCGGCCGCCTCGGGCTGCAGCAGGTTGTACACGCCGGCCGAGCCGCAGCAGGTGCCACCGTCGGCCAGTTCGGCCAGCCGCAGCTCCGGGATGGCGCGCAGCAGGTCGCGGGGCTGCCGCGTGATGCGCTGCGCGTGCCCCAGGTGGCAGGCATCGTGGTAGGCCACGGTGACCGGCAGCGGGTGCCGGGCGCCGCGCGCCCCTTCGCCGCTGGCGGCCAGTTCGGCCAGGTACTCGCTGAGATCGCGGACCTTGCCCGCGGCCTCGGCCGCCCGCGCGGGCCAGTCACCGGCATCCGGGCCGTCCCCGGCCGCGGTCCGCAGCAGCTCGCCGTACTCCTTCATGGCTGAGCCGCAGCCCGCCGAGTTCACCACGATCACGTCGACGTTGGCCGCCTCGAACGCGGCGATGGTGCGCCGGGCGAACCGGGCGGCCTCGGCCACCCGCCCGCTGTGCAGGGACAGCGCGCCGCAGCAGCCCTGCCGGGCCGGGATGACCACGTCACACCCCTCGGCCGTGAGCAGCCGCACGGTCGCCTCGTTCACCCCGGGGAAGAACACCTGCTGCACGCAGCCGGTGAGCATGCCCACCACGGCGCGGCGCGGACCCTCGGCGGGCACCCGGCCCGCGGCCAGCCGGTGCTGCCCGTTGCCCGGCGCCGGGGCGACCCGGAGCGAGGCGACCAGTTCGGGGGCCAGCCGGCCGGCCAGCGGGCTGTGGCCGAGCCGCCGGTTCAGCCCGGTGCGCTGGGCTACCTTCAGCGGCCCGGTGAGCAGCCGCAGACGGCGCGGATAGGGGAACGTGGCGAAGATCGCCGCGCGGGCGGCCCGGGCCCGCGCCGACCGGGGCGGCACTGGCGCCGGGCCCGGCGGCGGCTCCTCCTGCCAGCCGCGCGCCGCCTCGATGAGCCGGTCGTAGCGCACTCCCGACGGGCAGGCGGGCACGCAGGCCATGCAGCCGAGGCAGCGGTCCAGGTGGCTGGCCGCGGCCTCACTGCCCTGGGTGCCGTCCAGCAGCTGGCTGATCAGGTGGATCCGGCCGCGGGGTGAGTCCATCTCCTCGCCCCACAGCTGGTAGGTGGGGCAGGCGGGCAGGCAGAACCCGCAGTGCACACAGTCCGAGGCCAGCCCGCGCAGCTCACCGGTGGGATCGAGCGGCGATGCGGTCATCTACAATCCTCCGGCGAAGCGGCCGGGCGCCATCAGGTACCCGGGGTCGAACTGCTCCTTGACCGCGCGCATCAGGCTGAGCGCGGGCACCGGGCCCCATATGTCCACCTGCTCGCGGACGGCGGCCGGAGCGGTCACCACCACCGCGCTGGCCCGGGCGGGTGGGCCCTCGCCACCGGCGAAGTTCCGGTCGGTGGCCTGGTCCAGGCCGTCCCGCAGGCCGGCCACGAACTGGGCCACGGCGGCCGGGTCGGCGTCGCCGTCCAGCACCGCGTGCAGCACACCGGCCGCGGCCGAACCGTTCACGGCGGGATCCAGCCCGGCCTCCTTGCCCGCGGCGTCGATGGCGGCCAGCACGCCGGGCAGCATGGCGGCCCAGAAGCTGACCCGGAGCACGGTGGGTTCGGCTTGGCCGTGCGGGCCGGTCACCAGGCGGGCCGGCCGGGCCGACCCCCACCAGGACGGCGCGCTGTCCGAGGTGGCGGTGCCGGCGCCCAGCACGTCGCGCAGCAGCGCGGCCCGTCCGGCCACCCCGGCCGGGTCGCCCTCCAGCAGCACCGCCACCCGGACCAGGCCGTCCCGGCCCGGGCGGTCGAGCTCCACGGCCACCGGCGCGAGGTCGGTGCCGGCCGCGGCCGCGACCGCCTGGCTGGCCGCCGCGGTGTCGGCGTAGCCCGCGGTGACGAACGCGGCCGCGGCGGGCACCGGGTGCAGCCGGAACACGGCCTCGGTGATCAGGCCGAGCGTGCCGTAGGAGCCGGCGTACAGCTTGCCCAGGTCGTAGCCGGCCACGTTCTTCACCACCTTGCCGCCGGACTTGGCCACGATCCCGGTGGGCCGGACCACGGTGATGCCGATCGCCAGGTCGCGGGGGGTCCCGTAGCGCAACCGGCGCGGCCCGGACGTGCCGGTGGCCAGCATCCCGCCGATGGTCGGCGCGCCCCCGGCCGAGCCGTTGGGCCCGCCGGCCGAGCCGTTGGCCAGCGCGGGCGGCGGGTCCAGGGCCAGCTGCTGCCCGGCCGCGCCGAGCACGCCGGCCAGCTGGCGCAGGGTGACCCCGGCCTGTACCCGGGCCACCAGGTCGCCCGCCGCGTGCTCGACGACCCGGTTCAGCAGGTGCGTGTCGATGATCAGATCGCAGCGGCGCGGCGGGGCGCCCCAGCCGATCCGGGTGCCGCTGCCCCGCGGTACCACGGCCAGGCCGAGCTCGGCCGCGGTGGCCAGCAGCGCGCTCGCCTCGTCGTCCCCGGACGGGGCCGCGACCCAGCCGGGCACCACCCCGGCGACCGCGTCCCGCGGGCCGGCCGGGCGGACCGTGCGGCAGGCCCGGGCCAGCGCGGCGGGGATGGAGGCTCTGCTCATTTGCGCCTCCGGCGCGCTTTACCCGTCGACTTCCCTCGTCGCTCGGTCGCTCGTGCCTCGCTCCCTCGCTCCTCAGTCCAGTCGGCGGCGCGCGCCTTTGGCGCGGTCAAAACTGCTCCGCCAGGCCTGCGGCGACCACCGGGTGCGCCCCGCGGCGCGGCCCGGGCACCTCGCCGCACAGCCGCGGCGTGTGGAAGATCTTGCCCGGGTTGCACAGCCCGGCCGGGTCGAACGCGCAGCGCAGCAGCTGCATGGTGTCCAGGTCGTCGGCGCTGAACATCTTCGGCATGTACTTGGCCTTGTCTGAGCCCACTCCGTGCTCGCCGATGATCGACCCGCCGTGCTGGATGCACAGGTCCAGGATCGCGCCGGACAGCCGCTCGGCCGCCTCCTCCTCACCCGGCACGGCGTCGTCGTACAGCACCAGCGGGTGCAGATTCCCGTCCCCGGCGTGGAACACGTTGGCCACCCGGATGCCGGACTCGCTGGACAGCGCGGCGATCTTGTCCAGCACCTCGCCCAGGGCGGTCCGCGGCACCACGCCGTCCTGCACGATGTAGGCCGAGCTGATCCGGCCCACGGCGGCGAACGCGGACTTGCGGCCAGCCCAGATCGCGGCGCGATCGGCCGGATCGTCCGCCGCCCGGATCTCGGTCGCGCCGGCCTGCTCGCACAGCGCGCGCACCGCGGCCACGTCCCGGCGGACGTCGGCCTCCGGCCCGTCCAGCTCCACCACCAGCACCGCGCCGGCCCCGGCCGGGTAGTTGCAGGCCACCGCGGCCTCGGCCGCCTCGATGGCCAGCGCGTCCATCATCTCGATGGCCGCGGGCAGGATGCCGGCGCCGATGATCGCGGACACCGCCGCGCCGCCCGCGCCGGTGGTGGGGAAGCCGGCCAGCAGCGTGGTGATCACCTGCGGGATCCTGGTCAGCCTGACCACGATCTTGGTCACGATGCCCAGCGTGCCTTCCGAGCCGGTGAACGCGCCGACCAGGTCGTAGCCGGGCGCGGTCCCGGTGCCGTCGCCCAGCCAGGTCAGCTCGCCGGCCGGAGTGACGATCTGCAGCCCGGTCACGTGATGCACGGTAAAGCCGTTCTTCAGGCAGTGCGCGCCGCCGGAGTTCTCCGCCACGTTGCCGCCGACCGAGCAGATCACCTGGCTGGACGGGTCCGGCGCGTAGAAGTAGCCGTACGGCCGGGCCGCGGTGCTTACCGCCAGGTTGGTCACCCCGGGCTCCACGATGGCGCGCTGGCTGACCGGGTCGATCGCGATGATCCGGCGCATCCGGGAGGTGACGATCAGCACCCCGTCGGTGCGCGGCAGCGCCCCGCCGGACAACCCGGTGCCCGAGCCCCGGGCGACGAACGGCACCCCGGCCCGGGCGCACTCGGTGACCACCGCCGCGACCTGCTCGGCCGTCTCGGGCAGCACGACCAGGGCGGGCGCCGCCCGGTGCGAGGTCAGCCCGTCGCATTCGTAGGTGCGCAGCTCGGCCGGATCCGATACCACCCCGCCGGGGCCGCAGATCTCGGTCATCCGGGGCACCAGCGCCTCGACCGTCATCGCGCCTCCCATCAGGGGCTCGCGGCGCATCCGTTGCTCGCTGGCCGCCGCCCGCGTGCGCCCTTCCTCCCAGACTGCCTTCCCGCGGCCCGGTAGTCCATGCTGCCCCGCGGGCCGTGTCGCGGTGCTACGGCATCTCCTCGTAGGCCGGCAGGGTGAGGAACTCAGCGTAGTCATCGGCCAGCGCGACCTGGCTGAACAGGGCGACCGCCTGGTCGTAGCGCGCCGCGTCGTAGCCGTCCCCGGCGGCCGCGCGGATCGTGGCCAGCTCCTCGCCGATGATCCGCTGCACCAGGTCGGTGGTCACCGGCTGGCCGTCGTCCAGCCGGACGTTGTTGTGCAGCCACTGCCACACCTGGGACCGGGAAATCTCCGCCGTGGCCGCGTCTTCCATCAGGTTGAAGATGGCCACCGCCCCGTTGCCGCCGAGCCAGGAGGCCAGGTACTGCAGCCCGACGCTGATGTTGTTGCGCAGCCCGGCCTCGGTGATGCTGCCCGGGGTCTTGCTCACCGCGAGCAGGTCGGCGGCGGACACGCTGACCTCCGGGCGCTGCTTGCTGAGCTGGTTCGGTGCACTGCCCAGGGTGGCGTCGAACACCTCACGGCACAGGCCCACCAGGTCCGGGTGCGCCACCCAGGAGCCGTCGAACCCGTCCCCGGCTTCGCGCGTCTTGTCCTCCCGCACCTTGGCCATGGCCACCGCGTTGACCTCGGGGTCACGCCGGCTCGGGATGAACGCGGCCATCCCGCCCATGGCATGCGCGCCGCGCTGGTGGCACGTCTTCACCAGCAGTTCGGTGTACGCCCGCATGAACGGGGCGGTCATCGTCACCGAGTTGCGTTCCGGCAGCACGAACTCCTGGCCCCGGCTGCGGAACTTCTTGATCACGCTGAACAGGTAGTCCCACCGGCCCGCGTTCAGCCCGGCGCTGTGCTCGCGCAGCTCGTAGAGGATCTCCTCCATCTCGAACGCGGCCGGGATGGTCTCGATCAGCACGGTGGCCCGGATCGTGCCGCGCGGGATGCCCAGGCTGTCCTGGGCCAGGCCGAATGCGTCGTTCCACAGCCGGGCCTCGAGATGGCTCTCGATCTTGGGCAGGTAGAAGTACGGCCCAGAGCCCTTGTCCAGCTGGCGGCGCGCGCAGTGGAAGAAATACAGTGCGAAGTCGAACAGGCTGCCGGACACCCGCTGGCCGTCCACCAGGACATGCTTCTCGTCCAGGTGCCAGCCGCGCGGCCGGACCACGATGGTGGCCAGCTCGCTCTCCGGGCCGAGCCGGTACGACTTGCCCTCCTCGCTGGTGAAGTCCAGGGTCCGGTCCAGCGCACCGATCAGGTTGAGCTGCCCGGTGATCATGTTCTCCCAGAGCGGCGTGTTGGCGTCCTCGAAGTCAGCCAGCCAGACGTTCGCTCCGGAGTTGAGCGCGTTGATGGTCATCTTCCGGTCCGTCGGGCCGGTGATCTCCACCCGGCGGTCGACCAGGCCCGGCGCGGGTGCGGCCACCCGCCAGTCCGGGTCGTCCCGGATGGCCCGGGTGCCGGGCAGGAAGTCGAGCATCGCCCCGGCGGACAGCTCCCGCTGCCGGGCGGCCCGGGCGGCCAGCAGCTCGGCGCGGCGGCCACCGAGCTCCCGCTGCAGCGCCGCGACCAGGTCGATGGCCTCCGGGGTGAGCACCTCGTCGAAGCGGTCTCCCCGCGGGCCGGTTATCTGCACACCCTCGCTGGCCATGCCGTGCTCCTCCCGGTCATCGGTTGCCGCCCATGTTACTAATGAGTAATGACGGCGCGCCGAGTGTTCCTGTTCACAGTGTGCTCGGTGACTCCGTGCTTGGTACCACTGGGCTTCGTACCACTGGGCTTCGTAACACCGCCGGGTCGTGCCGGTCAAAGTGTTCCTGGCCACATCTGCGGCGCAGCCCGGCCACCTCCGGGGCACAACCCGCGCCTGACCGGTGTTTATTGAGGTGAGAGTAACCCGGAGGCATGAAAGCATTGGCAAACCAAGACAGCGCAGTCCGTCTATCCCACCGTGAGCAGCCCATGACCCGTCCCGCTGAGCAACCAGCCAGCCCCGCCGACCAGCCGGGCGGCGCCCGGGGCGATGCGGCCGGGCCGGGGCCCACCTCCAGCGACGTCGGCGAACTGGACCTGCTGGACCGGCATGCCCTGCGCCGGGTCGGCGGGCTGTCCACCGAACTCCAGGACGTCAGCGAGGTCGAGTACCGCGCGCTCCGCCTGGAGCGGGTCATCCTGGTCGGCGTGTGGACCGAGGGCACGCTGGCCGACGCGGAGAACTCGCTGCGCGAACTGTCCCGGCTGGCCGAGACAGCCGGGTCGGTCATCCTGGACGGCCTGGTGCAGCGGCGCGGCCGCCCAGACGCCGCCACCTACATCGGCGCGGGCAAGGCGGCCGAGGTGGCCGCCCTGGTGGCTTCGCTCGGCGCGGACACGGTGATCTGCGACGGCGAGCTGACGCCCAGCCAGTTGCGCCGCCTGGAAGGCGTGGTCAAGGCGAAGGTCATCGACCGGACCGCGCTGATCCTGGACATCTTCGCCCAGCACGCCCGGAGCAAGGAGGGCAAGGCCCAGGTCGAGCTGGCCCAGCTGGAGTACCTGCTGCCCCGGCTGCGTGGCTGGGGCGAATCGCTGTCCCGGCAGGCGGGCGGCCGGGTGGCCGGCGGTGGCGGCATCGGCACCAGGGGCCCTGGTGAGACCAAGATCGAGACCGACCGGCGCCGGATCCGGACCCGCACCGCGCGGCTGCGCCGCCAGCTGGCCGAGATGTCGGTCGGCCGCCAGGTGCAGCGCCAGCAGCGGCGCAGCCGGGCCGTCCCGGCGGTGGCCATCGCCGGCTACACTAACGCGGGCAAATCGAGCCTGCTGAACCGGCTGACCGGGGCCGGTGTGCTGGTGGACGACTCGCTGTTCGCCACGCTCGACCCGGCGGTGCGCAAGGCGCGCACCCCGGCCGGGCGCTGGTTCACCCTGACCGACACGGTCGGCTTCGTCCGGCACCTGCCGCACCAGCTGGTCGAGGCGTTCCGGTCCACGCTGGAGGAAGTGGCCGAGGCCGACCTGATCCTGCACGTGGTGGACGGCAGCGACGCGGACCCGCAGGCCCAGATCTCGGCGGTGCGCGAGGTGCTCGGCGAGATCGGCGCCGGGGACGTCGCCGAGCTGGTGGTGATCAACAAGGCCGACACGGCGGATCCGATCGAGCTCAAGGCGCTCGAGCTCCGCGAGCCGCACACCGTGGTCATCTCGGCCCGGACCGGGGCCGGGCTGGACGAGCTGGCCGCCGCCATCGAGGCGGCGCTGCCGCAGCGGGACCGTGAGGTCAGCGCGGTGGTGCCCTACGTGCGCGGCGACCTGGTATCCCGGGCGCACCAGGAGGGCGAGGTACTCGCCCTCCGGCATGGTGCGGCCGGCACCGAGCTGACCGCCCGGGTCCCGCCCGACCTGGCCGCCGAGATCGACAGCATCGCCGTCCCCGCCACCAGCTGACCCCCTCCTACCCAACGCCGGCGCCTGGTGTCGCGGCGCAGGTTGGGTGGCGACGACCCGGGAATCCGAGGCACATCAGCATCGTCACCGCGGTGTGGTTGCGCGGCGGTCAAATCCAGACCGGCCGGCGGCCCGGCCTGGATATCGAAGCGCAGCAATTTGCACGGGCTTATCCGGTAAAGCGAACGGCACTGGGAGCGGACAAATGCAATGGATTGCATTGTCGGCTTGGTATGTGCTGGCGCGTTTTGCCAGGGTGTCTCCGACTGACTGCGGGTGCGGCATTGTCCCTGGTGAGCGGACGAGCGTCCGGTCCGGCCGGGGTCCTGGCCGGACTCGGGAGCGGCCGCCGGGGGAAGCGGTCCCGCAGTGACCGCGGGGCGCTGGCCGGCTCGTCTGGAGGGCACCTCGGAGGCCTCGTCCGGTGGCTGCGGCGGGGTGCGGACAGCCCACTCTGGCACCGGCCCGGACCGCGCGCAGACCGGGCCGACACCGGTGCTGAACAGCACGCGAACAGTACGGGGCGGGGAGTCGACGGGTGGTCAGCGGGGGTTGGCCGGCCGCCCGCCGGGCCGGGCCGGCGGCGCGGTCCGCCGGGGCCGCGGCGGGGCTGGCCGGCCGGATTCCGGGGACGCTACGGCAGCGGAAGTTACTAACACGTACGGAAGTCAGACCAACTCAGACCGCCACGCACGGTGAGATTCGGGAAAGGCTGTTAATTTCTGGTCTGACTTCTTTGTGATAGTGCCTGTACAGGGACCCTGTAGTGCAATACCGTAACTGAACCGATATGTTGGTTGCCGCATCCGCGCAGCACCCGCTGTCGGCCGCCGTGCCGCCCGCTCGACCGGGTGTCTGGCGGGGGGGCAAGTAGGGGAACGAGCTATGGCAGGTGACCGCGTATGACGCAGGTACGCCCCATCATGCACGCACCCTTCGGCCGGCCAACGGCGGAGTTCGCCACGATCGGAGCATTGATGCTGGCCAGGAACGCGCCACGGGGGGCGCGCCAGTGACCGTACGTCTGCTGACCAACATTGGCCGTCTCTGGACCGGGTCCGAGATCTGGAGCAACGCGGCCATCCTCACCCACAACGACCGGATCGCCTGGGTCGGCCGGGCCTCTGAGCTGCCCGCCAGCCTGCCCGGCGTGGTGGAGGACATCGTCGACGTCGACTCGGTGGAGAACCTGGGCGGCGCCCTGGTCACGCCGGGGCTGATCGACGCGCACACCCACCCGGTCTACGCCGGGAACCGCTACGCGGAGCTGGCCATGGTGGCGGGCGGCTCGTCGCCGAACGAGATCGCCGCGGCCGGCGGCGGGATGGCGTCCACCGTCACGGTGACCCGGGGCACCGACCCCTGGACGCTGTGCAACGGAGTCCGGGCCCGGCTCCGCGAGTGGCTGCAATCCGGCTGCACCACGATCGAGGCCAAGACCGGCTATCACCTGACCCGCGACGGCGAACTGGCCGACGTGCGCATGCTGCGCTCGCTGGAGGGCGAGCCGGGCATGCCGCGGGTGCACGTCACGTTCCTGGCCGCGCACGCGGTGCCGCCGGAGTATTTCGGCCGCCGCCACGACTACATCGACGCGGTCGGCACCTGGTGCTCGGACGCGGCGGCGGTCGGCGCGGACAGTGTGGACGTGTGCTGCGAAGAGGGCCGGTTCAGCGAGCGGGAGGCGCGCTGGATCCTCAGCGCCGGCCGGGCCGCCGGGCTGCTGCCGCGGGTACACGCCTGTGGCGAGACCCGGACCGGTGCGGCGCGGCTGGCCGCCGAACTGGGCTGCGCGTCCGCGGACGTGCTGCACGAGGCGGGTGACGAGGACGTGGCCGCGCTGGCCCGCGCGGGCGTGGCCGCCGTGGTCTGCCCCGGCACCGCCCTGCGGGTCGGCAAGAACCCGCCGGTGCGGGCGCTGCTGGACAAGGGCGTGCCGGTCGCGCTGGGCTCGGACCACACCCCGGGCGGCAATGGCATTACCTCGATGCCGCTGGTCATCGCGCTGGCCGTGTCGCAGTTCGGGCTGAGTGTAGCCGAAGCGCTGCGCGCCGCCACGCTGGGCGGCGCCCAGGCGCTGCGGGCCCCGGACCGGGGTGGCATGGTGCGCGGCCGGTTCGCCGACATCGTGCTCTGGGACGCCGACCACGAGGGCGCCTTCGCCTGGTCGTACGGCCTCAAGCCGAGCCGGGTCTGGCTCGGCGGCGAGCCGGTGGCGCTGAACTAAGCGCCCATCACCAGGGTGACCTGCGCCCGGCCCATCCGGGTTGTCTGTGGGATGTGCTGAACTGACCGGCATGGAGAATTCCCGCTACCTCGACTGCCTGGCCGCCGACTTCGCCCGGCTGCGGGCCGTCGTGCCGGCCAGCCTGACCGCGCCCGTGCCGACCTGTCCCGGCTGGACCGTGGCCGATCTCACCCGGCACGTCGGCGAGGTGTACCTGCACAAGACCGTGGCCATGCGCGAGGGGGCCGAGCCCGAGCCGTGGCCGCCGAAAGAGCTCGCGGACGAGGAGCCGGTCGCCCTGCTCGACCGGGCCTACGCCGGGCTGCTGGCTGAGTTCGCGGCCCGGCGGCCGGCGGATCCGGCTGGCTCCTGGTACACCCCGGACCAGACGGTCGGCTTCTGGATCCGGCGGATGGCCCAGGAGACCGTCATCCACCGCATCGACGCCGAGCTCGGTGCCGGGCAGCCGGTCCAGCCGGTGCCCGCCGACCTGGCCATCGACGGCATCGATGAGCTGCTCAAGGTGTTCGTGGCGTTCAGCGTGGCCGAGTGGGGCGACTACTTCACCGACGTGCTGGACGGCTCGCCGGGCCGGAGCTACACGGTGCGCACGGACGGCGCCGCGTGGCGGGTGCGAACCGGCCCGAGGCGCTTCGAGGTCACCGACGGGCCGGGCGACGGCACGCCCGACGTCACGGTGACCGGCCCGCCGGAGGCTGTGCTGCGCTGGGTGTGGAACCGGCAGAGCCCGGGCGAGCCGGGCGGCGTGACGGTGGACGGCGCCCCGGACGCGGTCGAGGAGCTGCATCGCTGCATCGTCCTGGCCACGCAGTGAGGCCGGCCAGCCGGCGGTGATGCCGCGCTGGTGGGCACTGCGTGGCAAACACCGGCCAGTCGCAAACACCCGGCCAGCCGTGGCATGCTGCCGCTATGCCCTCCGCCGCGCCCCGTGCCTCCCGTGCCGGTTCTGCTGCCCAGGCCACCCCCAGCGGGCCGGTGACCATGGTGGTGGGGGAGGAGGAGCTGCTAGCCGAGCGTGCGGTGGCGCGCCTGGTCGCCGCCGCGGGCCCGGCGGAGAACGTACGGCACGTGCAGGCGGCCGAGCTGCGGCCGGGCGAGCTGGCCATGCTGGCCGCGCCATCCCTGTTCGGTGACGGCTGCGTGCTGGTGCTGCACGGCACCGAGGACGCGGCCAAGGCGGTGGCCGACGAGATCACCGCCATCGCGGCCGACCCGCCGCCCGACACCGTGCTGATACTCACCCACGCGGGCGCGGCCAAGGGCAAGGCGCTGCTCACCGCGCTGGGCAAGCAGCGGGTGCCCACGGTGGACTGCCCGAAGGTCACCCGGATGGGGGAGCGGATGCAGTTCGTCCGCGGCGAGTTCCGCGCGGCCGGGCGGACCATCGAGGACAGCGGGGTGCGCGCCCTGCTCGACACGCTCGGCAACGACCTGCGCGAGCTGGCCGCGGCCAGTGCCCAGCTGGCCGCGGACACCACCGGAGTCATCGACCAGGCGGTGGTGGCCCGGTACTACCGGGGCCGCGCGGAGGCCAGCGGGTTCAGTGTGGCCGACCGGGCCGTCGAAGGACGGCTGGCCGAGGCGCTGGAGATGCTCCGCTGGGCGCTGGCCGTCGGCGTGTCCCCGGTCCTGATCACCAGCGGGCTGGCCCAGGGGGTACGGCTGCTCGGCCGGGTAGGCAGCGCGGCCCGCGGCCAGTCCGACGCGGCCGTGGCCGCCGAGGTGGGTGCGCCGCCGTGGAAGGTGGACCGGGTGCGCCAGCAGCTCCGCGGCTGGACCCCGGAAGGGGTAGCCCGCGCCCTGGCCGCCGTAGCCGAGGCCGACGCCCAGGTCAAAGGCGAGGGAACGAGCGCGGCCTATTCGCTGGAAGTCGCCATCCGGGAGATAGTGGCGAGCCGAGCCAGCCGCTGATTCCAGGCGGGCTATTAAGCAGCGAGCTCGGCTGCGCGCCGGGCGATGGCGGACTTCCGGTTGGCCGCCTGGTTCTTGTGGATGACGCCCTTGCTGGCCGCCTTGTCCAGGTTGCGGCAGGCCGCCCGCATCGCCGTGGTCGCCGCCTCGACGTCGCCCGAGTCGGCCGCCTGGCGGAACTTCCGCACCGAGGTCTTCAGCTCGGACTTCACGGCCTTGTTGCGCAGCCGGGCCTTCTCGTTCTGCCGGTTGCGCTTGATCTGGGACTTGATGTTCGCCACGCGGAAGCCTCGCTCAGGATCTTGTCTGGGTGCCGGGGGCCGGTGCGGCGAATCCGCCCCGGCAGCGCCTCCGCACGGCGGCGGCAGCGCGTACGCTCCGACCAAGCAGGATAGCCTACCCAGGCTTAAGGCCCAAACTGGTGAGGCCAAACCGGGTGCGGCCAATCCGCGCGGCCAAACCGGGCCGGGTCAGGTGGCACGGGACCGGGCATCGGCGGCCTCATGCGACGATGGAGGACCAAGCCCGATTCGAACCAGGCGGATTTCTGTGCCAGCAGTGCCCGAGCAGGTCCTCCCGGATGGCGCGCAGCCCGCGACCAGCCCCGGTCATACCGACCTGAGCGTGATCCGGAACTTCTGCATAATCGCGCACATCGACCACGGCAAGTCCACCCTGGCCGACCGGATGCTGCAGCTCACCGGCGTGGTGACCGGCCGGCAGATGCGCGCGCAGTACCTGGACCGGATGGACATCGAGCGGGAGCGCGGCATCACCATCAAGAGCCAGGCGGTCCGGCTGCCGTGGACCGGCCCGGACGGCCGCCGGTACGTGCTCAACCTGATCGACACCCCGGGGCATGTCGACTTCGCCTACGAGGTGTCCCGGTCGCTGGCCGCCTGTGAGGGCGCCATCCTGCTGGTGGACGCGGCCCAGGGCATCGAGGCGCAGACGCTGGCCAACCTGTACCTGGCGCTCGAGGCGGACCTGCACCTGATCCCGGTGCTGAACAAGATCGACCTGCCCGCGGCCCAGCCGGATCTGTACGCCGAGGAACTGGCCGGCATCATCGGCTGCGCGCCGTCGGACGTGCTCCGGGTCTCGGCCAAGACCGGCGAGGGGGTGCCTGACCTGCTCAACGCCGTGGTGCAGCAGGTCCCGCCGCCGGGTGGCGACCCGGACGCACCGGCCCGGGCGCTGATCTTCGACTCGGTGTATGACACCTACCGGGGCGTGGTCACCTACGTGCGCGTCATGGACGGCCGCCTGACCCGGCGGGAGAAGAGCCTGATGATGTCCACCAGGACGGCGCACGACACGCTCGAGGTCGGGGTGATCTCGCCGGAACCGGTGCCGTCGGAGAACCTCGGCGCGGGCGAGGTGGGCTACCTGATCACCGGGGTCAAGGACGTCCGGCAGGCCCGGGTCGGCGACACGGTGACCAGTGCCGCGCGGCCCGCGGCCGAGCCGCTGCCCGGCTACGACCACCCGCGGCCGATGGTGTTCTCCGGGCTGTACCCGGTGGACGGCGACGACTACCCGGAGCTGCGCGACGCGCTGGACAAGCTCCGGCTGAACGACGCCGCCCTGGTCTACGAGCCCGAGACGTCCACCGCGCTGGGCTTCGGGTTCCGCTGCGGGTTCCTCGGCCTGCTGCACATGGAGATCGTCCGGGAGCGGCTGGAGCGCGAGTTCGGCCTGTCGCTGATCTCCACCGCGCCCAACGTGGTTTACCGGGTGGTCCTGGAGTCCGGTGCCGAGCTGCGGGTCACCAACCCGAGCGACTTCCCCGCCGCGAGCGCCGGCGCGTCCGCCGCCGGGCCGGGCCCGGCCGGCAAGGTGGCCAAGGTGGCGAAGGTGTTCGAGCCGGTGGTCCGGGCCACCATCCTGGCCCCGGCCGAGTACATCGGCACCATCATGGAGCTGTGCCAGGGCCGCCGGGGCGCGCTGCTGGGCATGGAGTACCTGTCCGCGGACCGGGTCGAGATCCGCTACACGATGCCGCTCGCCGAGATCATCTTCGACTTCTTCGACCAGCTCAAGTCGCGGACCCGCGGCTACGCGTCGCTGGACTACGAGCCGGACGGCGAGCAGGAAGCCGACCTGGTCAAGGTGGACATCCTGCTGCAGGGGCAGCCGGTGGACGCGTTCAGCCAGATCGTGCACGAGGACAAGGCGCGGGAGTACGGCCTGGCCATGACGTCGCGGCTGCGCGAGCTGATCCCGCGGCAGCAGTTCGAGGTGCCGATCCAGGCGGCCATCGGCTCCAAGATCATCGCGCGGGAGAACATCCGCGCGCTGCGCAAGGACGTGCTGGCCAAGTGCTACGGCGGCGACATCACCCGGAAGCGCAAGCTGCTGGAGCGGCAGAAGGAAGGCAAGAAGCGGATGAAGACCATCGGCCGGGTCGAGGTGCCGCAGGAAGCCTTCGTGGCCGCGCTGTCCACCCAGCCAGACCGGGCGCGCTAACCGGCCGGGGTCTCCACCCTGGGGTGGAGATGCCCGCGCCGCCGGGCTGGTGCCCACCTGCGGTACGACGTGGCGGCGGCCACGTTCCACCCCTGCGCCGATGACCGCGCGTTAGCGGGCGCTTACCTTCGAAGAACTCGGCGTAACCTCCGGGGGAAGGTGGCGGCCATGCGCTGGGCTCTTGGTTCGAGTCTGCGGTTCTCGCGGCTGGTCGTGGCGCTGGCTATCGGGCTGATGGTGTTCGGCTTCAGCCAGCTCAGGTCCGCGCCGGTGGACGTCTATCCCGACTTCACGCCGCCCGCGGTGCAGATCCAGACGGAGGCCCTCGGGCTGTCCGCGGCCGAGGTCGAGCAGCTGATCACCGTGCCGCTGGAGCAGGACCTGCTCAACGGCGTGCCATGGCTGGATCACATTCACTCCTCGTCGATGCCGGGCCTCTCAGCCATCGACCTCACGTTCCAGCCCGGGACGAACCTGTACGCCGCCCGGCAGATGGTCCAGGAGCGGATGACCCAGGCGCACGCGCTGCCCAACGTGGGCAGCCCCCCGATCATGATCCAGCCGCTGGCCTCGGCCAGCCGGGTCGCCATGATCGGGCTGTCCTCGCGCACCGTCCCCGCGGTCGATATGTCGGTGCTGGCCCGCTGGAAGATCCGGCCCCGGCTGATGGGCGTGCCCGGGGTCGCGAACGTCTCCATCTACGGCCAGCGTGACCGGCAGTTGCAGGTCCTGGTCGATCCCCGGCGGCTGCATGCCCACGGCGTGTCCCTCACCAAGGTGATCGAGACCACCGGCAACGCCCTGTGGGTGTCCCCGCTGACGTTCGTTGAGGCATCCACTCCGGGCACCGGTGGGTTCGTTGACTCGCCGAACCAGCGGCTCCAGGTGCAGCACATTTCGCCGATCTCGACGCCGCGGCAGCTGTCCGAGGTGCCCATCGAGGGCAGTGGCCCGCACGGCATGCGGCTCGGCGACGTCTCCACCGTGGTGCAGGACCATCAGCCCCTCATCGGGGATGCGGTGTCCCGGACGCCGAGCCTGCTGCTGGTGATCGAGAAGTTCCCGGGCGCCAACACCCGCGAGGTCACCCAGGGCATCGACGCGGCGCTGGCCGACATGGCCCCCGGGCTGAAGGGAATCACCATCCACCGGGACCTGTACCGGCCGGTCAGCTACCTCGACTCCGCGCTGGGCAATGCCGCGGTGATCGGGCTCATCTGCTTCGTGCTGCTGGTGGCGGCGCTGCTGCTGGTGCAGGCTTCGTGGCGGGCGGCGGTCATCGCCGCGGTGGTGGTCCCCGTGTCGCTGACGGTGGCCGCCCTCGTCCTGCACCTGCTGGGCACCACGTTCAGCACGATCACCCTGCTCGGGCTGGCCGCCGCCGTGGGCCTGCTGGTGGACGATGTGGTCGCTGACCTCGACGCGGTCCGCCGTCGGCGGGCCGGTCCGGCGAGCGAGCCGGAACCGGTGCAGGCCACCGTGCTGGCCGCGTTCTCCGCATCACGCGGGCCGCTGATCTTCGCCACCCTGGCCATCCTGCTGGCGCTGCTCCCGTTCCTGTTCCTGGGCACGCTGGCCAGCGCGTTCAGCCGGCCACTGGCGGAGACCTACGCCCTGGCCGTGCTGGCGTCGATGCTGGTGGCCTTCACGCTGACGCCCGCGCTCGCGGCCATGCTGCTGCGCGGTCCGGCGGCGACCCGGGACGGGTCGTTCGCCCGGCAGGTGAAGCGGCTGTTCGATCACCGGCTGGCACCGCTGCTGATCCGGCCGCGGGCGGCCTGGGCAGCGGCGGCCGTACTCGCGGTAGCCGCGCTGGCCGTGCTCCCGCAGCTCGGCGGCCGCTCGCTGCTGCCCACCTTGCAGGACCGCAGCCTGCTGCTCCAGGTACACACGATTCCCGGCACATCGCTGCCGGAAATGAGCCGGATCGTCGCCGCCGCCAGTGCCGAGGTCCGGGCGCTGCCCGGCGTGGCTGGCGTCGGCGCGCACGTCGGGCGGGCGGTCAGTTCCGACCAGCTGGTCAACGTCAACTCCGCCGAGGTGTGGGTCACCCTGGATCCGGCGGCCGACTATGGCCGCACCACGACGGCGATCCGGGCGGTGCTGCGCGGCTACCCGGGCGTCACGTCCAGCCTGGGCAGTTATCCCACGGACCGCGTCGCCGAGGTGTCCGCCGGGCAGCAGGACGATCTGGTCGTCCGCGTCTACGGTGCCGACCTGGGCACGATCCAGCGCAAGGCCGAGCAGGTCCGGGCCATGCTGACCGGGGTGGCCGGGGTGGCGCATCCGGTGGTCAAGCCCGTTCCGGTGCAGCCCACCGCGGACATCAGGGTCAACCTCGCGGCCGCCCAGCGGTACGGGCTTCGGCCCGGCGACGTCCGCCGCGCCGCGACCACGCTGACCTCCGGCCTGATCGTCGGCAATCTCTATGAGGGGTCGAAGATCTTCGACGTGGTGGTGTGGGGCGCGCCGGACACCCGCGGTGACCTGACCGGGCTCGGGAATCTCCTGATCGATACCCCGTCCGGCCGTCAGGTGCCGCTCAAGGACGTTGCCCAGGTCGGGGTCCGGGCCGAGCCGGCCGCGATCACCCACGACGACGTCCAGCGGGACGTCGCGGTGGCCGCCAGGGTCACCGGTGATCCCGCGTCGGTGCTGGCCACTGTGCGGTCGCGGATTGCCGCGCTGCCGATGCCCTACGAATATCACGCGGAGGTGTCCGGGAACGCGACCGTCATGCGGGCCGACCTGATCCGCGGGCTGGCCTACGGGGGCGTGGCGCTCATCGGCGTCTTCCTGCTGCTCCAGGCGGCCGTGGCCAGCTGGCGGCGGGCGGTCCTGCTGCTGGTGTCGCTGCCGCTGTCGCTGGTTGGCGGGGTGCTGGCCGCGCCGCTGGCGGGCGGGCTGTGGAGCGTCGGCTCGCTGGCCGGGCTGTTCGCGGTGTTCGCGCTGGCGGTGCGGAGCGCGGTCCTGCTCGGGCGGCTCACCGTCGACGAGGAACGGGCAGGCCGTGCCGCGGCAGGCCTGGCCGTGCTGGCCGCGGCCCGCGAGCGCGCCGTGCCGCTGCTCCAGACGGTGCTGGTCACCGCGGCCGTACTGCTGCCCCCCGCGTTCGCGGGCAGCCGGGCGGGCCTGGAGTTCCTGCACCCGCTGGCCGTCACCATGCTCGGTGGGCTGGTCAGCTTGCTTGCCGTGCAGGGCTATGTGCTGCCGGCGCTGCTGGCGGCCACCGCCGGCCGGCCAGCGCGCCCGCGACCGCCGGGCCAGCCTGCCCCGCCCAGCAGGCCGGTGGCCGGGTCCGCGGCCGGCTGACCCCAACGTCCGCGATCCGGAGGGAGAGATCAATGTCAGCGACCAAACCGGTGACGCTGGGTCTCGCGGCCGCCGTCGCTCTCATCCTGGCTGGTTGCGGCGGCGCGAGCGGCACGGCCGACCCAGCCCCGGCCACCCTCAAGCCAGTCGCCGGATCCCGGGTGCAGCAGGTTCAGCTGTCCGCGACGGCTGTGCACCGGCTCGGCATCCAGACCCAGCCGGTCCGCCCAGCCGGCGGTGCCCGGCCCGGTCACGCTGGCGTGCTCGCTGGCCGCGCCAGCGCGGGCACGGTGGTCCCGTACTCGGCGGTCGTCTATGACACCGACGGGTCGACCTGGACGTATGTGAACACATCGGGACGGACCTTCGTCCGCGACCGGATCACGGTCGCGGCGATCGAGGGTCGCAGCGCCATGCTCAGCACCGGGCCGCACGTCGGCGCTCGGGTGGTGACGGTCGGCGCACCGGAGCTGCTCGGCGCCGAATATGACATCAGCGGTGAGGAATGAACCGGGCCGGGCAGCGCACCCTGATGCGCGGAATCATCAGCGCCAGCCTGAGATTCCGGCACCTGGTCGTGGCGGCGGCCGTGGCCATGCTGCTGCTCGGCATCACGCTGCTGCCGCGGATGCACGTCGATGTGTTCCCGGAATTCGCCCCGCCGCGGGTGGTCATCCAGACCGCCTGCGTCGGGCTGTCCACCTCGGATGTCGAACAACTGGTCACCGTGCCGCTGGAGGCCTCGCTGAACGGCATCCAGGGCCTGGATGACATGCGGTCCAAGTCGGTGCCGCAGCTGTCGTCGATCGAGCTGCTGTTCAAGCCGGGGACAGATCTGCTCCGGGCCCGCCAGCTGGTGCAGGAACGGATGGCCACGGTGAGCCCCAGCCTGCCGACGTGGGCCGCGCCGCCGGTCATGCTGGCTCCGGTATCGGCGACCGGGCGCGCCATGCAGATCGGCATGACCTCGGCCAGCCGGTCGCTCATCGACATGTCGATGACGGCCTACTGGACCATCCGCGCCCGGCTGCTCCGGGTACCCGGCGTCGCCAACGTGGCCATCTGGAACGAGCGGCTGCACCTGATGGCGGTACAGGCGGTGCCGGCGAAGATGCAGGCCCGGGGCGTGTCGCTGAACCAGGTGATGCAGACCACGTCCGACGCGGTGGATTCCGGGCTGCTCCGGTTCTCCACCGGGGCAGTGATCGGCACCGGTGGCACCATCGACACCCCGAACCAGCGGATCGGCGTGCGCAACGTGCTGCCCGTGGTGACGCCCGCGGACCTGGCCCAGGTGCCGGTCACCAGGAAGGCCGGGAAGGAAGTGCGCCTGGGGGACGTCGCCACGGTCGCGCAGCGGTACCCGCCGCTCATCGGCGACGCGGTCGTCGACGGCCAGCCCGGGCTGCTGCTGGTGGTCGAGAAACTGCCCTGGGCCAACAGCCTGCAGATGACGGCCGGGGTGGAACAGGCGCTGCGGGACCTGCAGCCGGGCCTGCCCGGGATCAGGTTCGACACCAAGGTGTTCCAGCAGGCGGACTTCGTCAAGCTGGCCATCGCCAACCTGACCCAGGCACTCGTGCTCGGCTTCATCCTGGTCGTGGTCATCCTCGCGCTGTTCCTGTTCGAGTGGCGGGTGGCGCTGATCAGCCTGCTGACGATCCCGCTGTCGCTGATAGCCACGTTGCTCGTGCTCTACTGGCGGGGCGCCACCATCAACACGATGACCCTGGCTGGGCTGGTCATCGCGCTCGGGGCGGTCGTCGACGACGCGATCATCGACGTGGAGAACATCACCCGGCGGCTGCGTGAGGAACGGCTCAGTGGCGGCGGCCAGAGCACCGCCACCGTGATCCTGCGCGCGTGCCTGGAGGTACGCAGCCCGATCGTCTACGCCACGCTGATCATCGTGGCCGCGTCGATCCCGGTCTTCCTGCTGACCGGGCTGACCGGGGCGTTCTTCCGGCCGCTGACGCTGTCCTACACGCTGGCCATCGTCGCCTCGATGGTGGTGGCGCTCACCGTGACCCCGGCGCTGGCGCTGCTGCTGCTGCGCGGGGCGCCGATCGAGCGGCGCAGCTCCCCGGTGGTGGGCTGGCTGCGCAGGGTCTACACGGCCGGCCTGCGCCGCATCATCGTCCGGCCGGTGGCCGCGTACCTGACGTTCGCCCTGGTGACCATCGCCGGCGTCGCCGTGTACCCGCATCTCGGCCAGGAGCTGTTCCCCGCCTTCAAGGAACGCGACTTCCTGATCCACTGGGTGTCCCCGCCGGGAACTTCGGCCGTCGAGATGGAACGCTCCACGACCAGGATCAGCCATGAACTGCTGGCCATCCCGGGAGTGCGGAGCGCGGGCGCGCACATCGGCCAGGCCCTGCTCGGCGAGGAGGTGGCCGGGGTCAACCTGGGGGAGATCTGGGTCAGTTTGTCGCCAGGCGCCGACTATACGGCCACGCTCGACCGGATTCACTCTGTCACCAATGGTTACCCCGGCCTCTTCCGTGAGGTGCAGACCTATCTTGACGAACGCATCTCCGAAGTGCTCACCGGCGGCAAGGAACCCATCATCGTGCGCACCTACGGTGAGGATCTGCCCACCCTGCGAGCCAAATCGGACCAGATCCTCGCGCTGGTGAAATCGGTCCCGGGTGTGCTGGATGCGCACCGCGACATCTCCAGCGATATCCCGCAGGTCAACGTGAAGGTGAAGCTGGCCGCGGCGGAGCGGTACGGCCTGAAGCCAGGCGACGTCCGCCGGGATGCGGCCACCCTGGTGGCGGGCGAGGAAGTCGGGGACATCTTCCGGGCCGGCCGGGCCTATGACACCGTCGTGTGGAGCCCGGAGTCGGTCCGGCACAGCTTCACCGACATCGCGAACCTGCCGATCGACACACCGTCCGGCGGGACGATCCGGCTCGGCACGGTCGCCAGCGTCCTGCTGCAGCCGAACCCGAACTCGATCGAACGCCAGGGCGACTCGCGCTATCTGGACGTGGGCGCGGGCGTGGCCGGGCGTGATCTCGGGTCGGTGGTCCATGACATCAACGCCAAGCTGGCCGCGGTGCACCTGGACCGCGGATACCACGTCGAGCTGCTGGGCGAGTACCGGGAACGGCAGGCGGCGCAGAGCCGGCTGCTGGAATCGTCGATCATCGCCGGAGTGCTGATTCTGCTCCTGCTGCAAGCGTCGTTCCGCCGCTGGCGGCTGGCTGTGCTCACCTTCCTGACCCTGCCGATGGCGCTGGTCGGCGGCGTGCTGGCCGCCTGGTTGGGTGGCGGGATCATCTCGCTCGGCGCGCTGGTCGGCTTCTTCACGGTGTTCGGCATCGCCGCCCGCAACGGCATCCTGCTGATCAACCACTGGCAGCATCTGGAAGACGACGAGGGGATGGAGTTCGGCCCCGCGCTCGTGCTCCGCGGTGCCCGCGAGCGCCTCTCGCCGATCCTGATGACCACGCTGGCCACCGGCCTCGCCCTGGTGCCGCTGGTCGTCCTCGGTGACCGGCCGGGGCACGAGATCGAGCATCCGCTGGCCGTGGTGGTCGTCGGCGGGCTGGTCACCTCCACGTTGCTCAACCTGTTCGTGCTGCCGTCGCTGTACCTGCGGTTCGGGCGCGGCCACGGCGAGAGGAGGGCGTGATGCCCGGTCCACGGCACCCCTGGTCACTACTGGTGCTGGCCATCGCGGCCGCAGCCCTGCTGGCGGCGTGCGGGACGTCCGCCCCGCAGCGGCCAGCGGGTGCGGCGGCCCAGCGTGCCGCCACCCAGCGGGCCACCTTCTCGGCACCGGCCCACGTGGACAACCAGATGTTCCCGTTGACACCGGGCACCCAGTACGTCTACCAGGGGCGGATCGTGGAGGGCGGCGAGTCCAAGCCACACCAGGTGGTGTTCACCGTCAGCGACGTCACCAAGACGGTGGGCGGCGTGCGGACCGTGGTCGCGTGGGACCGCGACTTCCTCGAAGGCAGACTCCAGGAACAGGAACTCGCCCTGTTCGCCCAGGATGACCGGGGCAACCTGTGGAACTTCGGCGAATACCCGGAGGAGTACGAACATGGCAAGCTCACCGGGGCCCCGAGCACCTGGATCAAGGGCGCGGGTGGCGGCTACGGCGGCATGCACATGCCGGCTCACCCCGGCCGCGGGACGCAGTACGTAGAGGGACGTGTCCCGGCGATCCAGTTCTACGACGTCTCCCGGGTCATCCGCACCGGCCAGGCCACCTGCGTGCCCGCCCAGTGCTTCCGGCATGTCCTGGTGGTGGACGAGTGGAGCCCCGGTGAACCCGGCCATCAGATCAAGTACTACGCGCCTGGCGTCGGCCTGGTCCGGGTGGGTGCCCGGGGCGGGGACACGCAGGAGTTCCTCAGCCTGACGGCGGTGCGGCACCTGGACCGCGCCGCGATGGCGCGAGTCCGGGCCGCGGTCCTGGCCATGGACCGGCGGGCCTACCACATCACCCGCATTTACCGGGTCACCGGGCCTGCCGCGGCCGGCCATGGGTGAGGCGAATCACCGGGCGAGACCAGTCCGGAACGCGTAGGCGACCAGTTGCGCCCGGTCCCGGGCCCCGGTCTTGGCCAGCAGATGGTTGATGTGTGTCTTCACCGTGGTGTCCGAGATCACCAGCTTCCCGGCGATCTCGGCGTTGGACAGACCCGCGGCGATCTCGGTGAGCACTTCGGTCTCCCGCTGCGTCAGGCCGGCGTCCGGCTGGGGCGCGGCGGGGGCGGCACCAGGGCCGGCCACGCTGCCGACACCGCCGCCGGCCGTCGCCACCGCGCCGAACCCGTGGCCGCGGGTCATCGCCTCGAGCAGCCGGCGCTGCACCGACGGATCGAATTCGGCCTCGCCCGCGGACACCACGGTGACCGCGCGCAGGATCTCGTCGGCGCTGGCGTTCTTGGTCAGGAAGCCGCGCGCCCCGGCCCGCAGCGCGGCCAGCACCCAGTCGTCGTCGGAGTAGGTGGTGAGTACCACGACGGCGGTGGACGGCTGGGTGTGCGCGAGCTGACGGGTCGCCTCGACGCCGTCGCAGACCGGCATCTTCAGATCCATCAGGACCACATCGGGCCGCAACGCCCGGGCCTGGCGCACGGCCTCCGCGCCGTCGCCCGCGGTACCCACCACAATGATCCCGGGCAGCAAGCCGAGCAGCGCGGACAGCCCATCGCGGACCACCTTCTGGTCATCGGCGATGAGCACGCGCACCGACGCCCCGGACGGCGGCTTCATAACCGCGCCATCTGGGGCACCACGGCGAGCGGGAGCGTCATGTGCACGGTGAAGCCGTCGTCCGACGCGCCCGCCGTGAGCTGCCCGCCGTGCAGCGCGGCCCGCTCGGCCATGCTGCTCAGGCCAAGCCCGCCGGAGACCAGCCCGGCGCCCACGCCGTCCCCGCCGCGGTCGGCGATCGACACGTCCAGGCTGTCCGACGCCCAGGTCAGCCGCACCACTACCTGCGCCCCCCGGCCCGCGTGCTTCGCCACGTTGGTGAGTGCTTCCTGCACCGTCCGGTACGCGGCCAGCTGCACCTCGGGGCTCAGCGGCCGCGGCGTCCCGGCTGTCCGGAAGTCGATCGGCATGCGCAGCGCGGCCGCCGTGTCCGAGATCAGCTCGGGCAGCCGGGCCAGCCCGGGGACCTCGCCGCCGCGCAACGCCTGCAGCGCACGCTGGGCATTGAGCATGCCATCACAGGCCACCTGGCGGGCCTGGGTGATCTGCTCGGCCAGCCGGGCATCGGCGGCGGTGTCGGCGGCCAGCAGCCGCGCGGTCTCGAGTTGCAGCGACAGGCTGGACAGGCAGTGCGCCAGGATGTCGTGCAGCTCGCGGGTCATCCGGGCCCGCTCGGCCAGCGCCGCCATCTGCTCCCGGGCCTCGCGGATCGCGCTCTCCTGAGCCAGCAGGGCCTCGGCGCGGTGGTGGGCATCCTGGCTGAGCGCGGCCAGTACCGAGGTCACGAACAGGAAGCCGGCGCCGAGGGCAACCGCTAGCATCGTGCTCGCCGGGTTCGCGGCCTCGTGCGCGTCGGACACCGCGATGGAGGCCACGATGGGCACCCCGGCCAGCAGGGCGGTCGTCCGCGACACCCGCAGGGCCAGGCCGGCCAGCGCCATGTACCCGGCCACGAAGCCCGGGCCATCCGTCTGCGGCCAGTCCAGCGCCGCCCCGCAGATACCCAGCCCGATCAGCGCGGGCACCACCACCCGCAGGTCGCGGACGTGCCGGGACAGCCCCGTCGCCCAGAAGATAGCCGCCAGGACCAGCAGCCCCACCGTGATCGCCAGCCCCACGCCCCCCGGGGATCCCTCGACGAACACTCCGGAGCCGACGCCCACGATGATGATGAGGACGCCGATCGGGACCAGCCACGGCCGTACATCGCCGCGGGCCGTGCTGAGCACCGGGCCAGGGCGCGACGGTCTGTCCTGCCCGGCGCACCGGGCGTGCCGCTCGGCTGGCACACTCGCTTCAACGCATCTGCGGCCAACACGGTTCACTAGGTGGAGCAGTCGCATACTGCCGGGCTTGTCCTGAGTCCGAGTCCCCCCGCTAGACTCGGCCGGACGGGTCCGCGCCAAGGCGATTCCTGCTCACTTCCCAGCTGATAAGAGCCCGACCTAATACAGCCTGCTGGGGGCGGCTGCCATCTAGTCTGCATTAATCGGCCGAAATCGCCTAGGCCAGATTCCTTGATCCCTGCTATCCGGTCCCTGATCTTGGCCATCCGGGCAGGTCACATGCTCAGCAGGCGGGCACATATTGGCCTAGCAAGAGCGTTTACAAGATCAAACCAATGGGCCGGTAATTAATTCCGGGCATAGTGGTCGGAATCGGGCCAGAGGGTTTTTAGTGCGCGGCAGCGCTGGCGGCCGGATCGCGACATGGCCAGGCACCTCTGCCCCGGTCTGCGGCCCGCTCCCGGCCGTGCTTCCCAGATGGAGATTCGCTGGCAGGCCGGGCTAGCCGCCCGGCTGGATGTGCCCGACAGTCCCGCCGTGGCTCAGGCCGACCCCGGCCACCAGCACGCCGGCCCAGAACAGCAGCCACAAGCCGATCGCCAGCCAGCCCAGGATGAGCCCGGTCATAGCCAGGCCGGCGCCGGCTTCGCCGGTCCGCCGAATCTCGCCCCGGGCGGTATGGCCCAGGATGACCGCGGGGATCGAGGTCAGGCCGAACGTGAAGAACTCGGCGATGCCGCAGATCATCGCGGCCACGGCTCTCGAGTTGGTCTTCGGCGGCCCGGCCGGCACCGGGAGTAGGGCCGCCCCGCCGCCGGGCAGCTGGCTGGTCAGCGTGGCCAGGTCGCCGACCGTCCGCGCCGCGTAGATCCGGCTCAGGTGCTCGTCGTACTCGTCCTTGTCCAGCCGGCCCTCGGCGTAGCCGCCCTTGAGCACCTCGGCCGCGCGCTCCCGGTCCTGGTCGGACGCCCGTATGTTGCCGTGCGCCGCGGTCGCCATCCGGTATCCCGGTCCCGGCCAGTACGTCATCGAAGCCTCCCGCCGCCGTGCCCAGCTTTCACGGTACCCGTGGCCAGTGGCAAAAGGCTCACCCGCGCAGCGCGACGAACGCCACCAAGACGATAATGCCCAGCACGAGTTCCACCCAGCCGAGCACCAGCCCAGCCAGCGCCAGCCCGTCGCCATTCTCCCCGGTCCGGCGGATCTGACCGCGTGCGATGTGGCCGAACACGATGGCCAGGATGGAGGCGGGCAGCGGGACGAAGAACTGCGCGACGCCGCACACCAGCGAGGCCACGGCCAGTCCGTTGGTGCGGTCGGCCGGTGCGGCGTAGCGGGCCGGGGCCGAGCCGGTCGCCGGGTACAGCGCGCTGCCGCCGCCCGGCAGCTGGCTGGTCAGCACGGCCAGATCGGCGCGCGTCTTGGCCGAGTACACCTGGCCGAGCAGGCTGTCGTATTCGTCCTTGTCCAGCCGGCCCTCGGCGAAGCCGGTCCGGAGTACCTCCGCCGCCCGCTCCCGGTCCGCGTCGGAGGCCCGCAGGCCGCCCGGCCCGCTGGCCGCCAGCCCGTACCCCGGCCCCATGCTCATCGCAGCCTCCCCGTCGCACCCAGCCTCAGGATAACCGCGTGAGAGCCCAGCCAATACGGTTCGACCTGGTGCACCCGGTCGATTAGCGTGCAGGGGTGGCGAACGCACGGGTCATCTCGGTGAACGCCGGCCGCATCCGCGCCGCAGGCTGGGCGCGCCCGATCCAGCGCACCGCCATCGACAAGCGGCCCGCCGTCGGGCCGCTGGCCATCGGCCGGCTCGGCGTGCACGGCGACGAGCAGGCGGACCGCAAGCACCACGGCGGCGTGGAGCAGGCGGTGTACGCCTACGCCCGGGAAGACCTGGACTGGTGGGTCGAGCAGCTCGGCCTGGAGCTGGGCAACGGCACGTTCGGCGAGAACCTGACCACGGCCGGGCTGGACGTGTCCGGCGCGCTGCTCGGCGAGACCTGGCAGGTTGGCACCGCGGTCGTCCAGGTCCGGTCGGTGCGCATCCCGTGCGGCGTCTTCGCCGGCTGGATGGGCGAGCAGTACGCCGCCCAGCGGGCCTGGGTCAAGCGGTTCGCTGCGGCCGGCCGGCCCGGCGCCTACCTCAAGGTGCTGACCGAGGGCAGCGCCGGTCCCGGCGACCCGATCGAGGTGCTACGCCGGCCCGCGGCCAGCGTGACCGTGGCCGAGGCGATGCGCGCCTACTACGGCGACCCGGACCTGATGCGCCGCCTGGTGGCCGTCCAGGACCGCGACCCGAAGTGGGACGACGTGGCCGCGGAGGTGCTCTCCCGGGCCGCAGCACGGCAGGCTGGCTGACCATGCCCGGTGCGCTGCCGGCTGGCCAGCCGGTGCCCGCCGACGGGCGGCTGCCCGCCAGCGCGCTGTCCGGGCTGGCCGAACCGCCGTTCGGCATCTATCTGCACGTGCCGTTCTGCCGCACCCGGTGCGGATACTGCGACTTCAACACCTACACCGCCGCCGAGCTGGGCGGCGGGGCGTCGCGGGAGTCCTACCCAGCCCTGGCCGCGGCCGAGATCCGGCTCGCCCGGCAGGTCCTCGGCGCGGACTGCCCGCCAGTCAGCACGGTGTTCTTCGGCGGCTGCACGCCCACCCTGCTGCCGCCCGCCCAGCTCGGCGGGCTGCTCCGGGTCATCGACGGCGAATTTGGGCTGGCCCCCGGGGCCGAGGTGACCACCGAGGCCAACCCGGAGAGCGTGGACCAGCGGTCGCTGGCCGGGCTGCGCGCGGCCGGGATCACCCGCATCTCGCTGGGCATGCAGAGCGCCGCGCCGCACGTGCTGGCCGTGCTGGACCGGGAGCACCAGCCGGGCCGGCCCGCGCAGTGCGCCCAGTGGGCCCGGCAGGCCGGCTTTCAGCACGTCAGCCTGGACCTCATCTACGGCACGCCAGGGGAGACCGACGCGGACTGGCGCGGCTCGGTCGAGGCGGCGCTGGCGGCCGACCCGGATCACATCTCCGGTTACGCGCTGATCGTGGAAGAGGGCACCCGTCTGGCCGCCCGGATCCGCCGCGGCCAGGTGGTCGAACCGGACGACGACACCATGGCCGAACGCTACCAACTGGCCGATGACCTGCTCTGCAGCGCGGGCCTGACCTGGTACGAGGTGTCCAACTGGGCGGCCGGGCCGGAGGCCGCCTGCCAGCACAACCGGCTGTACTGGACCGGCGGCAACTGGTGGGGTGTCGGGCCGGGGGCGCACAGCCACGTGGCGGGCACCCGCTGGTGGAACGTCAAGCACCCGGCCGCGTACGCCGCCCGGATCAGCGAGGGGACCAGCCCGGGCCAGGCCCGGGAGGTGCTGACCGGCCCGGAGCGCCGGCTGGAGGAGATCATGCTGCGCACCCGGCTAGCCGAGGGCTGCCCGGTCAGCCTGCTCAGCGCGGCTGGCCGGGCGGCCGCCGGGGCCGCGGTGCGGGATGGGCTGGCCGACCCCGCGGCGCACGCGGCGGGCCGGCTGGTGCTGACCCAGCGCGGCCGGCTGCTGGCCGACGCGGTGATCCGCGGCGTTACCGATTGAGCCGCAGCCAGCGCGGCACCGGCTGCCGCTCGCCCCGGCTGGCCGCGCTGGCCGTATGAGCCAGCACCACCAGCACCGAGATCCACAGCACGGCCAGCAGCGGCACCGCGATGAGCGTGGCCACCTGCGCCGAGTCGAGGGCCAGCACGCCGCCTACGATCAGCCCGCACACGGTGTACAGGATCGCGGTGACGGCCACGTTCAGCGCCTGGGCGGCATGCCACCGGGCGAACGAACGGCCGCGCAGACTGGCCAGGTAGATGGCCAGCGGCAGCAGGCACAGGGTGAACGGCACGCCCAGGTAGGCCAGCATGGCGGTGTGCACCTCGCGGCGGCTGGCCGGGGCGGTGCCGGGCGGCGGCACGAACTCGCCCGAACCGGCGTCGGTTGGGGCAGGGGACTGCATCGGGCGGCTGGTCATCGGCTCCTCGCAGGCTGCGCTTGCCCACACGTTAGCCAGTACCCGGCCCGGTGACGAAGTCGATCAGCTCTTCCACCCGGCCGAGCAGCTCCGGTTCCAGGTCGGTGTAGCTGCGCGCCCCGGCCAGGATCCGCTTCCAGCCGGCCGCGGTGTCGGGGCCCCAGCCCAGCCCGCGCAGCACTCCTTCCTTCCACGGCTGGCCACGCGGCACGTCCGGCCAGCGTGCGATGCCGAGGGCCGCTGGCTTGACCGCCTGCCAGACGTCCACGAACGGGTGGCCGACCACGAGCACGTGCGGCGAGGTCACCTCGGCCGCGATGCGCTGCTCCTTGGACCCGGGGATCAGGTGGTCGACGAGCACGCCGAGGCGGCGCTGCGGGCCGGGCGCGAAGCTGGCCAGCACGCCGGGCAGGTGGTCCACGCCTTCCAGGTACTCCACCACCACCCCGGCCTCGCGCAGGTCGTCGCCCCAGATCTGCTCGACCAGCTCGGCGTCGTGCCTTCCTTCCACGTAGATCCGGCTGGCCCGGGCGACCCGGGCCCGGCTGGCCTGGCCTGCCGGGGCAGCTGGCCGGGCCAGCGAGCCGGACCGGCTCTTGGACGGCCCGGCGGGCCGGCCGGCCGGGGCCGGCCTGACCAGCGTGACCGGTTTGCCGTCCAGCAGGAACGCGGCGGGCCGCAGCGGGAACACGCGCTGGCGGCCGAACCGGTCTTCCAGGGTGACCGCGTCTTTCTCGCAGGCCACCACGGCGCCGCAGAACCCCTGGCCGCCGGCTTCCTCGACGACCAGCCCGCGGGCCGCCTCGACCTGCGGCGGCTCGGGCCGCCGCCGCCAGTCCCTGGCGAGCACGTCCTGCCCGTAATCGGCATGCATAACGGGCAGGACGGTACCGGACACAGCGAACCGATCGGTGATGGCACGCCGTATGGTCCGGGGGGACGACCCCCTGGACCCCCCGATCGCCGCTTCGCGCCGAGCGCCGGCTCGGCGGGAACCCGCCTTCGGCGCGCCCCGCCTCACCAGCGACATTGCCGGCCGGCGCACAAGCAACCAGCGAATCGCTATGCTCCCGATACCTGCGCTTGGACGCCAGGGCGCCCGGACCGCCTTAAAATTGGCACTCAGGACAGTGGAGTGCCAGGGAGGTGGGGACATGCTCGATGAGCGCAAGCTCGCCGTGCTCCGCGCCATCGTGGAAGATTATGTGTCCACTACGGAACCGGTGGGCTCGAAGTCCCTGGTCGACCGGCACCACCTGGATGTCTCGCCGGCCACCATCCGGAACGATATGGCCGTACTCGAGGAGCAGGGCTTCATCGTGCAGCCGCACACCAGCGCCGGGCGGATCCCCACCGACAAGGGGTACCGGCTGTTCGTGGACCGGCTGTCCGGGGTCAAGCCGCTGTCCGCGGCGGAGCGCCGGGCCATCGAGACGTTCCTGGTCGGCGCGTTCGACCTGGATGACGTGGTGATCCGGACGGTGCGGCTGCTGGCCCAGCTGACCCGCCAGGTCGCGGTGGTGCAGTACCCTTCGCTGACCCGGTCCTCGGTGCGGCACGTGGAACTGGTCCCGCTGGCCGCCAAGCGGCTCATGCTGGTGCTGATCACCGACACCGGAAGGGTCGAGCAGCGTACCGTGGAGCTGCCTGACCCGGCCGAAGAGGATTCGGTCATGCAGCTCCGGGCAGTGCTCAACGCCTGCCTGGACGGGCGCCGGCTGACCGAGGTGACGTCGGTGATCGCCGACCTGCCGACTCTGGTCGAGCCGGAGCAGCGGCCCAACGCGGCCGCGGTGTTCTCGATCATCCTGGAGTCGCTGGTCGAGCGGACCGACGAGCGCGTCGTGGTCGGCGGCGCGGCCAACCTGACCGCCGCGGACTTTTCCAAGGGACTGCGTGAGGTCCTGGAATCGTTGGAGGAGCAGGTGGTGTTGATGCGTTTGCTGGGCGAGTCCGGCGACCACCCTGCCCTCACCGTCCGGATCGGCGCGGAGAACCCCATCGAGGGGCTGCGCAGTACCTCGGTGGTGGCGGCGGGGTACGGGACCGGGGACCAGAGCCTGGCCAGGCTCGGGGTGCTTGGCCCGACACGGATGGATTACCCGAATGCGATGGGAGCGGTGCGCGCGGTGGCACGATACGTGGGCCAGATCCTGGCGGGGTCGTAGTGGCCAGCGACTACTACGCCGCGCTCGGCGTACGCCGGGACGCGCCGCCCGACGACATCAAGAAGGCCTACCGGCGGCTCGCCCGTGAGCTGCACCCGGACGTGAACCCGGACCCGCAGACTCAGGAGCGGTTCAAGGAGATCACCCAGGCCTACGAGGTGCTTTCCGACCCTGGCAAGCGGCAGATGTATGACCAGGGCGTGGACCCGTTCGCGCCCAACGGCGGGGCCGGCCAGGGTGCCGGGCCGTTCGGGCCCGCCGGGTTCCCGTTTAGCGACATCATGGACGCGTTCTTCGGCGCCGGCGCGACCAGCCGGGGGCCGCGCAGCCGGGCCCGGCGCGGCCGCAACGCGACCATCCGGGTCGAGCTCGACCTGGCCGAGTGCGCGTTCGGCACCACCCGGGAACTGACCGTGGACACCGCGGTGGTCTGCCCGACCTGTTCCGGCGAGGGCACCGCACCGGGCACCCACCCGGAAACCTGTGACGTCTGCGGCGGCCGCGGTGAGGTCAGCCAGGTCACCCGGTCCTTCCTCGGCCAGGTGATGACGTCCCGGCCGTGCCCGCACTGCGGCGGGTTCGGCACCGTCATCCGGCGGCCGTGCCCGGAGTGCGACGGGGACGGCCGGGTGCGGACCCGGCGCACGATGAAGGTGCGCATTCCCGCCGGGGTCGAGGACGGCACGCACATCCAGCTGGCCGGCGAGGGCGAGATCGGCTCGGGCGGTGGCCCGCCGGGAGACCTGTTCCTGGAGATCCTGCAGCGTCCGCACCCGATCTTCGAGCGGCAGGGCGACGACCTGCACTGCACGGTCACCGTCCCCATGGTGGCCGCCGCACTCGGCGCCAGCCTGTCGATGGAGACCCTGGACGGGCCCCGGGACCTGGACATCCGGCCGGGTACCCAGTCCGGGCAGGTCATCCCCATGTACGCGCTCGGCGTTCAGCACCTGAACGACTCCGGGCGCGGTGACCTGATCATCCACGTCACGGTGGAGACCCCGACCAAGCTGGACGAGCCGCAGGAGGCCCTGCTCAAGCAGCTGGCCGAGCTGCGCGGCGAGGAGACCCCGCCGGGCCGGTTCGCGCCGGGCCAGCAGGGCTTCTTCTCCCGGTTGCGGGACGCGTTCAACGGCCGGTGACCGCGGCGGCGTGCCGCCGCTCGGCGCGCAGCGGCAATCGGGGGGTTCCGGGGGGTCGCCCCCCCGGAACATACGGCCTCCAGTGTTCCTGGCTGAGCCGGCCGAGCTGGCCCGGGACCGGGTGGTGCTGGCCGGGCCGGAAGGCCGGCACGCGGCCGACGTGCGCCGGCTCTCCGCGGGCGAGCGGGTGGACTTGACCGATGGCGCGGGCCAGCTGGCCGAGTGCGTGGTCACCCGGGCCCAGCGCGGGACGCTGGAACTCGCGGTGCGGGACCGGCGGACGATCCCGCCCGCCGACCCGGCGCTGGCCGTGGCCCAGGCCATTCCCAAAGGTGACCGGGGCCAGCTGGCCGTCGAGCTGATGTCCGAAGTCGGCGTGGACGTGGTGATCCCGTGGGCCGCGGAACGCTGCGTGGTGCGCTGGTCGGGGGAGCGCGGCGACCGGGCGCTGGGCCGGTGGCGGGCTACCGCCCGGGAGGCGGGCAAGCAGGCCCGCCGCGGCCGGTTCGCCGAGGTGACCGATCCGGCCGGGGTGCCCGGTCTGACCGCCCGGGCCGGCGCCGCGGCCTGCGCGATCGTGCTCGACCCGGACGCGGATACCGCGCTGAGTGCGCTGCCGCTGCCCGGCTCGGGGGAGATCCTGCTGGTCGTCGGCCCGGAGGGCGGCGTCAGCCCGGCCGAGACGGACGCGCTGACCGCAGCCGGCGTGGTGGCCGCGCACCTGGGCCCGACCGTGCTACGGGCGTCCACCGCCGGTGCAGTCGCGGCCACCGTCCTGCTCAGCCGGCTCGGCCGCTGGAGCTGAGCCGCCTACGACGTAGGCGTCGTGGTCTTCGTGGTGGGCGCGCTGCCGCAGGTGACGTCGGGTGTGCCGACGTCACCGTACGGGGCGAACATGGCGTCGGTCCTGGCACTGGCCGTGCCGCCCCCGGAACCGGTGGCCGTGCTGCCCCCGCTGCCGGTGGTCGGGGTGGCCGACGGGCTCCCCGTGGCGGTCGGCGTCGGGCTCGGCGTGGGCGTCCCGGTGTCGACCGGCGTCGGCGTCGGGCTGGCCGTGGCGCTGGCCGTGGGCGCCGGCGTGCTGCTCGGCGAGGGCGTTGGCGTGCAGGCCACTGCGGGCAGCGCGCTGGTCGGGCCCTTCTTCGTGGACGCCGCGGGCGACTGGGTGGGGCTCACGCCGATTGGCGGTTGCCACAGGCCCGGGCTGGCCAGGCCGGTGGCTCCGGTCGGCGCGTGCTGGTGGCCGGGCGAGGTGACCGAATTGGTCGGCGTGATCACCGCCTCCTGCATCCGGTTCAGCGTGACCACGCCGACCACCACGACGGCGACCACGGCCGCGACCGCGAACGCGGGCTTGAGCCAGGCAGCGGCCGGGCCGAGACGGCCGGCCGTCTTACCAGCCGGCGTTCGGCCATTGTGGTCTGGGCCGGTCGGGGGCTGGCCGATGCCGCGCTCGCTCAGCGCCCAGCGAAAAAATTCGAGCCGGATGGACAGCCGGATCCGGTACAGCCGGAGCCAGTCCGCGGCCCTGGCCAGCATGGAGCGGGCAGACCGACGCGAATGCGACCGGTGACGGATCCGCTCTAGGCCGTCAACGGCAGGCTCGACGGACGCCGCCGCCGCGCGCAACGCGTGGCGGAGGACGTCCTCGTAGTCCCGATCCTGTGAAATCATGCGTGCCGCCGGAGGCTCCCCGAGCCCCTATGGCCCTCCCTACGTATCCCGCTCGAGCACGGTCCGCAGGGCCGACATGGCCCGGGCCGTGTGACTCTTGACTGCTCCCCGGCTGATACCCATGACTGAGGCGATCTGCGCTTCCGACATGTCGCCGTAGTAACGGAGTACCAGGGCCTCCCGCTGCCGCTCCGGGAGTGCCCGCAGGGCGGTGACCACCGCGGAGCGCTCCAACTGGATGATGGCGCCGTGCTCGGCGCTAGGCATGTCCGGAGGTGGCTTAGGGGTGTTTTTGTCCACCACCACCCGGTGCCGGAGGACTGAACGTGACCGGTTGACCACGGATTGCCGAAGATAGGACAGCGCCTTGTCGGTGTCCCGCAGCCGACGCCATGCCCCGTGCATGGCGACGAAGGAGTCCTGGACTACTTCCTCGGCCGTCGCGTTGTCGCGGACCAGGAAGGCGGCCAGGCGCACCAGCGAGCGGTAGTGCTCGCTGTAGATGGCCGTGACAGCTCGGTCTGCATCCCATTCGAGGGGTGCAGCAGTGAGCCCATTGGCCACTAACGTCTCGGTCACATCTATGGGACGCGTTACCACGCCGTCAGGTTCACCTGGCATGTCGAGTGCGTGCACGCGACCCGCCCTCGCCGCTTGCCTTCACGAATCATTCCCCCCCAAGGGTCTGAGTCCGTGTGCTCACCCCGGCACGCCCGGCTGAGCCGGGCAGGCGCAATTGCGCCGCCGTGCACGCTGGGTTGTGCACTGGGCGGCGCCGCGGGGGAAGCACCATCGCAACCATATCTGTCATGACTGTTGCCGGTGGGGGACAAGCTAAGATCCCTCTGTGCCGGAGTGTCTATTCTGCAGGATCGTGTCAGGCGGTGTCCCGGCATCACGCGTGCTCGAGTCGCCGCGGACCGTTTCTTTCCGCGACATCAGCCCGCAGGCGCCTACCCACGTGCTGGTGGTCCCGAAAAAGCACTATCCCGATCTGGCCGCGCTGTCCGCCGACGTGGACCTGCTGGCCGAAGTGACCGGGCAGGCGGCCAGGGTGGCGGAGGCCGAGGGAATCGCCGGCTGTGGCTACCGGGTTGTCTTCAACACAGGGGTGGACGCAGGCCAGACGGTGCCGCACGTGCACGCGCATGTCCTCGGCGGACGCGCGCTCAGCTGGCCCCCGGGCTGACGTCGGGTGGATAGCATGACAGGGTACGGGCGCGGGTCAGGCGCCTGCGCCCAGGCGGAGAGAAGGAATTGGTAGATAGATCTGACGAGTCGCCCGGCCGTAAGCCGTCCGCTGACGGTGCCGCGCAGGTCAAGATCGTTATCCCGGACGACCACTCAATGGTCAGTCTGCTGGGCTCCCGGGATGAACTCCTGCATGTGATCGAGAAGGCATTCGACGCCGATATTCACGTGCGCGGGAATGAGATCACGATTACCGGGCCGGCCCAGGAGAGCGAGCAGGTGGCCGGCCTGTTCGAGGAGCTCACCGAGCTGCTGGCGGGCGGGGCCGAGCTGACCACGGACTCGGTGGAACGGGTCGTGGCCATGCTGCGCCGCAAGTCCGGCGTCCGGCCGGCCGACGTGCTGACGCTGGACATCCTGTCGGCCCGGGGCCGGACGATCCGGCCGAAGACGCTCAACCAGAAGCGTTACGTGGACGCCATCGACGCGCACACGATCGTGTTCTGCATCGGGCCGGCCGGTACCGGCAAGACCTATCTGGCTATGGCCAAGGCGGTCAAGGCGCTGCAGGCCAAGGAAGTCAACCGGATCATCCTGACCCGGCCGGCCGTGGAGGCCGGGGAGCGGCTCGGCTTCCTGCCCGGCACGCTGTACGAGAAGATCGACCCCTACCTGCGGCCGCTGTACGACGCGCTGCACGACATGATCGACCCGGACTCGATCCCGCGGCTGATCGCCGCGGGCACCATCGAGGTCGCGCCGCTGGCCTACATGCGCGGCCGGACGCTGAACGACTCGTTCATCATCCTGGACGAGGCGCAGAACACGTCGGCCGAGCAGATGAAGATGTTCCTCACCCGGCTCGGCTTCGGCTCGAAGATCGTGGTGACCGGGGACGTCACCCAGGTGGACCTGCCCGCCGGGCAGACCAGCGGGCTGCGCATCGTGCAGGACATCCTGGACGGCCTGGAAGACATCCATTTCAGCAGGCTGACCAGCCACGACGTGGTCCGGCACCGGCTGGTCGGCGGCATCGTGGACGCCTACGAGCGGTATGACGCACGGGCCCGCGGGTCGTCCCCGGCCCCGCATCGGCGTAAGCGAGCGCAGTGAGCATCGAGATCGCCAACGAGTCCGGGGTCGAGGTGGACGAGGCCGACCTGGCCGCGCTGGCCCGGTACGTCCTCGACGACCTGCGCATGCATCCGCTGGCCGAGCTGTCCGTGCTGCTGGTGGACCGGGCCACCATGTCCGACCTGCACGAGCGCTGGATGGGTGAGCCTGGCCCGACCGACGTGCTGGCCTTCCCGATGGACGAGCTGCGCCCGCCGCCACCCGGCAGCAGCCGCGGCGATCAGGGCGGCGGCGCCGAGCTGGACGAGGATCCCGCGCTGCTCGGCGACGTGGTGCTCTGCCCGGCGGTGGCCGTCGACCAGGCGGCCCAGGCCGAGCACGAGCTGCGCGACGAGCTCGAGCTGCTGTGCACGCACGGCATCCTGCATCTGCTCGGCTACGACCACGCCGAGGCGGCCGAGAAGGCCGCCATGTTCGGCCTGCAGGATGAGTTGCTCCGGTCCTGGCGCTCGGCCCGTGACCAGGATCCCCGGCCGGATACGGCACCTTCCGGGCCGGACGCGGCAGCTCCGCCGGACGAGCGGGGATGAGTCCGCCATGGCCTGGCTGATCGTCGCGGCCGTCGTGCTCGCGGTGCTGGCCGGGGCGTGCGCCACCGGCGAGGTCGCGCTGACCCGAGTGTCCAGGTCGGGGGCCGGCGACCTGGGCCGCGGCCGGAAGAACCGCCGCGGCCGGGCGGCCACCCGGCTGCAGGCCGTGCTGGCCGAGCCGGGCCGTTACTTCGCGGTGCTGCTGCTGTTCCGGGTGGCCTGCGAGACCGCGGCCATCGTGCTGCTCGCCGCCGCGCTGGAGCACTACCTGGGCCAGGGCTGGCATACCTACCTGCTGGTCCTGATCATCATGATCGCGCTGCTCTACCTGCTGGCCGGGATCGGGCCGCGGATTCTCGGCCGCCAGTACGAGCGCGGTGCGGCGCTGGCCGTGGCCTATGTGCTGTACCCGGTGGTGCGGCTGCTCGGCCCGATCCCGCGGCTGCTGCTCGCGGTGGGCAACCTGCTCACCCCGGGCCGGGCCGCCCGCGACGCGTCCGGCTCCGAGGAGGAACTGCGCGGCCTGGTGGACCTGCTGGAGCAGCGCCAGGTCATCGAGCCCGGCGCCCGGGCCATGATCCACTCCGTGTTCGAGCTGGGCGACACGATCGCCCGCGAGGTGATGGTGCCGCGCACCGACATGGTGTTCGTGGAGCGGGACAAGACCGTCCGCCAGGCGCTGTCCCTGGCGCTGCGCAGCGGTTTCTCCCGCATCCCGGTGGTCGGCGAGAACGAGGACGACGTGATCGGCATCGCCTATCTCAAGGACCTGGTGACGATCAGTCAGGAGCAGCCGGAGCGGGAGGCGGTCGAGCCGGTCACCGCGGTGATGCGGCCCGCGACGTTCGTGCCGGAGAGCAAGCCGGTGGACGAGCTGCTCAAGGAGATGCAGCAGCGCCGGATCCACCTGGCCGTCGTCATCGACGAGTACGGCGGCACCGCTGGCCTGGTGACCATCGAGGACATCGTGGAGGAGATCGTCGGGGAGATCACCGACGAGTACGACCAGGAACAGCCGACCGTGGAATGGCTGTCCCCAGACCGGGCCCGGGTCCCCGCGCGGCTGCCGGTGACCGACCTGGAGGAGCTGTTCGGCACCACGATCGAGGCCGAGGACGTGGAAACCGTCGGTGGCCTGCTGGCGCACGCGATCGGCCGGGTGCCGATCGCCGGCTCGGTGGGCACCGTGGCCGGGCTGCGGCTGACCGCGGAGAGCCTGGCCGGGCGGCGGAACCGGATCGGCACGGTCACCGTGGAGCGGGTCGGGGCACCCGCGCCGCTAGGGGAGCCTGCGGCAAAAGAGGCAGGCGGGGATTGATGTGTAGGTGCGGCGCAGCAGCACTACACTTGGCCAGGTGAGCGCGGTGGAGCCAGGCCCGGAAGACCTTAAGATCATCACCCTGGCCCGGTCGGCCCGGGCCCGGGTGGCCGCGGCCGAGGGCGCGGCCGTCCGGGACGAGACGGGCCGGACGTACGCGGCGGCGGCGGTGGCGCTGCCCTCGCTGAAGCTGTCCGCGCTCCGCCTCGCGGTGGCCATGGCGGTGTCCAGCGGCGCGTCCAGCCTGGAGGCGGCCGCGCTGATCAGCGACGCCGACGCGGCCGACCCGGCCGACCTGGCCGTGGTCCGCGAGGCCGGCCCCGGCGCGGTCGTCTTCCACGCCGGCTCCAACGGCATGCTCCGCGAAACGCTAGTTCCCTAAGCGCCGCCGGGGGCGCTTTAAGGCGCCTTTGGCGCGGGCCGCCTCCTCTCCTCGCTCGTTCCTCGCTCGTCGGTCAGCGGCGGGCCCCCTTTGGGGTGGGCGACAGCCCTCTTCAGCGCAAATAGAATCGGCGGGTGGAATTCCGATCCGGCTTCGCCTGCTTCGTGGGCAGGCCCAATGTCGGCAAGTCGACATTGATGAATGCGCTGGTGGGCACGAAGGTCGCCATCACCAGCAGCAGGCCGCAGACCACCCGGCGGGCCATCCGGGGGATCGTGCACCGGCCGGACGCGCAGCTCATCATTGTGGACACGCCCGGCCTGCACCGGCCGCGCACGCTGCTCGGCGAGCGGCTGGACAGCCTGGTCCGGTCCACGCTGACCGAGGTCGACGTGATCGGCTTCTGCGTGCCCGCCGGGGAGCGCATCGGCCCGGGTGACAACTACCTGGCCAAGGAGCTGGCCGGCCTGGCCAGCAAGGCCCCCGTGGTGGCCATCGTGACCAAGACCGACCAGGCCAGCCAGGCCCAGGTAGCCGCGCAGCTGGCCGCGGTGGCGGAACTCGGCGACTGGGCCGACATCGTGCCGGTCTCCGCGGTGTCCGGGTTCCAGCTCGATGTGCTGGCTGATGTGCTGGTGTCGCACCTGCCGCCGGGCCGGCCGCTGTACCCGGACGGGGAGCTGACCGACGAGCCGGAGCAGCAGTTGGTGGCCGAGCTGATCCGGGAGGCCATCCTGGAGGGGGTCCGGGACGAGCTGCCGCATTCCATCGCCGTGCTGGTCGAGGAGATGGGCCCGCGCGAAGGCCGTCCGGACCTGATCGACGTGTACGCGGTGATGTACGTGGAGCGGTCCAGCCAGAAGGCCATCGTGATCGGGGCCAAGGGGGCCCGGCTCAAGGAAGTGGGCAGCCGGGCGCGGCAGCAGATCGAGGCCCTGCTCGGCACCCGGGTGTACCTGGACCTGCGGATCAAGGTGGCCAAGGACTGGCAGCGCGACCCCAAGCAGTTGCGCCGCCTCGGCTTCTATGACTGACGCTGGCCCGGCCTGGCGGCCTGCCGGTCAGCGCCAGGTCACCCGCACGCCGCGCCGCCACTGGCCCAGCACCCCCGGGTCCCCGGTCAGCCGCAGCCCGGGCAGGTCACCTGGGTCGCGCCGGTTCCACAGCAGCAGGTACACCTCGGCCGCGGGGCCGGTCACCGTGCAGTCAGCCGGCCCGGCGGCCGGGCCCGGCCAGCCGCGTTCGACCTCGGCCTGGTCCGGGCTCATCCGCGCCACCCACTGGTAGCCGTCCGCCTGAACGAACAGGCCGCGCGGCGGGTCGGACAGCGGGCCGCGACGGGCGTTCCGGCGGGCGAAGCCCAGCAGCAGCTCGTCGATGCCATCGGCGGCCAGGTCGGCCGGGACCGGGTCGACGCCCCGGCCCGGCGCCGCGGCCGCCGCGGCCAGCTGGACGTCGACCCGGTGCACGGTCGTCTCGTGGGCCTGCCGCCGGGCCCAGAACGCCAGCGGCGAGACCGCGCCCGGCAGGAACGTCCAGCAGGCCAGCCCCGGGCCGGCCGCCTCCAGCGCCTGCACCAGGGCGGCGTGCCCGGCGCGGAACCAATCAAGCAGCGCGTCGTCGGGGATGTCCTGGCCCAAGATGGCCGCCTCGTCCAGCCGCGGCATCAGCTGGGTCTGCTGCTCGGAGACGTACCTGGTCGCCCAGCGGTGCACGTAGCCGACGTGGCGCAGCAGGTCCCGGATCGTCCAGTCCGGGCAGGCCGGCACGGCCTGATCCAGGTCCACGGGCGCGGCCGCGGCGGCCAGCCGGTCGCCCTCGTCGCGTAGCTGCCGGAGGTAGGCCGCCGTGGCCAGGTTCGGGAAGCCGGTGGTGGTCATGGCGGAATTCTCCCAGTCCGGCGTCCCACATGGCGGACGCTGGCTTGGAATCCCGTGCCGGGTGTCTGCTAGTCTCGGTGCTGCCATGCGCGGACTGCTCCTGCTTATCCGCCGCGGCGGGGGCCGTTAAGGCCGGCTCCCTCGCCGCGGGTTTTGGCGTGATCGCTGGCCGCCGCCCGAACGGCACAGGAGCCAATCTTCCCATGCAACCCCAGCAGGACTCTGTCCAGCCGCACGTACCTCATGATCAGATGCCGGGCCAGGAAGCACACCGTGGCGTCCGGCAGCAGCCGAGCGGCATGCCCTGCCAGCGGTACACCCCGTTCCGCCCGGTGCACCTGCCCGACCGGACCTGGCCCGGCCAGAGCATCACGGCGGCCCCCCGGTGGCTGTCCACCGACCTCCGGGACGGCAACCAGGCCCTCATCGACCCGATGAGCCCGGCCCGCAAGCGGACCATGTTCGACCTGCTGGTCCGGCTGGGCTACAAGGAGATCGAGGTCGGCTTCCCGTCTGCCAGCCAGACCGACTTCGACTTCGTCCGCAGCCTTATCGAGGACGGCCGGATCCCCGACGACGTGCAGATCTCGGTGCTGACCCAGGCCCGGGACGAGCTCATCGAGCGGACCGTGCAGTCGCTGGCCGGGGCGTCCCGGGCCACCGTGCACCTGTACAACGCGACCGCGCCGGTGTTCCGCCGGGTGGTGTTCGGCAACGACCGGGCGGAGACCAAAGAGCTGGCCGTGGAAGGTACCCGGTCGGTGGTCAAATACGCCGAGCAGTACCTGGCCGGCTGCGACTTCGGCTACGAGTACTCGCCAGAGATCTTCATGGACACCGAGCTGGACTTCGCGGCCGAGGTGTGCGGCGCGGTGATGGATGTATGGCAGCCCGGTCCCGGGCGGGAGATCATCATCAACCTGCCGTGCACCGTCGAGCGGTCCACGCCCAACGTGTACGCGGACCAGATCGAGTGGATGAGCCGCAACATGCCGCACCGCGAGCACGTCTGCCTGTCCGTGCACACGCACAACGACCGGGGCACCGCGGTGGCCGACGCCGAGCTGGCCGTGCTGGCGGGCGCGAACCGGATCGAGGGCTGCCTGTTCGGCAACGGGGAGCGGACCGGCAACGTGTGCCTGGTCACGCTGGGCCTGAACCTGTTCAGCCAGGGCATCGACCCGATGATCGATTTCTCCGACATCGACGAGATCCGGCGCACCGTCGAGTACTGCAACCAGCTTCCGGTGCATCCCCGGCACCCGTACGCGGGCGACCTGGTCTACACCGCGTTCTCCGGCTCGCACCAGGATGCGATCAAGAAGGGGCTGGAGGCGCTGGAGCGGGACGCGGCGGCGGCGGGCACGCCGGTCCGCGAGTTCCGCTGGGAGGTGCCCTACCTGCCGGTCGACCCGCAGGACGTGGGCCGCAGCTACGAGGCGGTCATCCGGGTCAACTCGCAGTCCGGCAAGGGCGGCGTGGCCTACATCATGAAGGCCGAGCACCAGCTCGACCTGCCGCGGCGGCTGCAGATCGACTTCTCCCGGGTGGTCCAGGCGCACACCGATGAGGAAGGCGGCGAGGTGACGCCGGCCCAGATGTGGCAGGTGTTCTTCGACGAGTACCTGGCCGAGGGGCCGGTGGCGCTGCTCACCCACCAGACCTCCTCCGTGGTGGACGCGAAGCACGCGCTCAGCGTGGAGATCCGGCTGGACGGCGAGCCGCGCCAGGTGGAGGGCACCGGCAACGGGCCCATCTCCGCGTTCTGTGACGCGCTGGCCAGCGTCGGCATCGATGTCCGGGTGCTCGACTACGCCGAGCACGCGCTGTCCGCGGGCAGCGACGCGCAGGCCGCCGCCTACGTCGAATGCGAGATCAGCGACAAGGTCTGGTGGGGGGTGGGCGTCGACTCGAACACGGCGACCGCCTCGATGCGCGCGGTGCTCTCCGCGCTGAACCGGTCCCGGGGTCCGGGGGTATCCCCCGGATAGCACCGCGCGCCGCGGCCAGGCATGACCCGGCGTGCGCGACAATGGCTGGGTGAGCCTGTACCGGGATGACGGGATTGTGCTGCGCACCCAGAAGCTGGGTGAGGCGGATCGCATCATCAGCATCCTGACCAGGCGGAACGGCCGTATCCGCGCGGTAGCCAAGGGGGTGCGCCGGACCAAGTCGCGGTTCGGCGCCCGGCTCGAGCCGTTCACCCATGTGGATCTGCTGCTGTACACCGGCCGCTCGCTGGACGTGATCACGCAGGCCGAGACGGTGCGGCCCTACGGGGAGCCGCTGGCCGCGGACTACCCGCGGTACACCAGCGGCACCGCCATGCTGGAGACCGCCGAGCGGTTCACCCCGGTGGAGAAGGAACCGCTCATCCGGCAGTTCCTGCTGCTGGTCGGCGGCCTGCGGGCGCTCGGCGAGGGGGAGCACGACCCGCGGCTGGTGCTGGATGCCTACCTGCTGCGCACGCTGGCCGTGGCCGGGTACGCGCCCGCGCTGGACGAGTGCGCGGTATGCGGCACCCCTGACCCGGTGGTCGAGGAGGAGGAGGGGGCGGCGCCGCGTTCCGGGTCGCGCGCGTTCGCGGTGCCCGCGGGCGGGCTGACCTGCCGGTCCTGCCGGCCGCCCGGCGCGGCGACCCCCTCGGTGGCGACCATCGCGCTGATGCGCGCGCTGCTCCGCGGCGACTGGGCGCACGCCGACACCAGCCAGCCCCGGCACCAGGTAGAGTGCAGCGGCCTGGTCGCGGCGTACGTGCAGTGGCACCTGGAACACTCGATCCGTTCGCTTCGTCACGTGGAGCATGTGTGAGCAAGCTGGTCCGTCCTCCCTACCCGCACCCGGACGGCCTGCGGCCGCCGGCCATCCCAGCCGACCTGGTGCCCCGGCACGTCGCGCTGGTGATGGATGGCAACGGGCGGTGGGCCAAGCAGCGCGGGCTGCCCCGGACCGAGGGGCACCGGATGGGCGAGGCCGCGCTGTTCGACGTGATCATGGGCGCGATCGAGCTGGGCATCCCGTACCTGTCGGCCTACGCGTTCTCCACCGAGAACTGGCGGCGCTCCCCGGAAGAGGTCCGCTTCCTGATGGGCTTCAACCGGGACGTCATCCGGCGGCGCCGTGACCAGCTGAACGAGGTGGGGGTGCGGGTGCGCTGGGCCGGGCGCCGCCCGCGGCTGTGGCGCAGCGTCATCAAGGAGCTGCAGGACGCTGAGCAGATGACCGAAGGCAACTCGGTGCTCACCCTGCAATTCTGTGTGAATTACGGCGGCCGGGCGGAAATCGCCGATGCGGCGGCGGCCATAGCGGCGGAAGTGGCGGCCGGCCGGCTGCGCCCGGACAAGGTCGACGAAAAGCTCCTGGCCCGTTACCTGGATGAGCCGGAAATTCCTGACGTGGACCTTTTTGTTCGGTCATCCGGTGAGCAGCGGATCTCGAATTTCCTGCTCTGGCAGTCGGCTTACGCCGAACTGGTGTTCCTGGACACGCTGTTTCCCGATTTCGACCGGCGGCACCTGTGGCAGGCGTGCGAGACGTACGCCCGCCGGGACCGCCGGTACGGCGGTGCCCAGCCGAACCTGCTGCCCGGGCTGGCGGGCTAGCGGGTCAACGCAGGCCCTGCCAGAGGGCCAAGCCGACCAGGGCGGCCAGGATCAGCACCCGCAGCGCGCGGCCCTGGGCGCCGAGCGCTGGCCAGGACAGCACGGCCAGCCAGGCCAGGAACGCGGTGACCACCAGGAGCAGTACCGCGCCGACCCAGCCGCGGACCGCGATGCCGCCGGCGAACGCCACGGCGACCAGCACCGGGGGCAGCCAGCGGGGCATGTGATGCAGGTAGGCGGCGGGCTTGAGGCTGGCCTGCTCGACGGACTGCCGGGCCCGCGGGGATGGCTGACGCACAGTTACAAGCTATCCCATGGCCGTGGGCATCGGCTCGGACCGGGTCTATGGACTGGTGTACCGGTAATAAGCTTGGGTAACGCGCCTGGTGCAGGGCCCTGGCCGAGGATTCCGGCCTGCTGGGCCCGGCCCGCCACGTTGAGGCGCCCTGCAACCCGCCGACCGCCAGCCGGATGGAGTCCCGATGGCCCGCAATGACCGCTTGGAAACGATCGTCAGCCTGGCCAAGCGCCGTGGCTTCGTCTACCCGTCCAGTGAGATCTACGGGGGGCTGCGTGCCGCCTGGGACTACGGCCCGCTGGGCGTGGAGATGAAGAGCAACATCAAGCGGCAGTGGTGGAAGTCGATGATCCAGGAGCGGGACGACATCGTCGGCCTGGACTCCTCGGTCATCCTGGCCCGCGAGGTGTGGGAGGCCAGCGGCCACGTCACCGAGTTCGTCGACCCGCTGACCGAGTGCCAGAACTGCCACCACCGGTTCCGCGCCGACCACCTGATCGAGGGGTACCAGGAGAAGCACGGCCACCCGCCGGAGCACGGCCTGGCCGACATCGCCTGCCCGTACTGCGGGACCCGGGGCGAGTTCACCGAGCCGCGGATGTTCAACGGGCTGCTGCGCACCTACCTCGGGGCCACCGAGGATGAGTCTGGCCTGGCCTACCTGCGGCCGGAGACCGCGCAGGGCATCTTCATCAACTTCCGCAACGTGCTGCAGACCTCTCGGAAGAAGATCCCGTTCGGCATCGGGCAGGTCGGCAAGTCGTTCCGCAACGAGATCACCCCGGGCAACTTCATCTTCCGCACCCGCGAGTTCGAGCAGATGGAGATGGAGTTCTTCGTCAAGCCAGGCACCGACGAGGAGTGGCACGAGCACTGGATCGCTACCCGCCTCGGCTGGTACACCGACCTCGGCGTGCGCAAGGAGAACCTGCGGCTGTTCGAGCACCCGGCGGACAAGCGCTCGCACTACTCCAAGCGGACCGTGGACATCGAGTACCGGTATGACTTCGCGGGCACCGAATGGGGCGAGCTGGAGGGGATCGCCAACCGGACCGACTACGACTTGAGCACGCACGCCAAGGCGTCCGGACAGGACATGTCGTACCTGGACCAGGACTCCGGTGAGCGGTTCGTGCCCTACGTCATCGAGCCGGCCGCCGGGGTGGACCGGTCGATGCTCATGTTCCTGCTCGACGCCTACGCCGAGGACGAGGCGCCGGACGCCAAAGGCAAGCTGGAGAAGCGGACCGTGCTGCGGCTGGACCACCGGCTGGCGCCGGTCAAGGTGGCGGTGCTGCCGCTGTCCCGGAACGCCGACCTGTCGCCCAAGGCCCGCGACGTGGCCGCGCGGCTGCGCAAGCGGTGGAGCACTGACTTCGACGACGCCAGCGCGATCGGCCGCCGGTACCGGCGGCAGGATGAGGTCGGCACCCCATTCTGCGTGACGGTGGACTTCGACACGCTGACCGATCAGGCGGTGACGGTCCGCGAGCGCGACTCCATGCAGCAGGACCGGATCGGCATCGACAGCCTGGAGGGCTACCTGGCCGAGCGGCTAGGCGGCTACTGAGCTGGCGGCTACCAGGCGATGTTGACGGCCCCGGCCGGG
>DASXIN010000140.1:0-24432 GCA_036497945.1 Streptosporangiaceae bacterium | reverse complement strand
CTGGGGCCCGCCTAACGGGTGAGTGCGGTGAGTTGTGCCCCACCGGTGGGCACAACTCACCGCACTGAGTGAGCTAGTTAGCTGCCGGCCGCCAGGTGCTGGGCCGCCTGGATGACGCCCCGGCAGGCAGCGAGCTGGCCGCCCGCGCCGAATACTGGCGTGTCGCTGAACGCCGCCGTTTCCAGTTCGCCCTTGATCCGGCCGGCCAGCGCGTCGCGGACCTTGTCCAGCCCGGTCAGCGCCTGATTGACATGGAGGTAGGTGGCATCACCGGGACTGGTGCTGTCCACCGCGTTGGTCGAGGCCGCCAGGGTGGCCGCGCCAAACTGGCCCACGCTGGAGTTGAGCTGCTTGTAGCACTCCCCGAGCGCGGTCACCGCCGGGTCGCTGAGCGCCCGGTTCGGCTTGCCCAGGATCTGGGTGATCACCCGGCCATCGTGCTCGTAGTCGTCGCGCAGCCCAGTCAGGTACATCAGCGTAGGCCGGATGTCGGTCTCGTCCACCCACGGCCCGGGCAGGTGCTGGTCGGTCACCTCGATCTGGCCGCTGTTGGCACCGGCCGAGCTCGGTCCCTGGCTGGCGGTGGGCCCGTCCAGGCCGAGACGCTCGACGCCGGGGCCGGCGAACGCGGCGTAGTTGGTGTTGATCTCCGCGGCGTAGGCGCCGTGATCCCAGGCAAAGCCGGTGCTCTGGCACACCAGCTTCCCGGCGCAGCTCCCGGTCAGGGCCGAGGACTGCAGGTAGTAGTCGGGTTTGGCGAACATCGCGAAGGTCGGCGTCCGGGCCGGGTCGGCGTTCACCATGTGCAGGATGGCTTCCTCGGCCGGGTCGGCGATGTAGTTGTCGATCTTCTGGGTGGTGCCGGTGTACGGGTTAGCCGCGGTGATGTTCGCGACGCCGTGTTCCAGGCTGCGTACCGAGGGGTCGTTCGGCCCCGGATTACCGGTCACGTAGAACTCCGGCGCGGTGTCGTTCTCCAGGCTGAACGGGACGGTGTTGTTCTCCTGGCTGGACAGCAGCCCGGTGACGTTGGCGTCCAGCTCGCCGAACGTGCCGGCCGGGTAGCTGCACGGCACGTCCGCGCTCACCGTGCCGCCGCTGACCGTGGCGCCGTCGCAGCCCTGCGGACTGGGCTGGACGAAGCGGCCGACGTTGGCCCCGGCCTCATGGTCACCCTCGTCCGAGCTGAGCACGAACAGCGTGTTCTTCGCCGTGATCCCGGCCGCGGCGAGCCGCTTGAAGAACACGCCGAACGCCTGGTTGTAGTACTGCGCCTGAGCCACATAGCAGGGATCTCCGCTGCCCAGCGCGGCCGGCGCGTTGGCGCAGGCCGACAGGCCCGGGATGTTCTCGTTCCCGTGGATGTCCGCGATGTAGCCGTTGACCACCGGGACGCCCTTCTGCAGCAGGTCGGCCATGTAGGCCAGGGTCTGCGAGGCGTTGATGGAGCCGAAGCCGGGGAACCCGGGGTGGTTGGTCAGGAAGGCCCCATTGATCTGGTTCCCGTTGAGGTCGACCAGGTTCCCGGCCGCGTTGGTCACCTGGTAGCCGTTCTCGGTCAGGTTCGGGGTGCCCGCGCCGAGTTGCGGCGCGACGTACCGGTGGCCGAACAGGCCCTGGTAGCCGGTGTACCCCCCGGGCTCGTCGGGCAGCACGTCGGGCACGGCGGTGCGGCTGGGTGTGGTCTGGCCAAACTTGACCCCCTGGGCGTCGGCGCAGAACGCGCTGCCCCGGGCACAGTGCACGCCCAGCCCGACGTAGTCGGCGGTCTCCGCGTCCTTGAACGAGTCCGGGTCGGCGGCTAGTTGCTGTGCCTCGGGTGAGCTGGCGCCGAACACCTTCGGGATGTCCACCGCGGTGTTCTCCAGCACCTGGTTCACCGTGGACACGTCGCCGACGTCGCAGCCGGCCCGGGTGAACGGCACCCATGGCGCGGGCGTGACGCTGTCCGGCGCCGGGGCCGGCGACGTGGTGGCCGGCGGGGTGGCCGAGTACACCAGGGACGGGTTGGTGTCGTGGCCCGCGTTCGGGGTCCTGGCCGTGTCGAAGATCGGGTCGGTCCAGTACGCGAACGAGCCGGCCGGGTCGGTCGTGCCGTCCGTGTTGTACGCCTGGTAGCTGTTGCTGACCGGCATGCCGGCCCGGTCGCCGTACAGGCCGGTGACCGTGGTCAGCAGGTCATCGGCGGTGTGCGCGATGAGCGGCGTGTGGCTGTTGGAAAGGAACGTCCCGTTGCCGGTGAAGAAGTGCAGCAGGTTCGGCATCATCTGCAGGTCAGACGGCACGTTCGGGTTGTCCCGGAAGTAGTGCACGTTGTCGAAGCCGATCTCGACCACGTGCTTGACCCCGTGGCCGAGGTGGCAGCCATTCCCGGTGCTGTCGTGCTGCGCGGCCCGCGCTAATGGCGCCCCGCTGGCCGCGAGCCCCGGAGTGGCACCCGCCAGGGCGAGCGCACTCAGCAGTGCGGCGCATCCGGTGACGGCGGCGGCGCGCACAGCCAGCCTCCGTCGGCCTGGGTGGTGTGGCATCGATCCTCCTCTTCCCCTGCCCGGGGTGAACGCCGGGCAGTCCTGCCGGTGACCCTAGGGACAAGGGCCGAATTCCCGGGTTGAGAAAAAAGAAACGGAAGCCAAATCTTCGGCCAACTGAGCCGGCCCGGCGGGCGCCAGACCAGCGGCTGCGCCGAGCGGTTATTGCCGCGACCCCGCGCGGCGGCTGGCATAGCATGCGTGCTGTGAGCATCAGCGCGGTGATCTTCGACTGGGGCGGCACCCTCACGCCGTGGCACTCGGTGGATCACGACGCGGTGTGGCGCGCGGTGTGCGCGCGGCACTTCCCCGGCCGCGGCGACGAGGTGGCGGCGGCCATCGTGGCCGCCGAGCTGGCGCTGTGGCAGCTCGGCGACGACTCCCAGCGCAGCGCCACGATGGCCGAGGTGTTCGACCGGGCCGGGGTGACGCCCACCGACACGCTGCTGGAGGCGTACTACACGGCCTGGGACCCGCACACGTTCACTGACCCGGACGTGATCCCGCTGCTCGGCGAGCTGCGCGCGCGCGGTATTAAGGCCGGGGTGCTGTCCAACACGCTGTGGCCGCGCAGCGCGCACGAGCGGGTGTTCCGCCGGGACAACGTGCTGCACCTGTTCGACGGCGCGGTGTACAGCAGCGAGATCCCGTGGGTCAAGCCGCACCCGGAGGCGTTCCGGGCGGCGATGGCCGCGGTCGGCGTGGCCGACCCGGCCAGCTGCGTGTTCGTCGGCGACCGGCCGTACGACGACGTGCACGGCGCGCAGCGCGCCGGGATGCGCGCGGTGCTGATCCCGCACAGCGCGGTGCCGTCCTACGACGGCGCCGTCCCGGACGCGGTGATCACTCGGCTGGCCGACCTGCCTGCCCACCTGGACGCCTGGTCAGCGCCGGTCCGGTAGCGTCGCGGGCATGGCCACGCTGGTTTCCTTCCATGCCCATCCGGACGACGAGTGCATCGCCTGTGGTGGGGTGATCCGCAAGGCAGCCGACGCCGGGCACCGGGTCGTGCTGGTCATCGCCACCCGGGGCGAGGAAGGCGAGATCCCGGAAGGCCTGCTGGCCGATGGGGAAGAGCTGTGGCAGCGCCGGGTGGCCGAGACCCAGGCGTCGGCCGACATCCTCGGCGCGCAGCGGGTGGAGTTCCTCGGCTACCGCGACTCCGGGATGATGGGCACCCCGGCCAACGACCGGCCCGGGTCGTTCTGGACCACCCCGGTCGAGGAGGCCGCCCAGCGGCTGGCCGGGCTGCTCCGCGCGGAACAGGCCGACGTGCTGACCTGCTATGACTACAACGGCGGCTATGGCCACCCGGATCACATCCAGGTGCACCGGGTGGGCATCCGGGCGGCTGAGCTGGTCGGCACCCCGCGGGTCTACCAGAGCACGATCAACCGGGATCACGTGGAGCGCAGCATTCAGCAGTTCGCCGCGCAGGACGCGGCGGACGGAGTCGAGCTGCCGGAGCGGGATCCGGACACGTTCGGCCTGCCGGAGTCGGTGATCACGGCCGCGGTGGACGTCACGCCGTACCTGGACTACAAGCGGCGTGCGATGCGGGCGCACGCCAGCCAGATCAGCGAGCAGTCGTTCTTCCTGGCCATGCCGGACGACCAGTTCCGGGTCGCGTTCGGCACCGAGTGGTTCATCCGGGATGGCCAGGGCCCGGGCATCACCGAGACCGACCTGCTCTGAACCAGGCCACACTGAACCAATCCGGGCGGGGCGGTCAGCGGGCCGGCTCCGGGTCGCTCAGGTCGGCCATGGTGCCACCCAGCGCGCGCACCGCCGCATCGGCGTCCAGCGCCACGGCCAGCCCGGGCTGGCCCGCGCCCAGGGTGATCTCCCGCCCGCTGATCCGCTCGTCGGCCAGCAGCGGCCAGCTGCGCACCGACCCGAACGGGGTGATCGTGCCTCGTGCGTAGCCGGTGGCCTGCTGCGCGGTGGCCGCGTCCGGCAGGGACAGCCGGCTGACGCCGAGCAGCGCGCGCAGTTTCGGCCACGAGATGGACCGGTCCCCGGGCACCAGCACGAACAGGAAGTCATCCGGCCCGCGCCGGACCACCATGGTCTTCACCACATCGGCCGGCGTCACACCGCGCGCCTGCGCCGCCTCGGCCAGGCTGCGCACCGGGCCGTGGCTGATCAGCCGGTACCGGATGCCTGCCGCCGCCAGGGCGTCCGCCGCGGGATTGGCCATCCCCCAGCAGTACCAGAATGGCGGTATGTCTGCTGACCAACACACCGTGCCCGCCGACCAAGACCCCGGCGCGGCGGAACTGGCCGCGCTGCGCGACCAGTGCACCCGTTTCCTGCACTATCACGGGCCGGTCCGGGCGGCCGACCTGCTGGCCACCGTGCCGGCCGACACGGTGCCGGACCGCTACGGGGACGGCGGCGTGGTGGCTGACCTGGAGGGCCGGATCGCGGCGCTGCTCGGCCAGCCGGCCGCGGTGTTCCTGCCCAGCGGCACCATGGCTCAGCAGGCGGTGCTCCGGGTGCACGCCGACCAGCGGCAGCGCCGCGGCATCGTGTTCCATCCGTGCTGCCATGTCGACGTGCACGAGGGCCGCGGCTACGAACGGCTGCATCAGCTCACCGGCCGCCCGGTGGGTGATCCGCACCGGCTGCTCAGCGCGGCCGATCTGGCCGCTGTGGCCGAGCCGCCCGCCGCGCTGCTGCTCGAACTGCCGCAACGTGACCTGGGCGGCCAGCAGCCGTCCTGGGCCGAGCTGGAGGCACAGCTGGACTGGGCCCGGGACCACGGCGCCGCGGCCCACCTGGACGGGGCCCGGCTGTGGGAATCCGCCGCCGGGTACGCACGGCCGCCCGCCGACATCGCGCAACTGTTCGACACCGTGTACGTGTCCTTCTACAAGGGCCTCGGCGCGCTGCCCGGCTGTTGCGTGGCGGGCCCCGGCGACATCATCGGGCAGGTCCGGGAGTGGCGGCACCGGATGGGCGGGAAGCTGTTCGGCCTGTGGCCCAACGCCGCCTCGGCGCTGACCTGCCTGGACCGGCGGCTCCCGCTGATGCCGCGGTACCTGGCGCACGCCCGGGCCATCGCGGACGCACTGCGCGACGTGCCCGGCGTCCGGGTCATCCCGGACCCGCCGCAGACCCCGATGATGCACCTGCTGCTGAGCACCAGCGCGGCCGGTTTCCGCGCCGCCGCCATCCGGCTGGCCAAGGATCAGGGCATCTGGACCTGGCCCGAGCCGGCCAGCACGGTGGACCCGCAGACCCAGCGGGTCGAGCTGACGGTGGGTGACCAGACCCTTGGTGTGCCGCCCGACGAGGTGGCCGGCATCGTCACCGACCTGGTCGCGGGCTAGCGGCGCCAGAAGTCGAGCCGGTCCCGGCCGGGCCGGAAACCGGCCGCGGCGGCGATCCCGGACGCGTCCCGGAACCGGGCTCCGACATGCCAGGGCAGATGCGCGTCGCTGCCGAACGACAGCGCGGTGCCGCCCGCCTCGGCCCACCAGCGCAGCAGGCTGACCGAGGGCAGTGGGCTGGCCGTGTTCAGCTCGAGTACCCGGCCCGAGCCGGCCAGCGCGCGGAACACCGCGCGGTACTCCTCCTCGAACGCCGACTCGGCGTACTCGCCGGCCGACGCGGGCCAGTACCGGCGCGGGAAGTCCAGGTGGGCCAGCACCTCGAACACGCCGCTGCCCTCGATCATGGCGATTACCTCGGCGAGGTACCGGCGCATCACCTCGTCCGGCGGCTCGCGGCGGAGCAGCCATCCCGAATACACCAGGTGGCCCGCGGTGGGCAGCGCGTGCACCGAGCCGAGCACCCGGTCGAACCGGCCAGACCCCAGCACGGCGGCGGCGCTCGCCGCGAACAGGTGCGGCTCGCCCGCTTCCACCCCGGACAAGATGCCCAACGCCGGAAACCGGTCCCGGCACTCGGCCACTGCGGCGAGGTACCCGGGCACATCCAGCGGCCGAATCCCGGCCGAAGTGTTCGGCACGACGCCGGCCAAGGTGATCGGGTCAGCCGGCCCGCCCACGGTGAAATCCAGGTGCTCGGTGAAGGCCAGCGAAGGGAGCCCCAGCGCGACGGCGCGGGCGCAGGCCGCGGCCATCGACGCGTCCGGGCCGGTGTCATGCGACCACTGCGAATGCACGTGGTTGTCCGGCAGTATCTCGGTACCCAGTGTCCCGGTGCCCGGGCCGCCGGAATTGGTGGGGCCGATGGGATTTGAACCCATACTTGCAGGATCCTAAGTCCTGTGCCTCTGCCGTTGGGCTACGGCCCCGCGAATCAGGCGGCCAGGTCCTTGCGTAGCCGCTCGACATGGCCGGTCGCCCGGACGTTGTAATAAGCCCGCTCGATCTTGCCGTCCGCACCGATCACGAACGTCGAGCGGATCACGCCGACCGTTTTCTTGCCATACATCATCTTCTCACCGTAGGCGCCGTAAGCACGCAGGACTTCGCGGTCTGGATCGGCCAGCAGGGTGAAATTCAGCGATTCCTTGTCGCGGAACTTGGCCAGCTTTTCCGGCCGATCAGGGGAAATGCCGAGAACGGTCAGCCCGGCGCCGGCCAGCACGCCGAGGTTATCCCGGAAATCGCAGGCTTCTTTGGTGCAGCCGGGGGTCATCGCGGCCGGGTAGAAGTAGACGATCACCCGCTGCCCGCGCAGCCCGGACAGCGTCACTAGCCGGCCATCCGCGTCAGGCAAGGAAAAGTCCGGCGCCACATCCCCGGGCGCCAGTTTCTGGTCGGTCACGATGCTCCCTCCGGCTAAGACGAACCCACGTTACCGGCCGCACTAGCCAGATGTGAACGGATGTTACGACCCCCTTACCGGGGTCGCGCCAGCGCCCTGCCCGGCGCCGGGCCGCGCGTAAAGTCACCGACGGGTGGCGGGGGATTGCGTGAGATACGGCAATCGCCAACCCAAGGAGGACCAGGCGTGTTCCCGCACTTGAAGGCCCAGTCCGGACGCTTCGGCGTGCCGGCTCGGGCAGTTCGCCCGCTCGGCTTCGCGGCCATGGCGGTGGCGGCAGCAGTAACCGTGGCCGGGTGCAAGCCGGGCAGCTTCAGCACTTCGTCCGGCAGCGGCTCGGGCCTCGGGACCACGGCATCGTCGTCGTCGGCGGCCCAGGTCCTGACGCTGGCCGCGCAGCAGGCCCAGCAGATGAACACGTTCTCAGCGAACGTGCAGATCACCGCGACCGGCGCGACCAACGCCAACCTGTTCGGCACCATGAACGAGGTGGCCACGACGCCCACCTCGCCGACCATCTCCATGATGGCTAACGCCGGCCAGCTGGGTAACGTGAAGATCATCCTGAGCAACGGCATGGCCTACATGCGCAGCCCGTTCTTCATGAGCACCTACCACAAGCGGTGGATCGAGAGCTCGATGTCCGCCATGAGCAGCAATTCGGGCCTGAACCTCGGGCCGCTGCTGGCGCTTCTGGAGGGCAGCAGCCCACTGGTGCAGACCCAGATGTTCCCGTTCGGGTCGAACATGCGCTACATGGGCAGCACGCACTTCGGCGGCTTCCGGATGCGTGAGTACGGCGGCCACATCGTGCTGGCGGACATCCTGAACAAGCTGTCCTCCAGCATGCAGCCGATGGTGCAGTCCTGGATGAACGCCGGGATCACCATGACCCGGTTCCGGACCTGGCTGGACCCGTCGCACATGGTGCGCAAGCTGGTGCTGATCGAGGTGGCAGGCAACACCACGTTCACCATCACGCTGACCATCAACTCGTTCAACCAGCCGATGCACATCGGCATGCCGCCCACCACGGTGGTCTTCATCCTGCCTGGCACGGGCACCGTGACGGCCACCCCGACCCCGACGATGGCGGCTACCGCCACCGCGCGGCCGACCACCGCGATGACGCCCACGCCGGCCAGCACGGCGCCGGCCACCGGCACCACTCCCACCGCGACACCGAGCGGTATGCCGACCCACTGGTGAGTGACGCGGGCTGACCACATCACGCAACGGCCCGCCGCGTCCCTGGGCAGCAGCCTGGGGCACGGCGGGCCGTTCCGCGCGCCCGTGCTTAGCCGAAGAGCGCTAGCCGAGCAGTGACGCGATGACCGGGGCCAGCGCGCGCAGCGCCCGGCCCCGGTGGCTGATCTTGTCTTTCTCCGCTGCGGTCAGCTCGGCGGTGGTGCGTTCCCCGCCGGCCGGGACGAAGATCGGGTCATAGCCGAAGCCGTTGCTGCCGCGCGGCTCCCGGGTCAGCGACCCGTCCAGCACGCCCTCGGTGAGCTGCTCGGCACCGGACGGCAGGACGAGCGCGGCCGCGCAGACGAAGCGCGCCCCGCGGCGGCCGGCCGGCACATCGGACATCTGGCCGAGCACCAGCCACAGGTTGGCCTCGTCGTCGCCGTGCTTCCCGGACCAGCGGGCAGACAGCACGCCGGGCATCCCGTTCAGCGCGTCGACGCACAGGCCGGAGTCGTCGGCTACCGCGGGCAGGCCGGTGAACGCGGCCACCGCCCGCGCTTTGAGCAGCGCGTTCTCGGCGAAGGTGAGCCCGGTCTCGGCCACTTCGGGCATCCCCGGATACTCGGCCAGGTCACCGACCTCGACTGGGACCCGTCCGGCCTCGAGGATCCGGCGCAGCTCGGCCAGCTTGGCCGGGTTCCGGGTGGCCAGGACGAGCTTGCTGCTCACCAGCCGAGCGCTTCCCGCTGAATCCGGGTCAGCTCGGCGCAGCCGGCCACGCCGAGATCGAGCAGTTCGGTGAGCAGCTCGCGGCTGAACGGCTCGCGCTCGGCGGTGCCCTGGATCTCGACGAACCCGCCGTCGCCGGTGCACACCACGTTCATGTCGGTCTGCGCGGCCGAGTCCTCCTCGTAGCACAGGTCCAGCCGGGGCTGCGAGTCCACGATGCCCACGCTGACCGCGGCCACCGAGCCGACCAGCGGGTCACCCTTGAGCCGCTTGCGGGCGCGCAGCCAGGCCACCGCGTCGGCCAGCGCCACGAACCCGCCGGTGATGGCCGCGGTGCGGGTGCCGCCGTCGGCCTGCAGCACGTCGCAGTCGATCACGATCGAGTTCTCGCCCAGCGCCTTGGCGTCCACGCAGGCGCGCAGCGAGCGGCCGATCAGCCGGGAGATCTCGTGCGTCCGGCCGCCGATCCGGCCCCTGACCGACTCGCGGTCGCCGCGGGTGTTGGTCGCCCGGGGCAGCATCGCGTACTCGGCGGTCACCCAGCCCAGGCCGCTGCCGCGCCGCCAGCGCGGCACGTCCTCGGTGGCGCTGGCCGCGCAGAGCACCCGGGTGCCGCCGAACTCGACCAGCACCGAGCCTTCCGCGTGCTCCAGCCAGCCGCGGGTCATCCGTATCTCGCGCAGCGAAGCGTTGCTGCGCCCATCGGGTCGGGACATGTGCGTTAGCCTATGGCAGCCCACGCCGGCCAGGGGTCGCAGCGGAGCAGGAGGGGTTTGGCCCGCGCCAGAACTGCGCCGGTGAGGTGGGGCGCGCCGGAGGCGTGTTCCCGCCGAGTCGGCGTTCGGCGCGAAGCGGCGACCGGGGGGTTCCGGGGGGTCGTCCCCCCGGGCTAACACAGCTAAATCCCAATCCGGTCGTGTGTGCCGGCCTCGATCCAGCGGTACACCGCGCCGATGCCTGCGGCCAGCTGGGTCTGCGCCCGCCAGCCCAGGTCCCGGCCCACCCGGCCGACGGCCAGCGCGCTGCGCAGCAGCTCACCCGGGCGGGGCTGGCTGAACCGCGGGGCCACTCGGCAGCCGGCCACCTGCCCGATGATGGCCACGATGTCCAGCACGCTGATCTCCACCCCGGTGCCGACGTTCCACGTCCCGGGGCGGCCCGCGTCCGCCGCGGCCAGGAACGCGCTGACCGTGTCACCGACGTAGACGTAGTCCCGGGTCTGCGTGCCGTCGCCGTAGATCGGCACGTCCTGCCCGGCCAGCACGTAGCCGCAGAAGATGGGGATGACCCCGGCCTGCCCGCCCGGATCCTGCCGTGGCCCGTACACGTTGGCCAGCCGGAGGACGGAGTGCCGGGTGCCGTGCAGCCGGTTGTACAGCCCGATGTACTGCTCCGCGCAGAGCTTGGCGATGCCGCACGGCGACTCGGGCAGCGCCAGCACGTCCTCCCGGGACGGGATCGGGGCGTCGCGGCCGTAGATGGCGCCGCCCGAGGATGCGAACAGCACCCGGGCGCCGGTGGCCCGGGCCGCCTCCAGCACGTTGACCGTGCCGACCACGTTGACCCCGGCGTCCTCGGCCGGGGCATTGACCGAGGACCGGACGTCGATCTGCGCCGCCAGGTGGCAGATCAGCTCGGGCCGGACCTGCCGGATCAGCGCGGTGAACGCGGCCGCGTCGGCGATGCTCACCTTGTGCAGCGGGACCTGGCCGTCCAGGCGGCCAGCCCGGCCGGCCGAGAGGTCGTCGGCCACGGTGACCTCATCCCCCCGGGCCAGGAACCCGTCGGTGAGATGTGAGCCGATGAACCCGGCGCCGCCGGTCACGAGTACCCGCATGGTTGAGCATCCTAAGCGCAGCCCGGGCAGCCCCCGGTCAGCCGCAAGCCGGCCCGGGCGAGCTCAGCCCAGGTCGACGGCCAGCCCGGAGGTGGCCAGCACGAGCGGCCCGGGGAACGCGGCGGCCGCCTCGGCCTGGCTGCGCTGCCGGTCGTGCCACGGTGCCAGGTGGGTGAGCATGAGCTGGCCCACCCCGGCCCGCGCCGCGTGCTCGGCGGCCTGTTTAGCCGACATATGTAGGTTGGCCGGCTGCCCCGGCTCATCCAGGAATGTCGCCTCGCAGAGCAGCAGGTCGGCGTCCCGGGCCAGGCCGACCAGGGCGTCGGACGGCCCGGTGTCGGCCGAGTAGGCGATGACCCGGCCGCCGGCCGCGACCCGGAAGCCGTACGTCTCGACCGGGTGGTTCATCCGGGCCAGGGTGATCTCGAACGGGCCGATCCGCCGCGTCCCGGGCTGCAGCGTGCCGAACTCGAACGCCCCGGTCATACCAGGGTCCTCGGCAAAGCCATAGGCCTGGGCCATCCGCTCCGGGGTGCCGTCCGGGCCGGACACCGGGATGCGTGGCCGCGGCCCGTCCGGCGCGTAGATCTGGGCCACCCAGAGCGGGCACAGGTCCAGGCAGTGGTCGGCATGCAGATGGCTCAGGCAGACCGCGTCGATGCCGGTCAGCGGCGCGTGCCGCTGCAGCGGACCGAGCGCCCCATTGCCCAGGTCGAGCAGCAGCCGGAAGCCCTGCTCCTCGATCAGGTAGCAGGACGCCGGGCTGTCCGGCCCCGGGATCGATCCTGAGCAGCCCACCACGGTAAGACGCACGATGATCAGGTTAGTCCGGGAGACGCCCCGCTAACTCATCCCCGGCCGACCAGGGCGATCTGGCGGCTCTGCGCGACCAGGCGGCCCGCGCTGTCCCAGACTTCGGCTTCCTCGTCGAACCAGCCGCCGCTGACGTGCCGGCAGCGGGCCGCGACGCGCAGCGGCCCCGGGTCCGGCACCGCGCGCATGTACCAGGTCAGCTCGACCGTGGGCGACCAGCCGACCACCTCGATGCCGAACACCACCGGCGGCAGCGAGTCCACCGCCAGGGCGAGCAGCAGGGCATCCGGGTCACGCTCCTCGGCCAGCTGGAAGTACCCGCGCATCTCCGGCACACCGGCCGGCTGGCCGCGGGTCCAGCCCGCGGTGGCCGGGTCCAGCCGGAGGTCCACCTGCTTGGCGTAGCCGGTGAACACCCGGTGCGGCGCGTTCCGCGCGCCCAGGCACTGCTCGATCGGCGGCAGCCAGGGCGGCTCGCCGGTCCAGGACAGCCCGACCGTGTCGGCCGGATCGCCGAGTGCGCCGGTGGTGACCGTGGTCTCCAGCACGGGCAGGCCGTCCTGCACCAGGGTGGCCCGGGCGGTGGCCGCGACCTTGCCCTGCTTCAGCCAGCTCACTTCGACCTGGGCGGGCTCGGGCCGCGGCGCGCGGAGGAAATGCGCGCTGGTCGCGATGGGATACGGATGCGGCGAAGTGTCCAGCACCGCGCGCAGCACACTGGCCAGCAGCACCCCGCCATTGACCGCCCCGGCGATGGCGAACCGGTCATCCGGCGTGACCTCGTACCGGCCCTCCCCGACCCGGCGGACCGCGGTGGCCTCGTCGAAGACGGTCATTCCTGGCGGCCGCGCGTAGCGCCTGAGGTCCCCGGGCGGCCGGGAGCCGGCCGGGGGCAGTGCGCGGGGGCCGGCGTTAGGCCCATAGCTGGCCTTCCAGACGGTCCTCGGCTTCTTCCAGAGTGCCGGAGTACGCGCCGGTAGACAGGTATTTCCAGCCGCCGTCGGCCACCACGAACGCGATGTCGGCGCGCTGGCCGGCCGCCTGGGCCTTGGCCGCCATGCCCAGCGCGGCGTGCAGCGCGCCGCCCGCGGAGATGCCGGCGAAGATGCCTTCGGAGTCCAGCAGTTCCCGGGTGCGGCGCAGCGCGTCCGCCGAGGACACGGAGAACCGGCTGGTCAATACGGACGGGTCGTACAGTTCCGGGACAAAGCCCTCGTCGATGTTGCGCAGCCCGTAGACCAGTTCGCCGTACCGCGGCTCGGCGGCCACGATGGACACGCCCGGCACGTGCTCGCGCAGGTAGCGGCCGACGCCCATGAGCGTCCCGGTGGTGCCCAGCCCGGCCACGAAATGGGTGATCCCGGGCAGGTCGGCCAGGATCTCCGGGCCGGTGGTCTCGTAATGCGCCCGGCTGTTCGCCTCGTTGCCGTACTGGTACAGCATGACCCAGTCGGGGTGCTCCCCGGCCAGCCGCTTGGCCACCCGGACCGCCTCGTTGGAGCCGCCCGCGGCCGGCGACGAAATGACCTGAGCGCCGTACATCTCCAGCATCTGGCGGCGTTCCACCGACGTGTTCTCCGGCATCACGCAGATCATCCGGTAACCACGCAGCTTGGACACCATGGCCAGGGAAATCCCGGTGTTCCCGGAGGTGGGTTCCAGGATGGTGGACCCGGGCACGAGCAGGCCATCCTTCTCCGCCTGCTCGATCATGAAGAAGGCCGCGCGGTCCTTCACCGAGCCGGTCGGGTTGCGGTCCTCCAGCTTGGCCCACAGCCGCTGGTCCGGCCCCGGGGACAGCCTCGGCAGCCCGACCAGCGGGGTTCCGCCGAGCGAGTCGAGCAGCGAGTCGTAACGCATCGGGTCCCCCGGAGGGTCAGCGGGCCCCGCCCGCCACGGCTGGCAGCACGGTCACCGTGTCACCATCCTTGACCGGCGTGGCCAGGCCACCGAGGAAGCGCACGTCCTCGTCGTTCAGGTACACGTTGACAAACCGGCGCAGCCCGGACTCGTCCTGCAGCCGCTCGCGCAGGCCGCCGTAGCGGTTGTCCAGGTCGCCGAACAGCTCTTCCAGCGTCGTCCCTGAGCCCTCCACCGCCTTGGCCCCGCCGGTATAGGTGCGCAGGATGGTCGGAATGCGGACTTCGATGGCCATGTGGAACTCTCCAGGATCTGACGGTCTGTCTACGGGTGCCCGGCCAACGGAATGTACCCGCGAAACTAGGGCGCTCACCGGGTGCCAACACCAGCGTCCCGGGCGATCATTCCACGGCTGGCCCGGCCGCGTCGGCGGTGATCCGGACCTCTTCCTCGGCCACCACTCCGTCCACGATGCGGAACGAGCGGAACTCCGCCTCGTCCGGGTCGCGGGTGGACACCAGCACGTAGTGCGCGCCGGGTTCCTGGGCCAGCGTGATGTCGGTGCGGGACGGGTAAGCCTCGGTCGCGGTGTGCGAGTGGTAGATAACCACCGGCTCCTCGTCCCGGTCGTCCATCTCCCGCCAGACCCGCAGCAGTTCCATCGAGTCGAACTCATAGAACGTGGGCGAGCGCGCGGCGTTCAGCATCGGGATGAACCGCTCCGGGCGGTCGGTGCCGGCCGGGCCGGCGATCACCCCGCAGGCCTCGTCGGGGTGGTCCGCGCGGGCGTGCGACACGATCTTGTCCCGCAGCGCGGGATGCAGCGTCAGCATGCCTCAGAGCGTATTACCAGAGCGCGCGGACCAGCGTCTCCTGCAGGTAGGTGAGCCAGTCGTAGACCCACAGGTAGGCCGACCGCGGGTCGGCCGGGTCGAGATCCTGGCTGCGCTGCGCAGAGTCCTCGGTGATGTCCAGGCGCACCCCCAGGGCCAGCCGGACATCGTTCAGCGCGCGCAGCCAGACCTGTGCGTCCTGCTCGGACAGTTCTACCCGGCCACCCTCCTCGGGCAGCGTGTCGAGCACGATCCGGGCCGCGGCCAACTTTCCGGAGCGCAGGTCCTGCTCGGTGAACCGGCGGAACTCCCCGGCCGCCTCGGTGTCGTCCCGGTAGGCGTCGGGCAGCAGCCGGGCCAGCACCGGGTCGTCCGGCGGGGTGTCCGGGCCAGGGTTGCCGAGCAGCGCGGCCACGTCGTCCAGTGGGCCGCCCGTACCCCGCTCGCGCAGGCCGCCCTGGCCCGGCGCGGCGCCAGCTGGGTCAGCCGGGTCGCCGACCAGTTCCTCGACCTGGCTGACCAGGGCTCGGATGATGCCGGCCTGGGACGCGGCGAACCGGGCCGTCACCCCGCCCTTCCGCCGCGAGCGGAAGCCTCCCATCAGGTCACCTGCTTCCGCTGCGCTGCCCGGGTCCGGTCCGCTCACTTGTCGTGACTGACCGTGGCCCACAGGCCATAGCCATGCAGCACGGCCACGTCGCGTTCCATGGACTCCCGGGTGCCGGCCGAGACCACGGCCTTGCCCTTGTGGTGCACGTCGAGCATGAGCTTCTCGGCCTTCCGCTTCGAGTACCCGAATACCTGCTGGAACACGTAGGTCACGTAGGACATGAGGTTCACCGGGTCGTTCCACACGATAGTGACCCAGGGCGTGTCGGGGACGGCTTCCTGCCGCACCTCCGGCCGCTCGACCTCTGCTGGTGCCACGCTCACCGACGCTCACCTCCCGGCATGGTTGTCTCCTAGTCTCTCAGCCCGGTCCGGCCACCCTGTCCCCCGGCACTTGGGCCCCGGCCACAGGCCGGCTGAGTCATTACTGACGGTACGCGGCCAAGGCGGCTGATCCGGTGCGCTCGGGGCATCCGTAGTCTTGCTGCTCGTGACGGCTAACTCGAGCACAGCCCTGCTCACTGACCGGTACGAGCTGACGATGCTGACCGCCGCGCTGGGCAGCGGCGCCGCGGGACGGCGCACCGTCTTCGAGATGTTCGCCCGCGCGCTGCCGCATGGCCGGCGGTACGGCGTGGTCGCCGGGACCGGCCGGTTCCTGGACGCGCTGGAGCGGTTCAGCTTCGGCCCCGAGGAGCTGGCGTTCCTGCGCGAGGGCGGGATCGTGGACGAGGCGGCCCTGCGTTACCTGGAGTCCTACCGGTTCACCGGGGACGTCTGGGGCTACGGGGAGGGCGACTGCTACTTCCCCGGCTCGCCGATCCTGGTCGTGCAGGCCCCGTTCGCCGAGGCCGTGGTGCTGGAGACGCTGGCCCTGTCCATCTTGAACCACGACTCGGCGATCGCGTCGGCGGCGTCCCGGATGGTGACCGCGGCCGACGGACGGCCGATCATCGAGATGGGCTCCCGGCGCACTCACGAGGAGGCCGCGGTGGCCAGCGCCCGGGCCGCCTACATCGCCGGGTTCGCGACCACGTCGAACCTGCGCGCCGGGTATGACTACGGCATCCCGACCAGCGGCACCAGCGCGCACGCGTTCACCCTGGTGCACGACAGCGAGCGGGACGCGTTCGCCGCCCAGCTCGCTTCGTGGGGCACCGGGACCACGCTGCTGGTGGACACGTTCGACGTGGAGCGGGCGGTGCGCACCGCCGTCGAGCTGGCCGGGCCCGGCCTGGGCGCGGTGCGCATCGACAGCGGCGACCTGCCCCGGGTCACTGGGCGGGTGCGCGCCCTGCTCGACGAGCTGGGCGCGGCCAAGACCCGGATCGTGCTCAGCGGCGATCTCGACGAGTACTCCATCGCCGCGCTGGCCGCCGCGCCGGTGGACGGCTACGGAGTGGGCACCTCGCTGGTCACCGGGTCCGGGGCGCCGACCGCGGCGCTGGTCTACAAGCTGGTGGCCCGGGCCCTGGAGGGCAACGGGACCGGGGAGCTGCTCCCGGTGGCCAAGCGCTCGGTGGGCAAACCCGGCCGCGGCGGCCGCAAGTGGGCGGCCCGGCGGCTCGATGACACCGGCGCCTCGGTGGCCGAGGTGATCACCACGAACGGGGCCGAAGACGCGCTGGCCGGGCACCCGGCGCGGCCGCTGCTGCGGCAGCTGGTGCGGCACGGGGAGATAGTCGGCCGGGAACCGCTGGCCGCGGCCCGGGAACGGCACCGCGCGGCGCTGGCCGAGCTGCCGGTGCACGCGGCGCAGCTGTCCCGGGGCTACCCGGCCATCCCGACCGTGTTCCGGCCGCTGGACGAGGACGAGTAGCCGCCCGGCGCCGACGGCGGGTGGCCGTCCAGGACCGCGGAGGGGTGGTAGTCCGGGGCGGCTGCCGTGACGTCCGGGCGGAACGCCCGCCGGTAAGCCTGCGGCGTGGTGCCGCGCCAGAGGCGGAAGTGATGCCGCAGCGTGACCGCGTTGCCGAAACCGGCCCGGTCCGCGATCAGGTCGATGGACGCGTCGGTCTCCTCCAGCAACTCCTGGGCGAGCAGGATGCGCTGGCCGGTCAGCCAGCGCAGCGGCGTGGTCCCGGTCTCCTGGACGAACCGGCGGGCGAAGGTCCGCTCGGACAGGTGCGCCCGCTCGGCCAGCTGCCGGATGGTGACCGGCTCGGCCAGGTGGCGCTGCATCCAGCCGATGACCTCGCCCAGCGTGTCACAGGACAGCACGGCCACCGGCTGGTCCACGTACTGGGCCTGGCCGCCGTCCCGGTGCGGCGGGACGACCATCCGCCGGGCGATCCCGTTGGCCACCCGGGTGCCCTGCTCCTTGCGCACCAGGTGCAGGCAGGCGTCGATGCCCGCCGCGGTGCCCGCGCTGGTGATGACCAGGCCCTCGTCCACGTAGAGCACGTCGGGGTTGACCATGGCCTCCGGGTACCGCTTGGCCAGTTCGGCGGCTTGCCGCCAGTGCGCCGTGCACCGCCGCCCGTCCAGCAGGCCGGCCGCGCCGAGGGCGAACGCGCCGGTGCACACGCTCAGCACCCGGGCGCCGCGGGCCACCGTGGCCTGCAGGGCCTCGATCATCGGCGCCGGGAACTCCGGGCCGGCCGGCCAGTACAGCCGGGAGTCGCACACCGCGGACACCACGACCAGGTCGGCGGCGGCCAGCCGGTCCAGGCCGAAGCCTGGCTGCACGGTGAAGCCGGCCGACGACTGGAGCGGACCCGGCTCCCCGCCGACCACCGCGAAGTCGTACCGGGGCAGCCCGTCATCGGTCCGGTCCACGCCGAAGACCTCGCAGACTACGCCCAGCTCAAACGGGGTGAACTCGTTCAGGATGACCACGGCCACGTTGCGCAGCATGGTCCTATCATGCGGTGGCAGGATCTTGCCGTCAACTGTCACGACTGCCACTGGTAGCGCCCGGACGGCCCGGGCAAGCTGGATCTATGACTCACACCGACCAGAACTCACCAAACGCCCGTCGGAGGGGCGGGCACGCGCTTCACCAGCTGACCGGGGCCGTCCGCCGGGCGGCACGGGCGGTGGCGGCCACCGTCGCCGAGTGCAACCGCGCACAGCGCCGGATGGCCGAGCTCCAGTTCAGCCCGGACCGGTTCCTGATGGACGGCGGCGCCCAGCCGCCGGACACTTACGCCGAATTCCTGTTCCGCACCTCGGGTCCGCTGAGCCACGAGCCACCCGCGGATAAGCGTTTCGCGGGGCGGCACGCCCGCCGTTAACCTGGCGGGCATGCATCCCAGCACGGCCAAAGTCGCCGCGGCATTGCGCGCCCTGGGCGTCCCGGGCCAGGTGACCGAGCTGCCCGAGCCCGCACCCACCGCGGCCACCGCCGCCGCCCAGCTCGGCTGCGACGTCGGCGCGATCGCCAACAGCCTGGTTTTCCGGGCCGATGACGCCCCGCTGCTCATCCTGACCAGCGGGGCGCACCGGGTGGACACGTCGCGGGTGGCGGCGGTGCTCGGCACCGGCCCGGTCCGCCGGGCCGACCCGGACTTCGTCCGGGCCAGCACCGGCCAGGTGATCGGCGGCGTGGCCCCGGTCGGCCACCCGCAGCCGCTGCGCACCCTGGTCGACGTGTGGCTGGACAAGTACGACGTGGTGTGGGCGGCGGCCGGGCACGCGCACACCGTGTTTCCCACCTCGTTCGCCGAACTGCTGCGGATCACCGGCGGCACCCCGGCGGAGATCGGCGCCGACGCCGGATAGGCAGGCGGATGCCGTACGCTCGGGCTGTGCGGGCGCTGGTGATCGTGGACGTGCAGAACGACTTCTGCGAAGGCGGTTCGCTGGCCGTGGCCGGCGGCGGTGAGGTGGCCCGGGCAGTCAGCCGGTTCGTCGCGGATGGGCCCTACCAGCACGTGGTGGCGTCCCGGGACTACCACATCGACCCGGGCAGCCACTTCTCGGCCAGCCCGGACTACATGAACTCCTGGCCGCCGCACTGCGTGGTGGGCACGCCGGGTGCCGACTTCCACCCGGACCTGGACACCAGCCGGGTCGAGGCGGTGTTCAGCAAGGGCAGTCACCAGGCGGCCTACAGCGCGTTCGAGGGCAGCAACGACGAGGGCACATCACTGGCCGACTGGCTGCGTGCCCGCGGCATCACCGAGGTGGAGATCGCCGGCATCGCCACCGACTACTGCGTGGGATCAACCGCTCTGTCGGCAGCGCAGGAAGGCTTCACCACCGGGGTGCTGCTGTGGCTGACCGCCGGGGTGGACCCCACGACCACCGCGGAAACCCTGCGGGCCATGCGTGCGGCGGGCGTGACCGTCACCGGCACACCCATCGAGCACTGGTCCGCTCAGTCGTCCCCGGACGGCAGCAACTCGTAGATCCGCTTGCAGTCCGGGCAGACCGGGAACCGCTTCGGATCTCTGCTCGGCACCCATACCTTGCCGCACAGCGCGATCACAGGCGTGCCGGTGACCGCACTATCGACGATCTTGTTCTTGTCGACGTAGTGCGCGAACCGCTCGTGGTCGCCGTCGCCGAACGACACATCCGGCGTAGTGGTGGTGTCTTCGCGAGTGCCGGTATCAGGAAGAACCTCGGTGTTCATGAGAGCGGAGTCTACTGCGCGGTCCGGCCAGCTCAGTTGAGCGAGGGGTCGTCCGGGTAGTTGGCTACCATCGCGAGGTTGCCGCCCTGCCGGCGCAGCACCGCTTTCCAGAGCTGCTCCGGCTCGGCCATGAACGCGTCGGCCGGCTCACCGGACAGCACGTACCAGGCCCCCTCGTCGATCTCCGCCTGCAGCTGGCCAGGCCCCCAGCCCGCGTAGCCGGCGAACACCCGAAGTGAGTCGATCCCGCCTGCCAGCAACTGGGGCGGCGCGTCCAGGTCGACCAGCCCGACCCGTGACATCACCGCCGACCCGTCCAAGGCCCGCCACCCGACCGGTTCCGTGTCCCCCGGCACGATGGCCAGGGCCAGCGCGCTGTTCGGCGCGACCGGCCCGCCCCGGAAGACCACCGACGGCCCGGTCACCAGGTCCGTCCACGACTCCAGCACCTGCCCGACCGGCACCTCCGTCGGCCGGTTCAGCACCACGCCGAGCGTGCCCTCCTCCGCCTCGTCCTCCACCACGAGAACGACGGCGCGCCGGAAATTCGGGTCACCGAGCAGCGGCGTGGCGACCAGCAGCCGACCCGAGAGGTCCTCCTCCTCTTCCATGCCTCCATTCTGGCGGACATAGGCGAGATGGGCAGGCCCGGAGCCCGCCCAATTCAGGCCCGGGCCCGGTGAATCCAGGCCCGGACCCGGTGAATTCAGGCCCGGGCCCGGTGATCGCCGGCCGCGTCCCGGACCGCCGCGGCCACCGCGGCGGTCACGTTCGGGTTGAACACCGACGGGATGATGTAGTGCGGGCCGAGTTCGGCCGCGGACACCACCCCGGCCAGGGCGCGGGCCGCGGCCACCAGCATGTCGTCGGTGACCGTCCGGCTCTGCGCGTCCAGCAGCCCGCGGAACACCCCCGGGAAGGCCAGCACGTTGTTGATCTGGTTCGGGTAGTCGCTGCGCCCGGTGGCCACCACCGCGGCGTGCTGGGCCGCCTCATCCGGATCCACCTCGGGATCCGGGTTGGCCAGCGCGAACACGATCGCGTCGGCATTCATCGCGGCCACGTCGGCTCCGGTCAGGATGTGCGGCGCGGACAGCCCGATGAACACGTCCGCGCCACGCAGCGCGCCCGCCAGGTCGCCGTCGTAGCCGGTCTGGTTGGTGTGCTCGGCCACCCAGCGCAGGCTGTCGTCCAGGCCCGGCCGCCCGGCGTAGACGGCGCCCTTCTCGTCGCACACCACCACGTCCGAGGCGCCCGAGGCGAGCAGCAGCCGGAGCACGGCCGTGCCGGCCGCGCCCGCGCCGGACATCGCGATCCGGACCGTGCCGAGCTTCTTGCCCACCACCCGCAGCGCGTTGGTCAGCGCGGCCAGCACCACGATCGCGGTGCCGTGCTGGTCGTCGTGGAAGACCGGGATGTCCAGCAGGCCGCGCAGCCGGCGTTCCACCTCGAAGCAGCGCGGGGCGCTGATGTCTTCCAGGTTGATCCCGCCGAACGCGGGCGCGATCACCTGCACGGTGCGCACGATCTCGTCGGTGTCTTGGGTGTCCAGGCACACCGGCCAGGCGTCGATCCCGGCGAACCGCTTGAACAGGGCGGCCTTGCCCTCCATCACGGGCAGCGCGGCGTACGGGCCGATGTTGCCCAGGCCGAGCACAGCCGAGCCGTCGGTGACCACCGCGACGCTGTTCCGCTTGATGGTCAGCCGGCGGACGTCCTCGGGGTTGCCCGCGATGGCCATCGAGACCCGGGCCACCCCGGGGGTATAGGCCATGGACAGGTCGTCCCGGTTGCGCAGCGGCACCTTGACCGCGGTCTCGATCTTGCCGCCCAGGTGCAGCAGGAAGGTCCGGTCGCTGACCTTGCTGAGCGTCACACCGGCGATGCCGCTCAGCGCCTGCACGATCGTCTCGGCGTGCTCGGTGTCCCGGGCCGCGCAGGTCACGTCCACCCGGAGCCGCTCGTGTCCCAGCGGGGTGACGTCCAGGGCGGTGACCGCGCCGCCGCTCTGCTCCACCGCGTGGGTCAGCTCGCTGACGGCCCGCCCGCGGGACGGGACCTCCAGCCGCACGGTGATCGAATAGGACACGCTCGGCGCTACCGACACGTAACTCCCGCCTTCCCGGCCGCCATGTTGCCGCCCCCAATCGTGCCACCTGGACACTGGTGATCTGGCCGGAGCCCAGGTCACCGGCCGGCGGCGTATCCAGGGCCGGCCGCGGCCACGTACCCTGCAAGGGTGTCCAACGCAGGAACGGCCGCCAGCGCGGCCACCGTGGCCACCCCGGACGAGGCTGGCCCGCCGCTCATCGATGTGACCCGGCTGCGGGTGGCCATCGCCCGCGTGTCCCGCAGCCTGCGGCGGCACGAGCTGGCCGGGCTCACCCCGACTCAGCTGTCCGCGCTGGCCACCGTGGACAAGGCCGGGCCGCTCCGGCTCGGTGACCTCGCGGCCGCCGAGAAGATCGCCCCCTCCACGCTGACCCGGCTGGTCACCGTGCTGGAAGACCGCGGCTACGTGCGGCGCGGCGCGGTGCCCGGTGACGCCCGGGCCAGCACGCTGGCCGTGACCGCGGAGGGACACGCGATCCTGGAGCGGATCCGGCAGGAGAGCACCATCATGCTGGCCGGCAGCCTGCGCACGCTCAGCCCGGATCAGCTGGCCGCGCTCACCGCCGCGCTGCCCGCCCTGGAGCAGCTGGCCGACGCCATCCCGTCCGACCCAGGCCACTGACCGGCCCGGCCCGCACCCAAGCTGCCCCACCTGCCAGCTGAGCCCCATCAGCCACAACGCCAGCTGGTGATCATGGGATTACTGCCGCAATGACGACACCGATCCCATGATCACGACAGGAGCGGCGGCCGTCGGCCGTCGGCGGGGTGTCAGAAGAGCAGGCTGGACAGGGTGGCGCGGGCCTTGGTGACCTTCGGGTCGCCGGGCGGGAACACGTCGAACAGCCGGACCAGGTGCACCCGGGCCCGCTCCCGGTCCTCCCCCGAGGTGCGCCGGACCGCGCCGAGCAGCCGGTCGAAGCCTTCCTCGGTGCGCCCGGTGGCCACGTCGAGGTCGGCCACCCGGGCCTGCGCGTCGACGTCGCCGGGGTGCTCGGCCGCGTCCCGCCGGACCTGCCCTTCGTCGTAGGAGCTCACCCGCCGGATCAGGTCCACCTGGGCCAGGCCCACGGTGGCCACCGGGTGACCTGGGCTGGCCGCCAGCACCCGCTCGAAGGCGGCGGCCGCGGCGTCCAGGTCGCCGCGCTCCATGGCCTGCTGGGCGTCGTCGAAGGCCGGGTCGGCCGCCATCCCGGGCCCGCGGCCACCGGGCATGCCCGGCCCGCGGCCGGGCTGGCCGTTAGCCGGCTGGTCGTCGGCCGCCGCCGCGGCTGCCCCGGCCGCCCCTGGCAGCCCAAGCTGTCCGGCCACCTGCATGACCTGGCCGAGCCACTGGCTCACCTGGGCCTCCGGCATGGCGCCGAGGAAGCCGTCCACCACCTGGCCGCCGGCCACCGCCATCACCATCGGGATGCTCTGCACCTGCAGCGCGGCGCGCAGCTGCGGGTTGGCGTCGATGTCCACCTTGGCCAGCACCCAGTCGCCGTCGGCCTCGCCGGCCAGCTTCTCCAGCACCGGGCTGAGCTGCTTGCACGGCTCGCACCATTCGGCCCAGAGGTCCAGGATGACCGGCACGGACCGGGACCGTTCAACGACGTCGACGTTGAAGGTCTCCTCGGTCACGTCCATCACATTGCCGCCCGGCGGGCCACCCTGCCCGCCGGGGCGTGCCGCGGCCTGCTGACTGCGCTGCGCGGCCGCTTGCCGCGCGCCCAGGTCAACAGCGCCGTAGAGCGAAAAGTCCCGGGGCTGCTGCATACCTCTATCCTGCCGCATCCCAGCCATGCCTCGACCGCCGCCCAGCGACGTTGGTACAGCGGCTCAGGAAAGACGGCCCGCCAGGGTGAGCGCGCCGGGTTCCGGCCCGGCGTTCAGAACGCGGGGGCCTCGGAGTAGCTGCCCCACTCGGCGCGCAGCGCGTCGCAGATCTCGCCCAGCGTGGCCTCGGCCCGGGCCGCGTCCAGCATCGGCGGGATCATGTTCGCCCCGGACCGGGCCGCGTCCAGCATCCGGGCCAGCGCCGCATCGACCGCCGCCTGATCCCGGGCCGCCCGGCGGCGGCCCAGCTCGGCCGCCTGGTCCCGCTCCACCTGGTGGCTGACCCGGAGGATCTCTACCGGGGAGCCGACCGTGCCGGTGTGCACGTTGACGCCGACGACCTTCTTATCGCCCTTCTCGACCTTCTGCTGGTAAGCGAACGCAGCTTCGGCGATCTCGGCCGAGAACCAGCCGGTCTCGATGCCGTGCAGGATCCCGCCGGTCATCGTCTGGTCCGGGCTCATGGCCAGGATCCGGGCGAACACCTGCTCGGCCTCGGCCTCCAGCCGGTCGGTCAGCGCCTCCAGGTACCACGAGCCGCCCAGCGGGTCGGCCACGCTGGCCACCCCGGTCTCTTCCATGATCACCTGCTGGGTGCGCACCGCGATCTCGGCCGCCCGCTCGCTGGGCAGTGCGAGCACCTCGTCCAGCGCGTTGGTGTGCAGCGAGTTGGTCCCGCCGAGCACCGCGGCCAGCGCCTCGATCGCGGTGCGCACCACGTTGTTGTCCGGCTGCTGCGCGGTGAGCGACACGCCCGCGGTCTGGGTGTGGAAGCGCAGCCACTGG
>DASXIN010000139.1:0-11858 GCA_036497945.1 Streptosporangiaceae bacterium | reverse complement strand
GGGTCCCGCGGCCATCGCCTGGAGCAGCCACACCGTCCCGTTGTCGGCCGCCCACTCGATGCTGGCATCGCCGAGTGCCCAGTACACCCCGGCGGCCAGCCGGGCCACCGAAGCCACCAGGTCCGCTCCCAGCAGCTCGGTCAGCGGCCCGGCGCTGGCCGGTTCCGGCCAGTCCGGCGCGCCCGGGTCGGCCAGCCGGACCAACCCGGACGCCCCCTCGGCCCAGCCGGCCAGCAGGGCACCGGGATGCCCACGCACCCCCTCCACGACCACATCGACCGGGCCGGGCCGGGTGGCCCCGGCGGCCGGTGTTACCTGGGTCATGCCTCCCGCGGCTGGTGTCACTCGGGGGATGCCGCCCGCGGCCGGTGTCACCCGGACCGTGCCTCCCGTGGCCGGTGTCACCCGGGCCGTCCCGCCCGCGGCCGGGCGAAGCTCGGGCTGAATCAGGATGCCCAGCTCCAGTGCGTCGAGCGGCAGGCCGCAGGACGCCAGCCGGGCCAGCGGGTCGACCGCGAACGCGGCCGCCCAGCAGCTGCGCACCGCGGTCACCGCGTCGGCCGGACCGACCTCGGCCACCGAAGTGAACGCGCCCGCCCACCGCGGGTCGCGCTCTAGCGGGCTCGACGAGCGGACGATCACCCGCCCGCCGAGGGAACACACCGCCGCGCGCAGTTCCCTGGCCAGCTCCGGATCGGGCGGGCAGCCCAGCGCGGCCCGGCGGGCCGCGGCCGGCCGCCCGCCGCGTACCGCCGCCGCGCCGGCCCGGATGGCCGGGCGGCTCTCCGCCACGGGCAGCACCCAGCCCGGCAGCACCGGGAAGCCCGCGGCCTGCGCCACGGCCAGCCGCGCCGCCTTGGCCCCGGCGGTACCGGCCGCGGCGGGGCTGGCCGCGGTGAGGTCAGCCGCGGTGCCGCCGGCTGGGCCAGCGAGCTGACCCAGCGGCAGCAGCCTGTGCAGTCGCGGGCTCATCCGGCCAGGATGATCTCATCGGACTTGTACGCCGACAGGAGTTCGTGGCCGTCGTCGGTGACCAGCAGCATCTCCTCCAGCCGCACGCCGAAGTCGTGCACCTTCCCGTGCTGCGTCTCCAGTGCGAAAACCATGCCCGGCTTGATCTCCTCCGGGTAGTCCAGCGACCAGATCCGGGAGATGACCGGCCGGTCGTACTGAGCCAGACCCAGCCCATGGCCCCACAGGTTGGCCGCGGCCTGGTCCTCTTCCGCGTACCCCCAGGCCTCCTGGGCCGAGGGCCACTTGGCCGCGATGTCGCGGGTGGTCACCCCGGGCTTGACCACGTCGATGGCGTCCCACAGCCAGGTGTGCGCGGTCTCGTAGTACCGCCGCATCTCGTCGGTCGGCGTGCCGCCCACGCAGTACGTCCGGTACACGCAGGACTTGTACCCGTTCCAGGTCAGCGCGGCCAGGTCGATGATCACGAGTTCGCCGGGCCGGATGATCCGGTCGGAGAAGTTGCGCCAGTTCGGCCACGCGTTCGGCCCGGACGACACGATGATGTCCTCGACGTCCTCCATCCCCGGGATGTTGTACAGGTACTCGAAGCCGAACGCGGCCACCTCGTTCTCGGTCAGCCCGGGCCGGAGGAACTCGGTGAACTCGTAGTGCAGCGCGTCGCAGATCGCGCCCACGATGCGCAACGCCTTCTGCTCATCCGGGCTCTTCACCGACCGGGCCTCCATCATCGGCGTCATCCCGTCGGTCCAGGTCACCCCGGCGTGCTGGAACGCCTGGATCATGTTGATGTCGATGAAGTCCACGCCGAGCGGCTTGTCCAGCACGTTCGCCTCTTCCAGATCGTTGACCAGGGCAGTGACGAACTTGGCCGCCTGGCTCTGCGCCGCCGGCCCGGCCGCGCCCTTGATCCAGCTGTAGGAATGCCGCACGTTCTGCGGCGGGATCCACGGATTGTGCGTCTTCAGGTGGATGCCGATGTCGCCCTGCTCATAGACGATCGGCTCCTTGCCCTCGCACAGCACTACGTAGCGCAGGCCCGGCTTCAGCCGGTTCCACCCCGGCGTGTAGGTGGCCGAGACGTAACGCATGTTCTCGTCGTACATGAGCAGCAGCGCACCCAGGCCGTGCCGGGACATCGCGGCCCGGGCCCGTTGCAGCCGCCACTGCCGGACCGTGGCCCAGTTGATGCCCTCTTTCCAGTCGGTGCTCAGGCCGCCGAACGCTTCCTTCATGCCGGGCCGTCCTTTCCGGTGGCTACTGTTTCCCTCGCGGGTGCCGCGAAGGACCCCCAGCTGTCAGTGCGGTCTGGCGAATTGGAGTCTCAGCCGGGCGGGATGACCGGCAGCAGCAGGTACGCCGCCCGGCTGCCGCCGGTGCACAGCGTCTGCGCGCTGCCGGCCAACTCCGGCGGCCGGTCCGCCGGGTCGTCGTGCAGGAACGGGCCGCAGCCGGTCAGCTCGTTCTTGAATGAGCCCAGCCGGGGTGCGCCGGGGTGATGGCGCTCGTAGTCCCGGCCACGGATGGTCAGCGCCACCTGGTAACCGGCCGGGATTACCAGGCTGGTCGGCCAGATCTCCACGTCGGCCTGGTAGACCACGTCCGGAGTCAGCGGCTGGATCTCGTCGTGTGCGTGGTACGGGCGGTACGGGGTGCTCAGGCCCGGGTCGAGCTTGCGGTGCGACATCCGCAGCCAGCCCTGCGCGACGGGGGTGTGCGGGTCGATCGCGCCGGGGAAGGTGACCTCCTCGCCGCCCGGCGTGAACACCCGCAGCACCAGGAACAGGTCGGCGTCGGTGCTGGACGAGGACACGTACAGCCGGGCCGCGACCGGCCCGGTGATCTCGGTGTCCGCGGGCAGCGGTGGCGCGGTGAACGTGACGCCATCCCCGGCTGCGGCGTAGCTCACCCGCTCGTCGGCGGGCGGCGGCGCGGTGTCCAGGGTGCGCTGCGCCGGGCGCAGGTAGAGCCGCTGCCACTGGGTGCGGGCCAGCGGCCACTCCTGCTCGCCGCGCTGGATGAACCCGTCCAGCGTGCGGACCTGCAACTGGACCGGTGGCTGGTCCCGCCAGCCCCGGTCGTCCCCGTGCAGGAAGCAGGCGAAGAACCGCTTCTGCAGGTCGGTCCCGTAGCCGGTGTAGAAATGCGTCCAGTGCTCCAGGCCGTGTACTTCCAGCCATTTCTGGGCCGACGCGGCGCGGCTGAAGCCTTCGAAGTTGCCCCGGCTGTGCAGGCCCTGGCCGCCCCAGTTGGCCGCGGACAGCAGCGGGACGGTGATCGCGGCATAGTCCGCGGACCGCTGCCGGTAGAACTCGCCGTCCAGCGGCCGGTCGCTGATCTGCTCGCCGAACGGCACCCGCGCCGCGGCCAGTTCGGCATCGCTCAGCGTCTCCGGCCCGGCCACCGGCTCGCCGGTGACCTGGCTGCGCGGCCCGCGTTCGCCCCTGCCGTGCTGGACCACGGTGACCTGCTTGTCGTACCAATTCCGCCAGAACGTGCACAGGATGCCGCCGTGATGGGTGGCATCGCGGTAGAAGTCCGCGGCCCCTTCCCAGACGCAGAGGGCCGCCAGGTGCGGCGGCTTCAGCGCCGCCACGTGCCATTGGTTCATCGCGTAGTAGGAGATCCCGGTGAGCCCAACCTTGCCGGTGCTCCACGGCTGCCCGGCCGCCCACTCGATGCACTCGTAGAGATCACGGGTCTCCCGCGGTGAGAACGGCGCCAGCACGCCGGGGGACCGGCCCGCCCCCCGCGAGTCCACCCGTACGCAGGCGTAGCCGTCCGGCACCCACTTCTCCGGGTCCACCACTTCCCAGTTCTGCTGCGCGGTGCTGCTGCCGCGGGCCACCTCCGGGTGCTGGCTGACCATCAGGCGCCACTGGTCGGCGTAGCCGTCCTGGAAGGCCAGCCCCTTGGCGTATGGGCCATAGCTGAGCAGGACCGGGCAGCGGCCCGGGCCGGCCGGCCGGAACACGTCGGCCCGGAGCACGACGCCGTCGTCCACCCGCACCGGCACATCCCGCTCGATCACCATGCCCACCGCGTCGGCCGGGCCCGGCGCAGCCCCGGCCGCCTGATCGCCGGTGGCGGAGACATGTGACGTCACGGCGTGCTCCCTGAGTGCCGGGGCCGGTGAGTTTTGTTAAGTGACAGTTAATTTCGGTACGACCTCCTCCGGCGGACGATAGCAGTGCTATAGGAACCTGGAAACCCCCGTGCAGTAGCATTCAAGGCACCATGACTCACGCGAGCGCTGCTACCGATCCGGCGTCCGGGGACCTGGCCGGGGACATCGGCCGGCGGGCGGCTGCCTACCGGGCTGAGCGTGGTCTGCGGGTGGCCGAGCTGGCCCGGGAAATCGGCGTGACCCCCAGCCTGATCAGCCAGATCGAGCGCGGCCAGTCCCGCCCGTCGGTGTCCACCCTGTTCGCCCTGGCGCAGGCGCTGGATGTCCCGGTGGACGCGTTCTTCCGGGAGCCCGCCGCGGCCCGCCCGTCCGCGCCAGCGGGCGCGGGCCAGCCGCAGCCGACGCCCGGGCCGGACCAGCACCTGGCTGAGGCCCGTTACGTGGTACGCCAGGGGAACCGGGCCACGATCGACATCGAAGGCGGCGTGCGCTGGGAGCGGCTGACCCCGGAGACCATGGCCCACCTCGACTTCTTCGAGCTGGTCTACGGGCCGGGCGCGGAGTCCAACCCGACGCTCTACTCGCATCCCGGCACCGAGATGGTGCTGATGCTGACCGGCCGCCTGGACATCTCGGTCGGCTTCGGGACCTACCGGCTGGCGCCCGGTGACAGCATGCAGTTCCCGTCCTCGCTGCCGCACCGGTATGCCAACCCAGATAGCACCGAGGCCCGCGCGGTGACGGTCATCATGTACGACTGCCCGGCGGACGTGCCCACACCGCCCGGCGCGCCAGTTCACCGCTAGCGCGGGTAGATGCCACCGTCCAGTGAGACCACCTGGCTGGTCAGGTAGCCGTTGCCGAGGATGGCCAGGGCCAGGTCGGCCACCTCGTCCGGGCGGCCCAGCCGGCCTACCGGCACCGTGCCGGCCAGCTCGTCCGGCTGGCCGGGCAGCATCCCGGTCTCTGCGATCAGGGCCGGGGCCAGTGCGTTCACGGTGACCCCGGCTCCGGCGAAGCGGCTGGCCAGGAAGTGGGTCAGCCCGCCCAGCCCGGCTTTCGAGGCCGCGTAGTGCGGCCCGACGATCCCGCCGGTGAACGCGGCCACCGACGAGATGAACAGGATCCGGCCGAACCCCCGCGCGGCCATGCTGGGCAGCGTGCGCTGGGCCAGCAGGAACGGGGCGCGCAGGTTGACCGCCATCATCTCGTCGAAGTCCGCCGCGGTGATCTCTTCCAACGGCTGCCTGCGGCCCAGCCCAGCGTTGCTGACCAGCACCGTGACCGGGCCGAGCGCGTCCTCCACCGCGCTGACCAGCTCGCCGGGCGCCTCCGGCTGGCCCAGGTCGGCGCCCACCGCTATGGCCGTGCCACCGGCGGTGGTGATGTCGGCCGCGGTCCGCTCGGCCGCGTACCGGGTCTGCCCATAGCCCACCACCACCTTGGCCCCGGCCGCCGCCAGCCGGTGCGCCACCGCGCGCCCGATCCCGCCGCTACCCCCAGTGACCAGCGCCACCTGCCCGGCCAGTGATCCCGTCGCCTCGCTATGCACCAGCCCATTCTGCCCACCCCCGTCCGCCCATCCCGCGGGCGTGCGGGCGGCAGGGGCTTCGCCCAGGCAGCGGCCAGGGCGACGCGGCACGGCCTGGCTGCACTGGCCCGGGAGGCGCTGGCTTGCAGCGTGGGCACGGCTGCGGCGCGGCCGGTTCCCGGCCGATGATGCGTGCTATGCAGGCCGGGGCTTGACGGGTTTGGTCACGACCCAGCGATGCTTGCCGATCTGCCGGTTCCGGGTGAACCCCAGCTTCTCGTAGGTCGACAGCGCCCCGTTGAACAGGAACCCGGCGGGCACCGAGCCGGCGTGCTCGGGATATCCCTCCACGATTCCCCCACCCAGGGCGGCGATCAGGTCCAGCGCGCCGGCCAGTGCCACGGCAGCCACACCCTGACGCCGGTGTCCCCGGCCGACGTAACAGCACCCGATCCGCCAGTCCGGCGTGATCGTCTGGCCTTTCTCGTAGGCGGCGCGGCTCTTGATCCGCGGCAACTCCCCGGGTGAGCCGAACTGGCACCAGCCCCGGCAGTCCGCACCGTCGAAGACCAGCGCCGCGTGTGCCGTCCCCGCGCGCACGCGAGCCAGCTTGCGGTCCCGGTTCAGCTCAGCCGTGCGACCCTTGGCGGCGCCCTCAGGATGGAAGCCGATGCACCAGCAGCCGCCAAAGACGCCGTTGTTGTGCTCGACTAGCGCGGCGAAGGCCGGCCAGCTTGACTCGTCGAGAGGCCGGACACTGTAGGTGGGCGCTCCCATGAGATCAACATAACGCCCCCCTTAGCCGCCACTGGCCGTTCACGACCGGACGGCTGTGGATGCACCGGGGATGAACGGGCGGTCGTCGGGTGCGGCCTGGCGTGCGGTCAGGATCTCGGCCGCGGGCCGGCCGATGGGGATGCGCAGGGGCAGCTGTGGTGCTTCGGCCGCGTCGGCGATCCCGGCCGCGACTTCTTCCGGCGTGATCATCTGGCTGGCGGGCGTACTGCCGCGGCCGGGCAGGTGGGTATAGGGATCGTTGGGCAGGGTGTAGGTGGTGACGTGGTCGAGCGCTCCGGAGCTGACCGGGCCCGGTTCGAGCAGCGCGGCCTCGATCCCCAGCGGGCCCGCCTCGATGGCGAAGGCCTCCACCAGCGCCACAGCACGGCCGCCCCTGCTCGGCCGCGGCGGCGCTGGGGCTGGTCGGAGACCGCTGGGCGCTGCTGGCGGTCCGCGAAGTGATGTTCGGCAACCACCGGTTCAGCGAGATCGCGCGCAACACGGCAGCCCCCCGGGACCGCCTCGCGGCGCGGCTGAAGGCCCTCGTCGCGGCGGGCATCCTCGAGCGCCGGCAATACCAATCCAGCCCGCCGCGGTACGACTACCACCTCACCGCCGCGGGCAGGGAACTGGTACCTGTGCTGCACGCGCTCCGTGCCTGGGGCGACAAATGGGCCGTCGACACACCGCCCCTCCGGGTGGAACACCACGACCACCCGGTCCGCACTCGCGTGATCTGCGCGACCTGCGGAGAGCGCGTCCGCGAGGACGACCTCGAGTACATCTCCACCGTGCCGGACTGGGACATCCCCGGCCTAAAGCGCGTTCTCTCGCCATAGGTCAAGCTCACCGTCGGCGAGGAACGGGATGTGGGTGGGACGGCCGCTCCACGGATGCCGCTCACGCGCGTTATCGGCTCGGGACCCGGCGCCTGGTAGTGCTAAACCTCGCGGTAGCGGCGGACCGCCAGGGGGGCGAACACGGCCAGGATGGCGATGCTCCAAACGACGGTCCAGATGAGGTTGGCAGAGATGGGACCGCCCTCGGTGAGAGCCCGCACGGCGTTGGCGGCCCGGGTGATGGGCTGGACGTTGGCGAAGGCCTGCAGCCAGCCGGGCATGCTGCTGATCGAGACGAAGACCGAGCTGGCGAACACCAGCGGGAAGACGAACAGGAACCCGGCGAGCTGCGCGCTCTCCGGGTCGGCGACGGTGAGCCCAACGAAGGCGAACACCCACGACAGGGCGTATCCGAGCAGCAGGGCGACCAGGACGGCGGCCACGGCGGGCCCGAAGCCGTTGTGGAAGCGGAAGCCCACGGCGATGCCGACGACGATCATCAGCAGCACCACGAAGACGTTGCGGGCCAGATCGGCGATGGTTCGCCCGGCGAGCACGGCCGAGCGGGACATGGGTAGGGACCGGAATCGGTCGATTATGCCTTTGCTCATGTCCTGGGACAGCCCGACCGCGGTGGAGGTGCCGCCGAACACGACCGTCTGCACAATGATGCCGGGAATCAGGAAGTCCACGTAGCTGATCCCGGGGACGTGGATGGCGCCGCCGAAGACGTAGCGGAACAGCAGCACGAACATGACCGGCTGGATGGTGGCAAAGACCAGCAGCTGGGGGGTGCGGGCGATGCCGGTCAGGTCGCGGCGAGCGATGACCAGGGCGTCGGCGAAGATGGCCGAGCGCGGGAGCCTGACCGGCTCGACCGCGGTCAGCTCCTCCGCTTGCGCTGGCGGGAGGGCTGGGCCGGCTGGGACGGCGGTCATGCGGCGCTCCGTGCAGGCCGGGGGGCGCGGGGTGTGGTCGCAAGCGGGGCGGCGAGGTCGTCGTCGCCGGTGCTGCGCCCGGTGAGCGAGAGGAACACGTCGTCGAGCGAGGGCCGCCGCAGCCCCAGGTCCACTGGGACGATCCCGGCCCTGTCCAGGATGCGCAGGGCCGCCATCAGGTCCGGGACCGGGGCGCAGACCGGAATGGTGATCTGTGCGTGCGCCTGATCGATGGCCGGTGCGCCGCAGCCGATGCCGCGCAGCGCCGCTGTGGCCCGGTCCAGCTCGGCGGCCTGCACCTCTATCGCGATCAGGTCGCTGCCGAGCCGTGCCTTGAGCTCATCGGAGGTGCCTGAGGCGATCACCTGGCCCCGGTCGATGACGACGCTGTGGTTTGCGAGCTGGTCGGCTTCCTCCAGGTACTGGGTGGTGAGCAGCACGGTGGTTCCCTCGGCCACCAGATCGCGGATGAAGGACCACATGTCGAGCCGGGTGCGGGGATCGAGCCCGGTCGTCGGCTCGTCGAGGATCAGGACCCGGGGCCGGCCGACGAGGCTGGCGCCCAGGTCCAGGCGGCGGCGCATGCCTCCGGAATAGGTCTTCACCGGACGGTCGGCTGCCTCCACCAGCCCCAGGCGCTCGAGGGACTCGACGGCCCGGGCCTTGGCCAGCTTGGCCCGCAGCCGGTAGAGCCGGCCGACCATGACCAGGTTCTCCCGGCCGGTGAGCGTCTCGTCCACCGCCGCGTACTGGCCGGCCAGCCCGATCAGGCTACGAACGGTGTTCGGGTCCTTCTGCACGTCCACGCCGCTGATCCGGGCCCGCCCGGTGTCGGGGGCGAGCAGGGTGGCCAGGATCCGCACCATGGTGGTCTTGCCTGCCCCGTTCGGGCCGAGCAGGCCCTGCACGGTCCCCGCCGGGACGCTCATGTCCACGCCAGCCAGCGCCCTGGTCTCACCGAAGGACTTGCTGACACCCTCCACGTCGATCATGGCGCCACGACCCGGCGAATTGGTGGTCGTTGTCATGTGAACCTCTCGAATCCGTAAGTCGCGTGGCCAAGCGCACCGCCTGCACCGGCGCAGCGAAACTGGTTGTCCAGTGTCATGTCGTTCTCCTTGACCAGCGATCGACGGACCCAGGATTGCCACCAGGCAGGTGAGAGGTCGTCACCGGGAGCAGGTGATTCGCCGCACCGGGACAACGCCGGACGGGATGGGATCGCGGTGGCGCGTGGATGAGAGTGCAGCAGAATCGAGGTTCGGGCGCCGTTGACAGTACGTGCGCTGGCCTGGTACCGAGAGAAGGTGCCAGGACTGCGTGACCGGCGGTAGGGGTGTCAGGCGTAGATATCAAGACAGGCCCTTGACAGTGGCTCCAGCAGCTCCCCGGCTGATCGACCGGGGTGATCTCGTCGCTGCCCTGGATCGCGCGGCGGCGCGGAAGGTGACGATCATCTCGGCTCCGGCCGGCAGCGGGAAGACATCGCTGCTGCGTGCCTGGGCCGACCGTCCGGGGCGGCCGCACCGGTTCGCCGTCATGCAGGTGCAACGCGACCAGCACGACGCCCAGCAGTTCTGGCTCGCCCTGCTCGACGCGGTCCGTCACGCTTCGGCCACGGCCGGCCGTGCGGAACCGCCAGCAGCGACACCCGACTTCAATGCACCGGCGATGGTCGACCGGGTGCTATCAGAGCTCGCCGATGCTCGTGGCGACATCACGTTGGTTATTGATGATCTCCACGAGCTGACCTCGCCGGACGCGCTCGCCCAGCTCACCCGGTTGCTGACGAACCTTCCCGGCGACGTTCATGTGGTGCTGACCATCCGGCGCGATCTCCAGCTGCGCCTGCATCAGCTGCGCCTGGCGGGCGAGCTGGCCGAGATCCGCGCGGCGGATCTGCGCTTTTCCGAGCGCGAAACCCGCGAGCTGCTCGATGCCTCGGGTATCGCGCTGTCCGAGGCCGGGGTAGCGCTGCTGCACCAGCGGACGGAAGGGTGGGCCGCGGGGCTGCGGCTCGCGGCGCTCTCCCTGGCCGGTCACCCCGACCCGGAACGGTTCGTCGCGGAGTTCTCCGGGAGCGAGCGCACGGTCGCGGAGTATCTGATCGCTGAGATGCTGGAGCGCCAGCCCGATGACGTCAAGGATCTGCTGCTGCGCACCTCGCTGCTCGATCGGGTCAACGGCGAGCTGGCCGATCTGCTGACCGGCCGCCCTGGCTCGGAACGGATCCTGCTGGAACTGGAGGACGCGAACGCGTTTGTCGTGTCGCTCGACCCCGAGCGGACGTGGTTTCGCTACCACCACCTATTCGGGGATCTGCTCCGGCTGGAGCTGCGCCGGACGCTGCCCGAAGAGGTGCCGGGGCTGCACCGGCGCGCCGCCGGATGGTTCACCTTGCAGGGCCAGGTGGTCGAGGCCATCCGGCACACGCAAGCGGCGGGCGAGTGGCCTGACGCGGCCCGGCTGCTCGCCGACCATTCGTTCAGCCTGGCCCTCGACGGGCAAGCGCAGACCATGCAGGCGCTGGTGCGGGCCTTCCCGCCGGGCGCGGACCACCCCGAGCTAGCCCTGGTACGCGCGATGGGTGACCTTGCTCAGGGGCGCCTGGACGAGGCGGCCGCCCACCTGGCGGTCGCCGAGACGCACGCCGAGACGACGCCACCAGATCGCCAGCGCGGCCTCCGGGTGGCGATCGCGTCGCTGAAACTGTCGCTGGCCAGGCGGCGCGGTCACCTGGCCGGCGTCATCGAGCAGGTCAGATTCCTGGCCTCCCCGGTAGCCGGGCAGTCCGCCGAAGACATCGCGCTGGGCAGCGACCTGCGCGCGGTGGCGCTGATGAATCTGGGGACCGTCGAGGCGTGGTCGCTGGGGCTGCCAGACGCAGAACGCCACCTCCGGGAGGGCGCCGTCCTGGCCCGGGAGATCGGCCGGCCGTACCTGGAAGTCGGCTGCCTCGCGCAGCTCGGTTTCGCGTCTATCTTCCCTGGTGCGGCCAGGCCGAAGATCCACGCGTTCGCCACTACCCAGCGGCGCTGCCGGGAGGCGGTAGCGCTCGCCGAGCGGTACGGCTGGGGCGCAGAGCCGGTGATCGCACCCGCGCTGATGACGCTCGCGGGCACGATGGTGTTCCTGGGTGAGTTCGACGAGGGCGAGCGGTGGCTGCAGCGCACCGAACGAGCCCTGCAAACAGACACCGGGCCGGACATCAGGCTGCTGCTGCACCAGACGGCCGGGATGCTGCACGCCAGTCGCGGCCGCCGCCACGAAGCGCTTGAGGACTTCGGCGCGGCCGAACACCTGGCATCGCAGCTAGAGGGATCGCAGGCGCTGGCGAGCCAGGTGACTGGCTGGCTGCTGGCCACGCAAGCCCGCCTCGGGATGACCGGCGAAGCCCGCGCCGCCCTCGCGGCGCTCGATGACGAGCGGGCCAGCTCCGGTGAGATACGTAATGCCCGCGCGGTGATCTGCCTCGCGGAAGGCGATCCGGCCGGGGCCCTGGGCGCCGCTCAGGACGTTCTGGACGGCACGGCACCGGTCCTCGGTTACGTCACGGTCGTTGAGGCGCACCTGCTGGCCGGGCTCGCCCACCGTGAGCTCGGTGACCTGCGCGCGGCGAACCAGGCGGCCGAACGGGCGCTGGCCCTGGCGGAGTCTGACCGGCTGATCCTGCC
>DASXIN010000138.1:0-36518 GCA_036497945.1 Streptosporangiaceae bacterium | reverse complement strand
CCGGCCGCGCGGTCGAACCCGCCCGCCGTGTGCACCTCGTGCAGGATGCGGAACAGCTGGAACGGGTCGGCCGCACCGACCATCAGGTCGTCGTCGGCGTAGAACCGGGAGTTGAAGTCGAACGCGCCGAGCTTGCCCGCGCGCAGCAGCATGGCCACGATGAACTCGATGTTGGTGCCGGGAGCGTGGTGCCCGGTGTCCACGCACACCTTGGCCCGCTCGCCGAGCCGCACGCAGTGCAGGTAGGCGGTGCCCCAGTCGGGCACGTCGGTGGTGTAGAAGGCCGGCTCGAACAGCTTGTACTCCAGGATCAGCCGCTGGCTGGCGGACAGCCGCCGGTAAGCCGCGTCCAGCGCCTCGGCCAGCCGGCCCTGCCGGGCCGCGATGGAGTCCTGGCCCGGGTAGTTGATGCCGTCCGCGAACCACAGCTTGAGGTCCTGGGAGCCGGTGGCGTCCATGATGTCCACGCACTCGAGCAGGTGGGCCAGGGCCTTGCGGCGGACCCGCGGCTCCGGGTGGCACACGCTGCCCAGCTTGTAGTCGTCGTCCTGGAACACGTTGGCGTTGACCGTGCCGATCGCCACGCCCTGGCCCCGGGCGTAGGCGGCCAGCTCGGCGTAGTCGGCCACCTTGTCCCACGGGATGTGCACCGCCACGGTGGGCGCCACCCCGGTGAACTTGTGCACCTGCGCCGCGTCGTCGATCTTCTCCTGGACCGTGCGCGGCACCCCGGGCTGGGCGAACACCTTGAACCGGGTCCCGGTGTTGCCGAAGGCCCAGGACGGCAGTTCGATCCGCTGCGCCTTCAGGGCGGTCTTCACGGCGGTCAGGTCAGGCATCTCAGGTCATCTCCAGGCAGCGGCTGTTGCGTAATCCATCGGGAAGCGGTCAGTCCAGGTGGAAGACTTCGGCGACGCGGCGGAAGCCCTGGTCCGGCGGCAGGCCGTCGAGGTCGGTGAAGAACTCCGCCATCTCCGCCTGCCACCGGCCGTTGACCGGGGCCCGGGCCATCCGGTCCAGCGCGGCCGTGTAGTCATCGGTCTCCAGGTAGCCGATGAGCAGGCCCACTCCACCCTGCTCCCTCCGTGTCTGGCGGGCCCGGGGGCCGGCTGGCCCCCGGGCCGCCTGTGGTCAGAAGTTGAAGTTGTTGATGTTGGCCTTGGTGAACACGAACGGCGGGCCGAGCAGGATGCTGTGCTCCGCGCCGACTGTGAACTTGCCGAGTTTGCCCGCGGTGAAGGACTGCCCGGACGTGTTGCTGATCTTCTTGGAGGCGAAGTTAACCGCCGCGTAGGCGGCCAGGTAGCCGAGGTCGGCCGGGTTCCACAGCTCGAAGGCCGGGGCCACGCCGTTGGCCACGTACTTCTTCATCGAGTCGGGCGTACCCAGACCGGTCACGATCACCTTGCCCTTGTACTTGGACGACGAGACCACCTGGGCCGCGGCCAGGATGCCCACCGTGGTCGGCGAGATGATGCCCTTCAGGTTGGGGTAGTGCTGCAGCAGGCCCTGGGTCACCTGGGTGGCGGTGGTCGGGTCGTCGTTGCCGTAGACGGTGGTGACCAGCTTCATCTTCGGGAACTTCTTCAGCTCCTGCTTCATGTACCCGATCCAGGCGTTCTGGTTCGGGGCCGAGGCGGCCGCGGACACGATGCCGATCTCCCCGCTGTCGTGGATCTCCTTGGCCAGCAGGTCCACCTCGCTGGTGCCGATCTGCGCGGTGGACGCCTGGTTCACGAACAGGTCCCGGCAGGCCGGGGCGTCCGAGTCATAGGTGACCACGGTGATGCCCTTGGCCATGGCCGACTTCAGCGTGGGGCACAGCGCGGACGGGTCGGTGGCCGACACGATGAGTGCGTTGGCGCCCTTGGTGATCGCCGCCTGGAGGGCCGGGATCTGCGACGACGGCGTGGCCGCGGTGCCGCTGGTCTCGGTGGCGGTCTCGCCCAGCGTGGCCAGCGCGGCCATCGCGCCGCCCGACTTCACGCTGTCCGCGGTGGTGAAATACGGGTTGCCCAGGTTCTTCGGGATGATGAAGACCTTGAGCCCCGACTTCAGCCCGCCAGACGAGGCGGCCGGGGAGGACGAGGACGAGCCGGACGTGCCGGAAGAACTGCACGCCGCGAGCAGTGCGGACGCGCTGAGGAGCACGAGCGGCCCCCATAGCGCTCGTCTGACGGTAGGTCTCATACCTGAATCCTTTCAATCGTTCGGCGCCTGTCAACAACTCTGTTTGCAGCGCACGGGTGTATGGGTTAGGGGGATGGGGCGGCGCGGCTGGGCCGGCCGCGGGCCCACCGGTGCAGGCCGGCCCGCCACAGGGCCGCGGCGTTCGGGGCGAACACGCTGACCAGCAGCAGTGCCCCGATGACGATGCCGGTGGCCTCCTGGTTGAAGTTGGTCAGCAGCAGCGCGTTCTGCAGCGCGGCGAAGGCGATTACGGCCAGCACCACGCCGGCCAGCGAGCCCTTGCCGCCGAATATGGACACCCCGCCGAGCAGCACGATGGCCACCACGGACAGCTCAAGGCCGAGGCCGTTGTTCTGCACCGCGGTGGCCAGGCGGAACGTGTACAGAACGCCGGCCAGCGCGCAGACCAGGCCGGACGTGACGTACAGCATGGTCTTGACCCGCTTGACACGGATGCCGGCGAACAGCGCGGCCTCCGGGCTGGCGCCCATCGCGTAGATGGACCGGCCGGTCGCGGTGAAGTGCAGCACGATGCCGAAGACCACCGCGAGCACCACGAAGATGGCCACGTTGTACGGGATCTGGGTACCCGGCAGCGGGTTGATGCCGATGTTCGTGTAGCTGGTCGGGAAGTTCGAGATGGTGTTGGGGCCGAGCAGGATCAGTGCCACCCCGCGGTACAGCGCCAGGGTGCCGATCGTCACGGCCAGCGACGGCAGCCCGACCCGGGTGACCAGCAGGCCGTTGATCAGGCCGGCCACGATGCCGAGCAGCGCGACCATGACGAAGATGGCCAGCATCGGCCAGTGCCGGGCCCACAGGTAGCCAAGCAGCGCGCTGGACATGCCCAGGATCGAGGCCACCGACAGGTCGATCTCGCCGCTGATGATGATCAGCGTCATGGGCAGCGCCATGATGGCGATCTCGCCCGAGGTGACCCCGGTGTTGAAGAAGTTCGTGCTGGTCAGGAACTGGGCGGAGGTGACTGCGCCGAAGATCACAATGGCCACGATCAGCAGGCCCAGGCCGGTCTCCCAGCGCAGCGAGGCCCGGGCGGCGGTGCTGAGCCGCCGGGTCAGCAGGTCAGGTTCCAACGCCGGCACTCCTTCGTCGCAGCGCGGCCTGCAGCCGCAGGGAGATGACCCGGTCCAGCGTGATGGCCAGTAGCAGCAGGAAGCCGGAGATCGCCTCCAGCCACAGTGACGAGATCCCCAGCACGTTCAGCGCTGAGTTGATGGCCGACAGCAGCAGGGCGCCGATGGCCGCGCCCACCGCACTGCCGCTGCCACCGAAGATGGCCACGCCGCCGACCACCACGGCGGAGATCACGGTCAGCTCGTAGCCGGTCCCGGCGGTGGAGTCGATGGTCTGGTACTGCGCCGCCCACAGCACGCCGGCCAGGCCGGCGATACCGCCGCTGGCCGTGAACGCGGTGAAGATCCGCCGGCCGGTCGGGATGCCGGCCAGCCGGGCCGCTTCCGGGTTCGACCCGATCGCGTACAGCTCCCGGCCGGACCGGAAGGACCTCAGGTAGTAGGCGCCGATGCCGATCACCACCGCGACCGCGATGGCCAGGTAGGGCACGCCGAGCACGCTGGTCCGCGGGATGTTGGAGAAGGAGTTCGGCAGCGTCTGCGCGGTCACCTCGTTCCCGCCGACGATGAGGATGTCGATGCCCCGGATGATGTACAGCGTGGCCAGCGTGACGACCAGGCTGGGCACCCGGCCCAGGGCCACCATCAGCCCGTTGGCCATCCCGCAGGCCAGCCCGATGCCCAGGCCGACCAGGAAGACGACCGGGATCGGGATGCCGGGATGCGGCCCGAACAGGCTGGCCGACACGTAGGCGGACAGGCCGAGCACCGAGCCGATGGACAGGTCCACGTTCCGGCTGACCACGACCATCGTCTCGCCCAGCGCGAGCAGCGCGTACACGACGGTGTTGACCAGCAGGAACTGGATGTTCTGCTCGTTCAGGAAGGACGGCTGGATGGCCGTGGTGACGGCCACGAAGACGAGGAACACGGCGATGATGCCGGACTCGCGGATGCGGAACACCCGCTCGGTCAGCTTGCGTGAGCCGGCGCCGGGGGAGGCGCCCGGGGAATCCGGCCGCTCGGTCACGGTCGAGGTCATGGCGCCTGCTCCTGCAGCTGGCCGGTGGCGGCGGCCATGATGTTCTCCTCGGTGGCCTCCTCGTGGCCGAACTCCGCGGTCAGCCGGCCTTCGCGCATGACCAGGACGCGGTCTCCGACGAGCAGCACCTCGGGCAGTTCGGAGGAGATCATCAGGATCGCGACTCCGTCGCCGGCCAGCGAGGTGAGCAGCCGGTGCACCTCGGCCTTGGTGGCGATGTCGATGCCCCGCGTCGGCTCGTCCACGATGAGCAGCGCGGGCTGGCGGCCCAGCCACTTGGCCAGCACCACCTTCTGCTGGTTCCCGCCGGACAGCTGGAACACCGGGTCGATCAGCCGGCCGTACTTGAGGTTGAGCCGGACCGCCCAGTCGGCCGCGAACGCCCGCTCGGCAGCCGACCGGACCAGGCCCCCCTTGCGCAGCCGGCCGAGCGAGGCCAGCGCCACGTTCTGCTGCACCGACATGTCCATGACCAGGCCCTGCTGCCGCCGGTCCTCGGGCACGAAGCCGATCCCAGCCGTCATGGCCGACGTCGGCGAGGCACGGCGCAGCTCCCGGCCGCGCATCACCACCCGGCCGGCGTCGTAGCGGTCGATGCCGAACACGGCCCGGGCCACCTCGCTGCGGCCCGACCCGACCAGGCCGGCCAGGGCCACGATCTCGCCCGCCCGGACCTCGAACGAGATGTCGGTGAACACGCCTTCCCGGGTCAGCCGCTCGACCAGCAGAACGCGCTCGCCGGGCTCGGCGCGCGGCCCGGCGGCGCGTTCCGCCACCTGGCGGCCGACCATCGCGCGCACCAGGTCGTCCGCGGTCAGCCCGGCCAGCTCGCTGGTCAGCACGTGCCGGCCGTCGCGCATCACGGTGACCCGCTGGCAGATCGCGAAGACTTCCTCGAGCCGGTGCGAGATGAACAGGACCGCCGCGCCGGCCGCGCGCAGCGTGCGCACCACGTCGAACAGCCGGGCCACCTCGGCCAGGGACAGCGCGGCGGTCGGCTCGTCCATGACAATCACCCGGGCGTCCAGCGACAGCGCCTTGGCGATCTCGACGATCTGCTGGTCGGCGATGGACAGCCCACGGCTGATCCGGCCCGGGTCGAGCCGCACGCCGAGCCGGGCGAACAGCGCCGCGGCGTCGGCGTGCATCCGCCGCCGGTCGATGCGCCGCCCAGCGGCCAGCGGCTGGCGGCCCATGAAGATGTTCTCGGCCACGCTCAGGTCGGGGAACAGCGTCGGTTCCTGGTAGATGACCGCGATGCCGGCCTGCTGGGCGCCCGCCGGCCCGTGCAGGGTGACCGGCTGCCCGTCGATCAGCAGCTCCCCGGAGTCCGGCTGGTACACCCCGGCCAGGATCTTCACCATGGTGGACTTGCCCGCGCCGTTCTCGCCAACCAGCGCGTGCGCCTCACCGGCATAGAGTTCGATCATGCCGTTGATCACCGCGTGCACGGCGCCGAACGACTTGTCCGCGTCGCGCAGGGCCAGCACCGGGACCGCGTCGGCCGGGGTAGCGGGGCCGGAGGCCGGCTGGCCGGCGGCGGCCGGGGGCGGCGGGCCGGCCGGGGCGGCGCTGGGGTCCGGCGCGCGGCCGGCCTCGCGGTCATCGCGGCCAGATGTCACGGCCTGGTCCTTCCTCATGTCAGCTGCCGGGCGAGCTAAAGCAAGAGGTAGATCTCCTATAACGTTTCAAGTAATGTGCAGCAGTGTCGGGCGAAGTAACGGCCCTGTCAATAGCGGCCGGTTCTGGTGGCCGGATCGTTACCGACAGGTTTCGCGGTGGCTGTAGGGCTGGTTCGCCCGGCATGCTGAGCCGGTGCCGTGGGTCGGCCGCGCCGCTGGTTGACGCGTCGCCGCAGGCCGCACGACACTGACCGGACAGGAGGAGCCCGTGGCGGACACGCCGGTCAGCATCAGGGAAGTCGCCGCCCTCGCCGGCGTCTCGCTCGGCACGGTGTCCAACGTGCTGAACCGGCCCGGCATGGTGGCCGAGCAGACCCGGACCCGGGTGCAGGCGGCGATCAAGGAGCTCGGCTTCATCCGGAACGAGTCCGCCCGCCAGCTGCGGGCCGGCCGGAGCCGGACCATCGGGCTGGTCGTGCTGGACGTGGCCAACCCGTTCTTCACCGACGTGGCCCGCGGGGTGGAGGACGAGGCCAGCGAGGCCGGGCTGGCCGTCATCCTGTGCAACAGCGACGACCAGAAGGCCAAGGAGTCCCGATATCTGGAGGTGCTGGAGGAGCACCGGGTGCAGGGCATCCTGATCACCCCGGTGGCCGGGGCGGACAAGCGGCTGGCCCAGCTGCAGCGGCGGGGCACCCCGGTGGTGCTGGTGGACTGCCGGTCCGCCTCCAGCGGCCAGTGCTCGGTGTCGGTGGACGACGTGCTCGGCGGTGACCTGGCCGTGTCCCACCTGCTGGACGCGGGGCACGAGCAGATCGCGTTCGTCGGCGGGCCGCTGAGCATCCGGCAGGTGGCCGACCGGCACGAAGGCGCGGTCCGGGCGCTGCAGCGGGCCGGGCTCAGCCAGGCCGCCCTGCACATGTTCGAGACTCCGGCGCTGAACGTGGCGGCCGGGCAGCGGGCCGGCGCCAGCCTGGCCGGGCTGCCCGCGGCGAGCCGGCCGACCGCCGTGTTCTGCGCCAACGACCTGCTCGCGCTCGGCGTGCTGCAGGCGATGACCAGCCACCGGATCCGGGTGCCGGACGGCATCGCGATCGTCGGCTACGACGACGTGGACTTCGCGGCCGCGGCCGCGGTGCCACTGTCCTCGGTGCGCCAGCCCCGGCATCAGCTCGGCCGGGCCGCGGCCCAGTTGCTGGTCGAGGAGGCGCTCGGTGACGGCACGCACCGGCACCGGCAGGTGGTGTTCGAGCCGGACCTGGTGATCCGGGCGTCCAGCCAGGGCCGGCCGCGGCGCGCCCGGCGGCCGCGCCCCGTCCCCGATGTGACTGAGCCTGTGGTCAGCGAGACGGCGGGCTGAGCATGCGCATCGCGTTGTTCGTGACCTGCCTCGCGGACACCCTGTTCCCGCAGGCTGGGGTGGCCACGGTACGGCTGCTGGAACGGCTCGGTCATCAGGTGGACTTCCCGGCGGCGCAGACCTGCTGCGGCCAGATGCACGTGAACACCGGGTACCAGGCGGCGGCGCTGCCGTTGATCCGGCGTTACGTGGAAGTTTTTGAGGGTTGTGAGGTGATCGTGGTGCCGTCCGGCTCGTGCACCGGGTCGATCCGGCACCAGCACGCGATGGTGGCCCGGCGGGCCGGCGACGAGGCGCTGGCCCAGCGAGCCGAAGTGGTCGCGGCGCGCAGCTATGAGCTGTCCGAGCTGCTGGTGGACGTGCTCGGGGTGGAGGACGTCGGCGCGTACTACCCGCACCGGGTGACCTACCACCCGACCTGCCACTCGCTGCGCATGCTCGGCGTCGGCGACCGGCCGCTGCGGCTGTTGCGCCAGGTGGCCGGGCTGGACCTGGTGGAGCTGCCGGACGCGGACGTGTGCTGCGGCTTCGGCGGTACGTTCGCGGTGAAGAACGCGGATACCTCGACCGCCATGCTGGCCGACAAGATGCGCAATGTGCTGGCCACCCGGGCCGAGGTGTGCACCGCGGGGGACAGCTCCTGCCTGATGCACATCGGCGGCGGGCTGTCCCGGCTCCGCGCGGGCACCCGCACCGTGCACCTGGCCGAGATCCTGGCCGCCACCGCGGCGGACAGTGCCTCGGTTGCGGAGGCACGGTGAGCCGGGACGGGCAGGTCCCGGTCTACCTGGGCCTGCCGACCGCGCCGCGCGGGGTCGGCCACCTGCGCGGCGCGGAGCCGTTCCCGGTCGCGGCCCGCCGCGCGCTGGGCAACAGCCAGCTGCGCCGCAACCTCGGCCGGGCCACCGCGACGATCCGGGCCAAGCGGGCCGCGGTGGTCGGCGAGCTGCCGGACTGGCCGCAGCTCCGGCTGGCCGGCGAGGCCATCAAGACCGAGACCATGCGGCACCTGGACCGCTACCTGGAGCAGCTGGAGAGCCAGGTCACCGCGCGCGGCGGGGTGGTGCACTGGGCGCGGGACGCGGTGGAGGCGAACCGGATCGTGGTCGATCTGGTCCGCGCGGCCGGGGCCACCGAGGCGGTCAAGGTCAAGTCCATCGTGACCGACGAGATCGGGCTGAACGAGGCGCTGGCGGCGGCGGGCATCCGGGCCCGGGAGACCGACCTGGCCGAGCTGATCGTGCAGCTCGGCCACGACCGGCCGTCGCACATCCTGGTGCCCGCCATCCACCGGAACCGGGCCGAGATCCGGGACATCTTCCTGCGCGAGATGGGCGACGTGGATCCGGGGCTGACCGACTCGCCCGCCGCGCTGACCGAGGCGGCCCGGCTGCACCTGCGCCGGGCGTTCCTGTCGGCCAAGGTCGGCATCAGCGGGGCGAACTTCGCCATCGCGGAGACCGGCACGCTGTGCGTGGTCGAATCCGAGGGCAACGGCCGGATGTGCCTGACCCTGCCGGACACGCTGATCACCGTGATGGGCATCGAGAAGGTGCTGCCCACCTGGGCTGACCTGGGCGTGTTCATGCAGCTGCTGCCCCGGTCGTCGACCGGCGAGCGGATGAACCCGTACACCTCGATGTGGACCGGGGTGACCCCGGGGGACGGCCCGCAGCAGTTCCACCTGGTGCTGCTGGACAACGGGCGGACCGCGGCGCTGGCCGACCCGGTGGGCCGGCCGGCGCTGCACTGCATCCGGTGCTCGGCCTGCCTGAACGTGTGCCCGGTGTACGAGCGGGTGGGCGGGCACGCGTACGGGTCGGTGTACCCGGGCCCGATCGGGGCGGTGCTGTCGCCCATGCTGACCGGGGTCGAGGACAACAGTTCGCTGCCGTACGCGTCGTCGCTGTGCGGCGCGTGCTACGAGGTCTGCCCGGTGCGGATCGACCTCCCGTCGCTGCTGGTGCACCTGCGGGCCCGGCACGTCGAGGAATCCGAAGCCCGGCTGCCCAGTTCAGAGGCGGTGACCATGGCCGCGGCGTCCTGGGTGATGGCCGGCCCGGCCCGGTTCCGGGCGGGACAGCGGGCGGGGCAGCTCGGGCGGCTGCTTAGCCGGGATGGCCGGATCCGGCGGCTGCCGCCGCCGCTGTCCGGCTGGACCGCGGCGCGCGACGCGCCCGCCCCGCCGGCCCAGACGTTCCGCCAGTGGTGGCGGGCACGTGAGGGTTCGCGGTGAGCGCGCGGGACGAGGTGCTGGGGCGGATCCGCACCGCGCTCGGCCCGGCCCGCGACGAGGCCGCTCCGCCGGCCCCGGACGGCTACCGCAGGAACGCCGGGCTGAGCACGGCGCACCTTCTCGACGTGCTGGCTGAACGCCTGACCGACTACCGGGCCGCAGTCCGGCGCGCGGAGCCCGCCCGGCTGCTGGACACCGTCGCCGCGGCGCTGGCCGAGCGGGGTGCGCGGCGGCTGGTCGTCCCGCCCGGCCTGGACCTGCCGGGGCTCGACCTGTCAGGCGGGCTGGCCGGCGTGGAGCTGGTGCTGGACGACGGGCTGTCTGCGCGGGAGCTGGACGGGTTCGACGGCGTGATCACCACCGCCGCGGTAGCCATCGCCGAGACCGGGACGATCATCCTGGACGGGTCGGCCGGGCAGGGCCGCCGCGCGCTCAGCCTGATCCCCGACTACCACCTGTGCCTGGTCCGGGCCGGGCAGGTGGTCGGCCTGGTGCCGGAGGCGGTGGCCCGGCTGCGCCCGGACCGCCCGCTGACCTGGATCAGCGGGCCGTCGGCGACCAGCGACATCGAGCTGAACCGGGTGGAAGGCGTGCACGGGCCGCGCACCCTCGACGTCATCCTGATCGGCCCATGAAGGCGGTTGTCTACTCCGGGTACCGGGTCACGCCCGAGCTGACCGAGGTGGCCGCGCCGGGCTGCCCGGCCGGCGGGGTGGTGATCGACGTCGGCGCGACCGGGGTGTGCCGGTCCGACTGGCACGCCTGGCAGGGCCACGACCCGGTGCCGCTGCCGCATATCCCGGGGCACGAGCTGGCCGGGACGGTGGCCCAGGCCGGGCCGGGGGTGACCCGGTGGCGGCCCGGTGACCGGGTGACCGTGCCGTTTGTCTGCGGCTGCGGGACGTGCGAGTACTGCCTGGCCGGGCAGGCTCAGGTGTGCCCGCGGCAGACCCAGCCCGGCTTCACCGGGCCGGGGTCGTTCGCCGAGCAGGTGGCCATCCCGGCGGCCGACGTCAACCTGGTCGGGCTGCCGGACAGCGTCGGCTTCGTCACCGCGGCCTGCCTGGGCTGCCGGTTCGCCACCGCGTTCCGGGCGCTGACCGCGCACGGCCGGCTGCGGGCCGGCGACTGGCTGGCCGTGCACGGCTGCGGTGGGGCCGGCCTGTCCGCGGTGCTGATCGGCGCCGCGCTGGGCGCCCGGGTGATCGCGGTGGACGTGGCCCCGGTGGCCCTGGACCTGGCCCGCGAGCTGGGCGCTGAGCAGGTCATCGAGGCCGGGCCGGGCCGGGTAGCGGACCCGGCGGCGGCGATCCAGGACCTGACCGGCGGCGGGGCGCACGTCTCGGTGGACGCGCTCGGTTCGCCGGCCACCGCGGCCGGCTCGGTGCGCTGCCTGCGCCGCCGCGGCCGGCACGTCCAGGTCGGCCTGCTGCTCGGGCCGGACGCGGCCGCGCTGCTGCCGATGGACCTGGTCATCGCGCGCGAGCTGGAGATCTACGGGTCACATGGCATGGCCGCCCGCGACTACCCGGCCATGCTGGCCCGCATCACCGACCAGACGCTGCAGCCCAGGCGGCTGATCGGCCCGGTGATCGGGCTGGCCGGGGCAGGGGCGGCACTGGCCGCGATGGGCCAGCCACCGGCCGCGGCCGGGATGACGGTGATCGACTTGACCCAGTAGGACCCCGGGTGAACCGGGTCTTGCCGGGCAGGGGAGAGTGTGACACAGCACTGACCAGTACGCGGAGGAGAACGAGTTCGTGAGCGCAGTACCCGAGATCATGCTGAACAACGGCCGGACCATCCCGCAGTTCGGCTTCGGCGTCTTCCTGGTCAAGCCCGAGGAGACGGCGGCCGCGGTGAGCACGGCGCTGCAGACCGGCTACCGGCACATCGACACGGCCGAGGGGTACGGCAACGAGAAGGAGGTGGGTGAGGCGATCCGCAAGTCCGGCCTGGACCGGTCGGACGTGTTCGTGACCAGCAAGCTGGCCAACGACGCACACCGGCCGGATGACGCCCGCCGCGCCTTCGACGCCTCACTCGACGCGCTCGGCTTCGACTACGTCGACCTGTTCCTGATCCACTGGCCGCTGCCCACCCGGTACGACGGCGACTTCGTGTCCACCTGGCGGACGCTGGAGGAGTTCTACCGGGACGGCCGGGCCCGGTCCATCGGGGTGTCCAACTTCCAGGCGCACCACCTGCGCCGGCTGCACACCGAGGCCGAGGTCCCGCCGGTCATCGACCAGATCGAGATGCACCCGTACCTGACTCAGGACGAGCTACGGGCGTTCTGCGCGGAACACCAGATCGCGGTGGAGGGCTGGGCGCCGATCGGGCGGGGCCGGGTGCTGGACGACCCGGAGATCGTGACCATCGCCCAGCGGACCGGCAAGACCCCGGCTCAGGTGGTGCTCCGGTGGCACATCGAGCGCGGCGACATCATCTTCCCGAAGTCCATCACCCCGGCCCGGATCCGGGAGAACTTCGACATCTTCGACTTCGAGCTGTCCGGTGAGGACGTCGAGGCGATCAGCGCACTGAACCGCAACGAGCGGTTCGGCCCCGACCCAGACACGTTCGACATGGTCTGAGCCGGGCCTGATCCGGCGGCTGGGGTGGCTGGAGCCACCCCGGTCGCCGGTCAGCCGGAGGGCGGGATCAGCTCGGGCTGGTCGAGCAGGCGCAGCCAGCTGCCGTCCGGCTGCCGCACCGCGACCTGCGCCCGGCCGCCCGCGCCATCCTTGGCCACCGTGCTGGTCAGCGCGATGTCCCCGCTGACCAGGGTGGGCAGCGGCGGCTCCGGCTCGAAGTGCGGCGCGTTGGCCAGCACCTTCTCCCACAGCGCACGGATGGCCGCGCGGCCCACGGTCTGGCCGCCCGGCGGGTAGGCCATCACCGCGTTCTCCGCGTACAGCTCGGCGATGCCCGCCGCGTCGCCGTTGTTGGCCCGCGTCACGAACAAGCGGGTGAGATCTTCCGGGTGCTGCGCTTTCTCGTAGCCCGGCACAGGATGCCCTCCGTTCAGTGTTACTGCTCGGTGGTCAGATCCTCCTGGTCTTGGGCTTACCCGGGGGCGGACAGTTCAAGGCGGAGGGCGCCGGCTAGGGCGGGGGCGTCGGGTATGCGGGCGGGGTCGGAGAGGATGGTGACGCGTAGCGTTCCGGCGTAGGACGACGCCGCGAACGTTACGGTGACGTTCCCGGTGGTGGTCGGGATCGGGATGATCGCCCGCACTGCGGCGCCGCCGAACGTGAGGCGGTCTTCCGGGCCGCGCAGGTTGGTGACGAAGGTGTGCACGACCCGCTGGTGGTTGGCGAACCAGCGGAGCAGGCCGGTGCGGGCCAGCAGCAGGAACGCGGGCACGAACAGGGCGGCCGAGGCGCCGCGGGCACGCGATTTGCGTTCGCGGGTGATCTCGGCTGTCCGGGTTACCCGGGCGCCGAAGTCGCCGGTGGCGGGCACGGTGACCGGCATGATCCCGATCTGGTTGCCGAGCTCGCCGCCGCTGGCCGCCCGCCGCGCCGCCACCGGGACCGTGATGGTGACCTCGCCGAGCTGCTCGCCGCGCGCGGCCAGCAGGGCTCGCAGCGCCCCGGCTACCGCGGCGAGTACCACGTCGTTGACGGTGCCGCCGTGCGCATGTCCCAGGTCGCGGATGCCGGCCAGGTCGACGCTGACGACGTCGAGCCGCCGCCGCGGCCCGACCGGCCGGTTGAGCGATGTCGCCGGCAGTCGGCGGGGCGGCCGGGCGCCCCCCAGCTCTGCGATCCCGTCGCGGATCCGGCGCAGGCCACGCGCCTGGCGCGGCGTGCCTGGTTCGGCCGGCCCTGTCCGGTGCAGGCGACCTCGCCAGGCATCGGCAGCAAGTTCCCATGTTTGCGGTGCCGGTGCCGGGAACCGGTCCGCCCGCGGCTCTGCCGTCTCGGCGACCTGGTCGACCAGCGTGCCAAGCACCGTGAGCCCAGCGATGCCGTCCGCCAGCACGTGGTCCACGATGACGAGCAGCGCGATGCCGCCGTCGGCCAGCCCAGTGACGAACGTGGCCGACCACAGCGGCCGGGACCGAGGCATGGGCTCACCGAGCTGAGCCGCAGCGAGATCGAGCAGCGCCCGCTCGTCCCCTGGCGGCGGGCAGCGCACCTGCCGAACATGCTTATCGACATCGAACGCCGGATCGTCTGCCCAGTACGGCCGCCCGCATCCAGGCGGTGCCCGGTAAAGCCGCTGCCGCAGCCTCGGCACCGAACGGATCCGGTCGCCGAGCAGTCGCCGCGCCTCAGCGACGCTAAACCCTGGCGCGGCGTCGAGCACCAAGACGGCCCCGATGTGCCCGGCAGCCCCCCCGTCCCCGGTCGCGAACTGCATCAGATCCGCGGCGCTAGCCCGATCAAGCGAGGGCGGCACCGCCACTTCACCGCGGGGTGAGGGTGATGACCGACCAGCCGTACTCCTGGGCCGCGTCGTTGAGTTCCAGGACCGTGGGCGCTCGTCCACCGGGCAACGAGATGCCGAGCTGGCGCTGTGCCTTCTTCCAGCCAATGCGGTCGATCATGGCCTGGTAGCTGACCGCCACCGAAGCTGGGTTCTCTTCGAGCAGCGCATGCATGGGCCGCAGGCACCCGCGCAGCGTCACCCTGACGTCAGCTCCGCCGCGCAGGTTGACCCGCCACCTGGCCACGGTGACGACGGTGAGCTTTCCTGCCATGTCCACGTAGCCAACCGGGATGTCGTACCGGCGGCCGGTCTTGCGGCCGCTCAGGTGCAGCACCAGGAAGGAATCGTCAAGCATCCCGTGCAGCGGTGAGCCAAGGAGCATACGCACCAGGGGGTTGCTCATCTTGACCAGGGTGGGCGGCGGCACGGATCGTTTCACGGTGCTGGTCATCGCGCAACACCTCCTGCCTATCAGCTTGCCCCGCGCGGGCCGATGCGCCAGGGACATTGGTCACCCATACACGATGCGGTGACCGGCTTTAGGCGGTGCAGAAGTCACGGAGGACTGGGGTTAGGACCTCCGGGGGGACGCCGTGGTCGGCGCCGGGGAAGGTGCGCCGCCGGGTGTCGGGCAGCAGGTCGGCCAGGGCGTCCATCGAGCGGTGCTGCCAGGCCGGGCTGTTCTCGCCGTCCATGATCAGGGTCGGGATGGTGACCTGGCTGGCCCAGGCGGCGGGCAGCGGGTCGCCGCGCTCCTGGTCGGCCATGATGGTGGCGTCGTAGGCTGCGGTGTGCACGACCGCTTCCAGGCCCGGCCACATCGGGCTCTCCCGCATCTGCGCGACCGCCTCGGCGGGCATCCGGATGGTGTCGGCCATCCAGTACTCGACCGCCTCGCCGCGGCGGCCCGAGCTGGCTAGTTCGGTGATCCGGGCGGCCAGGCCGGCCGGCGGCAAGTAATCACCCTTGTCCACCATGTACGGCGCCTCGTACACGGCCAGCCGGCTGATGGCGACGCCACCGGCCGCGGCCAGCACAGCCAGGCCGGCGCCGGAGGAGTGGCCGAACACGCAGGCCGGCCGGCCCGCCGCGGCGAGAACCGCGGCCAGGTCCTCGATCTCGCGGGTGGGCGCGTACGGCGGGGTGTCCCCGCTGTCGCCGCGGCCGCGCCGGTCGTACGCGAGCACGGTGAAGTACGGCGCCAGCGCCTGGGCCAGTGGGGTGAGCGCCCGCCGGTCGGTGAACGCTCCGCCGACCAGGGCGATCGACGGTCCCGAACCGTACCGGTCGACTGCGATCTTGGTGCCGTCGCGGGATACCACGGTGCTGGTCAGGTCGTGCGTGCTCATGTCCGCCCCCTTGGCCGGTGCCGGTGCTGGTTCTAGGTATAGCGCCGGGCACTGACAGAAGCTCTGTGTCGATCGCCGACCTCGCGCTGAGCCCGCAATGCGGGTTCGCCTCCACGTCCCGGGGCAACCAGCTGACCGTGGACGAGGAGCGGCGCAAGCTGGAACTGGTGGCCAGCACGGCCAGCCAGGTCTGGGCTGACCGGCCAGGCCGGTAGGCTGGGCGGCGTCCTCAAACCGGCGGCGGAGGCAGATGCGCGTCGAGCTGGCCACGGAGCCTGGCACCCCGGGCTGGCCCAACGAGGATTTCGCCGCGGCCGCCCCCGGGGCCGCGGTGCTGCTGGACGGCTGCACCACCACGCCGCCCGGGGCCAGCACCGGCTGCCTGCACGGGGTGGCCTGGTACGCCCGGGCGCTGGGCGGCGTCCTGCTCGGCCAGATCAGCGCCGATCCGGCGATTCCGCTGCCCGAGGCGCTGGCCAACGCCATCGAGCAGGTCCGGGCCAGCCATGCCGACCAGTGTGACCTGGCCGACCCGCGCACCCCGGCGGCCACGGTGACCGCGGTCCGGATCGCACCGGCCGGTTTCGAGGTGCTCGCGCTGGCCGATTCGGTCATCATCGCCGATTACGGGAAAGACCGGGCACCGCTGGTCATCACCGACCGGCACCGGGCGGCCAGCACCAACCCGGCCGCGGCGGGGCAGGCCCGCACGGCCACGGTGCCGCGCGACGGCCTGCAGGCCATCGCGCTGCTCAGCGACGGGGCCACCCGCATCGCCGAGCAGTACGGCCTGCTCGGCTGGCCGGAGCTGGTCAGTGTGCTGCGCGACGAAGGCCCGGCCGAGCTGGTCGCCCAGGTCCGCGCGGCCGAGGACGCCGACCCGGACGGCGCCCGCTGGCCCCGGTCCAAGCTGCGCGACGATGCCACCGTGCTGTACTGGCCCCAGCCAGCCTGAGCGCCCCGGCCACGCTGATGGCGGGGTGGCAAATAGTAGGATGAGGTGCTTCTGAGACGGCACGTTGCGGGATGATGCTGGTCTCATTTCCCGCCATGAATGGAGCCAGAATGCTGCCCTGCGTACCAGTGGCATGACTGGACCGCATCTCGTCGCGCGGGGCGGCGTGACGGGCACCGGGGCCGAGGACGGCGCGCCGGGCCGCGGCCACAGCACGGCCGGGTACCGGGCGCTGCCCGGCCAGCTGCCCGGCCTGCTGCGGCAGCACTGGCTGGTGGCCGCGCTGCTGGCCGCCGGGCTGGTGCTGCGGGTGCTGGCCGTGCTGGCCTACCAGCCCGCGCTGATCTACGTGGACTCGCTCAAGTACCTGTACGGCGCGTCGCCCGGCTCCGACCCGCTCGGCTACATGTACATCCTGCGGGCCATCCTGGCCGTGGGGAACCTGACCCTGGTCGTCATCGTGCAGCACCTGGTCGGGCTGGCCCTGGGCGCGGCCCTGTACATCGTGCTGCTGCGCCGCGGCCTGAACCGGTGGCTGGCCGCGCTGGCCGTGGCCCCGGTCCTGCTCGACGCCTACCAGGTGCAGATCGAGCAGATGATCATGCCGGACCTGTGGTTCGAGGCCCTGGTCGTGGCCGGGCTGGTCGTGCTGCTCTGGCGGCCCGCGCCGCCGCTGCGGCTGGCCGCCGCGGCCGGGGTGCTGCTCGGCGGCTCGGCCACCGTGCACCAGCTGGGTGAGGTGCTGGTCGTGCCCGCCGTGCTGTATCTACTGGCTACGGCCGGGACGATGCGCCGGGCGCTGACCACGGCCGGCGTGCTGCTCGTGGCGTTCCTGGTGCCGATCGTCACGTATAGCACGGTCAACTACGCCAACAACGGGCATTTCCGGCTGGCCCGCGGGCAGCAGGACACCGGCCGGGTGGTCGCCGCGGCCGACTGCGCCACGCTGCAACTGCCCGCCGACGTGCGGCCGTTCTGCCCGACCCCGCGCCAGCAGTCGTTCGGCCCGGACTGGATCGAGCACTCCGGGCACTCGCCGCTGCACAGCGCTCCGGTGCCGGCTGGCACGACCCGGGCACGGCTGACCCGGCAGCTGACCACGGCCATCTGGAACCAGCAGCCGCAGCGCATCGCCGGCGCGGTGGCCCTCGACTCGCTGCGGCTGTTCGCGGTGACCCGGACGTCGGACCCGTTCACCACGCCGCTGTGGCGCTGGCAGTTCCAGACGCACTACCCGGTCTACCCGCACTGGGTCACGCTGGCGCCGGACCACACGATCATCGTGGGTGTCCAGGTGAAGCTGTTCGGGAAGCTGTTCCTCAAGCCGCTCAAGCCGGCCTACGGCGGCCCGGCCCAGGTGAACCAGCCCATCGCCAGCTTCCTGCGGTCCTACCAGCTGGACGGTGGGTACACCCCAGGCCCGCTGTTCGCCGTGCTGGCCCTGCTCGGCCTGGCCGGCTCCGTCGTCGCGCTGGCCCGGCGGTCGTCCGCCGACCCGCGCCGCCGGGCCGCCGGGCTGGCCTGCCTGCTGTTCACCCTGGTCGCCGTCGTGATCCTGCTGGCCCCGGACGTGTACGAGTTCTCCTGGCGGTATCAGCTGCCCGCGCTGCTCACCCTGCCGCCGGCCGGGCTGCTGGGCCTTACTGTGCTGCTCGGCCTGCGGCGGCGGGCGGCGCCGAAGCCGGCCGATCCAGCCGGTCCGGCTAGGCCGTCGAACGAGGAAGAGGCTCCGGCGGCGGGCTGACCCGGCTGCCCGGGCTGGCCAGGCTGGGCAGTTGCGCGCCAGCTGCGGCGAGCACCTCGGCGGTCGGCCGCGGCCGGCTGCGCAGGCCCGCGGAGACCCCTTTGACCAGGCAGGAGCGCAGCGTGCCGCGGTCGGCCGAGGCGCGGAACGTGCGGGCCCAGCGGCGCAGCGTCGCGCCGCCGTATAGCACCCGCTCGGCGGGCGACAGTGCGGCCCGGGAGCGCAGCGTCCAGATCTTGTTCCGCACCTCGTAGTAGAAGCGCTGCCCCGGGTCGGCGTCGGTGGAACCGAACGTCTTGGTCTTGTGCACCACCACGCTGGCCGGGCAGAGCCAGCCCACCCGGCCGCGCAGCAGCCGGGTGGTGAACTCGAAGTCGTCGTTCCACAGGAAGTAGTCGGCCTCCGGCAGGCCGCGCTGCCGGGCGACCGCGGCATCGACCAGGATCGAGACGAACGAGGCAGAACGGATCGGCACGCAGCCGGCCGCCGCCGCGCTGCGCTGCTCCGCCCCGGTCGCGAACGGCTTGGCCCGCGGCGTGTTCATCGGGTGCGCGCGGCCGTCGGTCCACTGCACCCGGCTGGCCAGCAGCACCGGAGGATCAGCCAGGCCCGCCCGGTCCCGCGCGTCCAGCAGCGCGCGCAATGCGTCCGGCTCGGGCACCGTGTCGTCGTCCATCAGCCAGACCAGGTCGGCTCCGTCGGCCAGGGCCAGCGCCAGGCCGTAGGCGAACCCGCCGGCCCCGCCGGTGTTCTGCGCCAGCGTGGCCAGCCGCACGTCCGGGAACGCGGCGCGCACCGCCTCGGCGCTGCCGTCGGTGGATGCGTTGTCCACCGCGATGACCGCGTCCGGCGGCCGGGTCTGCGCCAGCACCGCGGTCAGCGATTCGAGCAGCAGTTCCCGCCGGTTCCAGGTGACCACCACGGCGATCACCCGCGGCGGGGTCAGCCCCGGGCCGGCCATGTCAGGACCGGCTCCGCGCCCGGGTCCGCTCCAGCGCCTGCCAGGCCATGATGCGCAGCTTGCGCACTGCGGGATAGCGGCTGCTCAGCTCGCGGACGGTCCGCTTCAGCCAGGGCGAGGCGCCGACCGCCGACTCGACCCGGCCGGCCAGCCCGCCACGTCCGGTCCGCCGGGCCCCCGCCGCCTGGCCGCCCTGTCCCTTGGGCCGGCCGTGCTCCCGGCGGTACTGGTTGACGACCAGCGCGGCGGCCGCGTCCACCGCGGCGTCGAGCACCTGGTCCGGCGGCTGCTGCTCGGCACCGGACGCACCCGGCGCGCTGACCGGCCGCGGCCGCAGTTCGTCCAGGTCCCCGATCACCTGGTAGCCCGAGTCGGCCAGCCCGGCGATGAGCGCCTCGGCCTGTTCCTTGGCCCAGGCCTCGCGGTCGGCGGGCAGCACCAGCCGCCCCTGCCGCGGCCGGTCGGCCAGCGCCCGGTGCGCCACCCCTTCCTTGACGGTCCACATGTAGAACCAGTCCGGGACCTCGTCCGGGAGCTTCTCGTTGAGCCGCCGGAGGAACTCGATCTCCGGCATGCCCAGCGACGCGTTCGGCCGGGCCCGGGTCAGGTCGGCGGACGACGGGTCGATGCCGAGCAGACCGGCGAAACGTTCCCACAGCACGCCGGTGCCGGCGTTAAGTGAAGGCATGGTTATCACGTGCACCCGCTCGGCGGGCACGTGCTGGGCCCAGACGGCCAGCAGGGCCAGTGTGTCGTGCACCCGCCAGAACCACCACTGGCGCCGGTCGGCATCGACCGATTCCCGGTCGATCACATCGCTCAGCCAGCCGGCCCAGCTTTTCGCGTTGCGGTGCTTGACGGTCTCCTGCCACTCGGCGGGCAGCAGCGAGGCCATGTCCCGCACGGTCAGCACGACGTGCACCTCGGCGGGCTGCAGCGAGTAGACGGCCCGGGCCGCCTGCTCCGGGTCGGCGGCGGAGAACAGCTCATGCGAGATGACCGCTAGCTGCGGTGCCTGCCGGGCCTGCTGAGCCAGGATGTCCCATTCGCCGGTCCACGACCCGGCCGGGTCGCTGGGCAGCTTCTCGATGCCGCGCAGATCCTGGCTGGCCCGAAAGTGATCCTGTGCGTGGTGGCCGGGCAGCACCAGGCCCTGCGCGGCCAGTTCACGGCGGCTGCCCCACATCACTTGCTGCAGGAAGGTGGTGCCGGTCTTCGGCTCGCCGATGTGCAGGAAAACCCTGCCGTTCGATGCCATCCGGGTACCTTATCCGTCGTGGGTGAGGCGGCTGCACGGCCAGGGTAGACCACTAGACAGCGACAGGGGGTAGTCAGCGGGAACGGAGCAACTTCGCACAAAGCTGCCGTAAAGTACCGTTGGACCGGGGGGCGGCTAGCTCCCGGCAACCTCCTCGCCGTGCGCACACTCCGCCATATATAGAGCGCCCGCTCCGCCATACATGGAAGGCACATTCGGCACATGCACGAGCCCTTCACGCTCCTGCTCTCGGTATGGGATGGCGACCAGCCTGATCACCTGCTGCAGGCGTTCTGCAGCGCGGTCGATGAGCAGACGCTGCGCCCGGCTCAGGTGGTCATCGTGCGGGACGGGCCGGTCCGCGATGAACTCGCCGCCTGCCTGGCGGAGCTGAAGGCGACTAGCCCGGCGCCGGTCACGCTGGTGCCGCTGGAGCAGAACCGGGGCCTGGGCCCCGCGCTGGACGCCGGGATGGCGGCCAGCCAGTTCGACGTCATCGCCCGGATGGACGCCGACGACGTGGCCATGCCGCACCGGTTCGAGGTGCAGATACCGCTGATCGCGGACGCCGACATCGTCGGCGCCGGGCTGCTCGAGTTCGTCGGGGACATCGACCACGTGGTCGGCCAGCGGGTGCCGCCCACCGACCCGGAGCAGATCCAGCGTTACGCGCGGATGCACGACCCGTTCAACCACCCGACCGTGGTCTACCGGCGGCAGGCGGTGCAGGCCGCGGGCGGCTACGGCGACCTGCCGCTGATGGAGGACTACGCGCTGTTCGCGCGCATGCTGCAGAACGGCGCCCGGGCGGTCAACGTGGCCGAGCCGCTGGTCTTCTACCGGGTCGGCGCGACCGCGTTCAAGCGGCGCGGCGGCACCGACCTGCTCCGTTCCGAACTGCGGCTGCAACGCGAGTTCCGGCGGCAGCGGTTCACCACTCCAGCCGAGTACGCGCGCAACGTGATGGTGCGCGGCGGGTACCGGCTGATCCCGTGGTGGTGCCGGCGCGCGGTGTACAAGCCGATGGTCGCGCACTACACGGACAAGCCGGGTAGCACGGATCACACCGAGCCCGACTCTGCGGAGGGCGAACCGGCGGCCCGGCCTGAGCCGCCGGTGCAGGTGCGCCCATGAACATCGACCTGGCCATCGTCGGCTCCGGGTTCTTCGGGCTGACCGTCGCCGAGCGCTGCGTCAATGATCTCGGCCTGCGGGTGCTCATCCTGGACCGCCGCCCGCACATCGGCGGCAACGCGTACAGCGAGCCGGAGCCGGAGACCGGCATCGAGGTGCACCGCTACGGCGCGCACCTGTTCCACACCTCGAACACCCGGGTGTGGGAGTACGTCAACCAGTTCACCAGCTTCACCGGCTACCAGCACCGGGTGTTCTCGGTGTACAAGGGCCGGGTCTATCCGATGCCGATCAACCTGGGCACGATCTGCGAGTACTTCGGCCGGGTGATGTCCCCGGACGAGGCGCGGGCGCTGATCGCCGAGCAGGCCGCGGAGATCGCCGCCGGGGACGTGGCCAACCTGGAGCAGAAGGCCATCTCGCTGGTCGGCCGGCCGCTGTACGAGGCGTTCTTCCGCGGCTACACGGCCAAGCAGTGGCAGACCGACCCCGCCAACCTGCCGCCCGAGATCATCGCCCGGCTGCCGGTGCGGTACACGTTCAACAACCGTTACTTCAGCGACCTCTACGAGGGCCTGCCGACCGACGGCTACACCAAGTGGCTGGAGCGGATGGCCGACCACCCGAACATCGAGGTCCGGCTGAACACCGAGTTCGCCGACCTGCGCGCGGACCTGGTCGGCCACGTGCCAGTGCTGTATACCGGGCCGCTCGACGCATACTTCGGTTACGCGGCCGGCGACCTCGGCTGGCGTACCCTCGATTTCCACACCGAGGTGCTGCCCACCGGGGATTTCCAGGGCACGCCGGTGATGAACTACGCCGACGAGGACGTCCCCTACACCCGCATTCACGAGTTCCGGCATTTCCACCCCGAGCGTGACTGGTACCCGAAGGACAAAACAGTGATCATGCGTGAATATTCGCGCTTCGCCGACCGCGGTGACGAACCGTATTACCCGATCAACACGCCGGAGGACCGGGCCCGGCTGCTGACCTACCGGGAGCTGGCCAACCGCGAGGACGGGGTGGTGTTCGGCGGGCGGCTGGGCACGTACAAGTACCTCGACATGCACATGGCGATCGGCTCCGCGCTGAGCATGTTCGACAACCGGCTGCGCCCGTTCTTCACCGAGGGTGCGCCGCTCAACGGCAAGGGGCTGGCCGATGACTGAGGCCAGCGCGCCGCGCAGCCTGCGGGTGCTGCAGCGGGTGGTGTTCCCCGGCGACGATCTTGACGTCGTCCCGCTGTACGTGGAAACCAAGATGGACCGCGGCGCCTCCGAGCTCGCGGCCGAGATGGCCGCGGAGGAGCTCACCGGGCGCAAGGTGACCGGCGGCACCTCGACCGCGAGCGCGGCGGTCGGCGAGGCGCAATCGAGCGTCCGCTTCGGCGTCGACGTGCCCACCCACTTGGTCGAGGAGGTCGGCCCGCGGCGCAGCGCGCTCATCACCAGCGGCTGCCGGGTCTCGTTCGCCACTTACTTCAACGCGTTCCCGGCCAGCTACTGGCGCCGCTGGACCACCGTGGATGCGGTGACCCTGCGTATTCGCGTGATGGGCGAGTCGAAGGTCATCCTGTACCGCTCGACGGCCCGGGGGCACAGCCATCCGATCGAGACGATCAACATCGAATCGGACTACACGGAGACGATCGAGCGTGCGCTGCCGCTCGCCCCGTTCATCGACGGCGGCTGGTACTGGTTCGACATCGTGGCCGGGCCGCAAGGGACCACGCTGATCGAGGCGGACTGGCTGGCCCTGGCCGAGCCCTCGCCGCCTGGCCGGTTCAGCATCGGCATCACCGCCTTCGGCGCGCCCGACGATCTGGTCCAGAAGCTGCGGGTGCTCGGCGAGGCCACCGACATCCACCCGCAGCTCGACACCGTCTACGTGATCGACCAGGGCGCCAGCCGGATCAGCGACCACCCCGGTTTCGAGGACGCGGCCAAGAGGCTGGCCGGGCGGGTGCAGGTGATCAAGCAGGCAAACCTGGGCGGATCGGGCGGGTTCTCCCGGTCCATGGACGAAACAGTGCGGGCCGGCAAGAGCGACTACGTGCTGCTCAGCGACGACGACGTCGAGATCGATCCCGAGGGCATCCTGCGCGCCGTGACCTTCGCCGACCTGGCCCGCAAGCCGACGATCGTCGGCGGCCAGATGTTCAGCAGGTACGAGCGCTCGGTGCTGCACGCGTTCGCCGAGGCGGTCGCGCCGTACCGGTGGTGGTGGGGGAACGCGCCGAACACCAAGAGCCGGCACGATTTCGGCCGTCGTAACCTGCGCAACACGCCGTGGCTGCATCGCCGGGCCGACGGCGACTACAACGGCTGGTGGATGTGCCTGATCCCGGTCCCGCTGATCAAGGAACTCGGGCTCGCGATCCCGGTCTTCATCAAATGGGACGACGCCGAGTACGGGGTACGGGCCAGGGATCGGGGCTACCCGACCGTGTCGTTGCCCGGCGTGGCCTGCTGGCAGGCGCCATGGACGGACAAGAACGACGCTCTCGACTGGAACGCCTACTATCACCTGCGCAACCGGCTCGTGGCGGCACTGCTGCACTCGAAGGAGCCACACGGCGGCCAGCTGATCTCGGAGAGCCTGGAGCGCCAGTTGCAGGCCCTGCTGTCCATGCAGTACTCGACCGTCGCGCTGCGGGCCCTGGCTATCGAGGACGTGCTGCGTGGCCCGGCGCACCTGCACGCCGAGATCGGCACCAAGCTGGCCTGGCTCCGGGAGTTCCGGCTGCAGTACACCGACGCCCGGGACGACGCCGACCTGGACAGTTACCCCCCGCCGCGGCGGCGGCCGCCGGAGGCAGTGAAGGCATCCACCACGCCGACCAACAGGTTCAACCTGCTGACCAAGGCGGCGTCGGCTACCGCGCACCAGTTCCGGAGGCCGCGGAAAGGAGCCATGCAGCGGCCGCAGATGGCGCTGCCCCACCAGGACGTGGGCTGGTGGGTGCTGGTCAAGCTGGACAGCGCGCTGGTGTCGACGGCCGACGGGACCAGCGCCGCGTGGTACCGGCGCGACCCCAAGCTGTTCCGGTCGCTTGGACTGCGCAGCCTGATCGCCCACCGGCGGCTGCGCCGCCAGTGGGCCAAGCTGGCCGCTGAGTACCGGGCCGCGGCGCCCGGGTTCACCGGGCCGGAGCAGTGGCGGGAGACGTTCGCCGCGTCGGCCGCCGAACCGCCCGCTGGGAAATGAGCTCCACCGGGCAGCGCGGCACGCCGGTCCCGCCGGCTGAACCGGGCCGGGAATCCGCGCCGTCCGGGCCGCCTGCCGCTGCGCTGTCCCGGTGGCAGACCGCGGCTTGGTACTGGCCAGCCGTGGCTGCGGCCCTGGTCATGGCCGTGCTCGGGGTGTGGGGCCTGGAGCGCGACTCGTCGATGGGTAACGACGAGGTGGCCACCCGGTGGGCCGCGCTGCTGCCGCTGCACCAGCTGGCCCACCTGGTGAGCAACGTGGACGCCGTGCACGGGCTGTACTACCTGCTGATGCACGGCTGGATGGCGGTCGGCACCAGCCCGGCCGTGATGCGCATCCCGTCGGTGCTCAGCATGATCGTCGCGGCCGGGCTGATCGCGATCCTGGCCCGGCAGCTCACCGGGTCCGGCTGGGCCGCGCTGTTCGCCGGGCTGATCATGGCGCTGACCCCGACCATCACCTACTACGCACAGACCGCGCGGTCCTACGCGCTGGTCTACCTGTGTGTGGTCGGCGCGACGCTGCTGCTGCTCCGTGCATTGCGCGCGGAGCACAACGGCCGGCCGGTGGTCTGGGCGTGGGTGAGCTACGGCGCGCTGATGCTGCTGGCCGGGTACCTGAACGAGATGGCGCTGCTGGCCCTGATCGCGCACGGGGTAACCGTGCTGCTGGCCCGGTATGGGCGGCCCGCGTTCGTGCACTGGGCGGTCGCGGCCGTGCTGGCCGCGGTGCTGGTGCTGCCGCTGGCCGTGGTCAGCGCCCGGGAGGACGCCGTTGTCGCCTGGATTCCCCGGCCCGGCCCGGGCGCGGTGCGGGTCCTGTTCCACGACTACTTCGGTGCGGCCACCGGCCTGGCCGTGCTGCTGTTCCTGTGCGCGGTGCTGGCCGTGCTGCCTGGCCGCGGCCAGGGGCCCTGGCCGGAGCCGCCTACCGGGCCGGGGCGGCCCTGGTGGCGGCGCGGCGGGCTGTCCGTGCAGTCGGTGGGCGCGCCGCTGCTGGTGCTGCCCGGCTTGGTTCTTGGCCTTGAGTCACTGGTCGCGCATCCGCTCTACGTGGACCGGTACGTGCTGTACGGCGAGGCCGGCGCGGCGCTGCTGGCTGGCGCCGGCGCGTACCGGGCGGGGCTGTGGCTGGCCGGGCGGGTGCGCTGGACCGCGCTGGCCTGGGTGGTGGGTGCGGTGGTGTGCGTGCTCGCGCTGGTCCTGCAACTCGGGCCGCAGCAGCGGGTGCGCACCCCGCAAAGCCGGCTCTACGACTTCGGCGGCCCGTCCCGGTATGTGGCCGCGCACGCGCACCAGGGTGATGGCGTGCTGTTCTTCAGTGCGTTCTTCCGCAAGGCCCGGCTCGGCTACCCAGCCGACTTCGGTAAGGTCAGCGACTTCGCGATGGCGGTCTCGCCGGCGCAGGCCGGCAACTTCCGGGGCACCGACAAGCCGTTTGGCCAGGTCCGCCCGCTCATGCTGGCCCACCAGCGGATCTGGGTGGTCGGCCGGTCCCCGTTCGCCCAGCTGACCGCGCCGGGGATCCGGGATGAGGACACCCTGCTGCGGAGTGACTTCACGCTGGCGGCCAGGCACCACTTCCGGCACATCTGGGTCACGCTGTGGGTGCGCCGCTGACGGCTGATTGTCAGCAGCCCCGATTAGCCTGCGCAGTAGGGCAGGCGATGAGTTCCGGGCGGCTGTGGCGTCATACCTGTGCGATGACACGGGGCCGCGCGCGGCCCCGTGTTTCGCGATATAACTTGACAGCCCAGCCAGACGCGATACATCGTGTATGGCGGTACCTGGTAGGTGGCCGGTGGGCGCGAAAATGAATTCGCGACCGCGGCGGCGCGGCCGGTAGGTTCGGTGCCGGTGACGAGGGGTGATCGGGAGGAATGTGGTGACAGACAACGGCTCAGGGCCAGCCATCCTGGTGGAGGGCCTGACCAAGTCGTTCGGGGAGGTCCGCGCGCTACGCGGCATCGATCTGTCGGTACCGCGCGGGACGGTGCTCGGCGTGCTCGGCCCGAACGGCGCGGGCAAGACCACGGCGGTCCGCATCCTGACCACGCTGCTGCTGCCGGACGGTGGGCGGGCCCTGGTGGAGGGGCGCGATGTGGTGCGGGAGGCCGCGGCGGTACGCCGGCTGATCGGCCTGTCCGGGCAGTCCGCGGCCATCCAGGAAGAGCTCACCGGCCGGGAGAACCTGGACATGATCGGGCGGCTGTACCACCTGCGCAAGGCGGACGCCAAGACCCGGGCGGTGGAGCTGCTGGACCAGTTCGGCCTCACCGACGCGGCTGACCGGCCCGCCAAGACCTTCTCCGGCGGCATGCAGCGCCGCCTGGACCTGGCCGCCAGCCTGGTTGGCCGGCCGCAGGTGCTGTTCCTGGACGAGCCGACCACCGGCCTGGACCCGCGGTCCCGGCTCGGCATGTGGGACACCATCCGGTCGCTGGTGGCCACCGGGACCACGATTCTGCTCACCACCCAGTATCTGGACGAGGCCGACGAACTAGCCGACGAGATCGTGGTCATCGACCATGGCCAGGTCATCGCGGCCGGCACGGCCGAGGAACTGAAGAGCCGGGTCGGCGGGGACGTGCTGGAGTTCGCCGTGCCCGACCGGACCCGGTGTGCCGATGGCGTGGCCGCCATCGCCAAGGTCGGCGAGGGCGAGCCGCACTTCGACGACGAGACCGGAGTCATCAGCGTGGGGGTCGGCGGGCGCGGTTCTGACGCGCTCATCGAGGCGGTGCGCGAACTGGACAATGCGGGGGTGCATACCCAGGGCCTGGCGCTGCGGCGGCCGTCGCTGGACGACGTGTTCCTCGCGCTGACCGGGCACGCGGCCGAGGACGAGACGTCCGGCAAGCCCAAGCGGGGCCGCCGTCAGGGCAAGAAAGACCAGGCCAAGCAGGATGCGAAGGTGTCGTCATGACCACCGCCGAGATAACCGCCCCCGCCCCCGGTCCGGTCAGCGGCGAGCCCAGCCTGCTCACCCGGGCTCGCTGGGCGATCAGTGACACGCTCATCATCACCAAGCGCGGCTTGCTGGTGTGGATGCGGGTGCCCGCCTACCTGGTGTTCACCGTGATCCAGCCGGTGATGTTCGTGCTGCTGTTCCGCTACGTGTTCGGCGGCGCGATCCCGGTGAGCACCCCCGGCGGCTACGTCAACTTCCTGATGCCCGGGATCATCGCGCAGACCGCGGCGTTCGCCTGCTTCGGCACCGCCATCGCGCTGGCGCAGGAGCTGAAGAAAGGCGTCATCGACCGGCTGCGGTCGATGCCGATGGCCCGGTCCGCGGTGCTATCCGGCCGGCTGGTCGCGGACTCACTGCGGATGCTCGTCACCATCCTGATCATCGTCGCGGTGGGCTACGCGGTCGGGTTCCGGTTCCTGAACGGCTTCGGGCCTGCCGTGGGGATGATCGCACTGGCCACCGTGTTCGGCATCGCGTTCTGCGTCATCGCCGCGTTCACCGGGCTGGCCATCGGGGACGAGGAGTCGGTGCAGGCGTTCGGGCTGATCTGGCTGTTCCCCCTCACGTTCGTCAGCTCGGCGTTTGTGCCGATCTCGACCATGCCCGGCTGGCTGCAGGCCTTCGCCTACCACCAGCCTGTCACCCAGGTCGTCGACGCGATGCGCGCGCTGGCCCTGGGTGGTCCGCAATACCCGCTCGAGCCGAGTCTGTGGCAGAGCTTCGCCTGGCTGGCCGGCATCTTTATCGTGTTCATCCCGCTGGCGGTGCGGGCGTACCGCCGGGCCAGCTGAGCGCTATTGACGGCACCCAGCCACCGCGTTATGGTCACGTCTACAAATAGGAAACTTTCCTAAAAGAACTGTTAACGCGACCACATGGAGGTGCCGCCGATGTCCGGTTTACCGCGCAGGATCATCGCGTTAGCTGGGGCCGTCGCGCCGGTGCTGGCGCTGCTGACCGTCGTGTCCGCCGCCGGGCCCGCGGCCGCGGCCACCAGCGCCGTGCCGGGGCCGCCGTCCGGCTGGTCCACGGTGTTCAGCGACGACTTCAACGGGGCGGCGGGCAGCGGGCCGTCGTCGGCCTGGATGTACGACACCGGCCCGGGCTCGAACTTCGGCACCGGCGAGATCGAGACGATGACCAACTCGTCCAGCAACGTGCACCTGGACGGGAACGGCGACCTGAACATCACCGCGCTGAACCAGGGCGGCGCCTGGACGTCCGGCCGGATCCAGACGACCAGCGCCAACGTGGGCGCACCCGCTGGCGGGGAACTCGAAGTCACCGCGTCGATCGAGCAGCCGGGCCCGGCCAACGGCACCGGCTACTGGCCGGCGTTCTGGATGCTGGGACCTGGGCAGTGGCCGGAGAACGGCGAGATCGACATCATGGAGGACGTCAACGCGCTGTCCGAGCTGTCCGGCACGGTGCATTGCGGGACCGATCCGGGCGGCCCGTGCAATGAGCCGAATGGCATCGGCAGCGGGCTGCGATCCTGCTCAGGCTGCCAGTCCGGGTACCACACGTACACGATGATCCTGAACCGGACGAACCCGTCCAACGAGTCGATCACGTTCTACCTGGACGGCAGCCAATACTTCTCGGTGACCGAGGGCCAGGTGGGCACGGCGACCTGGCAGGCCGCATTCGATCACAACTTGTCGATCATCTTCGACCTGGCCATGGGCGGCGGCTACCCGGACGGCGTGTGCGGGTGCACCGCGCCGACCAGCGCGACTTCCTCGGGCGGCACGATGAGCGTGGCCTATGTGGCCGCGTACCAGACGAAGGGCGGCTCGACCGGATCGGGCGGCGTCACCGGGCCGATCGTGGGCTACGGCGGCCTGTGCATCGATGACCGCGGGGCCAGCACGGCCAACTACAACCCGGTCCAGGTGTACACCTGCAACCAGACCGCGGCCCAGCAGTGGACCGTGGTGCAGGCGGGCAGCACGCTGCACGTGCTGGGCAAGTGCATGGATATCAACGCCGGTGGCACCGCGGATGGGGCAGCGGTGGATCTGTACGACTGCAACGGCACCGGCGCGCAGGTCTTCATCCCGGAATCCAACGGGTCGCTGTACAACCCGCAGTCCGGTAAATGCCTGGACGATACGAACTGGTCCACCACACCGGGGACCCACTTGCAGATCTGGGATTGCACCGGCAACGCCAACCAGCAGTGGACGCTGCCCTGAGGTTAGCGGGGCGGACGCTGCTGCGGTAGCGAGGCCGGCGCCAGGTCCCGGCTGCTCAGGCCCGAGACGGTACTGAGCAGCCGGGGCCTATGCATGTGCTGCGGCGCTTACGCCGCGGGCCGGCGGCCAGCGAGGATGCGGCGGATGTCCGCGGTCTCCTCGTCGCTGTGCCGCTCGAGAATTGCGTCGAGGTCGTTGAGGTCGGCTTGCGTGGTGTAGCTGGCCAGGTCGCGCTCCAGGGCCTTGCGGGCGGCGCGCGCCTCGCGCGCCTCCCGGAGCTCGCCCCGGATGGCAGCCAGACGCGGGCTGACCGTGCGGGTCATGCTCTCCATGGCTCTTCCTTCTCTGTCTCGTAGGTTCACATCGAGTGTCACCTGTGCACGATCCATGCGTCCAATGACTTAAAGGCAACCCACTCATGCAGCGATGTCATGGATGGCAACACGCCGTTTACCTGGCGTCCGGCCAGGATTGGCGGCCGGTGCCTAGCGGTAGCTGGCCACGGCCTCAGCGCCACGCCGGGTCCTCGGCCAGTTTCTCCGCGATCCGGTCGTGGAAGCTCTTGCGCCGCAGCGCGTCCTCGATGTCGGTGACGGCCTGGCTGAGCGGGTAGGGGATCTCCGCTTCGAGTTCGGCCAGCGCTGCCTCGGTGGCTCGCCACTCCGCCGCCAGCCGCCCGGCCATCCGGGCCGCGCGCTCGGTGAGGTGCACGGTCTTGCTCCGCGCATCGGCCCCGGCGGTGGTGCGGATCAGGCCGGCCGCACGCATCGCGGCCACCTTCTGGCTCTCCGCCGAGTGGGTGCGCTGCACCGACTCGGCCAGTTCGGTGATGGTCATCGGGCCGCGGGCGTACAGCCGGAGCAGTTCCATCACGTAGCTCGGCTTGAGCCCGTCCACGCCTGCCTCGGCGTACACCCGGGCGATGTCCGCGTCCATGGCCGCCTGCAGCAGCCGCAGCGCGCGCCAGCGGCTCTGCTCGCTCGGATCCGGGGTGCTCGTCGTGCCCACGGATTAATTGTAACAGCACTTATATAAGTACTGTTACGATGACAGGGCCAGGAGAGGAGAGTGGGCATGCTGTGGGGGAAGCGGCTGCTGGCCGACATCGGCCCGCTGCGTGAGTCGGCGGCGTTCCGGCGGCTGTGGATCGGCTCCACGCTGTCCTCGGCGGGCAGCGCGCTGACCTACTTCGCGGTCATGCTCCAGGTCTACGACCTGACCCGGTCCACGCTCGCGGTGGGTTTCATCGGCGTGGCGCAGGCGGTGCCGACCCTGGCCGTGGGCCTGCTCGGCGGCCCGCTCACCGATGCGCTGGACCGGCGGAAGGTGGTGCTGGTCACCAGCAGCTGCCTGGCCGTGGTGTCCGCGGCGCTGGCCGCCCAGGCGTTCGCCGGCCTGCGCCAGGTCTGGCTGCTGTACCTGCTGGTCGGCGTGCAGTACGCGGTCAGCGCGGTGGACCGCCCGGCGCGCAGTACGTTCATCCCGGCCCTGCTCCCGGCCAGCCAGGTCACCGCGGGGCTGGCGCTGGACCGGATCAGCTTCCAGCTCATGCTGATCGTCGGGCCGGCGCTCGCGGGCATCATCGCCGCCGCGCCGCACCTGGGCTTGCGGGCCTGCTACCTGGTGGACGCGCTGAGTTACGCGGCGGCGCTGTACGGGGTGGGCCGGCTGCCCGCGCTGCGGCCGCCGGGCGGCCGGACGCGGCTAGGCCCGCGCGCGGTGGCCGAGGGGATCCGGTTCATCCGGCACAGCCAGGTGCTGGCCGGCGCGTTCCTGGCCGACCTGGCCGCCACCGTGTTCGCCCTGCCCGTGGCGCTCTTCCCGGCCATCAACGCGGAACGGTTCGGTGGCGATCCGCGCACGCTCGGCCTGTTCACCACGGCCATCGGCGTGGGCGGACTGGCCAGCGCGGTGCTATCCGGCCCGCTCGGCCGGATGTCCCGGCCGGGCCGGGCCATGCTGGTCGCGGTGGCCGTCTGGGGCGCGGCGTTCGCCGGTTTCGCGGTCGCGCCGGCCGTGCTGTGGCTGACCCTGGGCCTGCTGGCGGTGGCCGGGGCGGCGGACACATTCACCGTGGTGTTCCGGGTGAGCATCGTGCAGGCGGTCACCCCGGACGCGCTGCGCGGCCGGGTGCTGGCCGCCGACTACGTGGTGGGTGCGGGCGGCGGGCAGCTCGGCAACCTGGGGTCCGGTGCGCTCGGCTCGCTGACCTCGCCGGTCATCAGCGCATTCACCGGCGGCCTGCTGACTCTCGCGGCGGTGGCCGTGCTCGGCCTGGCGCTGCCCGCGTTCCGCCGGTACCGGCATCAGCCTGCGCTGGCCCGGGTGACGGATCCAGCCAGCACCGCGGCGCAGGCGTGAGGGCGGCTGGTCAGCCGGTGGTGTCGTCCAGCACCTTGCGGAAGTAGGCGGCCGACTCCTGGTAGCCGAGGGTGCGGTAGAAAGCGGCCGCCCGTCGGGTGGCCAGGGCGGCCAGACGGCAGCCCCGGTCCGCGGCGTGCTGCTCGAACATGCTCATCAGCGCGCGCCCAACTCCGCGGCCGCGATACCCGGGACGGACCAGGACCTCCTCCACCCAGGCCACCGGGCCGTTGGCGAAGAACGCCGGATGCTCGAAACCGAGCAGATAGCCCACGGCAGCGGCCGGGGCGCTGGCCTGATCCGTGGCGAGCAGCAGGCAGGCATCCGCGGCCGCCAGCACGGCCGGGTAGCTGTGGTCGAACGCGGCCCGGGAGAACGGGAACGACTGGGCCAGTTCCGCGGCCAGTTCGGCGACCGTGTCGGCGTCGGCCGGGGTAGCCCGGCGGATGTGGACCGGTGCATCCTGCACCGGTCCAGGATGCCAGCCCTGGCCCAGGTCAGCTGGCGGCCGGCAGCAGCATCTCGGCCACGTCCGGCGCCGTCGGCGGCGGCCGGTCCGGGTCCGGCGGATTCCACCGGCCGGACCAGCACAGCGCGACCAGGCCGACCGCCGCGCCGAGGATGACCAGCGGCGCGACGACGTGGATCGCGTAATGGTCGAGCAGGTTCAGCACGTGGCCGTGCGGCAGCAGTGGATTGCCCGGCATGTTGGCGATCGTGCCCGCGGTGAGCCGGGCCAGCACCAGCCAGTCCAGCCGCGACGCCGGGTACAGGACGAGCACGCAGATGATCATCGCGTCGTACCAGGGCAGCTGGTAGGGCCACAGGAACAGCCAGGCTGCGGCCAGCGCCACGGTCGGCCGGATGGTTGGCCGGGAGGGGTCGCCCGGCGGGAGCCGCCGGAGAGCCAGGATCGCCACGGCGACGACCAGGATGGCCGCGATGACGCCGACGAAGTGGTGGGTGGGCAGGATGAGCCGGTAGAAGTTGTCCGCGCTGGCCGAGTCCCGGCGGCCGAGCAGGGCCTTGACGGCAGGCGTGCCGAACCAGGCGTAACTGGGCACCAGTACGGCGAGGGCAGCGGCGCCCGCGGCGGCCAGCGCGGCCGGGAAGCGGCGCAGCGCCCAGGCGGCGCCCAGCCCGAACAGGGCGTAGTTGATCTTGAGGTCGGCGGCCGCGCCGAGCAGTACGCCTGCGGCCAGGACGCGGGCCAGCGCGGGCCGCTCGCCGGGTGCCTGTCGGCCCAGGACCAGCAAGCCGAACAGGCCGGCCGCGGCCGCCAGCACGTCCAGGTGCCCGGCTTCGACCAGGTCCCAGAGCAGCAGCGGGTTGAGGGTCCAGAGCAGGTGAGCGCGCAGCCGTTGCGCCGGGTCGGCCCGGAGCAGCCGGTGCAGTGCGACCGCGACGGCGGCGAACCCGGCCGAGTTCCACAGCTTCAGCCAGAACACGATCAGGGCAGGCGATGAGCCGCCCAGCTTGGCCGCCAGGAACTGCTCCGTGGTGGCCAGCGGCCCGTACACGCTGACGTTGCGGGACCAGACCAGCGGGACGGACTGGGCGAAACTGTCGTGCAGGTGGCGCAGGTAGTGCGGGGTGTAGACGTACGGGCTGTGGCCGAGGAGCAGGAGCCGGCCGTAGGTCGCATAGTCCAGTGGGTCGGTCGACCCGGCGGGCGGCAGCACGGTCAGCACGGCCACCGTGATCAGCCCGATGATGAGCAGCAGCCGTGCGTTCAGCCGGGCGCCGCGGCGGAGGGCCAGCAGGCCGGCCGCCACGCCGCCCGCGCTGGCCAGCGCGGCGAACCACAGGACGTAGCTGACCACATCAGCCGAGACGTGCCGGACCGGCAGCTGCCACGGCGGCCCGCCGGCCGGGATGACCAGGGGCGGGCGCATCCAGCCGCCGCGGACCAGCGAGACGGCGACCATGAGCACGATCGCGGTCCCGATCCCGGTCCCGGCGGCCCAGGCGAGGCCGCGCGTCTGGCGATGGGCCGGGATGACCGGGCCGGCGCTGCGCGGTCCGGCCGTCCTGGCGTTGCCGCTGGCTGCCGCAGCGGCCGAGCCGGGCGCGGCCGGCGGTGGCGCAGGTATTTTCCCGGCCGCACTGATATCGCTGCTCATTGTCCCCAGGTCGTTGGTTTCCTGATGAACCCCGCATCGGGGTGCGGGCGCTGGCGGCCGGCAAAGCGAGACAATAGCGCAGCAGATGTCCCGTTCGTGGGAGGAATCGCCAATGATACGAAGTCATGAAAATTCTGTGTCAGCACTATATTCAGACTTTGCGCTGGCCTGGCGCGTCTCGTGACGTTGCGTGTCTGACCAGGGATGATCGGGTTAGTGCGGCCAGGAAAGGGCGCTTGGGCGGGCCTGGCGAAGTCGGCGAAGTCGCCGAAAGGCGGATACTTAAGATCCAGAACTAAAGTGCTTGACCGGTCCAATAGGGCGGGTGCGTTCGCGCTTTAGTGGCTGTCCGGTAACCCGTTCGGATGTCAAGTGCCGGTATGGCGGGGACCATGACCGGCGCTCGTATGTCAAGGGCTGGTGAACCGCGGACGGTGTATCACAGTCACGCATCAAGGGGGTATCTGTCAAATCGCGGCGCGCCGCGGGACCAGGCAGCGGACGGCTGGCAAAGCGGGCCGAAGTCAGGGCCGGACGGCGCCGGTGACGAGCCACTGTGCGCCGCGCGCTCGCAGAGTAAGAGTGCAGAACCGGGCCAGCAGCCACGCGCTGAACGCGAGCCAGAGCGCGACCAGGCCGCCGTGCTCCGCCACCACGATGGCCGCACCGGCGGCGAACACCGCCCCGGCCGCCAGTCCGGCCAGCGCCAGGTAGTCCTGGTCGCCTGCGCCGATGAGCACGCCGTCGAGCACGAACACCACGCCCGCCACCGGCTGCTGGGCCGCGGCCACCAGCAGGATCACCACCAGCAGTCGGCGCACGTCGGGTGCGGCCGCGAACAGGCTGGGCAGCACCGGGATGGCCGCGACCAGCAGCACCCCGAACACCACGCCGTAGATCACCCCCCAGCCGATCATCCGGTTGGTGGCGGCTCGCGCGCCGGCCACGTCTCCCGCGCCCAGGTACCGTCCGGTGATCGCCTGGCCGGCGATGGCGATGGCGTCCAGGGCGAACGCGATCAGGATCCACAGCCGGATAGCGATCTGGTGCGCGGCGATCGCGGCATTGCCCTGGTGCGCTGCGATGGCGGTGATGGCGATGAACACCGCCTGCAGCGCCAGCGTGCGCACCACCAGGGAGAAGCCGGTCACGGCGGCCGCCCGCAGGCCACCCGCGTCGGGAGCGAACGGCACACCCGCCCGCCGCGCGCCGCGCAGCACCATGGCCAGGTAGGCCGCGGCCGCCGCGGTCTGCGCGACGACGGTGCCCCAGGCCGAGCCGGCGATACCCCAGTGCAGGACCAGCACCAGGATCGCGTTCAGCGCCACGTTGACCAGATTGGCGGCCACCGCGACGGCCAGCGGGGTGCGGGTGTCCTGCAACCCGCGGAGCACCCCGGTGCCGGCCAGCACCAGGAGCATCGCGGGGGCAACAAGCAGGCTGATCCGGAGGTAGATGACGGCCTGCCCGGATACCTGCGGCGAGCCGCCGAACGCGTGCACGATCTGCGCGGCCAGCGGCCAGCAGACGGCGAGGACGGCCGCGCCGATGAAGGTGGCCAGCCACAGCCCGTCGATGCCCTGGCGGATCGCGGCCAGCCGGTTCCCGGCGCCGAGCTGCCGCGCCACCGCGGCGGTGGTGCCGTAGGCGAGGAAGATCGAGATGCCGACCAGCGTGGTGAGTGCCTGGCTGGCCACGGCCAGCCCGCCGAGCGGTACGGTGCCCAGCCGCCCGACGATGACCGAGTCCGCCAGCAGGAACAGTGGTTCCGCGACTAGGGCTCCGAAGGCCGGCACGGCCAGCCGGAGGATCTCCCGGTCATGCGCGTTCCACCGGACGGCCCGCAGGCGCGGTCGGCGGACCTGGCCGGAAGCCACCGGGGACGGCATGCCTCGGATGCTAGGTACGAATGATAAGTATCTGCAACTAGTTTGCAGGTAGCTCTTGGGCTGCACCCGGGTCTGGCCGCTCTGCGGCGGGTAATGGGCTCTGCAGCGTGACGATGCCTGCTGGGCGGGTGAAGCGCAGCGTGCCGTTGGGGTCGCCGGCGATGGTCCAGCCGCTTACGCTCGCGCTCCTCGGCGGCGTCGGGGTCGGCGCGGTAGCTGACTTCGGCGGCTAACCGGCGGAACTGACTGGTGTCCAGGCCGGGCCCGTTGTCCAGCAGTATCTGCTCCGCCGGGCCGGCCTTGTCCGCATCCAGGCCAGCCATCGTGCGGGAGACGATGTGCGCCTGGTCGAAGGAGATCTCTCCGGCGTGCAGCGCCT
>DASXIN010000137.1:0-38656 GCA_036497945.1 Streptosporangiaceae bacterium | reverse complement strand
GCAGCCGGGTGGTAGGCGCGCCACTGGTCGTTGAAGAAAGCGTGCTTGGTCCCCGGGTAGACCTTCAGGTTATGTGGGATACCGGCGGCGGTCAGCTCAGTCTCCAGCACCCCGGCGGCCTTGGTGGTGAAATCCTTGTCCGGCCATGACCCCACGACCGGGCACATGCGGCGGATCGCCTTGCGCGGCTTGGGTGCGGCACCGTAGAACGGGGCGATCGCGGCCAGCCGGTTATCGGTGCAGGCCCACGTCAACACGATGGAACCGCCCAGGCAGAAACCGATAGCGCCGATCCGGGCAGCATCAACCTCCGGGTGACTGGCCAGCTGCCCGAGCGCGGCCTTCAGGGCCGGGACACCGTAGTAGTCGAAGTTCCCGGCCATCCCGCCCACGAACATGCGCGCCATGCATACGACTCGGTTGCGGCCCTCGAACAGGTCCACGCCCAGCGCGGCATATCCTTCCGCGGCGAACCGGCCGCAGATGTCGCGGATGTTGTCGTTCAGCCCGGAGGCTTCATGGACGACCACCACGCCCGGAAACGGCCCTACGCCATCTGGGAGAGCCAGATACGACCTGCCAAGGGAGTCGGTCCTCATGATCCCAGTCTCACCTGCTGACGCCCGATCCGCCGGGCTAAGGCTCGGCACCAAAACTGCCAGCGCGCTCTTCATGCCGCACGTCCTCTGGATACGTGACGAACGACTCTGGGCGCCTCCCCACAAAGAGACCACCATGGATCTTGAGAACTTGTTGCTCGGAGCAAATGGAGGTGCTTGTCATGAAGCCTTTGCTCCTCTGGATTGCTGTTCCAATGATGCTCCTTGGTGCCAGCATGCTCATCGCGGGCATCGGCGCAACCGCTCTGTGGATCGCCGTAATCACTGTGGGTATCGCATTGGTCGTCATCGGCCGGCCCAAGCCAGGCACCGCGGGACGGCGGTGACGGACGCTGCCTCAAGTTTCACGTCGGTTTGGGCCGACCGAACTCAGGCTTACGCGGCCCGATACTGGTTCACCCTGTTCATTTACCAAGTTGCCAGCGCTTAGAGCGAAGGAATAAGACGGCAGGCAGCATGGTCATGCCCAATGCGCGTCCAAATGGCGTCTCTATTTGGCCAGATCACAGGGTTCGCGGACGGCTGTAAGGCCGCCGACCTAGACCGGTGGCCCAACCCAGCAGGGGTGGCCTCGGTGCAGCAACGCGTGCAGCAACCAGAACGGTTGGCAACGCCCAGGCGCGCCTGGGCCTTCAGCACGCTCCGGTCAGCTCCCGGCCATGGCAGCAGCCCGGTCTTCGCTGAGCTCGGCGGGTGCGGGGTCCGGGTTATGTGCCAGCTTGCTTGGCCACCACATCCACCGGCCGATGTCCAGGTTCAGCGCAGTGACCAGCACGGCCCGCACAATGATCGTGTCGAGCACGATGCCGAACGCGACAGCGAAGCCCAGTTCGGTCAGGAACGTCGCCGGGATCGTGGCGAGGGCTGCGAAGGTGCCGGCGAGTACCAGACCGGCTGATGTGATCACACCGCCGGTTGCGGCGAGTCCGACGAGCGCGCCGCGCCGGGCGTCGCGTCTTTTTGCTTCCTCCCGTACCCTGGTCATCAGGAAGATGTTGTAGTCGATGCCGAGCGCGACGAGGAACACGAACACAAAGAGCGGGAACGTGGTATCAGCCCCGCCGAACCCGAAGACGTGGTTGAAGAAGAAGGCGCTGACGCCGAGAGCGGCGGCGAACGACAGCACCACCGTGGCGGTCAGGACCAAGGGCGCCACGATCGCCCGCAACAGCAGCCCCAGGACGATGAGCACCACAACGAGGATGAGCGGGATGATGAGGTCCCGGTCGTGCGCGGATGCGCGTGCTACGTCCAGGTTGATCGCCGAGGTGCCGCCCACCTGGGCGTCAGCTCCAGGAACGGCGTGCACCGCGGACCGCACCCGGTCGATCGTGGCGTAGGCGGCCTGGCTGTCGGGCGGCGAGGTCAGCGTGCCCTCAAGGTAGGCGTGGCCCGCGCGGGCCGCCGGCGGGGTCACGCTGGCGATTCCCCGCGTGCTGGCGAAGGCGGTCCGCAGGGGGGCCACTGCGTTCTGGTTGCCGATGACGATGACGGGTTGGCCCACGCCGGCCGGAAAATGCCGGGCGAGCACGTCTTCCCCGATCACCGAATCGGGATGCCCGCGGAAGGATTCGGCGTTGGTCAGGCCATGGGCTTTCAGGCCGGTCGTCCCAAGCGCCAGAACGCCGAGGACCACCGCGGTGGTGATCCAGATCGTCCGCGGCCGCTGCGCGATGCTCCAGCCCACCCGCGCCCACACTCCCCGGGCCGTCGGCTCGGCGGAGCCGTAGCTGGGCCGATAGGGCCAGAAGACCCCACGGGGGCAGATCACCAGCAGGGCGGGCAGAAGGGTGATCATGACGAGCAGGCCGACCGCGACACCGATGGCCAGCACCGGGCCCAGGTCTTTCGTCGACTGCAATTCCGCGACGAACAGCGTCAGCAGGGCGAGGATGACGGTAGCAGCGCTGGCGAGAATCGCCGGGCCCGCGCGCCGCAGCGCCTCCACCATCGCCGGCTGGCGGCGTTCGTGGCGGCGCAGTTCCTCCCGGTAGCGCGCGACGATCAGCAGCGCATAGTCGGTGCTGACGCCGAAGACCAGCACCAGCAAGATCCCGGCGCTCTGCGCGTTGACCGTGAGGCCGGCGTGCGCCGCGAGGAGGTAGACCACCGCCTGAGCGATGATCAGCGCCACCGCAGACGAGATCACCGGCAGTAGCCACAGCAGCGGGCTCCGGTAGGTGATCAGCAGGATCACGATGACGACCGCCAGGGCCGAGAACAGGAGCGTGCCGTCGATGCCCTGGAAGACCTTGCTGTTGTCGGCCGCGTTCCCGAGCGGGCCGGTGATGTGGGCGGTCAGGCCATTGGCATTCGAGTGGATGATGGCGCGGATGGGGTCGGCGGTTTTCGCCGCGTTGTCCCACCCTTCGTTGCCCAGGTTGACCTGAAGGATGGTCTGGATGGCCTTGCCGTCGGCCGACTGAATCGGGCCAACGACCCGGCCAGGGACGACACCGTGAACCCCGGCGAACCTCTGGGCATCCGCCGCCGCCTTGGCCCGGTCGGCCGCGGTCAGGCCCGAGGCGCGCTCGTAGACGATGACCCCGGGGAAGATGTTGGGCGACTGGATCTGTGACTGGACGTCAAGGACCCTGGTCGATTCGGCGTTGGCCGGCAGCCAGGCCTTCGCGTCGTTCTTCTCCGCACCGGTGAGCTTTCCTGACAGCGGAAACGCGACTACGAGCACGACCAGCCAGAAGCCCACGACAACCCACTTGGTCCAGCGCCCGGCCGGGATCTCCGCGATCCGCGTTGACCTTCCCATCGATTCCCCCCGTTGGTACTCCCGCTCAGACTCCTACGCAATCGCTGCCCCCAGCTCCTACGCAATCACTGGCCCCCAGCGGGATGCAAGGACCCGGCACATGGCTTGGCTTCGGAGAAGAGGCGGGGCGCGCGGTAGCTGGCATCGGAGCAGGTCAGGGCGTGGGTTCCCCGTGGTGTAAAGACCATCAGCATCATCGGTGATTACAATGGTCGGGTAACGTTCCGTGACTCTAGGATCACATGAAGTGCAGCAGTGCTCCGGCGACAAGCGCGAGCAGTACCGGGGGGCCTTCGTAACTGCCGGTGAGGCGGGTCTGTTCGCCACTTGGCTGGGTTGTCTGCGCCGTGTCGATGCAGATGGAGGTGCCCGCCACGGTTCCGCGGATCTTCGCGGCGGTGAGTGGTCCGTCGATGGCGGCGTAGATCGTGTATTGGGTGCTACCCAGCGTCCCGTCAACAGCGACTGTCGAGGTGCTGCCGAGGCCGCCTGAAGCGGTCTCGACAGCAGCGTCGACGGCCAGGGCTCCGATGTGGCCGGTGATCGTGCCATGGTCGAAGAAGTAACCGGGCTCAAGGTGAAAGTGGCGTGGAGTCCACCGGCTGACCTGCGAACGACCCGGTGAGGGCCATGCCCTCCACGGTCACACGCCGCGTGGCCGGGTGGCTGGACGAGTTGCAGGCAGCATCCAGCCTGGCGGGTCTGTGCATGAATCTGTGGATGACGTGTGCATATACGCCGCGCATCTGTGCGTAGCGTGGGGATAACGCTGTGGATTTTTTGGCAGGCCACACGTCTGCCACCGCCGTTACCTGGGCGGGGACTGTCCACACCCTGCGGACAGCGCCAAATGGACAAGTGTCCACAGCGAGCGCCGCGTGAGCACATAAGATGAGCCGAAACTTTATCGGAAGTTTATTAGAATGTGATCTGTTGGTAGAACGGTGGTGATTAGGGACGCCCAGGCATTAGGCTGGACGTCAAGGGGGACGGGCAGCCAGGGGGAGAGCGCGTGGTCATGAGACCGTACACACACTGCAGGGGCGCCAGAACTTGCCCGGGCGCACGTTCTGACCTGCTGAGTCCTGGCTGGTAGCCGGATTCCTACGACAGCGATTACTGGGGCTTTCGGCCCTGTGTCCCATCGCTTTCGTAGTTTTCAACAATGACGGTGCTGGATTTCAGCGCAGCCGATGGCTGCCAAGACCGCCTTTCCAGAAAGCGTGCTGCTTTGGAGGGCTGTGCTGAGACAGCGCCGGGCCGGCTGACCGACAGCGGTTAAAGAGTCGTACAGCAGCCACCTGTGCTGCGCCGGAGGTGTGCGCCATGAAGACCAACGTCAGGAACGAGGACGCGATCGCACGGGCCATGGGCTGGCTCGAACAGCTGCGGGGGGATGGTCGCGCTGAGCCGGTATCCGAGGGTGGCGGCGAACCAGCCGCTGTCGGTGGTCCGCCCCCGGACGCAACCGCCCGGCCGCCGAACACAGACAGCGGCCGGCATGAGCTGGTCGAAGGCGCTGAGATGATCGAGCCGGCGCCGATCGGCGATGCTCTGCGCCGGCCCATCGCCTGGTGCGAGATGGATGCGTGCATATCGCACTACGAGCATCCCGCAGCGCTTGGCGAAGCTGACATCCGCGCCCGTGCGATCACGGCTGGGTGGCGAGTCGATGCGCTCGGTCGGCTGGCTTGCCCGCAATGCCTGCGCAGCGGGCCCTGGTTCTGGACCACCCACCCGATCGTGCCGTGGGACCGGCACAGGGCGGTCAGCACCCTCGCCGTGATGACCGAAGCCGTACGGGCAGATGCCACCGGCGGCGGGCAGGGGGCCGGGAGCAGTGTGATCCAGGCCGTCGAGCCGCCTCTCGCCCCCTTGCCGGCCCGGGGACGGCACCGGGAATCCCTTCGCGACTCCCGCCGTGCAAGCTAAGCGACGCGAACTCCGGGCGGCGGCAGCACAGGAAGCACAGCTGGCTGGTAGCGCGGCCAGCCAGTGGCTGGCACCTGTTGTGCAGATGGCCGCCTCGGTGAGCGATGAGTTGGCGCTAGGCCCGGAGTGCGCCGGCCTGCACTGGGCCTGCTTCCCGGGGATTGGCACGCCCACGCCCGACGGGCAGGCCAGCCGGGTTCGCCGAGCCCGGGACTTCACGGCCAGCACCTTGCACAAGTGGGGCGTGGCAGGACGCTGCGACGACATCGCGATCGTCGTGTCGGAGCTGGTGACCAACGCCTTGCAGCACGCACGCCCAGCTTCCCGCCACACCCATACCGGGTGGCCGATCCAGCTCGGCTTGCTTCATCCCGAGCACCGCGTCATGTGCGCTGTCGCCGACGCCAGCCAGGCCGTCCCGGTGCCCAGAAAACCGGACTTCCTCGACGAAACCGGCCGCGGACTGCACGTCATCGCCGCGCTCAGCGACCAGTGGGGCTATACCACCTCCGGTGACATGGGGAAGGTCATCTGGGCGCTCTTCGACACATGACGCGCAGCTCAGGACAGCAGTTCGTGGGTCAGGGCATAGGCCACCGCGGCGGTGCGGCTGGTCACGGTGAGTTTGGCGAGAATGTGTTCGACATGGTGCTCAGCGGTCCGCCGGCTGATGTACAGGGTCTTGCTGATGTCCGGGTTGGAGGCGCCGTCGGCCAGCAGGCGCAATACCTCGAGCTCGCGCGAGCTGAGGGCCGGGCCCGCCGGGCCGGTGTCGGAGCGCCGGCGCCGGGGACCGGTCCCGGGCTCAGTGCAGGACCGCAGGGCCGCCGTGCAGGCCGGGTCGAGCCCATCGTCATCGGTGAGGTCAGCTGGGCCGTGGCCGGCCCGTTCGGCCCAGGCGTCGGCGGCCGCAAGCAGCCGGGCGCCGATGGGTATGTTCGGGGCGGCCAGACCCAGCGGATAACCCGAACCATCGAGGCGCTCGTGGTGGGCGCTCACGTCGGCGGCCAGGTCAGCGAGGGGACGGACCCGGGACAGGATGCGCTGGGCATAGTAGGGATGCAGCCGGATCGGCTCAGCGACTGCCGCGGCCCCGCCCGGGTGGCTGGCGGCCCCAGTGTCGTCGCCTGCCTCCTGCAGCAGGCGGTACGGGACGGCGATCTTGCCGAGGTCGTGGACCAGCCCGGCCCGGCGCAGCCGCTCCTGCTCGGCTGCTGGGAGCCCGAGGTGGGCGGCGGCCTGGCCGGTCAGCCTGGCGACCGTGTGTGAGTGGCTGCCGCGCCGGACCGACTTGAGATCGGCGAAGTCACCCAGTGCCTCGCACACGGCCAGCCGCCGGTCGCCCGGTAGGTCATCGACTGGGGTCCCCGGGTCACACGAGAGCACCTCGGCCAGGGGGACCGGGTCACCGTCGGCTGGCCACAGACCGCTGGCCAGATCGAGGTAGGCCTCGGCCACCTCCGGATCGAAGTAGCTGCCGGCCCGCTGGCGGACCATGGCCGCCGCAGCCTCGGTCCCGGTCAGCCCACGCATCAGGTCGGCGGCCAGCGCCAGGTGCAGGATCTGAGCGGGCCGGGGGATCGCTTCCGCGGGCCGGTGGAAAGCTGGGCCGTGGCCGTCGTACCGCTCGTACTGGTAATGCACGACGTCCTGGACGTGCTGGCCGAAGCCAAGGCGGACGGCGAAGTCGGCGGCGATCTCACAGTGCCCCGACAAGGCCTCGTGCGCCACCGAGCCGCACTGGGCGGCGAAGGCGGCTAGCCGGGCGAGCCGGGCGGGCAGGCTGGGATCCACCCGGAGCTGGCTCATGGCCCAGGCGGCCATGCTCCGGGGACTGTGCGTGTCGACCAGGTTCAGGCCGAGCCGGGGAGCCGCCTCGTCATCGGCGAAAAACCGGGACAGCACCGCGCCGCAGGCGCCGCAGCCCACATCTTTCAGCAGCGCCCCGTAAAACACGGCCTCCAGGCCCTCGGCCCCCTGCCCGAGCGCACGGCCGAGCTGGATGCCCACGAAGGCGGTGTTGGTCCCGTGTTCCATCCGCTCGGCCGCGGACAGGCCAGAGCCGTAGGACAGGGCGCACAGCAACTCGGCTGTGCGCCAGGTGCTCGATCGCGAACCCGGCGGCGGAACCGCAGCGGCAGCGCCGCTCATCTACCCAGCGTAGCCCGCGCCCCGGGCTAGGTCACTGGGTGACCAGAACAATGGCGACCGGGGAAATAGGGGAACTCCCCCATGCCAGCCAGCGGGGTGGCCGGGCAAGCTCTTCTGGACAACAGTTCAGAACGAACGGGGAGACACGATGAGAGAAAACCGGCCTTCGGGAGCACGGCCGGATGGGACGGCGGCACCGGAGGGTGAGGGCAGGGCGCCCGGCGGAACCGGCCAGGAACGAGCGGCGATCGTGATCGTCAGCCGGGATGCCAGGGCGCGCGAGACGCTCAGCCGGGAGGTGTCCGGACGTTATGGCGTGGACTACCGGGTCCTCGTCTGCGATGAGCCCGCCGAGGTTGAGCCAGTGATCGGGGTGTTCGCCGCCGGTGACGTCCGCCGGGGAGCGGTCAAGCGAGTCGCCTCCGCCGTCGGCGAAGGCGCGATCACTATTCCGCTGGTGCACCGCTACCTGGAAGCCAGTGCGGTGCCAGTGGCGGCGGGGAGGTGACGGCGGTGGGTAACAACACTGTCCGGTACGCCGAACCGGACGAGCAGCGGACGGTGCCGGGCTCAGTCGCCCCGGAGGAGCAGCGCGCGGCAGGTGGCCTGAGGCCACTGGTGCCGGGAATGCGCAGGCTCCTGTTCACCGCGTCGGTCCTGGTCCTGCTGGCCGGGCTCCAGCTGTTCGTGTTCACCGGGCGAACGGACCACTTCTTTGCCTGGACGATTGCCAACCCGCTGTCCGCGGCGTTCCTGGGCGCCGCGTACTGGGCCAGCGTGGCCCTGGAGGCGCTGTCCGGACGGCAGGCACTGTGGGCCAACGCGCGTATCGCGGTGCCCGCCGTGCTCGTCTTCACCGTGCTCACCCTGGCCGCGACGGTCAGCCACCTGGGTCAGCTCCATCTCGGCGCCGGGTTCCCGGCCGGAACCCAGATCGTGACCGTGACCTGGATCGCGATCTACGTGCTCGTCCCGGCCCTGCTGCTGATCCTGCTGGCCGTGCAGGCGCGCACCCCGGGAGCCGACCCACCCCGGTCGGCCCCCCTGCCCGGGTGGCTGTGCGTGCTGCTGGCCGTCCAGGCGGCTGTTCTGCTCGGCCTGGGCATAGCGCTGTTCGCGGTGCCCGGGCAGGCGGCGCCGCTGTGGCCCTGGGCGCTGACCCCGATGATGGCTCAGGCGATCGGTGCCTGGCTGATCAGCCTGGGCGTGGCCGCCGGGCATGCGCTGCTGGAACGGGACGCGCGCCGGCTGCGGCCGGCCGCCGCCGGGTACATCCTGCTCCCCGTGCTGCTGTCCGTCGCCCTTGCCCGCTATCCGCAGCTGTTCGAGTGGCGCTCCGCCGCCGGAATCGTCTATCTGATCTTCCTGGTCACCATGCTGGTGACCGGCCTGGCCGCGCTGGCCCGGGGGACGAGACCGAACCGGTAAGCAACTTAGCCGCCGTCAGCAAATGCTGACGGCGGCTAAGTTGTCAGAGCAGCCGGAGCAGCCAGGCTGACGGCTACCCGCCGGCCATCGCGCCGACGATCAGGTACGGCTCGGTGCCCGCGGTGACCGGTTCCGGCAGCGGGGCGTCCGGCGGCTCGTGGGACAGGTCCTGCTGGCAGGCGAAGAACCGGACGAACGCCCGGCGCTTCCCGCTGCGCTGATCGCGGATGGTGCCGCGCAGCACCGGGTAGCTGGCCTCCAGCGCATCCAGCACCGCCCGCTGGGTGATCTCGCCGGTGACCTGGACCTGAACCTCGCCGTCCACCTTGGCTAGCACCCGCAGGTGGGCCGGCAGCACGACCCGGATCATGACAGCGTCTGCACCTCGACCGACAGCACGGCAGGCAGGTCCCGGACGATCGGCGCCCAGCTGTCGCCCGCGTCGGCCGACACGTACACCTGCCCGCCGGTGGTGCCGAAGTACACCCCGCACGAGTCCAGCGAATCGACCGCCATGGCGTCCCGCAGCACGTTCACGTAGCAGTCCCGCTGCGGCAGCCCGGTGGTCAGTGGTTCCCAGTCGTCCCCACCCGTCTTCGACCGGTACACCCGCAGCTTCCCCTCGGGCGGGAAATGATGCGAGTCGCTGGTGATCGGCACGACATAAATGGTGTCCGGCTCGTGCGCGTGCACGTCGATCGGGAAACCGAAATCGGTCGGCAGGTTCCCGCTCACCTCGTGCCACGAGTCGCCCGCGTCGTCGCTGCGCATCACGTCCCAGTGTTTCTGCATGTACAGCACCGAAGGCCGGGCCGGGTGCATCGCGATCCGGTGCACGCAGTGGCCGACCTCGGCGGCCGGGTCCGGGATGCCCTCGGAGTGCAGACCCTGGTTGACCGGCTGCCAGGTGCCGCCGCCGTCGTCGGACCGGAACGCGCCGGCCGCCGAGATGGCGGCGAACATCCGGCCCGGTGCGGACCGGTCCAGCAGGATCGTGTGCAGGCACATGCCGCCCGCCCCGGGCTGCCAGGACGGGCCGGACCGGTGCGTGCGCAGCCCGGGCAGCTCGCGCCAGGACTGGCCGCCGTCGGTCGACTTGAACAGCCCGGCGTCCTCCACCCCGGCGTAGACCGTGTCCGGGTCGTCGAGCGACGGTTCCAGATGCCACACCCGGGCGAACTCCCACGGATGCGGGGTGCCGTCGTACCACTGATGCGTGCCCGGCTCACCGTCGTACCGGAACTCGTTGCCCACCGGCGCCCAGCTCGCGCCGCCGTCGTCCGAGCGCTGGATCAGCTGGCCGAACCAGCCGCTGCTCTGCGACGCGTACAGCCGGGACGGGTCGGCCGGGGACCCCTTGACGTGGTAGATCTCCAAGCCCGGGAAGTGCGGCCCGGTTACGTCCCAGTCGTTCCGCTTGCCATCTGAGGTCAGCACGAACGCGCCCTTGCGCGTGCCGACCTGTACCCTCACGCTGCTCATCACCACTCCATCCGGAACCGCCGGGCGGCTTCCCCCCGGCGCTGGCCTGCGTCTTCATCCCGGGCTACCACAGCCCGCCGACGCTTAGACGGCCGCCGCGCCGGAAACTCATCGGTCAGCCGGCCGGCTCGAGGACGGCCCAGCCATGCGGCTCGACCCGGTACGGCCGGCCGCCGCCGTCCGGGCTGCTGGCCAGCAGGCGCTTGCCCGGCGGCCCGGGCAGCGGGAAGTCCACCGCGGCATCGGACGTGTTCAGCAGCACGGTCAGCCCGGGGCCGCCGTCCGGGTGCACCGCGTGGTAGGCCAGCGCCCGGTTGGCCAGGTGCCGCACCTCGCTGACCGAACGGGTCAGCCAGCCGTGCCGCCGGCGCAGCCCGATCAGATCCTGGTGCAGCCGGTAGACCGGCCACCCGTCCGTAGCCAGCCCGGCCGGGCCGGTCGGGAACGCCGGCCGGATCTGCGCATCCCCATCGGCCCGTTCATATTTGATCCCACTGAACGCCTGTTCGTCGCCGGCGTAGATGCTCGGTACCCCGCCGACGGTGAGCAGGACAAGCACTGCGTGCGCGAGGTGACGCGGTTCGGTCAGTCTGCTAGCCAGCCGGGTGACGTCGTGGTTGCCGACGAAGGTGAGCGGCAGGAACTCGGCCAGGAACCCGTTGTGCCGGTCCAGCGCCCAGGCCAGCTCGAAGAAGTTGCCGTCGTTAAGGCTGCTCCAGATGGCCTTCCAAAGCTCGTACTGGGTCACGCTGTCCGGGCCGCCGTCGCGGACCAGGGCGGCGTAGTCGCCGTGGATCATCTCGGCCACGAACCAGGCCCCCGGGTGCGTGCCGCGCACCCGGCGCAGGACTGCCCGCCAGAACGCGGGCGGCACCGCGTACGCCGCGTCCAGCCGCCAGCCGTCCGCGCCGCGGTCCAGCCACTGGCTGAGCACCCGGGCCGCGTAGTCCTGCACCGCGGGCTCGGCGTGGTTGAGCGCGACCAGGCCGGGGTGCCCCTCGAAGTCGGCGTAGCCGAACCCGTCTGGGCCGCCGGCCGAGAAATCGAGCCGGAACCAGGACGCGTACCGGGAGGCCGCGCCGTGCGCCAGCACGTCCTGGAACGCCGGGAAGCCCCGGCCGACGTGGTTGAGCACCCCGTCCAGCAGCACCCGGATGCCGCGCTCCCGGCAGGCCTGGACCAGGTGATCGAAGTCCGCCTCGGCGCCGAGCCGGGGATCAATCCGGAAGTGATCGACGGTGTCGTAGCCGTGCGATTCGCTGGCGAACACCGGGCCGAGGGCCAGCCCGTTACAGCCCAGTTCGATCAGGTAGTCCAGCCAGCCCTCGATCCGGGCCAGCCCCCCATCCCCGGCGAAGGTGATCGGGTGCAGTTGCCACCAGATGGTGTGCTCGGACCAGACGGCCATCGCGGCTTACCTTACTGAACCGGCCGCGGGTGACCGGTCGCGGCCAAGGTCTTCACCTATCGGATGGTGTCAGTTCGCGTTCTGGCAATTCTGGGCTCCTACGGTGAGCGCCGTGACGGAAGCGGCCTTAGTCGTCGAAGCCCGCGGGGTGACCAAGTGGTTCGGTGCGACCACGGCCCTCGACGGGGTTGATATGACCGTCCCGCTAGGCGTGGTGCACGGCCTGCTCGGTCCCAACGGCGCTGGCAAGACCACGTTGCTGGCCGCCCTGTTCGGCCTGGTCCTGCCGGAGGAGGGGACCCTGCGGCTGTTCGGCCGTACCCGGGCCGAGGCGGGACCTGGCTGGCTGGACGGGGTGGGCGGGTTCGTCGAGACGCCCCGCTTCTACCCCTATCTCACCGGGCGGCAGAACCTGGCCATCCTGGCCGGGCTGGACGGCGGGGACGCGGCCACGCTCATCGACCAGGCCATCGAGTCCGCCGGGCTGTCCGGCGCCCGCCGCCAGAAGGTACGCGGCTACTCGCTGGGCATGCGGCAGCGGCTCGGCCTGGCCGCGGCCATGCTGCGCCGGCCGCGGCTGCTGATCCTGGACGAGCCGACGAACGGCATGGACCCGGCCGGCATCCGGGACCTGCGGGCCGCGCTGCGGCGGCTGGCCGCCGGCGGCCTGACCGTGCTGCTGAGCAGTCATGACATGGCCCAGGTCGAGGAGATCTGCGACAGCGTGACCGTGCTGCACCACGGGCGGGTGGTGTTCGCCGGCGGCCTGTCCGCCATGCGGGCCGACGCCCCGGAGCCGGTGTGGCAGCTGCGGACCAGCGACGACGCCGCGGCCCTGCAGGCGACCTCGGACGTGGCCGGGGTGAAGGCGTCTACCCGCGACGAGGGTGGCCTAAGCGTGTACGCGGTCCAGGAGCGTCTCGACGAGTACGTACTGCACCTGGGCCGGGCCGGTGTCGCCGTGCACGGGCTGGAGCTCGAGGTCACGCCGCTCGAGTCGCTGTTTTTCCAGCTCACGGGGGACTCTGCGGCGCGGCCGCGGCCCGCCGACCAGGAGGGACCATGACTCTGGCCGCGGAGCGGTGGCCGGCCTACGCCGGGCCCGCCGCCAGCACGCGACGCTCCGGCGCGCTGGTCGACTACCGGCTGGAGCTGCTGAAGATCAGCCGCCTGATCCAGGTGCGGACGATAGCCGTGCTGGCCATCATCGGGCCGTTCCTCGCGGTCGCCGTGCTCCGCGTGCAGAGCGCCACGCCCGGTGACACCGCGTTCGGCCAGTGGGCGCACAGCTCCGGCCTCGCGATCCCCCTGGTCGTGCTCGGCTTCGGCGCCGCCTGGGTCGGCCCAGTGCTCACCGCCGTGGTGGCCGGGGACATCTTCTCCAGCGAGGACCGCTTCGGCACGTGGAAGACGATCCTGACCCGCTCGCACAGCCGCGGCCAGCTGTTCACCGGCAAGTTCCTGGCCGCGCTGACGTTCGCCGTCGCGCTGCTGGTGCTGCTGACGATCACCGATCTGGTCGCCGGGCTGGTGGCCGGGACGCAGCCGGTGGTCGGGCTCGGCGGCCAGCTGGTGCCGGCCGGCCACGCGACCGAGCTGGTCGTGCTCAGCTACCTGTCCGATCTGCCGCCGCTGCTCGGCTTCACCGCCCTGGCCCTGATGCTGTCCGTGGTCAGCCGCAACAGCGTGGTCGGCATCGGCTGCCCCATCGTGATCACCCTGGCGCTCCAGGTCATCACGCTGATCAGCCTGCCCGCCTGGGCGCAGGTCGCGCTCATCAGCACGCCGTTCCAGGCCTGGCACGGGTTCTGGACCCAGCCCGCGTTCTACGGCGAGTTCCGCTGGGGGCTGGTGACCAGCGCGGCCTGGTTCGTCATCTGCGCCGCCGTGTCCTGGCTGGTGTTCCGGCGCCGCGCGATCGGGGTGGCCTCATGATTGTGGGGCTGCGCCGCGGAGTGCTCGCCGCGGGCGGGGCAGCGGCGCTGCTGCTCGTCCTGCTGACCGGGTGCGGGTCCACCGGGATCACCGCCGCGCCGCTGCAGGCCTCGATCAGCCGGACCTTCGCCAACCTCTACGTGCTGCAGCAGGTCGAGCAGGGCAACCCCCGCCCCGCCGCGGCCAGCCTGCACGCCCGGGCCAGCTGCCAGCGGGGCACGCCGGCCACCCCCCAGAACGGCTCCGGGAACTGGCTGTGCCTGATCACGTACCAGGTCGCCGGCCCGGGCTACCCGGTGGTCGCCAAGTACAAGGTCGACGTCCAGACCGATGGCTGTTACGCCGCCGACGGCGACGGGCCGGCCTCGGTGAACGGGTCGCCGACCATCACCGGACCGCACTACGCACAGCTCGTGAACCCGCTGTCGCTCATCGACGGCTGTTTCGACTTCACCTAGACCCGGAGCCGAGAGAAAGGCTGAAGAGGAATCACCATGCGCCCTTTAATGTCTGCACGATGGCGGCATGAGCACCGGCGTGCGCTACGCCTGCTCGTGGCCGCCGGAGCGTCGCTCGCACTGCTGGCCGGGGCCGGTGGCGCGGCCCTGGCCGCCACCTCGGGTGGCGGATCCCCGTTCGGGGACCAGCAGGTCGGCGGAACGTACGCCAACGGGATCCTGCTGCCCACCCAGCAGTGGATCAAGCCGATCGGCACCCGCGTCCTGACTGACAAAGATGGCCGCCTGCTGTCTTCGTCCATCAGCCCCAACGGCCAGTACCTGGCCGCCCTGACCTGGAACGACTTCACCGGCTGGCTGACCATCATCAGCGTGCAGACCGGCCAGATCATCCAGCAGATCGGCACCGGCGTCGGCAGCGACAAGATCCTCGGCGACGGCACGGTCGCCGCCGACGGCCCGCTGTGGTCCGCCGACGGCAAGTCGCTGTGGTTCCCGCAGACCTCCGATCTGGTGCACTTCGCGGTGGCTGCGGACGGGACGGTGTCCAGCCCGGTAGTCATCCCGCTCAGCACGACCATCGTCAACCTGACCACCGGTAACACGACGGTGCCGGATGGGCCCTCGGGCATGGCGCTCAGCCCGAACGGCAGCAAGCTCTACGTCGCGCTCAACGTCGTCAACAAGCTCGGCGTCATCAACACGGCGACCAACCAGCTGACCAAGGTGATCAAGGTCGGCAACGCCCCCCGCCAGGTCGTGCTGGCCGGCAACGACGCGTTCGTCTCCAACGAGGGCGGCCGCCCGGCCAAGCTGGGGGAGTACACCAACAACTCGGCGGGCACGAACATCGTGGCCAACAAGGTCACCGGGGCCGCCTCCACCGGCACAGTGTCCGAGGTCAACCTGGCCACCGGTAAGCAGGTCAAGTCGATCCGGGTCGGCCTGGAGCCGTCCGCCGAGTACCTGGCCCCCGACGGCACGCTGATGGTGGCCAACTCGAACAACGACAGCATCTCGCTGATCAACACCAAGACGGCCGCGGTCGAGCAGACCGTCAACGTCAACCCGCTGCCGGGCACCACCGTGGGCAGCAACCCGAACGCCATCACGATGCCCAACGCCAGCACGGTGCTGGTCAGCATCGGGCGGGACAACGCCCTGGCGGTCTACGGCTACAGCGGCCCGCGGACCCCGCTGCGCTACGAGGGCCTGCTGCCGACCGACTTCTACCCGGTCAACGCGCAGTACGACGCGGCCGTCGGCAAGATCGTGGTGACCAACGACAAGGGCATCGGGGCCCGCGGCACGGCCAAGACCATCGACAAGGGTCCCGGGACCGCCCCGGGCGCCGAGTCGGTCACCGGCCCCAACACCTACAGCGACACCGGCTCGGTCACCGAGTTCAGCATGCCGACCACGGCAGCGCTGGCCGGCTACACGCACCAGGTTTTCGTCAACAACAACTGGGAGCACCTGCTGGCCAGCACGCCGCTGCAGAATTGCGCGGCGGCCGCGGTGGCCATCCCGACCCGGCTCGGCTGCCCATCCACGATCAAGCACGTTTTCCTGATCGTCCGGGAGAACCGCACCTACGACCAAGACCTGGGGGATATCGCCAGCGGCAACGGTGACTCCGCCTACGCACAGTTCGGGGCCACGATCACGCCCAACGGCCACAAGCTGGCCACCACCTACGGGCTGTTCGACAACTTCTACGACGAGGGCACGCTGTCGGCTGACGGGCACAACTGGCTGATGCAGGCGGACGCGAACGACTACATCGAGAAGGAGTTCGGCGCGTTCTACCGCAGCTACCCGGCCCAGGGCGGGGACGCCCTCGCCTACCAGCGGGACGGGTTCCTGTGGAACGCGGCCCAGGCCACCGGGCAGACCGTCAAGTCCTACGGCGAGTACAACAACTTCATCACCCAGCCGGCCGGGGCCACCTGGTCGCAGTACTACCAGGACTCGCAGATCCTGGAAGGCAAGGCCACCGGGCCGCTGCCGGTGCCGATCTCGGCGACCAAGACCTACGCCGACATCCCCTCGCTGAACGCCATCGACGACCACGCCTACCCGGCCTTCGACCTGAACATCCCAGATCAGTACCGGACGGACATCTGGTTGCAGTCGTTCAAGCAGCAGCAGAAGACCGGCCAGGTGCCCAACCTCAACCTGATCTGGATGCCGGACGACCACACGGCCGGCATCGGCACCGGTGCGCCCAACCCGATCGCCGAGGTCGCGGACAACGACCTGGCCGTGGGACGCATCATCGACACCATCTCGCACTCCAGTGTCTGGAAGAGCTCGGTGGTGTTCGTGGTCGAGGACGACACCCAGAACGGCATCGATCACGTGGACGGGCACCGCGGCCCGCTGATGATCGCCAGCCCGTACGCCCGCCGGGGCATCGTGGACAACTCCTACTACACGCAGCTCAACGTCGTGAAAACCATCGAGCAGATCCTCGGCATCGCCCCGATGAACCAGGAAGACCGGGCGGCCTGGCCGATGGTCAACGCGTTCACCAGCAAGCCCGACTTCGCTCCCTACGATGCCGCGCCGAACCAGATCCCGCTGACCCAGGGCCTGACGGCCAGCTCGTCGTCGGGCAAGGCCGCGCCGGCCTTCACCCCGGCCTCGCCCACCAAGCTGGCCGTCCCCCGGGCCGAGCGGGCGATCTACGAGGACTGGGTGGTGTGGAGCCGGGACGGCCGGTTCATCGGCTCCCACGCCATCCAGGACTTCGCCAACCCGGCCCAGCTCAACCGGCTGGACTGGTACAGCGCGCACAACTGGAAGGTGCCGTACCCGGGCGACAAGAAGATCCTCACGCCGAACGAGGTGCCAGGGCACAACCTGCCCTCGGACTACCTGGGTGACTAGGGCCACCCCCTAGCGCCGCACCCACGGGTCTGCCGTCCGGGTATCCGGGCGGCAGGCCCGTGCGGTGTCCGCGGTGTGGTGAACTCTGCTTGTGCCGCCCGCCCATGAGCCCGTGCTGCTCCAGCTGACCGGGGTCAGCCGGAGCTATGGGGACCGCGTCGCGCTGTGCCCCACCGATCTCTCGGTCGCCCCCGGGCAGTGCGTGGCCGTACTCGGCGTGAACGGCTCCGGCAAATCCACCCTGCTGCGCATCGCGGCCGGCCGGGACCGGCCGAGCAGCGGGCAGGTGCGCTACGCCGGCCAGCCGATGACCGAGGACGACCTGGTGGCGCGGACCGAGATCGCCGCGGTTGGCGACCTGGCCAGCGCTTACCCGGACCTCACGGTCCGGGAGCACCTGCAGCTCGTCGCGGTGGCCCACGGTGCGGGCGGCGGCGCCGCCGCCCAGGTCGACCGGGCGCTGCAGGAGTGCCGCCTGGACGGTCACCGCGACAGCTTGCCCGGGTCGCTGTCCAGCGGCCAGCTGCAGGCCCTGCAGCTGGCCGCGGTGCTGGTCCGGCCGCGGCGGCTGCTCGTCCTGGACGAGCCCGAGCAGCGGCTCGACCCGGGCGCCCGGCGCTGGCTGGCCGGCCTGCTGGGCGCGGAGAAAGCCGCCGGGGCGGCGCTGCTGGTGGCCACGCACCACACCGAGCTGGCCGCGGCCATCGCCGACCACGCCCTGGTGCTCAGCGACGGTGCGGTCGTCGCGGCGGGGCCGCCGGACGTCGTGCTGGCCGCCGCGCAATGACCGTCGCGCCCGGCCCGGCCGCCATCCCGGACAGCACCGGGCCGACGTTCGCGCTGCTCCGCGAGCTGCGCCGGGGCCGGGCCAGGAAACAGGCGGCCAGCATCGCGTTCTGGATCTACCTGGCGCTGTTCACCGCGGCCGTGTGGGGCGGCTCGCTGATCGTCGCGGCCTACCGGGCGCTGCGCCACCCGCCGCCGCCCACCGGCGTCTCGCTGCGGGTGCTGCACGCGGCGCCCGCCGGGCTGACCGCGCTGGCCCTGCTGGTCCTGTTGCTGCTGCTCCGGGACGCGCTGTGGCGCGGCCCGGTGACCGTGCCCGGCGCCACCGTGGACTGGCTGCTGGGCACCCCGGTGGACCGCCGGCGGCTGCTCCGGCCGAGGTTCCGGTTGTCCGCGGCCGGCGCGGTGCTGGCCGGCGCGGCGGTGGGCATCGTGCCCGCCGCCGCCCTGGTGGCGCTGGGCCTCGGCGGCCGGGACGGCGGTGACGTGCTCCGGCTGACCGGCGCCGGGATGCTGTCCACCGCGCTGCTGTTCGCGGCGGGCACCGGGCTGGCCGGGCTGGCCGAACGGCATCCGCAGAGCTGGCCCTGGCTGCGCCGGGCCACCCCGTTCGCGGTGGCGGCCGCGGTGGTGCTGGCCGGCCTGGCCGCCTGGGCGGCGTTTGGCACGCTGCCCGCCGTGGTGAGCACCGTCGTGCTCTGGTCCGGGCCGTGGGGCTGGGCGGTGCAGGGGCTGGTGGCCATGGCCGGCCCGGGCGCGCCGTGGTGGCCGCTGGCTACCGCGCTGCTGGCCGTGGTGGCGCTGGCCGCGCTGGCCGCCGGGCAGCGGGCGGCGGCCGGGGTGCCCGCCGCCGCGCTGCGAGCCCGGGCCCGCACCCTGGGCGCGATGTCCACGGCCGCGCTGAGCATGAACACCCGCGGCGTGGCCACGGCCTACGGCGCGGCGGCCAGCGCGCCGCGGCGCGCCCGGCTGCGCCTGCCGCCGCCCCGGCGGCGCCAGTTCGTGCTGCTCTGGCGGGACCTGCTCGCGCTGGCCCGGGCCCCGGCCCGGCTGGCCGCTGCGGTCGCGGTGGCCTGGCTGGCGGTCGGGCTGATCGCGGCGGCCAGCCACGGCCGGCAGGTGTCCCTGCTGCCGGTGGGCTGCGGGCTCACCCTGGGCTACCTGGCCGCCGCCTGGCTGTGCGAGGGGGCCCGGCTGGACGCCGACGACCCGCGCCGCTCGGCCCAGCTCCCGTTCCGGTTCGAGTCGCTGGCCTGGCGGCACGCGGTGGTGCCGGGCCTGCTGCTGCTGGCCGCGGCCGGGCTGCCGGTGGCCGCGGCCTGCTTGGCCAGCGGCGACCCGCGGCCGCTGGCCCTGCTGGCGGTGACCGTCCCGGTGCTGGTGGCCGGGGCGCTGGTCAACGTGTTCCGGCCGCCGCTCAGCCCGGACGTGTTCGTCGGCGCGGAGACCCCGTTCGGCAACACCGCGGTGATCAACATTATCTTCTGGTACGCCTGGGGCACGCTGCTCGCGGTGGTGCCGATGACCGTGCTGCTGTCCAGCGCGATCCGCTCGCCCGGCCCCGGCTCGCTGGCCCGGGCCGTGATCATCGGCGCCTTGCTGGCCGCTGGCCTGGGGGTTTACGCGACCCGGCGGGCCGGCCGGCTCAGAGCCGGGTGAGCTCTGCTGGCTTTGAGCCTCCGGGGCGCTTAGACCCGCCGACTTCCCTCGTCGCTTGTCGCTCGTTCCTCACTCCGCCCTCCTCAGTCCAGTCGGCGGCGCGCCCCTTCGGCTCGGTCCGGCCGGAATCGCGCGAAACGGCCGGCCTGTCGCCGTGATCTGATCATGGCCCGGAGGTACCGTCCGGTCATGGATCAGGCCGCCAGGGATGACATCGCGGCCGCGGCGGCGGCGCACCACGAACTGGGCCGGGATTACGACGGCGCGGTGGCTGAGGGGCTGGTCGAGCGGATCGGCGCGGAAATCGACCGGCGGGTGGACGCCCGGCTGGCCGACACCCGGTCTCGCCGGGCCCGCAAACGCGCGGCCCGGGCGGCCCGCACCGCCCAGCCAGCCGAACCAGCCAGGCCCGCCCCGGCCAGGCCCGCCCCGGCCCATCCGGACACCAGGCGTGGCTACTGGACCGGGGTGTTCGTCGGTGCGGCGCTGACGGGAGTGCCGGCCGTGCTGGCCAGCGCAGATCAGATGCAGTGGATCGTCGGCGTCTGGGCCACGCTCGCCGTGTTCTACTTCCTGGCCACCTGGGTGCACCGGCGGCGCGACTGAGTTTGCTTTGCGCCTCCGGGGGGCTTGGACCCGCCTCCTTCCCTCCTCGCTCGGTCGCTCATTCCTCGCTCCCTCGCTCGTCAGTCCAGTCGGCGGCGCCCCCCTTCGGCGCGGGCGCGCCCCTTCGGCTCGATGTGGGTATGACCGCACTGTGCGGGTGGTCGTCGCGCTGGGGGGCAACGCGCTGCTGGAACGCGGCGAGCGGCCGGACTCCGACGTGCAGGAATCACATGTGGCCCAGGCCGCGGCCGCGCTCGCCCCGCTGCTGGCCGAGCACGACCTGATCCTCACCCACGGCAACGGGCCACAGGTGGGGCTGCTCGCGGCGGAGAGCGCGGATGATCCGGCGCTGTCCCATCCATATCCGTTCGACGTGCTGGGCGCGCAGACCCAGGGGATGATCGGCTACTGGCTGGTGCAGGCGCTGGGCCGGGCCGAGCCGCGGCGGCGGGCAGCCTGCCTGGTCACCCGGACGCTGGTGCATGCCGACGACCCGGCGTTCGGCGACCCGACCAAGTTCGTCGGCCCGGGGTACGACGAGATCACCGCCCGGCGGCTGGCCGCCGAGCGTGGCTGGCCGCTGCGCCCGGACGGGACGGCCTGGCGGCGGGTGGTGCCGTCCCCGGAACCGGCCGCGGTGGTCGAACTCGCCCTGATCGACCTGCTGGCCAGCCTGGGCGTCATCGTGGTGTGCGCGGGCGGCGGCGGCATCCCGGTCGTCGCCGACGGGCCCGGCGGGCTGCGTGGCGTGCAGGCCGTGGTGGACAAGGACCTCACCGCGGCGCTGCTGGCCGCGGCGGTCGGCGCGGACGCGCTGCTGCTGCTCACCGACGTGCCCGCGGTGCTGGACGGCTACGGCACCCCGGCCGCCCGGCCCATCCACCAGGCAGGCCCGGAGTGGCTGCGGAGCAGGCTGCGCGCCGGGGCGTTCCCGGCCGGCTCGATGGGCCCGAAGGTCGAGGCGGCCTGCCGGTTCGCCACCGCGACCGGCGGGCTGGCCGCCATCGGCTGTGTCGGCGATGCGGCCAGCCTGCTGGCCGGCCAGGCTGGGACCATCGTCAGAACGGAGCAGCGATGAGCGAGCCAGCGGGCCCCGGGCCAGGATCGTGGCCGGCGTGGACGGGTCGCCGGAGTCGGTGCACGCGCTGCGCTGGGCGGTCCGGCAGGCCGAGCTGACCGGGGCCGGGCTCCAGGTGACCGCCTGGCAGTACCCGACGTTCTTCGGCTGGGCCCCGTCCGACGCGGTCAGCCCGGACGGCTGGTGGTCAGCGTGTACTGCACCTCGAGCTGCTCGGCCGAGCGGTTCGCGCTGATCGCCACGCTGTCCCCGGGCAGCAGCGCGTGGTCGTCCACGATGGGCAGGCCGGCCGCGGTGAAGCTGACCCGGTGGCTGAGCAGCGCCGGGCTGCCGGCCGGCCGGCCCAGGTCGGCCGCGTCGGCCGGGCCGAGCAGCACCGGGGTGATGGTCTCCGCCGCCCGGGTGACGGTCAGCCCGTGCTCGGCCAGCACCGTGTACAGCCCGCGCCGGGCCAGCTCATCGACGTCGAGCGTGCCTGGGCTGTCCGCGCTGGGCCCGTCCGCCCGGGTCAGCTCGGCCGGCAGGTAGGAGGTCTGCACGATCAGCGGCTGGCCGTCGGCCAGCCGGAGCCGGCGCAGCCGCAGCACGTCGCCGGGGCCGCCGAGCCGGGCATCCACCTGCTCCGGGGCGGTGACGACGCCGGCGGCCAGCAGCCGGGTGCTGATCCGGGCGCCCTGGCCGGCCAGGTCGCTGGCGAAGCTGCGCAGGTGGCCCAGGTCGTAGGCGTACCGCTGCGCGACGTAGCTGCCGCTGCCGTGCCGGGTGTCGATCAGCCCGTCGTCGGCCAGCAACTGGAGGGCCTGGCGCAGCGTCATCACGCTGACGCCGAACTCGGCGGCCAGGTCGCGCTGCGCGGGCAGCGGATGGCCGGCCGGCCACCGGCCGGTGCTGATCCGGTCCCGCAGTTCGGCGTGGATGCGCAGGTACTTCGGCTGCCGGTCGAGCGCGCTGCGGCGGCGCCCGGCCAGCAGTGCCGCGCTCACTGCCGGGCTCCGTCGACCGCCGCGCGCAGCTCACCGACCGCCCGGCCCACCTCGGCCGCGGTCGCGCCGTCCAGCACCCGGCGCATCAGCGCGGAGGCCACGATCACCCCGTCGGCGTGCCGGACCGCGGCCGCGGCCCGGGCTGGGGTGTCGATACCGAAGCCGATGAGCACCGGCCGGGCCGAGCTGCCCGCCCGGTTCCGGGCGGCCAGCGCCCACCGGCCTGGATCCTGCTGCTCGGCCGTCGTTCCGGTGGTAGCCATCACACTCATCACATACAGGAAGCCACGGGTCCGCGCCGCGATGACACGCCGCTGCGCGGCCGGCGTAGCCGGCGTGACCATCAGCGTGGCGTCCAGGCCAGCCTGCCCGGCCGCGGTCAGGTAGCCGTCCGCCTCGGCGAGGGGCAGGTCCGGGATGATCGTGCCGCTGAACCCGGCCGCGGCCAGCCGGGCGCAGTAGCCGGGCAGCCCCGGGCGGAACGCGAGGTTGGCGTAGCTCATCGCGATCAGTGGCACCGGCCACGGCCCGGCCGCGCGCAATTCGGCCAGGATGCGGTCCGGGCTGGCCCCGCGGGCCAGTGCGGCCTCCGACGCGCGCTGGATGACCGGGCCGTCCAGCATCGGGTCGGAGAACGGCAGGCCGATCTCGACCGCGTCGGCACCCGCCCCGATCATCGCGGCCAGCAGGTCGGTCCAGCCGGCGCGGATCCCGCCGGTGACGTAGCCGACCAGGCTGGGCCGGCCCGCCGCGCGGGCCGCGCCGAGGACGGTCTCAACCGCGGCCACGGGTGAGCTCCTTGAGCGTGGCGGCGTCCTTGTCGCCGCGGCCGGACAGGGTGATCAGCACGGCCGACCCGGCGGGCAGGCCGCCGCCCCGGGCGGCGCGCCGCACCCAGGCCAGCGCGTGCGCCGACTCCAGCGCGGGCAGGATGCCTTCCGCCCGCGCGCACCACCCGGCCGCGTCGATCGCCTCGTCGTCGGTCACCGCGGCGTACTCGGCCCGCCCGGTCGCGGCCAGCCAGGCGTGCTCCGGGCCCACTCCCGGGTAGTCCAGGCCCGCGGACACCGACTGGGCCTCCAGGATCTGCCCGTCGGCGTCCTGCAGAAACCGGGACAAGCAGCCGTGCAGCACGCCGCGCTGGCCGTCGGTCAGCGCGGCCCCGCCGGCCGCCTCCACGCCGACCAGCCGGGCGGCGGTGCCGGCGAAGCCGGCGAACGTCCCGGCCGCGTTCGAGCCGCCGCCGACGCAGGCCACGGCCACGTCCGGCACCGGGTCCGGCAGCCGGCCCGCGGCGGCCAGCGCGGCGCACTGGGCGCGCGCCTCGTCGCCGATGACCCGCTGCAGTTCGCGGACCAGCCACGGATAGGGATGCGGGCCGAGCACCGAGCCGATGCAGTAGTGCGTCGAGTCCACCATGGTCACCCAGTGCCGCAGCGCCTCGCTGGTGGCGTCCTTGAGCGTGCGCGAGCCGGCCCGCACCGGGACCACGGTGGCGCCGAGCAGTTCCATCCGGAACACGTTGAGCTCCTGCCGGGCCATGTCCCGCTCGCCCATGTACACCGTGCAGCCCAGGCCCAGGTGGGCGGCCACGGTGGCAGCGGCCACCCCATGCTGGCCCGCGCCGGTCTCGGCGACCAGCGCGGTCTTGCCCATCCGGCGGGCCAGCAGCGCCTGCCCGGCCACGTTGTTGATCTTGTGGCTGCCGGTGTGCGCCAGGTCCTCGCGCTTGAGCAGCACCTGCAGGCCGAGGTCGGCGGACAGCCGGGGCGCCATGGTGAGCGGGGTGGGCCGCCCGGCGTACTCGGCCAGCAGCCGGTCCAGTTCGGCCCGGAAGCCGGGGTCGGCCCAGGCGTCCCGGAACGCCGCGTCCAGCTCCGCGCAGGCCGGGATCAGCGCCTCCGGGACGAACCGGCCGCCGAACGGCCCGAACCGCCCCGCCGGGCCCGGATCGCCCAGCCCGGCCGGGCCGTGCGGGCCGGGCTGATCAGTCAGCCTGGCTGGTTCGATCGTTGTCATCGCGGCTCACCTTCGGTCGTGGCCATCGTGCAGCGCCATCTAGAGTTCTAGAACTCTAGCACACAGCGAAGGGCTTCGAGGGGCAGGAGCGGACCGGTCGCGGCGCGGCTGACCTCAGCCGGAGCCGGGCCGACCTCGTCCGTTTCCAGCCCGTTGACGGCACTGAATAGATCTTGTGCGGGCTGCCCGGGCAGGAGCATCATTCCTGCACGGGCAAAATGCCGGTAAACACCGGCATGAGCGGCCGCGACGCGGCCGCCGGCAGGAGGTGCTGACCAGATGACGGCAGCTAGCACGAGTGAGACAGGGCAGCCTCGGAAACTGCACCGCAACCTGAGCGTCTGGGAAGCCATCGGCATCTCGCTGGCGCTGATGGCGCCGTCCATGGCGGCCAACATCAACCCGCAGGGCACCGCGACCACGGTGGGCCGGGCGGTGCCGATCGCGTTCGCGCTGGCCTTCGTTGGCGTGCTGCTGGTGGCCTACACGTTCGTCCGGCTGACCCAGCGGTTCCACCACTCCGGGTCGGTGTACGGGTTCGTCGGCGCGACGCTCGGCCCGCGCGCCGGGGTGATCTCCGGCTGGGCGCTAACCGGCACGTACACGTTCTACGCGGTGGTCACGTCGATGGCCGGCGGCCGGTTCGCGGCCAACTTCCTGGACCACCTGGGCGTCTGGCACAACCCGCCGACCTGGTCCGGGTTCCTGCTCGGCGTGCTCGGCATGGTGATCGTCTGGTGGCTGGCCATCACCCCGGCCCGCGGCGGCACCCGGCTGCTGCTAGCCGCCGAGGCTATCACGGTGGCGCTGATCGTGATCGTGGTCGTGATCGTGTTCGCCAAGCTGGCCGGGCACAGCGCGCCGCACGGGCTCGGTGTGGACTGGTCGGTGTTCAGCCTGCCGTCCGGCATCCCGCTGTCCACCATCTTCCTCGGCGTGGTGTTCGGCTTCCTGTCCTTCGCCGGGTTCGAGGCCGCGGCCACGCTGGGCGAGGAGACCAAGCAGCCGCGGCGGGACATCCCGCGGGCCATCCTCGGCGTGGCCATCTTCGGCGGCGTCTACTTCTTCGTGGTCACCGCGGTCGAGGTGATGGGCTTCGGCACCTCGGCCAAGGGGGTCACCGCGTTCATCAACTCGACGTCGCTGGTCGGTGACCTGGGCACCGCCTACGTGTCGTCCTGGCTGGGCACGCTGATCACGCTGGGCGCGATGGTGTCCGCGTTCGGCTGCGCGCTGGCCTGCACGGTGGGCGCGTCGCGGCTGACCTTCGCCATGGGCCGGGACGGGATCCTGCCTGCCCGGCTCGGCACCGTCTCGGAGCGGCGCCGCACGCCGACCGTGTCCACCACGACCGTGGTGCTCGCCGCGTATGTGATCATCGCGTTCACCTGGTTCGTGCTCGGCGGCGACCCGTTCACGCTTTTCCTGGAGAGCGGCACGATCGGCACGCTGATCCTGCTCGTGGTGTACATCCTGGCCACCATCGGCATGGTCAAGCTGGTGTTCTTCTCCGGGGACAGCACGATACGGCGCTGGGAGCTGATCATCCCGGTGCTCGGCATCATCGTGCTCGGCTACACGCTGTTCCGGAACATCTGGCCGCTGCCGACCGGGGTCGCGTGGTGGGGGCCGTCGGTGACCATCGCCTGGTTCGTGGTCGGCATCGCCTGGGTGCTGGCCCGGCCGGCGGCCACCCGGCGGGCCGGCCAGCTGCTCACCCGGTCCGAGGGACTGTCCGGCAGCGGTTCCGCTACCGCGGAGGAAGCCGCTAGCCCAGTCAGCTGATCCGGAAGCTGCTTGAATGATCCCCGCCATGTACGTGCCGTGCATGGCGGGGACAGCTTTGCCGGCCGGTACCGGGAGGACAGCACCATGCCACGGCCATTCAGCCAATTCCGCAGCGACGACGAACGGGCCGCCGACGAGAACCGCGCGCAGGAACTGCAGCGGCAGCTCCGCGACCAGGTGAGCGCGGTCGCCACGACGTTCATCGACAACAGCGGCGCGGCCCGGGTCAAGTCGGTGCCGCTGGCCGGGCTGGCCCGGGCGGCGAGCAGCGGGCTGGGCTTCTCCCCGGTGATCGACGCGTTCGACAGCCTGGGCGGGATCAACCCGGCCTCGCCGCTGGACAAGCCGGACGGCGACCTGCGGATGGTGCCTGACCTGGACTCGCTGGCCACGCTGAACGCCCCGCTGGGCTGGGCCTGGGCGGCGGGCGACCGGTTCTGGCCGGACGGCAGTGTCTATCCCGGCTGCCAGCGGTCGTTCGCCCGGGCCCAGGTGGCGGCGGGCCTGCGGCAGGGCATCAGCGCGCAGATGGCGTTCGAGGTCGAGTGGATGGTCGGCCTGGACGAGGACGACTTCCAGCCCGCGGTGCGCGGCACCGGGTACGGCATGTCCCGGCTGCTGGCCGCGGCCGACTACGCGCGCGACGTCATCGACACCCTGGACGCGGCCGGGGTGCAGGTGCTGCAGCTGCACCCTGAGTACGGCCCCGGCCAGTTCGAGGTGTCGGTGGCGGCCGAGGACCCGGTGTCCGCCGCGGACACCAGCGTGCTGGTCAAGCTCATCATCTCGGCGGTCACCGCCGAGTATGACTGGCGGGCCGCGTTCGGGCCCGCGGTGCTCACCGGCAACGTCGGCAACGGCGGGCACCTGCACGCCAGCTTCTGGGCCGACGGGCAGAACCTGCTGGCCGGCGGCCCGGGCCGGCACGGGCTGACCGAGCGGGGTGAGTCGATGACGGCCGGCCTGCTGGCCAGCCTGCCCGCGCTGCTCGCCGTCGGCGCCCCGTCACCCGCCTCCTACCTGCGGCTGCAGCCGTCGGTGTGGGCGGGCGCGTTCCAGGTGTGGGGCAACGAGAACCGGGAAGCCGCGCTGCGCTTCGTCCCGTCCCCGCCCGGGGACCCGGCTGCCGCGAACCTGGAACTCAAGCCCTTCGACAACAGCGCCAACCCGTATCTGGTGGTCGGTTCGGTGCTGGCCGTGGCGCTGGCCGCCGCGGACCGGAAGGCCAGCCTGCCCGCCGAGGTGTCCGGGGACCCGGCCAGCCCGGGTAACCCGGCCGCCGGGCAGGCACCGCGGCTGCCTGGATCGCTGGCCGACACGGTCGCCGCGCTGGAGGCGAACGAGGACCTGCGCGCCGCGTTCGGCCCGGAGTTGCTGGCTGGTTTCGTCGCCGCCCGCCGGGCCGAGCTCGAGCTGGCCGCGGGCAAGTCCGACGAGGAGATCATCGCCCGGTCCCGCTGGGTCCTCTGACCCGGGCCGGGGAGTGGCCGGTCAGTCCGGCCCACCGCCACCGGCCACCGGGGCCGACTGGCCGGGGGCAATCCGGCCCGCGGTGCCGGCGTTAAGCTGCGGGGTCTGCGCCCCGGCGGGGGAGGAGCGCGGCACCTGCACCGGGACCGCACCGGGGCCGGGCTGGTCCTCGTAGTAGAACTGGCGGCCGCGCAGCAGCGAGACCAGCGCGCCGATCAGGGACATGCAGGCTGCCGCGGTGAACACGATGACGAGGCCGTGGTGGAACGCACCGGCGATCAGGGTGGGGAAGAAATGCCGCCCGGTCAGCGCGGCGACGTTGTGGGCCGGGAGCCGGCTGAGTACCCCGGACGGCTTGAGCAGGTGCTGCACCGGGTTGTAGCCAAGCAGGGCGGCGAACACCGTGCTCACCGGGGGCAGATGGCCGACCTTGGTGGCAACCGACAGCGGTACGCCCTGGGCGGTCAGTCCGCGGATCAGCGCGGGCGGCAGGGTACTGGCCAGCCCGGCAATCAAGAGCGAGAAGAAGATGCCGATGGACAGGGACATGCCGGCGTTCTGGAACGTGGACCGCATGCCGGACGCGCTGCCCCGGTGCCGGGCGGGCACGCTGCTCATGATGGCGGAGGTGTTGGGCGAGGCGAACAGGCCGGAGCCCACCCCGTTGAAGAAGATGATCGTCGCGAACAGCCAGTACGGGAAGAACAGCGGCAGCGCGATCAGGCCGATGAACGCACAGGTGGCCACCAGCAGGCCCGCGGTGGCGAACTGGCGCGGGCCGTACTTGTCCGACAGGGTCCCGGAGATCGGCCCGGCGATCAGGAACCCGGCGGTCAGCGGCAGCATGTAGATGCCCGCCCAGAGCGGCGTATCGATGAAGTTGTAGCCGTGCAAGGGCAGCCAGATCCCGGCTAGCCAGAGCACCAGCATGAACTGCAGCCCGCCACGGGCGATCGAGCCGAGCAGGCTGGCCAGGTTCCCGGCCGCGAAGGCCCGGATCTTGAACAGGCGGAGCTGGAACATGGGCTCGGCGATATGCGTCTCGATCAGGCAGAACACCACGAGCAGCGCCGCACCGCCGAACAGGCCGGCGAGCACCCACGGGTTGGTCCACCCGGTGGGGTGCCCCCCGTAGGGCTGGATCCCGTAGGTGATCGCGACCAGCAGCGCGGTGGCGCCCAGGCCGAACGTGACGTTGCCCCACCAGTCGATCCGGGCCCGCTTGGTGGTGGCGATCTCGCGCAGGCTCTTGTAGGACCAGATGGTGCCGACGATCCCGATCGGGACGTTCACCCAGAACACCAGCCGCCAGTTCACCACGGCCAGCAGCCCGCCCAGCAGCAGCCCGACGAACTGCCCGGAGATCCCGGCGATCTGGTTGACGCCCAGCGCCATGCCGCGCTTGCCGGCCGGGAACGCGTCGGTCAGGATCGCCGCCGAGTTGGACATCAGCATGGCCCCGCCGAGGGCCTGCACCATCCGGAAGCCGATCAGCCACAACGCCCCGCCGCTGCCGGTCAGCGGGTCCAGCGATAGCGCGATCGAGGCCAGGGTGAAGACCACGAAGCCCAGATTGTAGATGCGCACCCGGCCGTACATGTCGCCCAGCCGGCCCAGGGTGACCACGGCCACCGCGGTGACCAGCAGGTAGCCGATGATCATCCACAGCAGGTAGCTGACGTTGCCGGGGGCGAGCGGGTCGAGATGGATGCCGCGGAAGATGGCCGGCATCGCGATGATCACGATGGACGCGTCGATGGTGGCCATTGTCATGCTGAGCGTGGTGTTGGACAGCGCGATCCACTTGTACCGGCCGCTGTCGGCGCCGACGGAGGTGAGGCCGTGCCCGTTCAGCGTTGGCTCAGCGCCCGCGGCGCCGCTGCGATCAGCGAGTCTCGACACGTTAATCGATGCTATCGCGAACCAGTTGCTTGATCGCAACTACGTACTTGGCCGGACTGGCGGCCGGGTCCGCGGCGCCCCGCGGTCAGGCGGCCCCGCGGGCCAGCGCGATGAGCCGGTCCAGCACCGTGCCGTTGCTCACCCGCAGCCCGTCGTGCTGGTACTCGTTGGTCACCCAGGGCCGCAGGCCGCGGATGGCCCGGGCGGTGGGCAGCGACAGCCCGGCGGGCACGTACATGTCCTCGAAGTAGACCGCCGCCGCGGCCGGCACCGCATTGGCCGCGAGCCGGCCCGGGTCGTACAGCGGCGGCCAGTCCTCCCGCGCGGCGAGGTCCTCGGCCGCGTCCCGCAGCGGGCGCAGCACCGGGTCGGTGCCGAACATCCAGGGGTAGATCATCTCGCCGGTGAACAGCAGCGGGATGTCGCCATCCACCGCGGCGGCCGGGTCGAACTCAGGGAACTCGGCCTGCACCCGGTCCGCGGCCCAGCGGGTGGCCTGCCCCTGGGCGTAGCACGCCTCGTGCACCAGGGCGTACAGCGGCGCCTCGGCGAAGGACAGCTCGGCGGCCACCCGGGCCAGGAAACTGTCCGCCAGCACGCCGCCGCTGAACGCGCCCTCCAGCAGGTAGTGCAGGGTGTCGCTGCCCGTGCTCATGCCCAGCTCGTGGCCCAGGCACTGGAAGGCGGGCACGGTGAGCTGGCCGCCGTCCGGCATGACCACCTGGTGGCTGGCCAGGTAGCGGGCGATGGCCCGGGCCCGGTCCGCGTCCTGCGGGTACCGCTCGTAATGCTGCTGGTTCCGCTCGGCCACGATCGGATAGGTGAGCCGGTACACGTCGTCGGCGGTGGCGGTTAGCCCGGGCAGCCCGCCGGTGATGAACGCCTCACGGACCCCCTCCGGGGCCAGCGACAGGTAGCTGACCGTGCAGAACCCGCCGAAGCTCTGCCCCAGCACACTCCACGGCTCGCCGGAGGCCAGCTGCCGGCGGATCAGCTCGGCGTCCCGGACGATCGAGTCGGCGCGGAAGTGCGCCAGGTAGTCAGCCTGGGCCTGCGGGCTGGCCAGCCGGGCCAGGGTTTGCCGGCTCACTGGGCTGGACCGGCCGGTGCCGCGCTGGTCCAGCAGCAGTACCCGGAAGTCATCCAGCGCCCGGTCCAGCCAGGACTCCCGGCCCGAGGGGCGCAGCGCGCCGAACCCGGGGCCGCCCTGCAGGAAGACCAGCCAGGGCCGGGCTCCGGCGTCGTGTCCCCGGTCCTGGCTGCGGGCCGGCGCGGTCACCTCCCGGGCGAACACCTCGATCTGCTCGCCATCCGGCTGGCGGTGATCCAGCGGCACCGGGAACGTGTGCTCGGTGAGGATGGTCCCGGCCTGCCGGTACACCGGCCCGGTCGGTTGGTAAGCGGCCATGCCCGGTAACGTATGCGACCCGGGCCGGGTCAGCCCCAGCGGGTGCCGCGGCGGAAGTCGGTGCGGAACGTCTTGGCCAGCGAAGCCAGCACGGCCGGATCGGCGGTGACCAGCCCCAGCTCACGGTTGCGGTGCAGCGAGGTGGGGGAAAAATTCTCTGATCCGATGAACGCCCGTGCGTGGTGCGTGCCGTAGTCCGCTTCGACGGCTTTGCCGTGGATGTAAAAGCCGCTGGGTGAGCCGTAGTAGCTGATCTGCACACCGGCCCTGGCCAGCCGGGCGAACGCGCTGTTGTACTCGCCGCCGGTGTTTTCGCCGCAGACTTTGACGTGCACGCCGCGGTGCGCCGCCTTGATCAGCGCGTCCTCGATCGTGGTGTCGCCCATCTCCTCGCTGTAAACGCGCAGGCTCCTGGTCGCCGCGTTGATCAGGCCGAGCAGCGTGCCCTGGGCGTTGGCCGGCGACCAGACCAGGTCACGGCCGTCGCCGGGCTGGACGGGCCGGTGCGCGAAGTCGGCGTTGAACACCGCGGTGACCGCGCTGAGGTCGGCGTGCTTGGTGTCCTCGATCAGGAAGTCCCGGCTCGTCGGGTAGTACCGGCTGGTCAGGTTGGCGGTCATGATCAGCGCGGTGGCGCCGTCGATGACGATGGTCTTCTGGTGGGTGTACTCGAAGGCCGGCGAAGACCAGGTGACCGTCACCCCGTGGCCGGCCAGGTAGTGGTAGGCGGCGGAGTTCGTGCTCCGCTCCTGCCGGTCCAGGATGACCTTGACCCGCACCCCGCGCCGGGCCGCCGCGGCCAGGTCGTGCTCGGCCGCGGTGTCCCTGAACTCGTACATGGTGATGTCGATGTAGTGCCGGGCCCGGCCGATCAGCCGGTAGACCGGGGAGAACCCGGCACCCGGCTCGGTGAACAGCGGGCCGGACCGGGCGGCCGCCTGGACCGGGCCGGGGGCCGCGGGCCCGGGCGCGGTCAGCGTTAATGGCTTGCAGCCAGCCAGGGCGAGTACCGCGGCGGCCAGCGCGGCCGGGACGAGCCGGGCGGCGACGACGGTCCGGGCGAGGGCACGGGGGCGGAACACGGCAGCTACCTCCCTGGCGGCCGCGCGCGGCTCCAGGCGCGGCCGCCAGTGCAGTACCCGCCCGGCGGGAACTAAGCGTGCCCCGTAGTCCGAAGATCAGTTCTCCGAGGAGGAGAAGATGCGCAGGAAGAACAGGAACACGTTGAGCGCGTCGAGGAAGATCGACGCGGCGATGAGCGGCGCCGAGTCGAGCCCGCGGGAGCGGCGCAGTCGCTGGAAGTCGAACATGGTCAGGCCGGCGAAGATGATCAGGCCGAGCACCGAGTAGATCAGGTCGCCGTGCGGGATGTGCACGAAGATCAGCACGATGCCGAACAGGATGAGCACGATCAGCGCGAAGAAGCTGATCCGGCCGACCACGGAGAGATCGCGCCGGGTCGCGTACCCGGCCGCGCCGAAGCCCGCGATGAACAGCGCGGTGGCCCCGCCGGCCTGCCACAGCGCCTGCGGGTCGGCGGACGCGTAGTAGCTGATGGTGGGGGCCAGGCCCAGCCCGAGCAGAATGCCCACCGCGAACAGCAGCGCCACCGTCAGCCCCACGGATCGGCGCACGGTGAAGTTCATGCTGATCAGGCACACGAAGGCGACGATGTAGCTGACGATGGCCCAGCCGCCGGACAGGTTCCGCCCCAGATAGGCGCCGAGCGCGAACATGCCCGTCGTGACGGCGACGTACCCCATGGTCTGGCCGAACAGGGTGCGGGTCCGGTCCGGGCTGGCCGTCCCGGCCCCGGGGTAGGCGTAGGTCTCTGACATCTGTGCCGCTCCGTTCCGTCGATGCCCTGATCGTAGGGTCCGGGCCGCCGGGCCGCTTCGCCCATCCCGGTGGATGATGCCCGGCATTCTCGACCTTCCGGTTAAAACCCCATAAAATAGTGGTTGAGCGAACGTTCGCTCACGCGCTGATCTCGGGCGCGGCCCCTCGATTTCCTGCCTGGAGGTCTGATGAGAGTCCCCGCCCACCGAGCCGTGCTGGCCGCCGTGTCGGCCGTGGCCGCGACCATCTTCGTCAGCGGGGCGGCGGCCGCCTCGTTAACCCCGGCCGCCCCGACGGACGGCGCGCCCGCGGCCGGCGCCGGCGCGCCGGCCGACTACGTGTTCGTGCACGACCCGAGCATGGCCAGGGAGGGCGGCACCTACTACCTGTTCTCCACCGGCGACCCGGCCGGCACGATCGGGAACGGCAACATCCAGATCCGGACCTCGACCGACCTGCGGCACTGGACCTACACCGGCACGGTGTTCGCGGACAAGCCAGCCTGGATCACCGCGGCGCTGGGCAGCATCCCGAACCTGTGGGCGCCGGACATCTCCTACTTCGGCGGCCGCTGGCACCTGTACTACGCCGGCTCCAGCTTCGGCTCGAACAACTCGGTGATCGGCCTGGCCAGCACGCCCACGCTGGACCCGCACAGCCCGCGCTACCACTGGACCGACGATGGGCAGGTGTTCCGGTCCAGCACCACCGATGACTACAACGCGATCGACCCGTCCCTGGTCAGCACCCCGTCCGGGCCGAAGTACCTGGTCTTCGGGTCGTACTGGAGCGGGATCAAGCTGCTGCAGCTGGACCCGGCCACCGGCAAGCCAGCCAGCGCCACCCCGGCGATCTACTCGCTGGCCCAGCGGCCCGCGCCGGACGCCCTGGAAGGCGCCGGGATCACCTACCACGACGGCTACTACTACCTGTTTGTGTCGTTCGACACCTGCTGCGCCGGGATCAGCAGCACCTACCGGATCATGGCCGGGCGGTCGCAGTCGGTTACCGGGCCATATGTCGACCCCAGCGGCACGCCGATGATGAACAGCGGCGGCATGGAGGTGCAGGGGGGTGACGAGGGGATGATCGGGCCCGGCTCGTCGTCCATCTTCACCGACGGCGGGCAGTCCGACCTCGTGTACCACTACTACGATGCGTTCGACAACGGCGACCCCTGGGTTCAGGTGCGCCCGCTGGTCTGGACCTCGTCCGGCTGGCCGGTGACCGGCGCGCCACTGGTCCCGGTGCCGGACAGCCCGATCCCGCCGCGCTGACCGGCGGACAGGCCGCCGAGCACGTCCTCGGTGAGGTCGTGCTCGGCGGCGTCCACCACCCCCAGGTCGGCGCGGGCGTGCAGTTCGGCCGTGGTGACCAGCAGCCCGACGACGGGTGACGGCGCGGCCGCTGGAACAACGCCGAATGGCTGGCCCAGCGTAAATACATTACGTACTAAAAAAGAAATTGAATCTAGCCGGATATGCCAGACCTGCGTGGTCTTGCTCGCAGAAGCTACTGGGCGCCCGCTGAAAAAAAACGGTGCGAGGCTATGCGGCTGCGTCAAAACACGCCATACTCATGGGCGGATAGTGCCTGGACCTCGGCATTGTCCGTCCCGGCTGCGCACAGTCACCAATTCTTGCGGCCGGGTGCCTGTGGACGCGCAAAGCGCGGCGAACACTATTGCCGTGCCGTAAGAAGGGAAGAGGCCCATGGGGGCACCATTGTCGAGACGAGCCCTCCCCGTATTCGCGTTGTTCCTTGCTGTATGCCTGGTCCTAGCGCTGGCATCGGTCGCCAGAGGCCCCGCAGCCGGGGCTGCCAGCGCATCTGGTCACCTGTCCAGTATCGGGACCGCGGGTGATGAGTCCAGCGACTTGATGGCCTCACTCAGCGCTTACGGTGACCACAGGCTGACACCGAATGCGACGGTGCAACCTGGCGCCTATGGTGCCGCGTGGGACCACATCCAGTCGATGCGGGTCCTGACCCGCAGCTTCACAGAGGTCACGACGCAGCCCTACAACTCCGACTCGCTGCACTTCCGTGACCAGGCGGCCTCCAACTCAGGTGGCGGGGCAGGCTTCTCGACCGGCCGGATCGCCGCGCTCGCCGTGGACCCCACCCACCCAGGCGTCATCTACGCCGGCGCCGCGGACGGCGGCGTGTTCCGTTCTGCGGACGACGGCGCCACCTGGACGCCCATCGCCGACTACCTGCCGGCCTTGTCGGTCGGCTCGCTGACGGTCATGCCGGACGGATCGCTGTGGCTCGGCACTGGCGAGGCCACCACCGCGTATGAGAACTACGTCGGCTCGGGCGTCTACCGGCTGGCCAACCCGGCGTCAAGCACCTTCACCACCGCCGACCAGGTCGGCGGCAACGAGTTGCAGAGCACCTCGATCCACGAGATCAGGCTTGACACCGCCGCGGGCTACGTGTTCGCAGTCACGTCACGAGGTGTCTACCGGCGCAGCCTCAGCGCCACCCAATCCACCCCGTGGCAGCAGGTGCTTGCTCCCTGCGCCAGGATCGGGATCACCGGGGTCACCTGCGGTACGACGTCGTATTACGCCGATATCGCCAACGACCTGGCCATCCAGCCGGGCAGCAACGGGCAGTCGCTGGTCGCGAACGTGGCCTGGCGCAGCGGCGCGTCCTACAACGGCTTCTATTACTCCAACGACGCCGGGACCACCTGGCACCTGGCCAACCCGACCGGGGCGATCAACCCCAAGGAGATCGGGAACGCGACGTTTGCGTACGCGGCCGACGGCAGCAGGCTGTACGTCGTGATGGAGTCCCCGACTCTGCTCAACAAAGCAGGCTCCAAGACGGTGCTGGCCGGCGTGTTCCTGTCCCCCAATGGCAGCATCAACGGCCCCTACAACCAGATCGCGACGTCCACCGTGCTGGCGAACAGCGGCTCGGCGATGAAGCAGACCACGATCGGCAAGGGCTACCAGCCCGGCATCCAGGCCTGGTACAACCAGTCGCTCGGCGTGGACCCGAACAATCCCAACCACGTCTACCTGGGCCTGGAGGAGATCTACGAGAGCTGGAACGCCGGCGCCACCTGGCAGACGACTGGCCGGTACTGGAACTTCGGGCTGTCCTGCTTCAGTTACACGCTCTCGCGGAACACCTGCGACGGCAACGTGATGCACTCCGACCAGCACGCGCTCGCGTTCAGCAGCTGGACGAACCACACCCCCGAGGTGTACGTCGGCAACGATGGCGGCGTCTACGCCCGGCCGACCGCCCAGCGCACGCCGGGCTGGCGCAACCTCAACGCCAGCGGAACCCTGCGCACCCTGCAGTACTACTCGGTCGGTGTCGGCTCCCTGGCCAGCGGCGGCGTCGCCGTCTGGGGCGGGCTGCAGGACAACGGGGTGTCCTTCGCCTCGCCCCAGGGCTCGACCTACACCTACACCTATCCAGGCACGACCACGCCGGTGACCGAGCAGCTCAACCCGGACGGCCAGATGGCCGAACCGTTCGGCGGGGATGGCGGCGACCAGATCGTCAACCCGGCCAACGGCTGCCAGACCGTCGGCGAGTACACCGACCTGACCCCGTCGGTCACGAACAACTGCGGCTACACGGCGAACAACGACGGCACCCCGTCAGCGATCACCAACATCACCCCGAGCGACCCGCTGCCGCGGTTCATCGCGCCACTGGCGGCGGACAGCGCCGACCCCGGGTACTGGGTGGCCGGCGGTGAGTACGTGTGGGCCAATACGAAGACCTGGCAGAGCACGTCGGGTGCGGACTGGCAGCAGCTGGCCGACAGCGGAGCGGGTCACTCGATCACGGCTATCGCCAGCCAGCACCACGTGATCTGGGCCGCCTGGTGCGGCGACTGCAACCCGAGCAGCAGCTTCGGGCGAGGCATCCTCACCAACTACGGCGGGACCTGGCATCAGATCAGCCTGCCGGCCGACTTCCCGAACCGCTACATCGCCGATGTCACCATCGACCCCGCCGACCCGACCGGGGCGACGGCCTACGCGACGCTGTCAGGCTTCTCCCGGCACTGGAACGAGGGCCCGGGGGCCGGCTACGGCCACGTCTGGAGGACCACCGACGGCGGCGCCACCTGGACAGACATCAGCGGGCCGGACACCGCCACCGACGCCTTCCCCGACGTGCCAGCCAACCGGCTGCTGGTCGCCCAGGACGGAACGCTGGTGGCCGCGACCGACCTCGGCGTTTTCGCCGATAACGTCGTAGCCGACGGTCTCGGGCACTGGCACCGGGTCGGAGAGCCCGGCACAAGCAGCGCCGGTAACCTTCCCACCGCCGCCGCCGTCTACCTCGCGCCGAGCCCGGACGGCTCCCAGCTCTACGTGGCAACCCACGGACGCGGAATCTGGAAGACAGCCATGCCCTAGGTGATCTGCGCACGGCGGCCCGCCGCTGGCCACCAACCAAGGGCGGCCAGTCCGCGAACCTTTCCCGCAATCTAGCGACATCTTCCGGGCTGAGCCCGTAGCGGGCGAACACGCCGGCCGGCATCCGGTCCAGTTGGCGGCCCGCGTCGGTCCTGCCCGTTGGCCCGTTGGGGCGCGCTTGTTCAGGCGCGTGTGACGCTCCTGACGAGTTGGTCTGTGCCTGCTGAAACTCGGGATCTTGTGTGTCGCGGCCCTCTTCCCAGCGGGTGAGCGTAGCGATCAGTGCCGCCCCGAGGATGGCGCTGGCAGCGTCGCGGGAGTCGCTGATCGTGAATTGGCCGGTGGCGGCGCCCTCGTCGAGGAGCTTCCGGAGTGGCGCGGCGAGCGCATCTTCCTAGCGACAGCATGGTGAGCAACGGGGACGCCGACATCCCTGGCCACCTTGCGGCCGCGCTGGAGGAGCGAGCGGGAGATGACAACCGGGGAAGAGTTCGTCGAGTTCGCCGTCGCGGCGTCGCCGCGCCTGCGGCGGATGGCGTTCCTGCTCTGCGGCGACTGGCATACCGCGGAAGATCTCGTGCAGACAGCGCTGGCGAAGATATTCGTGTCCTGGCGCAAGGTGCGGCGGCAGGACGCCGCGCACGCCTACGCCGCCCGCACGCTCATCAACACGTATCTCGCCGAGAAGCGCCTGAAGCGTGCCGGCGAGGTGCTGACCGACAAGCTTCCCGAGCACCCGGCCGAGCCGTTAGGGCTGGAAACCCGGATGGTGGTGCTGGACGCGCTGGCCACTCTGCCACCCCGGAGCCGTGCCGTGGTGGTCCTGCGGTACTGGGCGGATCTGAGCGTCGAGCAGGCAGCGGACGTGCTCGGCTGCTCGCCGGGCAACGTGAAGAGCCAGAGCGCCCGTGCCCTGGACAAGCTGCGCACCGTGCTGGGTGACATCACGGCCGAATCCGGTTCGCCCAGCCAGCCACCGAGAGAACCGCACCAGGCAAGGGATATCCGACATGGATGAGACATCGCTGCGCGAACTGCTGGACAGCGCCCTCGTCCGTGAGCCGCCGATCGGGCCGCTCGCGGTCAGGTCGCTGAGCGCAGGCATCAGGCTGCGCCGCCGCCGCCGGATCCGCGGTGCCGTCGCGACGACGGCCGCGGTGGCCACGGTGGCCGTCGCTGTCCCGATTGTCGTGCGCGCACTCGGCGGTAGCGCCGGCGGAACGCTGCAATCGCCCAGATCAGTCGTGTACATCGATAGTGGTGCCAACACGGTGACCCCGATTAGGTCGGCGACCGGGACGCCTGGGCGGCCGGTCAGGGTCGGCGACGGGCCAGGCCCGATCGCGATCACGCCGGACGGGAAGACCGCATACGTCGTCAGCGTGACCGGAACGGTGACACCGATCACAATCGCCAGCAACACGGCTGGGCCGCCGATCAAGGTGGGGCGCTCACCGCAGGGAATCGCGATCACCCCAGATGGGGCGACCGCCTACGTCGCGAACTGGGGCGCAAACACGGTGACGCCCGTATCGACCGCCAGCCAGACTCCGGGCCGCCCGATCAAAGTCGGAGTCCATCCCGGAAGCATCGCGATCACACCGGAGGGCATGACCGCCTACGTGCTCAGCCTGGGCCGCACGGGCCG
>DASXIN010000136.1:0-2880 GCA_036497945.1 Streptosporangiaceae bacterium | reverse complement strand
CGGGCCGCCGTTTCGAATTGCGGCCGCAAACGCATGGGCGACATCCTTGCGCCAATTGGCCGCCAGCCGAGATGCCAGCCGGCACCGGACTGGCGTAAGAGATACGTCCGCTGACAGCGAAAGGCAAGTCCGCTGACGGCGAACGGTTTCCCGGAAACAAATTCAGCCGCCCTGCGTTGAAGCGTAAACCACAATCTGAATCATCAGGAAGTGAGCAATGAGCGAAACACTCGCCCTGCCGGTGCTGCCGCTGGACGACTCAGTGGTGCTGCCGACCATGGTGGTGCCGCTGGACACCTCCGCCTCGGAAGCGCGGGCCGCGATCAGCGCCGCGCAAATGACCGCGGCGGTGCCGGGCGCGGCTGACGCCACCCCGCATGTCCTGCTCGTGACCAGGGTGGATGGCAAGTACTCGGCGCTTGGCACGCTCGGCGCCGTCGAGCAGACCGGGCGGCTCCCCAGTGGTGAGCCCGCCGCCGTGATCCGTGGCCTGTCCCGGGTGCGTATCGGTGTCGGGACGACCGGCCCCGGCGCGGCCCTGTGGGTCGAGGGCACGGTGGTGGACGAGCCGCCGGCCAGCGCCCGCGCCCAGGAACTGGCCCGTGAGTATCGCGGGCTGGCCGCCACGATCTTGCAGAAGCGAGGCGCGTGGCAGGTCGTGGACGTGCTGCAGCGGATCACCGACCCGTCGGCCTTGGCCGACAGCGCCGGCTACGCGGGCTACCTGTCCATGGAGCAGCGCCAGCAGCTGCTGGAAACCATCGACCCCGAGCAGCGGCTCGAGCTGCTGACCGGGTGGGCCCGGGACCAGCTGGCCGAGCTGGACGTCGCGGAGACGATCCAGAACGACGTCCGCGAGGGCATGGAGAAGCAGCAGCGGGAGTTCCTGCTCCGTCAGCAGCTGGCCGCCATCCGCAAGGAACTGGCCGGGCTGGACGGCGAGCCGGGCACCGAGGAAGAGGACTACCAGGCCCGCATCGAGGCGGCCGCGCTGCCTCAGAAGGTCCACGAGGCCGCGATGAAGGAAGCGGCCAAGCTGGAGCGCGCCTCGGACCAGTCGCCGGAAGGCAGCTGGATCCGGACCTGGCTGGACACGGTGCTGGAGATCCCGTGGAACGAGCACAGCGACGACGCCTATGACATCGGCGGCGCGCGGGAGATCCTCGACGCGGATCACGCGGGCCTGGATGACGTCAAGGACCGGATCATCGAGTACCTGGCGGTGCGCAAGCGCCGGTCCGACAAGGGCCTGGCCCTGGTCGGCGGACGGCGCAGCGGCGCGGTGCTGGCCCTGGCGGGCCCGCCCGGAGTCGGCAAGACCTCGCTGGGCGAGTCGGTGGCCCGCGCCATGGGCCGCAAGTTCGCCCGGGTCGCGCTGGGCGGTGTCCGGGACGAGGCGGAGATCCGCGGTCACCGGCGCACCTACGTGGGCGCGCTGCCCGGCCGGATCGTCCGGGCCATCCGCGAGGCGGGCTCGATGAACCCGGTCATCCTGCTGGACGAGGTGGACAAGCTCGGCGCGGACTACCGCGGCGACCCCACCGCGGCCCTGCTGGAGGTGCTGGACCCGGCGCATAACCACACGTTCCGCGACCACTACCTGGAGGTCGAGCTCGACCTGTCGGACGTGCTGTTCATCGCGACGGCCAACGCCCTGGAGTCGATTCCCGGGCCGCTGCTGGACCGGATGGAACTGATCACGCTGGACGGGTACACCGAGGCCGAGAAGGTCACGATCGCGCAGGGCCACCTGTTGCCGCGTCAGCTGGAGCGGGCCGGCCTGGAGGCGCAGGATGTGACCTTCACCGACGCCGCGCTGCACGCCATGGCGGGTGAGTACACCCGTGAGGCGGGGGTCCGGTCACTGGAGCGGACCATCGCCCGGGTGCTGCGGAAGATCGCGGCCCAGGTGGCGAGCGACACGGCCACGTTGCCAGTGACCGTGGACCAGGCGGACCTGCACGGCTACCTGGGTCACCCCCGGCACACGCCGGACTCGGCGGAGCGGACCGCGGTGCCTGGTGTGGCCACCGGTCTGGCGGTCACCGGCACCGGCGGCGACGTCCTGTTCATCGAGGCGTCGCTGGCCGACCCGGAGACCGGCACCACCGGCGTCACGCTCACCGGACAGCTCGGTGACGTGATGAAGGAGTCGGCTCAGATCGCGCTGTCCTACCTGCGCTCACACGGCGCCGAGCTGGAACTGCCAGTCGGCGACCTGAAGGACCGGGGCGTGCACGTGCACGTGCCGGCGGGCGCGGTGCCCAAGGACGGGCCCAGCGCCGGGGTCACCATGACCACCGCGCTGGCGTCCCTGCTCTCCGGGCGGCTGGTGCGCTCCGATGTGGCGATGACCGGTGAGGTCTCGCTGACCGGGCGGGTCCTGCCGATCGGCGGGGTGAAGCAGAAGCTGCTCGCCGCGCACCGGGCCGGCATCACCACGGTGCTGATCCCGAAGCGCAACGAGCCCGACCTGGAGGACGTGCCGGAGGATGTCCGGGAGCAGCTGTCGGTGCACGCCGTCAGCGACGTCCGCGAGGTGCTCGACCTGGCCCTGGAGCCAGTGAGCAGCGCGCCTGCTCACCCGGGCGTGGCCTACGCGGCCTGACCCACCAGGCGCGACCGAATCGGCCTCCGCCGGTCCCCTGCGGGACCGGCGGCGGCCGATTTGTTTCAGGCGCGGACCTCACTGATCAGCCGCCGGGCCGTCCCGCCGGTCAGGGCCGTCCAGGCCTCGTCCGGCAGGTCCAGCCCGGCCAGGCCGTCCAAGAGCTGGGTCACGGTCATCCCGGTGTTGGGGGCGTCGGAACCGAACAGCACCCGGCCCGCCAGCGCGGCGAGCTGCGTGGCGGCCGGCTGGACCGGCTGGTGGAGCACCGG
>DASXIN010000135.1:0-99643 GCA_036497945.1 Streptosporangiaceae bacterium | reverse complement strand
ACGGGTGGGTCACTGGGATCCGTTTCTACAAAGGCACGGGCAACACGGGGATGCATGTCGGCAGCCTCTGGACTTCTGCCGGAACCTTGCTCGGCCGGGTTAACTTCACCAACGAATCAGCATCGGGGTGGCAGGAGGCGGATTTCTCATCGCCGATTCCGGTAACGGCCGGCAACGGCTACGTTGTGTCCTATTTTGCGCCAAACGGCGGATACGCTTACACCTCGGCGGCGTTTGCCAATGCAGGCGTCGACAGCCCGCCACTTCATGCGCCGCAGTCGTCGGTTAGCAATGGAAACGGGGTGTATAGCTACAGTGGATCTTCTGCGTTCCCCGCCAGCAGCTACAACGCCACCAACTACTGGGTGGATGTGGTGTTCACCGGACCGTAGCCGCCCCGCCCGGGATACCCCACGACTCACAACAGGAGGAATTTCTCATGCCGATCGGCCTGGCGATAATTGGCGCGGGCTACTGGGGGCCTAACCTCGTCCGTACCGCAATGGCCACGCCCGCTTTCCGGCTCGAGTGGCTTTGCGATCTTCAAGTCGAGCGCGCCAAGGCCGTCCTAGGCCCGTACACGACTGTCCGGCCTACCGACTCATACGACGCCATCCTCAGTGATCCTGCGGTCGGTGCGGTGGCCATCGCGACACCGGCCGCCAGCCACTTCGATCTTGTGCGCAGTGCTCTCGAAGCTGGCAAGCACGTGCTGGTCGAGAAGCCGCTGACCCCGTCGGTGGCCGAGGGCGAGAAACTGGCCTCGCTCGCCCACCGCTCGGGCCTGGTGCTCATGTGCGATCACACGTACTGCTACACACCAGCCGTTCAGCGCATCCGTGAACTCATCCGCGGCGGGGAAATAGGCGACGTCCAATTCATCGACTCGGTCCGGATAAATCTTGGCCTGGTGCAGTCGGACGTCGACGTGCTCTGGGACCTCGCACCGCATGACCTGTCGATCCTCGACTTCGTGCTTCCGGAGCATGTCACCCCCGTCGGGGTGGCGGCTCACGTCGGCGATCCTATCGGCGCCGGACGCGCCTGTCTGGCGTACTTGTCGCTATGGCTGTCCAACGGAGCCCTCGCCCATGTCCACGTGAACTGGCTGAGCCCGACCAAGATCCGGACCACGGTATTCGGCGGGTCCCGCCGTACCATCGTCTGGAACGACACCAACCCGGCGGGGCGACTGGCGGTACATGACCGCGGGGTGGACACCCTGTCGGCTGCGGCCGTCCCGCAGGACGAACGACGTCAGGCCCTTATCTCCTACCGGACCGGGGACACCCACATCCCCGCCCTGCCAGAGCGTGAGGCACTCTTGTCGGTCATGGCCGAGTTCGGCTCGGCCATCGGCGAGGGTCGGCTACCCCTAACTGATGCCCAGGCCGGCTTGCGGGTACTCAAGCTGCTGCAGGCGGCGTCGCGGAGCGCGGACAGCGGCGGGGCGCGCATATCTCTGAATGGAGTTGCTGAATGATCGCCGGAGGGCATTTTCTCGTTACGGGCGGCGCCGGCACGATCGGCTCCACGATCGTGGATCAGCTAGCGGCGGCAGGCGCCGATGAGATCGTAGTCCTCGACAACTTTGTCCGCGGCAGGCCGGAGAACCTGGCTGCGGCGCTGCGGACCGGGAAGGTCAGGGTTGTCGACGGCGATATCCGGGACCGAGGGCTGGTCCAGTCGCTGATGCCCGGCATCGACGTCGTGTTTCATCAGGCAGCCATTCGGATCACCCAGTGTGCCTCTGATCCACGGCTCGCGCTCGAGGTGCTGGTGGACGGAACCTACGAGGTGGTAGAGGCCGCAAGCGAGGCGGGCGTGCGGAAGGTCGTCGCAGCGTCGTCAGCGTCGGTCTACGGGCTAGCGGAAGAATTCCCAACGCCCGAGCGCCAGCATCCGTATGCCAACGACACCCTGTACGGTGCGGCGAAGACGTTTAACGAGGGCCTGCTGCGGAGCTTTCACGCGATGCAGGATCTAGATTACGTGGTGCTGCGCTACTTCAACGTGTACGGGCCGCGGATGGATATTCATGGTTTCTACACCGAAGTCCTGATCCGGTGGATGGAGCGGATCCAGGCTGGGCAGCCGCCGCTTATCCTCGGTGACGGCCAGCAGACCATGGACTTTATCTTCACCGAGGACATCGCGCGCGCAAATCTGCTGGCCGCCACGGCTGACGCGACCGATGAGGTTTTCAACATCGGCAGCGGCACCGAGACCAGCCTGCTCGAACTCGCCGAGGCGCTCCAGCGGGCTATGGGCTCGGTCCAGCCGCTCGAATTCGAGCCACCCCGCGGTGTCAATGCGGTGAGCCGCCGCCTGGCGGACATATCGCGCGCCCGCCACCGGCTGGGCTGGAAACCAGAAATTGACCTGGACGAGGGCCTGCGGCGGCTGGTCGCCTGGTGGCGTGCCGAGCGAGTCCTCAGGACCGAGGCCGGTGCCGGATGATCCCGGTGATGAGGCCGTGGCTTGGCGCGGAAGAGGCAGAGGCGGCCGCCGCTGCCGTGACATCTGGCTGGGTCGCCCAGGGACCGCGGGTCCAGGAATTCGAGGAAGCATTCGCCGCGGCCACCGGCACTCAGCACGCGGTCGCCCTGTCCTCCTGTACCGCTGCGCTTCACCTGGCGATGATCGCTGCCGGGGTGGGGCCAGGCGATCAGGTCATCGTCCCGTCACTGTCATTCATTGCCACCGCCAATGCCGTCCGCTATGTCGGCGCGGAGCCCGTTTTCGCTGATGTGGATCTGGTGACCCAGAACCTCACCCCGGAATCCGTAGAGCCGCACCTGAGCAGCCGGACCCGCGCGGTCATTCTGGTCGACCAGGCGGGAGTGCCCGCCGACCTGGATGCGATCCGCGCGCTGTGCGATCCGCTCCAGATAGCTGTTATCGAGGACGCGGCCTGCGCCGCTGGATCCACTTACCGGGACCGCCCGGTGGGCGCGACCGCTCACATGGCCACATTTTCATTCCACCCGCGGAAGCTCATCACTACTGGCGAAGGTGGCATGCTTACCACGCCCGACGGGTCAACCGCGGCCCGGATACGCCGGCTTCGTGAGCATGGGATGGATGTGAGCGCGGCCGACCGGCACCGCAGCCGGCAACTGATCATCGAGCAGTACACGGAAGTCGGCTTCAACTTCCGGATGACCGACATCCAAGCCGCCATCGGCTTGGTGCAGCTGCACAAGCTCGGCGAGATGGTCGCCCGTCGGCGGGTTCTCGCCCGACGCTACCGGGAGTTGCTGTCCACCATCCCGAACTTGCTGACGGCCGACGATCCACCGTACGGGGAAACCAACTACCAGTCGTTCTGGATACTGCTCCCGGAAGATTCCGCGGCCAGCCGGGACGATCTCATGAGCCTGCTCGCCGAGGCCGGCATATCGGCCCGGCGCGGCATCATGGCCGCCCACCTCGAGCCGGCCTACGCGGGCACCAAGACATCCCTGCCCGTGACCGAGCGCCTGACCAAGCGCTCGCTCATCCTGCCGCTCTTCCACGAGATGACCCAGGAGCAGCAAGACCATGTGGGATCTGTCGTAAGGTCCGCAGTGATGAACGCACCGAGCATCCCCGTGCCATGACGCGGCACACGGATCGCGAACTGATTGTGGTCGGGGCAGGCGGTTTCGGCAGAGAAACCGTTGAGGCGGTCCGGGCGCTGAATGCCGCTGGCGCACGCTGGCGGCTCGTTGGGTACCTGGATGATGACCCGGCACGTAATGGGACAGAGATTGATGAGGTCCCGGTGCTGGGGGCCACTGGCAGGCTCGGCGCCATGCCGGATGTCTGCGTCGTAGTCTGCACCGGCCGACCCGACGATTACACCAGCCGCATGCGGATTGTGCAGGCGCTCGGCCTTCCGGCCGAGCGCTACGCGACGATCATCCATCCGTCGGCCTCGGTTTCCAGCACCTCACGGGTCGGGCCGGGCAGCGTGCTGCTGGCCCAGACCGTCCTGAGCGCGGCGGTGACCGTCGGCTCCCATGTCGCGATCATGCCGCACGTAACCCTCACCCACGATGACGTCATCGGGGACTTCGCCACGGTGGCCTCGGGGGTACGCCTGGGCGGAGGCGTCCGCGTGGGCGAGTGCGCCTACCTCGGAGCCGGCGCCCTGGTCCGCGAGCAGCGGAGCATCGGTCCCGGCGCGCTGGTGGGGATGGGGGCGGTCGTCACCCACGACGTCCCGGCCGGCCAGGTCTGGACCGGGCTGCCAGCGCGGTATCTGCGGGAAGCGGCGACCGCCGCGGCGTCATCCGGTGCGGATGGCGTGACCATCGGAAAGCTGGGGGATCAGTGACTTCGATTCCGTTTGTCGATCTGGCCGCGCAGCACGCGGCCGTGGCCAGCGAGATCGCCGAGGGCTGGCAGCAGGTGGTGGCCCGGACCTCGTTCATCGGCGGCCCGCAGGTGGCGGCGTTCGAAGCCGAGTACGCGGCCTTCACCGGGACGCGGCACTGCGCTGGCGTGGCGAACGGAACCGACGCCATCGAAATCGCGCTGCGCGCACTCGGGGTCGGCCCAGGCGACGAATGCATCCTGCCGGCCAATACGTTTATCGCCACCGCCGAAGCCATCTGCCGGGCGGGTGCCACCCCGGTCCTGGCCGACTGCGCCGACGACGGCAGCTACCTGATCGACGCCGAAGCCGTCCACGCCGCGATCACGCCGCGGACCCGCGCCATCATCCCGGTGCACCTGTATGGCCAGGCCGCCCCGGTCGAGCGGTTGCTGCCGCTGGCCGCCCGGGCCAGCGCCTGGGTGGTGGAAGACGCGGCCCAGGCGCAGGGGGCCAGGCGCGAGGGCAAGAGCGCGGGGGCGCTCGGGCACGCGGCCGCCACCAGCTTCTACCCGGGGAAGAACCTGGGCGCGTACGGAGACGCCGGGGCCGTCCTCACCGATTCCGACGATCTCGCGGCCCGCATCCAGATGATCCGCGATCACGGTGCCCGGCAGAAGTACGACCACGACGTCATCGGGCTCAACAGCCGGCTCGACACCTTGCAGGCGGTCGTGCTCTCGGCCAAGCTGCGCCGTCTGGCCGGGTGGAATGAGGCCCGCCGGGCGGCCGCCGGGCGCTACGACGCGCTGCTGGCAGGCGCGGCGGACATCATCGTGCCGCGGGTGCTGGACGGCAACGAGCCCGTCTGGCACCTGTACGTGGTCCGGGTGCCGGACCGGGACCGGGTGATCAAGGAGCTGCGAGCGGCGGGCATCGGCGCCGGGATCCACTACCCGGTGCCGCTCCACCTCACCGGGGCCCTTGCCGGGCAAGGATACGCGGAGGGCGCCTTCCCTGTGGCCGAACGGGCGGCGCGGGAGATCGTGAGCCTGCCCCTGTTCCCCGAGATCACGCCCGCCCAGCAGGAGCGCGTGGTGTCGGCTCTCGTGGCCGCCGTCCAGCGCCCGTGACCGCGAAGACCGGCCCGCGGCACGCGGGCCGCGACGGAGAGTAGACAGACATGCGAGTCGCGATCAATCTCCTGACGGAGAATCCCGATGCCCCGTCCGGTGCCCACTGGTGCTGGAGCCGGGTGGTCCCGGAGATGGCCAAGCGGCTGGAGTTCGGCGAGGAACTGCACCTGCTGGTGAGCCCCAGGTCACGGCATCTGTACCAGGGCTGCGGGCCGAACGTCGGCTATATCACCTATCCCTGGTCGAACGAGCGGCGCATTCCCCGGACCCTGTCCGAGCACATCTACACGCCGGTGCGCCTACCGCTCAGCCACATCGACATCTTCGTCACCTTGATGGCACCAATCGTGCGGATCCCCCGCTCGGTGGTCATCCACATGAAGACGATGCATGCGTTCACCACCCCGGCCTCGATCAGCCCGCTGGTCCGTGCCTACCGTCAGCTGAGCTATCCGCGCTCGGTGCGGGTGGCGGAAGCGGTCGTGGTGAATTCCGAGAGCTTGCGCTCGGAGGTCCTGAAGTACCTGGACGTCGACCCGGGGAAGCTCCGGCTGATCTACGAGGCGATCGACCACGATCTGTTCCAGCCCGGTGATCCGGCCGCCGCCCGGACTCAGGTCGGGCGGTACGGCGTCACCAGGCCCTTCGCGCTGTTCGTGTCCACCCTCTGGCCGTACAAGAACGCCGAGGGGCTGCTCCGGGCCTGGGCGCTGGCCCGCAAGGAGCTGGGGGGCAGGCAGCTCGCGATCGTCGGCCGGGGCGACAGCTCCTACGTGGCCAGCCTGCGTTCGCTCGCGGCCGACCTGGGGATCGCCTCCGACGTGGTGTTCGTCGGCGGGATCCCGCTCGAGGACACCGTTCCCTTCTACCAGGCGGCCGATGTGCTCATCTATCCGTCGTTCAACGAGACCTTCGGGCTGCCCATCCTGGAGGCGATGGCCTGTGGCTGCCCCGTCGTGACCTCCGACACCAGCAGCATGCCGGAAGTCGCGGGGGGCGCCGCGATCCTGTCCGACCCCAGAGAACCGGCGTCGATAGCCCGCGCCATCATCCAGGCGGTGGGGGCGGGTGACCGGCTGCGCGATGCGGGCATCAAGCGCGCCGCCGAGTTCACCTGGGGGGCCATGGCCGATGCCACGCTGGACGTGTACCGCGAGGTCGCCGACCGCCGGCGTCACCGGCTCGGGTAGGGAGACCATCGTGCACGTCTACGTCATCAACCTGGCCCGTTCGCCGGAGCGGCGGGACCACATCACCGCGGAACTGGACCGGGCCGGGGTGGACTACGAAGTCGTCACCGGCGTCGAGGGGCGCGACCTCGACCTGGCCGACACGGCGACCATCGACCCGGCCCTGCTGACCCGGGGCCAGCCGTGGCCCGCGGGCATGGCCGGCTGTGCGCTGAGCCACCTGCGCGTCTACCGGAAGATCCTCAACGACGGGCACGAACAGGCCGTGGTGCTCGAGGACGACGTCACCGTTCCGCCGGACCTGGCCAGCCTGGCCGAGGCCGTGGGCCGTCACCTGACCGGCGCGGAGGTGGCCCTCCTCAACTACGACAGCCGGGAAGCGTGCCTGATGAGCCGGGAAGGAGCGGTCCGCCTGCCCGGGGCCCGGCAGCTCGTTCTGCCCATCGATGTTCGCCAGCCGGGAAGCTCCGCGGGGTACGTCGTCACCCGGGAAGCCTGCGAGCGGATGGACAAGAGCATGCTCCCCGTCCGCGCCAGCCCCGACGACTGGTGGTTCTTCTACCGGGAGGGGATTCTCGACCGGGTACGGTGCGTCGTTCCGCTTCCGGTGCGGAAGAGCCCCGAATTCGACTCGACGATCGGGATCTACTCCCTGAAGCCGGGCCTGAAGGCCCGGCTGGTGGGTTCCTTGCTGCGCTTCAACGTCCCGCTCCTGCGGCAGGCGATCTCCTACCGGAGAGAGCGGATCCACCGGCAGTGGACACGCTCGGAACTCGTCGACGTGTCGTTCACGGAACGGCCTTCGCGGCTGGACTGACCGCGGGAGGCGAGCGCCGGGCTGGCTCAGACCCCGGCCATCCGCTTGCTGCCCAGCCGGGCCCGGGTGCCAAGCTTACGGATGGCCATCCGGGCCATGAGGGCCGGACGCAGGCGGGCCGCTCCCTCACCCGTATCGGCCAGCCTGCCCAGCGCCCGCCACTCGGGTAGGCTGCGGGCGCCGGGCCACGCCTTGAGCGCGAACGCTGTGTAGTCGCTGGCCGCCTCGCCGCCGACGGCGCCCTGGGAGGACTCGCGCACCTTTCGGCTTACCGCGCTCCGGGCCAGCGCGCGATGCGCGGCGTCGCGCATGGCCTGGTTCAGCGCGCGGCGCGCGAGGGCGCGGTGGGCCATGTCCTGCAGCGCGGCCGGGTCCTCCAGCCGGCCGGAGCATTCGGCGAAGACGGCGTCGAAAGAGGCCAGCCGCTGCGCGAAGTCATCGACCATGTCGAAGGTCGAATGGTGCATGTTCGACGCGTGGTTGCGGTAATACGCCTGGTCCGCGCCGGCCACATAGCCGATGTCGGCGACCGTGGCCGTCCGCATCCACAGTTCGAAGTCGGCGGCGTGGGGCAGGTCGGCCCGGTAGCCGCCGATCTCGCGAAGCACACTGGTCCGCAGCACCACCTCGGGCGACCGGATGATGTTCTGGCCCAGCTTGCACCGGTGGGTGAGCCAGCTATGGCCCGGCCAGATGATCCAGTTCCTGGCCGTCGTGCGCGGGGCGGGCAGGTGGCTGTCGGTGAAGTCGACGGGGAAGCCGTAGGTCAGGCCGACCGAAGGGTACTGCTCCATGAGGGAGGCGGCTCGCGCCAGGCATCCGGGGACGAGCAGATCGTCGGCCGAAAGCAGCACGACGTAGTCTCCGGTGACCTGGGCCAGCCCTTCGTTGTAAGTGGCGATGTGGCCGCGGTTCTCCGGGTGGCAGATCGCGCGCACCCGGGCGTCGCCCGCGGCGAGCTTGCGGGCGACCTTGCCGCTCCCGTCGGGGGACGCGTCGTCGATGATGAGGACGTCGACGTCCACGCCCTCCTGGCCGAGGGCACTGGCCGAGCACTGCGGCAGATACCGTCCGTAGTTGTAGCACGGTATCACCACCGACACGGACGGACGGCGGCCGCCGGATCCGTGCGGCCGCACGACCTTGATGCCGGCCTTCGCGGGCAGGAACAAGCGTCTCGTCAGGGCATCCAGCATCCTCTACCGTACCTTCGCCACAGCGCCGTCCGGGATCACGTCCGTCCCAGATATAGGACCCCCGGGCACGGTGCCGTGATACCACCGGTGCCTGATTCCCTGCCTGGTACCGGGAACCGGTTACGGGGCGGGGGCGCGCTGCTGTATGTGCTCCCGGCTTCCTGGCCGAACGGGCCCGGGCAGGCCCCGCTCGTGTGCTCGTACGCGGAGCCGCACCGGCCGCCCTTCGTCAGCGCCCCGGTCCAGTCGGCCCAGCTGGTGGCATTCCCCTGGGCCCAGGCGTAGAACTTCGACGGGCCGCGGTAGACATTGCCCGACCACGTGTTGTGCTGGAAGAACGTGAGCTGGCTGGCGATGGCCCACTCGCCCGGCCGGTTGTAGGGAGCGGACACGCCGTATTCGCTGAACATTCCGCCGGCACCGCAATCCGGCCAGTCGGCCCGGTTGCAGTGCGGGATGCGGGCCGGGCTGAAATCGATGATGTTGGCGCTGACGCGCACGTTTGCCGTCTTCCAGAGGCAGCCGTCCCACCAGTCCCGCAGCGGCTCGCCCGTGTGGCGCCCGGTGTACGTGGCCGTGCTAATCGACGCCGACGGCAGGTTGGATTTGCACCCGGGCATCGTGAACGGTGCCGCAGGCCCGCTGCGGACCAGCGTGCACGTGCCGTCGTAACCAGCCGAGCAGAAACGGTCCGAACTCTGCCAGAGGAAGACGCTCCCGCCGTTGTCCACCAGCGTGTTACCGCTGATATCGGACCGGTCCGGATAGGCGGCCTGGCCAGAGCAGGACCTCTCGCGGCACGGCGGTATCCCGCCGAACATGGAGTCGCTCCCGCTCTCACTGACGTAGACAGCGGGGGTCGGGAAACGGAAGTTCCCCAGCCCGGCCGCCCAGCTGTTATCGGCCAAGTAGTTCCCGGTGACCGAGAAGTTGTACGAGATCTCCTCGATGATCGCCGGTCCGTCGTTGTGGGTGATCATGTTATCGGCGTAGGTGGTGTTTGCGTTGTCCGTGTCGGCCCAGAGGCCCGGGCCCCAGTTGTGGTGGATGTAGTTGCCCGTGATAGTCACGCCGTTCGTCTGCCACAGCTTGGCGCCACCCTGGTTGCCGTCTGCGGTGACCGTGCCGCAGTGCGGATTCCGGTAGCGTGCGGGCACCGGGTTGTGCTTCGCCCAGCCGATCGACGGGTTGCTGAGCAGCCCTTCGAAGTCGCACGTGTCGTTGTAGCTGATCTCGTTGTCTTTGACGGTGACGTTGTACGGGCCGCCGGTCAGCGAATCGCGTCCCCACGGGCCCACGTCTGAAGACTGGAAGCCGTATTGCCCATTCAGCGTCAGGCAATTGTCTTGGAGGACGCTGTCGGCGCCCGCGATCATCCCGGCGCCAGGCACGTTCAGGGTGACGGTGTCGTAGCGGAGGGTCCAGCCGGTATTGGCGCTCTGGTTGATGGCCGCGCCGTCGCCGGGTGGCTGGAACTTCTCGATGGTCAGGTATTCGATGATCACCCCGGACTGGTTGCCGTCGGAGAAGTTGGAGTCGATGGCCCACCGGTAGGCGGCCTGGTAGCCGCCGGAAAGCACGGTCCGGGTGCCGCCTGCCCGGCCGCCCACGAGGACATCATTGGCGTTCGCCTGCAGGAAGCCGACGTGCCTGCCCGGCGACAGGTAGTACACCGTGTCTGGTCTGAGCTGGTAGGAGAGATAGTCGTGGCGGCCGGCCGGGAGCACGACTCCGGCGGTGGCGTGCGGGAAGTCCGATCCTGGCGTGCCGTAGCTGGGCAGCCCCCGGCTGCCGCTCTGGTATCCGCCGGGGGGGCCGTCATAGTGGTATGGCGAGTCCAGGACCGGCTGACCGCAGACCCTGGTGGCGTGGGCGGTGTGGCTGGGGATGCCGCGCGGGGCCGTAACCGGCGTGGGCCCGGCGGTGTCATGCCCGGCCTGGCTCGTGGTGCAGCCGGCCGCGGCGGCCAGAGCTAGCAGCAGTGCGGCTGCTCTCCGGCCCCGGCCCGCGGCCCGTCGCCGCCACGTGCGCACCCGGTGAACTAGGTGTTCCATGAGAGGCTACGTGCCCTCACATGGCCCAGGCCGCGCCGATGCCGTCTCCCGGCCACCAGTGGTTGAGCGGTTCTTCCCGGAAGAAGAGGTAACGTCGGCCGGTCCGCTCGGCCCAGTGCGACAGTGCGGCCGACTGGTGGGCGTTGTCGGAAAGTACGACCGCATCTGCTCGGAGGTTCGGTTCCACCGCCGCCAGTTCCTGGGCTTCGTAGTCGTAGGTGTGCAGGCTGTCGTGGATGAACATGTCCACGTCGCTCAGCTTGGCCAGCACGTCCAGGGAACTTCCGATGCGGCGGTCGATGACCCCGGACCACGGCTCGCCGATGAGGTAGCCGGCTTCGGGGTCGATGTCGATCGTGGTGAGCTGGCCGTGCCCGTTCCGGAGCAGGGCGGCGGCGATGGCGCAGGAGCCGAGACCGAGCTGGGTCCCCGTCTCGATCACGTGCTCGGGCTGGGTGGCCCGGACGAGCCCGTACCAGCCGGCCCGCCGGGCCCAGTGCGCTTCCTTCGCGCAGATTCCCCGGCGCGGATTGGACGCCAGCCGGCTGGCCATGGCGCCGGCCAGTCGGTCGTCACCCGCCAGTTCCTGCATCCAGGACCGGACCTGGCCGATCTGTGCTCCGCTCACCGAGGCGACGAACCAGCAGAGTTGATCGATGTTGAGCGACGTCAGGTCGTAGGTGAAATTGGTGGTTTCCCGGCCGCGCACCAGCCAGTCGACCGACCGCCCGATGACCTGCGCGTCGAAGCGGGCCACCATGATGGTGCGCAGCGGGACCGCCACGCCCCGCGAAATGGGCGAGTTGGCGATGCGGCGCCGGAAAGTGGTTGGCATTGCGGTAGATCCCCCTAGGAATTGATGATGATGATGGCCACCTCGTCCTCGCCCAGTGACGAAGCCGCGTGGGTGTCATTCCAGCCGTCTCGCTGTGGCCGGCGCCACCAGCAAGGAAGCGGCGAGGGTGAGTTCGAGGAGGTTCACCGAGACGTTGTTCAGCCCGGTTTCGGTGACCGACCGCACCAGCAGGTAGGTCACCAGGTAGATGGCCAGCGCGCGCTGCGGGCTGCGGGGCTGGAAGTAGGCGGATATCAGGATGTACAGCAGCAGCGAGGCACAGATGGCCACGCCGAGGAAGCCCAGATCCCAGTAAGCGGCGAGCCAGTTGCTGTCGATGGGGAAGCCGTTGAAGGAGTCGTTCGACAGCCCGTTCCCGAACGTCGAGTGGAACAGGTCACGCTGCGCGTGGATGACCGCACTCCACACCGTGGTCCGGCCGGTCAGGTCCGTGAGCTGGTTCGTCCCCTGGCCGCGGGCCAGCCAGCTGGTCACCAGCCCGGACAGGATCAGCACCCCGCCGGACGCCAGGACAGCGCCGGAGGCGAAGAACTTACGGACCCGCGCGCTGGAGGTGAACAGGCTCAGGCCGGCCACGAGAACTCCCGCCGACATGGCGATGAGTTCGGTCCTGGAGTGGGTCAGCAGCAGCATGAGCCCGGCGAGCAGGACGACGAGCAGCGCGGTGCGGCCGCGGACCAGGCCGCCAAGCCAGAGCACGATCACCAGCCCGACCGCGACCGCCGCGAAGTCCGCGACCTGGGTGGGCGGCATGGGCCAGAACATGCCGGCCAGCCGGCCGCCGGACAGGGCACGCCCGGGGGCCAGGATGAAGCCGAGCAGCACCGAGCCGAGCACCACCGACAGTGCCGTCAGGTGGCACCGGACCAGCAGCATGTCGCGCCGGCCCCACCACGGCGTCAGCAGCCAGAGGGTGGCGACGAAGGCGGTGAGCCGGAGGGTCCGGTACAGGGTGCCGACGAGGTGAACCGTGTCGCCCGGGTGGGCGGTGGACATGAAGACCTCGGCCACCATGAGGCTCAGCAGGAAGAGGAAGACGTTCGGGCGGATGAGTCGGCGGGGGTTGACGCTGAGCGCCACCAGCAGCGCCGCGGGCAGTGAGCCCTGCGTGATGAGCTGGCCGAACCGGTGCGGGACGGCCAGCAGCAGGGGCGTCCCGTTCCAGGTCCCCGGATAGTAGGTCAGGACGTTGAGAAACAGCAGCCCCCACACGAGACCGACCCGGCGCCGTATCGAGCGCTCCCGCGCCACCGCATGCGGCAGCACCGGGACGGGGCGGCGTCCCGGGCGGAACGTGGCAATGGAACTCATCGGCAAGCGAACCTAGACCCGGTAGCCCGGCCGTGCGCGGGCCGCTGCGCTGTACTCGCCCATATGCACAGGAGGACCGAGCAGGCCCCGGTGATACCGCGACCGGGAACGGGCCGCGCCCCGCACGCGGTCACCGGTTGCGGGGCCGCTGGGCGCTGGATCCGGCCTCGACCCCCGCGAACACGCGCTCCGGGTCGGATACCGATCCCCGGCGCCCGCGGTTTCCCCCCCGGCCACCCGGGCGCGGTCCGGGTGTGGTGGGCAACGCGCCGAGGCTCTCGTCCTGCTTGTCCGCTCCCACCAGCACGGCGGATCGCAGCCGGACGCCCGCCAGCCGGATCATCTCGCCGACGGCGTGGATCTTCGGCCACGACGACTCTCCGGCGGTCACCAGGGCGACAGCGTCCGTGGCCCAGGTGGCCAGGTGCTCCCCGCCGGTCGCCGGATCGAGGACGGCCAGGGTCAGCAGCAGGTCCGCCGACTCGCAGGCTTTGGCCAGTTCGGCCGGGGCGGGCGCGGCCGGCCCGCCCAGCGGGCCGGTCGGCATGAACTTGTCCGGCCCGGGGACGGCCACGACCAGGCGCGCGCCGTCCGCGTCCACCCAGCGCACCCCCGGTTCCGCCGTGTCCACCAGGCGCACCGCCGGGCCGCCGATGGCGAGGTCGGCCAGGACAACCTGCTGGCCCTGACGGGCGCTGCTCAGCGCCAGTTCCACCAGGGAAAGAGCGGCCACCTGAGTGCGGTCCACCGGGACGACGGCCAGCGCGGCGGGGCCCTCGAGCGGTTGTGGCAGGGCGGCGCGCAGGTGCTCCGCGATCCGCTTGATGTCTCGGTTCTCGGTGCCTTCGCCGGTGGGCGGCGGCCCGCCGGGCCGGCCGAGCAGCGCGCGGCGGACCCGGACCCGGCCCAGGCTGAGCTTGACCGGGGCGCCGATCGCGTGCGCGATGTCGTCGCGGCGGCGCAGCCGGCTGGACGCGAGCGCCTGGACGACGACCCAGATGATGCCGAGCGCGGCGCCGCCGATCAGCCCGGCGGCGGCGTACTCAAGGGGGACCTTGAAGCGTGAGTGATGCCCCGGCGCCGCCGGGCTCAGGACCACGCTGCCCCGGACCGCGTAGATCGTGGCCGACTGCGCGGTCGCCGACGTGCTCCGCAGGGTCTGTTCCATCGTGGTCAGCGTGTCCTGGGCCCGGCTCCGCTGGCCCTGGAGCCGCTGAATCTCCGCCGTCCGAGCCGGCGAGGGGGGCTGAGTGTTCAGGGTGCGCGTGATCCGCTGGGTGATCGCCTTGACCCGTTGCTGATCCTGGGTGACCACCTGGCTGAGCGAGGAGGTCACCAGCTGCACCTGATTCTGCAGTTGCTGGGCCCGGTACTTGAGGAACGCCGGGCCCAGCGCGTTCGCCCGGGTGACCGCCTCGTTGCTCGTTGGGGCGCTCGCCGTGATGAGGAGCACCCGGTTGGTCAGCGGCAGCACAGTGTAGGAGGTCAGGAAGCTGTCCACGCTCTCGTTCAGCCGCAGGGCACGCAGGGCGTCCCCGGCCACCGGCCGGCTCGCGGCGACGACCGCCTCGGTCGTGATGGCCGTGTTGAGGTCCTCGTTCGGGCCGAGGGTGAGCAGCACGGTCGTGCTGGCCTGGTAGGCCGGGGGATGCTTCAAGTACAGGCCCGCGCCGATCACCAGCCCGATGGCCGCGGTGGCACACCAGAGCCGGGCGCGGCGGCGCAGCGCGGCCATGATGAAGGACACGTTGGTGAGCCGCCCGGTGGGATCGGGGACGAGTGGCTCGTCGGCGGCGCCTGGGTCATCGCCCGCCCAAGGCCGCCCGGCCGCGCCGCGCGGCTGGGTGGTCCGGTCTGCGCTCACCGCTCGGCCTCCATGCTGGTACCGGTAAGTCTCGTGGGCAGCCTCCGCCGTGCGGCCCGGCTCGGCTGGGCCAGGCGGCCGGTGGTGTGGTCGGCCGGGTCCGGGTCCGCCACGAGGATGCCGGTGATCTGGCGGCTGTCGGCCGCGGCTCCGGCAGCGACGCGGGCCAGCTGCTCGGCGGTGGCGGCGCCGGCCGACACCGCGAGCACGGTGGTGGCCGCCCGCATCGTGGCCGCCACCCGCGGGTTACCGCCATCCACCACGGAGATCACGATGATGAACGCCGCATCGGGAATCTGTCCTCCACCTTCGAGATCGGCGACGGCGACCCGGAGCCTGGCTGGGCGCCGGGGCGGGATGGCGGCCGGTGCCGCGCACGCGGCGCGCAGCGTGGCCGTGACGTTCGGGTCCTGCTGCGGCCCGATGACGAGCGTGGTCGGGATGCCCAGGCGGGCGGCGTAGACGGCGAACTGAGGGCCGAGCGCGAGCGCCCGGGGATCCGAGGACAGAGACATCACGGCGAGGGACGAGCCGCCGCCGGCCAGCCCGGGCCGGGCGGGGTCGGCCACGCCCAGGGTCTGCAGCGCCTGCCGCATGCTCCAGGCGTTGACTACCCCGGGCTGGTAGTCCTCGAGCAGCTTGGCCCAGTCGGCGGTCCCGGATGGCCGACTGGCCGAGACCGAGGCGAGGACGGGGGCGCCGATACTGTCGGCGATCTCGTCGCGCTCGCGCAGCCGCCGGTCGGTGCGGCCCAAGATCATGGCCACGATGATCCCGATCAGCGCGCCCAGCAGCGCGCCGAGGCCGCCGGTCAGCACCAGGCGGCTGCTCAGCGAGGCCCGGTCGGCGGATGTCGCCCGCTCCAGCACCCGCGCCACCACCTGTCCGCCCGGCGCGTTCCGCGAGCCCAGATAGGAGACGTAGCTGTTGGCGACGGCGTTGGCGATGTTCTCGGCGGCGGCGGCGTCATTGGCCTCGGCGGTCACGCCCACGACGTTGGACGTCACGCCGATCGTCTGGACCCGGGCCAGCAGCGCGCTCAGCGGGACCGGGGGATGGAGGCTGGACTGCGCGCCGGTCAGCACGGGCTGACTGCTGGCGATGACGACCTGGGTCCCGATGTACTTCGCGGCGGAGGTCGGCAAGACCACCAGGGCCCGGCTGTGGTACAGCGGCGGGCGCAGCACGGTGAGCACGGTCCCGGCGGCCAGGCCCAGCATGGCGCAGGCGACGATGATCATGCGGTACCGACGCGCCGATTGTAGGAACCTGCTAAGGTCCAGCTCCTGCTGGCTCATCGGACCTCCGGTCGCGTCCGGCAGCTTCCCCGCCAGAGCGGCCGAGGCACCCTATGATATGGCTCATCCCTTAGCGCCTGGTTCGCCGCGTTACCCGCGATCATGGAAGCTGAGCCGGGTCGTGAGGAGGACGTCGGCCCCGGGGCGGCCACAGCCGATGAGCGTCCCCGCGGGAACCCGGCGGCCCAGGCCGCTGGAGTACCAGCCGAGGATGGGGCTGGTTTCGCCGCGGTACAGGCGCCACGAAAGCTGGCCGGGGAGTTCCAGCCGGGCCTGCCCCGCCGTCCCGTCTCCCGGTGTCCCGCCGCCACCTCCCGCCCAGCGCAGCGACGCCGATGTCCCCTCGAGTTCGGCCATGACGCCGGGGCCGAAGTGCAGGGCGACGCGGACATCGTGCCCGCCGCTGATCTCGTCGATGATCTCGATGCTGCGGCCGGCCCGGTCCAGCCGGACCCGGCGGCGGTGCCGCGCAGGCGGGCGGAGCGCAGCGTAGCCGTCGTGTTCCGCGGCCCAGGTGACGACGTTACCCTCGTCGGTGAACTCGGTCTCCCGGGCGTCGGCATGCTGCAGCCAGAGGAACGGCCCGCCCTCGGCCGACTGGTTCCGGCCGCCGATCTCGACCGTGTTGTGCGCGATGGTGGAGCGGAAGTAGGACCGCCACTCGCGATCCCCGTGATAGCAGTAGGTGCCCGGGTCGGCGAGAATGTCGGCGCCTCCATAGCGGACCTCCACGGACAGGGCGTCGGCGTGGGCGTGCGCGGCGATGCTGAGGAAACCGTGCGGGCCGCCGTCGCACCGGCACCATATCTCCGGCCGGGACTCCCCGGTGGTCCGGAGCAGGGCGATCCCGGCGTCGGCGAACCGGTCCGGACGGGCCGGGGGGCGTTCCCCGGCCGCCCGCGCCGGGAGGGTTCCCGCCCCCCGTGGCCCGCTATCGGCCAGGGCGCCGATGACCACCGCGCTGACGTCGGGTACCGTGCGCGGCCACCAGGTCTGCCGGCCGAACAGACCCTCACCAAGCGCCAGCAGCGACGGCCACCGGTTGGCTACCGGGGCGTCGAGCAGCAGGGCTCGCCCTTCGTCCGAGTCCCCCTGGCGCGGCGGGCGAAGCTGCTCGTCGACCAGGGCCGCGCAGCTGTCCACCATGGCGCACAGGCGGTCCCAGGCCGCCGGGGCGAGCGGACGGTCCCCGCCTGCCGCCTCGACCGCCGCCAGCAAGCCGAGCTCGGCCACGAAGCACTGGTAGTCCGCGGCCAACTCGCGGCCGACCCCGGAGGGAAAGGTGTTATTGATCAGTTCGCGTTCCAGCAGCCGGGCCGATTCCCGGCGCCAGCGCCCGCTCGGCCCGAACCAGGGGAACGCGCAGCTGGCCACCAGCTGACCGGCGGCTTCGGCGATGACGTGGTTGTTGGCGGAGGACCCCCGGCTGCGGAAAGCGGAAAGATATCGCTGGTGCCAGTAGATCTGCTGCACCGCCAGCGGATCGTGCTCGAACAGGCCGGCCACATCGGGCCAGTCGTTCAGCAGCCGCCGGATCCAGGCCAGGCTGATCAGCCGGATGCCGATTTCGATGCCGTTGGTCCAGTGCACCCCGGAGAGAAAGGGGCTGTTCTGGAACCAGGACCGGAGCTGCCCGGCCGTCCGGCTGGCGTACTGCTTCTCCCCGGTGACATACCAGGCTGCCGCCAGCAGGGTCAGGTGCTGCAGCCGGGAGATCTCCCAGACCTGCTTGACGTTCCCGGTCTGCTCTTCCGAGCGGTGGTTGATGCGGAAGGCATAGCGGTCCTGGGGTGACCGGCGGCCCGTCACCGGATCGCGGAACCAGTCGGGCTGCACCATGTCGGTCCGGGTAACCCCCAGCACCTCCCACTCGCCCGCGAGGAGCTGGTCCGCGGCCCGCACAAGGGCGTCCCTGGCCGCAGCGGGCACCCGCTCGGCCGTGCCCGGCGGCAGCACCCGGGTGAAGTGGCGGTCCCCGGCGGCCGGCGAGATACCGGCGGCCGCCTGCCCGGGCTTCACCTGCCGGCCCGACCAGGCGACCTGCCGGGCCCGGTCGCGGGCCCGCCAGGTCACCTCGGCCGGTGACATCCGGCTGGCCCGGCGTGCGTACCAGCCGAGCCGCCCGGTCGGCAGGGCGGTCACACCGCCTCCGGGGTACAGCTCCGCAGGCTCTCGCCGACGGCGATCGTCGCGCTGGTCGTCGCGGCCAGTGAGGCCAGTGAGATCGGCATGGGGCCGCCGGTCCGCACCGCGTCGATGAACCGGGCCAGCTCGGCCCGCTGCCCCTTGTCCTGGCCGCCGCGCGCTTTGCTGGTGCTGTGCTTGCGGCCGGTCCAGACGGTGGCCTGGGCGAAGTTGTCGAGCCGGGCGCTGCTGCCGCCGGCTCCGGCGTCCAGGGTTTCCTTGGGGAAACGCGAGTTTCCGGTGGTGAGATAGCTGATGGTCCCGGTCGCCCCGTTGGCGAGGCGCACGGTCGCCTGGATGTCTTCCGGATCGGCGCCGGAGACCGCGTAGACCTCGGTGGGCAGGCTGTCCGCCCACCAGCTGAGGGTGTCGATGAAATGGCCGCCCTCGCCGGTGAAGCGTGATCCCTCCAGTTCCTCGTTGAGGTACCAGCTGGTGGTGTCGAGCCGTCCGGCGTTGACCAGGTACCGCGTGCTGGCGGTGGCCGCCTGCGGGCCGAACCGGGTCCGCATGTCCGCCAGCAGCGGCGCGAACCGGCGGTTGAACCCGACCATGAGGCGGTCGTTGCCGGTCTTCTCGATGACTCCCAGGATCCGCTCTGTCTCGTCCCGGGTCAGGGCCAGCGGCTTTTCCACGAAGACCGCCTTGCCGGTCTCCAGTGCCCGGCAGACCAGCTCGGCGTGGGTGTGATGGCGGGTCACTATGAAGATCACATCGAGTGAGGCATCTTCCAGCACGGCATCTGCGCTGGTTGAAGCAGTGCCGAAGGAGAAGCGCTGCTGGGCGTTGACGGCGGACAGGGAGCGGTTGGTCGCGACATGGGCGAGCCGGACCGCGGGGTTGGCGGCCAGATGGGGCAGCAGCATCGAGGTGGCGTAGCTGCCGGCCCCGATGAACCCGGCCGCCAGCGGGCCCGCCGTGGCCCGCGCCGGCGCGGGCTGGCCACCCGGCAGGAGCCGGCTGGTCGCGGGCGGTTCGTCGCGGGTGTCCGGCTCCGGGTACCGCAGCAGCATGCCCACGCCTTGCAACGCGCCGGAGGCCAGGTCCTCGTAGGCGGAGGTCGCGGCCTCGATCGGGAACGTGGCGCTGACTAGGGACTGGACCTCGATGGCTCGGCGGGCGAGCAGGTCGAGGAAGCATTCCAGGTTGCGTCGCTCGGTCCAGCGCACGTACCCAGCCGGGTAGTCGATTCCCTCCAGCTCATAGCGGGGGTCATAGCGGCCCGGGCCATAGGACCGGGAGAAGCGGACGTCGAGCTCCTTGTCGTAGTACGCGTTCCACGGCAGGTCGAGCCGGGTCTTTCCGATGTCCACCACCCGGGCCCGGTCCCGGGCCAGCTTGGCGGCGATCTCGGCCGGCCCGTTGGAGTGGCCGCCCGCGGTGATCAGCACGTGATCGGCGCCGCGGCCTCCGGTCAGCTCGGCCAGCGCCTGGGTCACGGCGGCCAGGCCCTCGCCGTCGGGGCTGTCGCACCGCACGGCCCCGGCCTGCTCGGCCAGGCGGCAACGATCCGCATTCAGGTCCAGGCCGACCACCCGGACCCCGGCCGCGGCCAGGAGCCGGACGGCCAGCTGGCCGACCAGGCCCAGGCCGATGACGCAGGCGGTCTCGCCCAGCTGGACCTCGGCCTGCCGCACCCCCTGCATGGCGATGGCCCCGACCGTGGAAAAGGCGGCATGCTCCGGCGCGACGTCCCGGGGCACCGGGACGCACATGTTGACCGGGATCCAGTTGTACTCGGCATGAAGGGCGTACTCGTTGCCCGCCGCCGCGACCAGCTGGCCGACCTGGAACTCGGCGGCGCCACTGCCCACCTCGGTGACCACCCCGCACAGCGAGTAGCCGAGCGGGGTGTAGGAGTCCAGCTTGGTCATGGCCTTCTTGTATGTGGTGAGCAGGCCCTGCTGGGACACCGAGTCCATGACCTTACGGACCTGGTCGGGGCGGGCCCGGGCCATGCCGACCAGCGACATCTTGGCCTCGGTCACCTTCATCATCTCGGTGCCGGTCGAGATGAGCGAGAAGAGCGACTGAACGAGCACGCCGCCGGGCTGGCAGACGGGGGCGGGCACGTCCAGGACGGCGAGTTCCCCCGACTTGTAGTTCTGCGCTATCTGCTTCATCTGTCCTCAGGTCCCGGTCCCAGGTCATCTTTCACGTCGTCGCCACTCCCATGGACTGGGCGTGGCGGTACCACAGCTCCAGCGTCAGCAGCTGCCAGATCTGCTTGGACCGGTCCTCCCGGCCGGCCTGGTCGTCGGCGATGAGCCGCCGCAGCGCATCGCGGCGGATCATCCCGGAGTCCACCAGCTCGCCGCGGACCAGGACGTCCTGGATGACGTCCTTCAGGTCCTCCCGGACCCAGGCGCGCAGGGGCGCGCTGAACGAGGCCTTCGGGCGGTATACGATCTCCTTCGGCAGCCAGGCTTCGGCGGCGCGCTTCAGCGCCACCTTGCCCTGGCGGCGGTCGATCTTGTCGCGGCCCGGGATGGAGAAGGCGGCGCGGGCCACCACCGGATCCACGAACGGGACGCGCACCTCGACCGAGGCGGCCATGCTGGCCCGGTCGGTATAGGCCAGGTTCAGCCCGGGCAGGAAGAGCCGCGAGTCGGCCAGGCACATCCGGTTGACCTCGTCGCGCAGCGCGTTGTCGTGGTAGATCTCGGCGTGCTCGGCCAGCACCGCGTCCACGTGCCGGGCCAGGTCCGGGCTGAGCAGGCCGGTGAGCTCGTCGGCGTCGTAGAGCGTGTAGCTGCGCCGGAACCGCGGTTCCTCGGGCAGGTCCGCGAAGGTCAGGAAGCGCTTGGCCCAGCGGGCGTAGCGCAGGCCGCGGCCCGCGGCCACGACCGGGAGCCGGCCGGTGCCGCCGGACACGGCGGCCCGGGCCGGGCCGGGCAGCCGGCTGTACTTACTGGCCAGGACGCAGGCCAGGTGCTTGCGGTAGCCGCCGAACAACTCGTCCGCGCCCATGCCGGACAGCACGACCTTGACGCCGCGCTCCCGGGCCGCCTCGCACATCAGCAGGGTGTTGATCGCGGCCGGGTCGCCGATAGGCTCATCCAGCACGTCCACGATCCGGGGCAGCATCCCCGCGATGTCAGGCGAGATCTCAATCTCGTGCAGAGAGACACCGAAGCGCGCCGCGACCTTCCGCGCGTAGACGGCGTCGTCGGGCATGGCCTCCAGCCGCTGGTCCAGCGCGCGGAAGGCGATCGTGTACGCGTCGATCTCCGGGTTGGCCCGGTGCGCCAAGACCGTGATGAGGCTGGAGTCCAGGCCGCCGGACAGGAAGCTGGACACCGGGACGTCAGAGACCAGATGCGCGGTCACCGCTTCCTCGATCACCGCACCCAGATCCGCGGGAGGCTCGGCCGCAGCCGCGGCGGCCACGTCGGCGACCTGCCAGTACTGCTGCACCGAGGACTGCCCGCCAGGCCGGAACCGGGCCCACGAGCCAGGCGGCAGCTTGCGCACGCCGTCGATCGCGCAGCGCTGCTCGGGGAGCCAGTAGTACAGCATCGATGCGACCAGGGCGCCCGGCTCGATCCGCAACTCGGCGCCGGCCGCGGCCACCAGCGCCTTCAGCTCGGAGGCGAAGACCACTCCGCCGCCGCGAGGCAAGTAGTACAGCGGCTTGATGCCGAACGGATCGCGCGCCAGGACCAGGTCACCGGTGGCGTCCTCGAAGATCGCGAACGCGAACATGCCGCGGAACCTGCGGAGTGCGCCCGGCCCCCAGCGGCGCCAGGCCTCCAGCACGACCTCGGTATCCGAGCTGGTGGTGAAGCGGACACCCTGGGCGGCCAACTCGGTGCGCAGCTCCTTGTAGTTGTACAGCTCGCCGTTGTAGATGAGCGTCATGCCGTCACGGCGCAGGGGCTGGTCGGCCATGGCGCTGAGATCGATGATCGACAGGCGCCGGAAGCCGAACTGCACGGCCGGGCCACTACCGGCGTTACTCCAGGTCCCGCTGGAGTCCGGCCCGCGGTGGGCGATTCGGTCGCTCATGATATCGACGAGCTTGGCGCCGTCCGGCTGCTGGTAACACCCCGCGATCCCGCACATCTCAGCTCCCGGCCCGGCCGGTCAGCTGCCGGTACACGTCGAGGTACGCGCGCCGCTGGTGGCTCCACGCCAGGTGCTGCTCCACGCGGGCTCGCCCGAGCTTGCCCAGGCGCGCGCGCCGCGGCTCATCGTCGATGAGTTCCATTAGGGCGGTGGCGTATTCCTTCACGTCGTTGGGAGTTACGTAAACGCCGGCCTCGTCAGCCGAGATCCGTGTCTCGCGCAGGTCGAACGCCAGCACGGGGAGCTCGAACGCCATGTACTCCATGGTTTTGTTCATCGTGGACAGGTCGTTCAGCGGGTTCTTCGGATCGGGCGAGAGGCCCACATCCGCGGTCGACATGATGCGCCGGACGAGATCGTCCGGCGCCCGGCCGGTGAACTCCACATGATCGCCCAGGTCCAGCTCATCGCGCAGCGCCACCAGCTCGTTGAAGCTGTCGCCGTTGCCGATCAGCGTGAACGCGATGTCAGTGCGGCCGAGCTTGTGCACCACGATGTCAGCGGCCCGCAGCACGATGTCCACGCCGTCCTGGGGGCCCATGACGCCGATGTAGGCGGCCAGGAACCGGCGGCCTCGGCGCAGTTCCGGGTACTCCGGGCCGCGGCGCAGGAAGTCCGGGTCGGGCCCGGTCCGGACAACGGTGACGTCGGCCGGCGACCTGCCGCTGCGCGAGATCGCGATCTCCCGGTAGGAGTCGTTTGTGGAGATCACATGGTCCGCGGTCCGGTGCGTCCGCCGCTCCAGCGCGCGGAGCCCCCGGTAGGGCAGCCGCGGGCCCTCCGGGAAGCGCGATTCGTAGAGTTCCGGGCACAGGTCATGGTGGTCGAACACGAACCGGGTCCGGTCCAGAGCCCGCAGCGCCACGGCGATCGGCCAGAAGATGTCCGGCGGATTGCACGCCTGGAGCACCGCGAAGCGGCCGCGGCGGCGGGCCCGCAGCGTGCCCCAGGCCGTCGCGGCGAACGAGTAGACGTACTCGGCTAGGAAGCCGGCCTTGCTGCCGCCGGGGGCGTACGGGCGGTATTTGTACAGCTGGACCGTGTCCAGGACCGCGTACCCGGGGTCACCCGGCCCCTTGGGGCACACCACGGCGACCCGGTAGCCGTCGGCGACCAGAGCCTGGCACTCCAGCCACACCCGCCGGTCGAAGGGCACTGGCAGGTTCTGGACGATGATGAGGACGCGGGTCACCAGCCGAGCCCCTCGTACCCGGGCAGCGATTCGACCTGACGGCTCAGCCGGCCACCGAGATCGATCACATGCGGGGGCGGCGTGGCCAGCAGGGCCTCCTGGACCGCGGCGTCGCCCGCGGAGACGATGGCCATCCCGGCGCCGCGCAGCGCCTCACCGGGCTTGTGCACCAGCAGCCGGCCCAGGTGCGGCAGCTTGGATTCCACGTGGCGGCGGTTGGCCCCGACCAGCCGGGCCGGATGCACGACCGGGTCGTAGATGCGGACCTCGAAACCCTTGCCGATGAGCCGCTCGGCCACCTCCACATTCGGGCTTTCCCGCAGGTCGTCCGTGTCCGACTTGAACGCCAGGCAGGCGGCCGTGACCGTTCCGACATAACCAAGGCCAAACACAGCGACCTTCATTGCCTCACCTCACCGGGGGTCATGAGGCCTGCAGCAGGACGCGCAGCCTCGCCAGGCACCGGCCGCGAGTGGGGCCGATGCTCCCGACCGGCAGCCCGACTTGCTCCGAGATCTCTTCATAGGAGGCCGGGGGATCGGCCATCAGCAGTTCGATCAGCCGCTGCCACCGCCAGGGCAGGCGGGCCAGCGCCTCGCGGACGGCCTTGGCCCGCTCCTCGGCCAGCAGCCGCTCGTCGATTTCCGGTTCATGCCGGGCGACATCGTCGAGCGCGAGTCCGTCGCCGCCCGGGACCATCCGCTTCCGCGCGGCCACGCTGCGCAGGCACTCGTGCCGCGCCGTGACCACGAGCCAGGAGGCCACCCGGGCCGGGTGCTCCAGCCGGTCGATGTGCTCCAGCAGACGGAGCCACGTGACCTGGGCGACGTCCGCCGCGTCGCTTTCGGCCAGCCGGAAGTCGCGGGTCATCGCCCAGATCAGCCGGGCGTATTGAGCGACGAGCCGCTCCCATGCCGACCGGTCCCCGGCCGCCGCCCGGCGCACCAGCCAGGCCACGTCCAGGCTGGGGTCCTCAGGTTCCGGCCGCGGAACCGGTTCATCGGCGTCCGGCCCGGCCGCCTGGATCAACTGGCCGGTCGGCCGGTTCGCTGCGCGTACAGCCTGATCGCGGGAACCGCGATGCAGCGTGAGACAGCCATCGGCGAGATGGCGGCCGGCGGCCTGGCCAGTCACGTGAACCCCCACGTCGTAACGTCCCCACGCTCCGATGCGGACATTCGCTGCTTCCCCGGTTCTTCACCGTGAGTCAGACCGAAACCCGCACAACGGAAGACGCCTGACCGGGTCAACTGGTTGACACCCCTGGCAGAGGACTTACCGGCTCTTGTGTTGTTGCAGGCTGACGAGTCGAGCAGCCCCGGAAGGACATGGGTCACTCGCTCTTGCCGGGCGACCCGTAACCGGCGCGGACAGCCACCGGCGGTGCGCCGTCTACCGGCGGTTGTCGGCCGTCTCATCCTCGTGCCGGTTGAGTGCGGGTTCCCCTCGCCCCGGAGGGTCCAGGCCGGGCCCCATGCTCATGGCAGATTCGTGGATCCTGTGCAGGTTCTGGCGCACCTTGCGGGTCAGCATGTGATCGTCGCCCAGGACCCGGATGCAGTCGGCCAGGGTCTGTTCACACAGCGGGGTCGCCTCCGCCAGCCGCCCTGCGCCACGGTACGCCGTGGCCAGCTCATTGCCGGATAGAAGTGTGTGGGGGTGATCAGGGCCAAGCCGGTCCTGCCAGCCGGCCAGCACCTGTTCGTACAGTGGGATGGCTTCTGCCAGCCGGCCGGCTTGACAGTACGCGCTCGCGAGGTAGCTGGCCGATCGCACGGTGCTGGGGTGCTCATGGCCCAGCAGGCGCCGCCGGCCGGCGAGGGTCTGCTCGTACAGTCGGGTGGCTTCCGCTAGGCGTCCCGCTTGGCGGTAAGTGCTGGCCAGATAGTTGCTGGCCCGGAGAGTCCTCGGATGGTCAGGGCCGAGCATCCGTTTCCAGTCGGCCACCGTGCGCTCGTACAACTCCGCCGCCGTGCCCAGCCGGCCAGCCTGCAGGTAGGCATAGGCCAGGTTGGCGCGGGACGCCAGCGTGTGGGGGTGGTCGGGGCCAAGCAGCCGTTCCTGGTCTGCGAGGGTGCATTCATGCACGGCTATCGCCTGAGTCGGCCACACCATCCCGGGATGGCCGTGCACCAGGTTTGCTCGTGACGTCAGATCCTTGAGCGTATCGGCGCCTAGCCGGGTCCCAATGACCGGCGCGTTGCCGTTGAGCGGGCTGGCGTCCGTGAGCACGTCGGACGCTCGGCCCCGGCTGTACCTGGCCGAGTGCTTCGCGCGGCCATCAGCGGGCAGGCCTACCAGCCGGGCTGCGGCGCCGTAGAAAGACAGGATACGCTGCGCGACTTTCCCCCGCCCGATCACTGACGCGGCTTGTGACCCCGCGAAGAGAGCGTAGGTCAGCCCGCCGGCCGCGGCCCCGACTATGAGCTGGGCCAGTGGCGTGCCGAGTTGGGCAGCGGCAGCCCAGGCCGCGAGAGCCGCCGCCGAGGAGGCCAGCAGCGCCGGGAGGACGGCCTTCGCCAGCGCCAGGATGCGGACTCCCGTGACGCGCTTCAGAGCCAGCAGGTAGCTGGGCAGGACGATGGGGGCGATGACTGCCACATGGGCATATGCTGCGCCGACGATCCCGTCCTTGTGCACGCCCAGCGCCATGGCGGGAACCAGCGCGCCTATCCAGATTATCTGCAGGACGAGAAGAAACTTGGTCCGGCCGAGGGCGGTGAGCATATTGGCGAACAGGAGGCAGACGATGAAAACTGCCCCGTAAAGCGAGAGAACCGAAAGGGGAGTGGCGGATGCTGCCCACTTCGTGCCGTAAAGCGTCAGTACAAGGGGACGGGCGAGCACCATCGTCATGGCGCACATCGGCAGTGCTATCAGTGTGACTGTGCGCAACCCCGCGGCCATCGCATTCTTCAGGAGATCGGTGTCGTGCTTGACCCGGGAGAATGCGGGCATCGAGACGTTATTGATCACGGCGCCCAGGAGGCTGTACGGCGCAGATGCCAGGGTGAAAGCCAGCATGTATACGCCAAGCCTCGCGGCGCCAAGAAGGTGACCGACGAATGCGTAATCGACGTTCAGGAGAAGGTAGTTCACAAAATTGGCGCCTGCCAGCGGTAGCCCGAACCTGAGGACCACGGAGAGGGCACTGCGTGAGAGGCCGGGCCGATAGTGGCGTGGCACGGTGGCGATAAGCACACCGCCCATGACCACCTGGCCGGCGACCCTGGACCAGGCGAAGGCCATGGCGCCGCTTCCGGATTTTGCCAGCAGGAGAAGCAGGACCGTGGAAGCAACAAAGTTGAGGGCATTGGCCAGGAAAATTTTGTCCTGCTTAAAATCCCTGGTCATCTGGGCGTTCGGAACCGAAAAGAGGCCTACGAGCAGCACGGCGATCGACATAACCCTGATCGGGGCGACGGCTGCCGGGGACCCCAGAGCCGTGGCGATGGGGAGGGCGAAAACAGCCATGGCGGCCGAGAGTGCTGTGCCAGAAACGATTGAGACCGTCGCGACGGTGGGCGCGAGGCTATCGATGTCGAGATCGGCCCGCATCAAGCACGACGCGACTCCTACGTCGCTGATGCTGGACACGATTACATAGGCGGTCAACGCTACTGCGAAGACACCGAAGTCGTGCGGGGAGAGGATACGCGCCACAACGGCTGTGAGCAAGAGATTGGCTATGCGTAGCAGCAGGTTGCTGGCAACGACCCACAGAGCTCCTTTCCGCACCCTTGCTGAAAGCGCCTGCGTTTCGTTCCCGGTGACTTTGGGCTCGGAAACTTCACTCCGGGGAGGCCTGGATGTGCTCGTCATACGCGGCCACGTGTCCCAGGCTCAGGCTGGTACGCCACTGGCGCTGCGCGGACCCGCGTAGTCCGGTCGCGGTAACTGGAATCCATGCCCCCCCCCGCTCGGCCTGCCGTGAAAACTGCTTAGCGGGCGTTCCTCGCCCGCCGCAGAGCCGCAGCCAGGGAGCGCCTGTCGGCGTGGCTCTGCTTAAGTTGACGTCTCCTCGATCCGAGCCCCGACCGCCGGGCGGCGTGCCCGCTCGGCCCCACAAAGTATCTGAGAGCCTGACGGTATACGCAACGGAGCGGGAGGCAGGAGCCTGGGGGCATGAGGCTGACGGCCCCTCGTAGGCGATCTGGCAGGGCCGCCGCCGGGCACGGACCGGTCTAGGAATGATCTTTGCTGCTCAGCCAGCGTCCCCGCTTGTGTTGATACTTCCAACTAAAGCCTGATGGCAAGTCAACCGTTCCAAATGCCTGGGCGTCTCCTTAACGCGCTCCCGGAGCGGAGTGGGGGCTCACGGGGTGTGGTGCTGGCAAGGGGGTTGGCCGTGTCTGTCAATGCTGTCGTCATGGACCGTGGCCGTAGGTCTCGCGGAGATGCTGCCCTGGGTAACCCTCCGGCGTGGATCAGGGTCTATCTGCGGTGGGCTGCGGTCGCGGACGGTGGGTGCGCGCTAGCCGGGGGAGCGCTGGCGATGGAGCTCCGTTTCGGGCGCAGCAGCCCCGGGCTCTACCTGGTGTTCACCGCAGTACTGCCGCTCCTGTGGTGGGCCACGCTGGCCATAGCTGGCGGGTATGAGTCCCGGTTCATCGGAGTCGGCTCGGATGAATTCCGCAGGGTCCTGAATGCGGGGTTGAGCCTGACCGGAGGCGTGGCCATCTTGTGCTACGCGTTCAAGTACGACCTGGCCCGCAGCTACGTGGCGATCGCGCTGCCTGCCGCGACTGTCCTGGACCTGATGGCCCGGTACCGGCTGCGCAAAGGCCTGCACCGGCAGCGCAGCACCGGTGCGTGCATGCAACGGGTAGTGGCGGTCGGCCACGCGCCCGCTGTCGCCGATCTTGTCGCTGTGCTGCGCCGCGATAGCTATCACGGCCTGTCGGTGGTGGGAGCCTGCCTGGCCGGGGGGACCATGCTCAAGGAGATCGCCGGTGTGCCAGTCGCCGGCGGCCTGGACACGGTCACCGACGCGGTGCGCCGGTTCAGGGCCGATACCGTGGCCGTGCTCGCATGCCCGGAGCTCAACGGCATCCGGCTCCGTGAGCTCAGCTGGGACCTGGAGAAGACCGCGACCGACGTGTATGTTGCCCCGGCCCTGCTAGACGTCGCGGGACCGCGCACCACCATCCGCCCAGTGGCCGGGCTGCCGCTGCTGCACGTGGATCACCCTGAACTGGCGGGCGGCAAGCAGGTGATCAAGGGCTTGTTCGACAAGGTGACGGCCGCATCCGCCCTGCTTCTGCTCACCCCGGTGTTCGCGGCCATCGCGCTGGTCATCAGGGCCACTGACCAGGGCCCGGTGTTCTTCCGGCAGACCAGAGTCGGACGGGACGGGCACACCTTCCGGGTATGGAAGTTCCGGACCATGGTGGTCGACGCCGAACGGCAGAAGACCCTGCTCGCCGCGCGCAACGAAGGTGCCGGGGCACTATTCAAGATGCGCAAGGACCCCCGGGTGACCAGGGTCGGCGCCTGGCTGCGGCGCTGCTCACTCGACGAGCTCCCCCAACTGCTCAACGTTCTGGTCGGCGAGATGTCCCTCGTGGGCCCGCGGCCGGCCCTCCCGGAGGAAACCGCCAAGTATGGCACCCAGATGCGCCGCAGGCTTGCTGTCAAACCAGGCATTACCGGCCTGTGGCAGATTAACGGCCGGTCCGATCTTCCCTGGGACGAAGCGGTCCGCCTCGACGTGCGCTACGTCGAGAACTGGTCTTTCGTCCTCGACCTCCAGATCCTGTGGAAAACCTGGTCCACGGTTATCCGCGGGCACGGCGCCTACTAGCAGGGTCTGCCCACTGACCTAACATGCCCGTTGGATAACCAGCGCCTTGGAGCTCGCGGCCCACTCGTAGGCGATCTGGTAAGGCCAGTCGTACCAGGGCTGCTGCACCGCGACCACGTAGATCTGGCCGCTGAAGCAGCGTCCGACCCGGATGCGGGCGCGGGTGTCCTGGGCGCGCGAGGCGACCAGGACGATTGACCGCCAGTGGTACCGCTTCGCGAGGTGGCCGATGAACTCCGCCTCGCCGCGGGTCGAAGCCGGGACCGGATCGAAGCAGATCAGCGCGAGACCTGGCGGGTCTCGCGGGCGTCTGCGCCGGGTTCGATGTGGCCGTGGTCGCGGCGCCGCCTCGACCAAGCCGTTTGGGTACATGTCGTTCGCAGCGTGTCGTCACGGTGCTGCTGGCCGAGCGCGGGCGCGGCCACCCCCGGCCTACCAATCATGTGGGAAAATGTGGTCTGCCGTCATCCGGGGTCATCGTGCCTACTAGCCTGTGAGGCTCACCCCCCCCCCGCAGAAGGGGCGCCTGCCTGATGACCACCGACGACGACCGCCTGGCCCGTGACCTGGCCAGTGAAGCTGGCCGCCTCCTGCTCGCGCTGCGCGCTGGGGGCGGTCAGTCTGCTGCGCTGCGCAAGGCGGGTGACCGGAAGTCGCACGAGTTCCTTGCCGCGCGCCTGGCGGAACTACGCCCGGAGGACGCCGTGCTGTCCGAGGAGGGTCGCGACGACCTGGCCCGGCTGGACGCGGACCGGGTATGGATCGTGGACCCGCTGGACGGGACGAGAGAATTCGGGGAGCCGGACCGGGCCGACTGGGCCGTGCACGTCGCGCTGTGGGAACGCGGCGAACTCACCGCGGGGGCGGTCGCCCTGCCCGCGCAGGGCACAGTGCTGAGCACGGCCGCGCCGCCGCCCGCGCCGCCCGCAGGCCAGCCGGTCCGGGTGCTGGTCAGCCGGACCCGGCCGCCCGCTCTGCTCGACCGGCTGGCTCAGCAGGTCGAGCTGACGCTGATCCCGATGGGCTCGGCCGGGGCCAAGGCCGCTGAGGTGATCAACGGCACCGCCGACGCCTACCTGCACAGCGGCGGCCAGTACGAATGGGACTCGGCGGCACCGGTGGCCGTGGCCCAGGCGGCGGGGCTGCATGCGTCCCGGCTCGACGGCGCGGCCCTGGCCTACAACCAGCCGGACCCGTGGCTGCCGGATATCCTTATCTGCCCGGCTGGACTCGCAGCAAGGTTGCTGGATGGCCTGCGCGCAGCAGATTGTTCTGCTGCCTAGCGGCTCCCGCCTGGGCGCGGGCGCTCGCCATTTTTGACGCGCTGGGTAATGAGGAGCAGGTGCGTGAGATGAGTGAGCGGTTGAGCGGGCTAAGTAACAACGGTGCCGCAGGGGGCAGCGCTGAGTAAGCGGCCTCTGGCCAGACGGTAAGGCGTAGCCATTTAGTATGTGGCAGGCCCGCCGGATCGGCGGCCTGTTCCGGCCGGGGCAAGTTCCGTGCCGCCGTCGCCGAGGGCCGGCTGGCCGGGACGCCGGTGACCGTGCTGAAACCGCTCACCTACATGAACGAGTCCGGTGGCCCGGTGGCCGGGCCGAGCGGCTTCTACCACCTGCCCCCCGGGCGGATCGTGGTGGTGCACGACGAGCTGGACCTGCCGTTCGGCGTGATCCGGCTGAAGCTCGGCGGCGGGGACAACGGGCACAACGGGCTTCGCTTGGTCACCGCGGCCCTGGGCACCCGGGATTATCAACAACTACGGCCCCTACCAGTTCCCCGAAAAGATCATCCCGCTCTTCGTGACCAACCTGCTGCAGGGACAGAAAGTGCCGCTGTACGGCGATGGGCGGAACGTCCGCGGGCTGGGTTCATGTGGACGACCATTGCCGTGGCATCCAGCTGGGGCTGGACCGCGGGGCGGCCGCTGGGGTGTACCACATCAACGGAGACGCCGAACTGAGCAACCTGGAGCTGACCCAGGGCCCGGAGGCCGGCCTGAGCCAGGCTGACCAGTAGTTGCGCCGGACCGGCATGCCGCTAAAGCGAGCAAAAGCCATGTAAACCGAAGCATTTCGCTGGACGTCATCCCTGTGTATCGCCGGTGAACGGGGGGCGACAGGGTAGGACGGTGGGTGAGTGTCGGGTCAGGCAGCCATCGACGGGCACCGCAGTGCGGACCTGGTGCGGGCTCGGTGGTTCGCGCGCGATTCCTCGGCGTGGACGGTTGGCTATCTGCGCAGGGTCGCCGTCGCTGACGGCGCCTGCGCGCTGGCCGCGGGCCTGCTGGCCTTCGAGATCCGGTTTGACGTCCATGGCCATACCCCGCCGCTGTACCTGGCGTTCACCGGGGCCCTCCCCATCCTGTGGTGCCTCACGGTCGCACTGGCCGGCGGCTATGACGCCCGCTTCATCGGGGTTGGGTCCGATGAGTTCCGCCGGGTGCTGAACGCGGGCGTGGCCCTCGTGGCAGGGATCGCGCTGATCTCGTACGCGACCAAGAGCGACATTGCCCGGGGGTATGTGGTTGTCGCGCTGCCCTGCGTGGTGCTCTTTAATCTGGTCGCGCGGCAGTGCTTGCGCAAGCGCCTGCACCGGCTCCGCACCCATGGTGCCTGTATGCGCCGGGTGGTGGCGGTCGGCCACGCGCGGGCGGTCGCGGATCTCATCGTCGAGCTGCGCCGGGAGACCTACCATGGCCTGTCCGTGGTAGCCGCGTGCCTGGCCGGGAATTCGGTGCTGTCCGAGATCGCGGGAGTCCCGGTCGCCGGTGGTCTCGGCGGGATCGGGCCAGCTGTCCGTCACTTCGATGCCGACACGGTGGCGGTGCTCGCCTGCCCCGAGATGAACGGGATGAGGCTGCGGGAACTGGCCTGGGAGCTGGAGAAGACGGACACCCACATGTGGGTGGCCCCGGTCCTGCTGGACGTGGCCGGGCCCCGCACCACCATACGGCCAGTGGCTGGGCTGCCACTGCTGCACGTCGATCACCCGGAACTGGCCGGCAGCCGGCGGATGCTCAAGGCCGTCTTCGACTGGATCACCGCGCTGTCGGTGCTGGTTCTGCTGGCGCCGTTCCTGCTCGCGGTTACGCTGGCCATCCGGATCATCGATGGCGGCCCGGTGCTGTTCAGGCAGGTCCGGGTGGGCAAGCATGGCCGGCCCTTCAAGGTCTACAAGTTCCGCACGATGGCGGCGGACGCCGAGGTTCAGCAGGCCGCGCTGGCCGAGCACAACCAAGCCGGCGGGGTGCTCTTCAAGATCCGGGACGATCCGCGGATCACCCGGACGGGCGGGAGGCTGCGCCGCTACTCCATCGATGAGCTGCCTCAGCTCGTCAACGTGCTGAAGGGTGAGATGTCGTTGGTGGGGCCGCGCCCCGCGCTGCCCGCCGAGGCCGCCCGCTACGGCTACTACGTCAAGCGCAGGCTGGTCGTCAAGCCGGGGATGACCGGACTCTGGCAGGTGAAAGGCCGGTCCGACCTGTCCTGGGAGGAGTCGGTCCGGCTCGACATCCGTTACGTGGAAAGCTGGTCCTTCATGCTTGACCTGCAAATTCTCTGGAAGACCTGGTCAGCTGTCTTCCGGGGGTCAGGTGCCTACTAGCCTGTCCAGGACGCCCGTTGGAGATGGAGCCCGCCGATGCCTTCTGCCGATGACTACCTCGCCCACGACCTCGCGGCCGGGGCTGGTCGTCGCCTGCTCGACCTGCGCGCCCAGGGAGGTAATCCGGACGAGCTACGCAAAGCCGGGGACCGGCTGTCCCATGAGTTCCTGGCCGCGGAGCTTGGCCAGCGGCGGCCAGCGGACGCGATCTTGTCCGAGGAGGGCCGCGACGACGCGGCGCGCCTGTCCGCCGATCGGGTCTGGATCGTGGATCCGCTCGACGGCACCAGGGAGTTCGGGGATGCCGGGCGAACCGACTGGGCCGTGCACGTCGCTCTCTGGGAGCGGGGAGCGCTGACCGCGGGCGCGGTGGCGCTGCCCGTCCAGGGCCGCGTCCTATCCACCGCGGAACCAGCGACCGGGTCAGCCCCGGCCACGACCGCCCACCCGCTGCGTATCGTGGTAAGCCGGACGCGGCCACCCGGGTTCGTCCAGCGGCTGGCAGAGTCCTCATCCACGACGCTGGTGCCGCTGGGCTCGGCTGGGGCCAAGACGGCCGCGGTGATCACCGGGGATGCGGACGTGTACCTGCACAGCGGCGGCCAGTTCGAGTGGGATTCGGCGGCGCCGGTGGCCGTGGCGCGTGTCGCCGGCCTGCACGCGTCCCGCCTGGACGGCTCGCCGTTGGAGTACAACCGGCCCGACCCCTCGCTGCCGGATATCCTGGTGTGCCCGACCATGCTGGCCGATGGGTTGCTGGAAGCGATCCAGGCCGCGCAAGGTTCGGGTACTGAGTAAGGGCCCGTGTACCGGAGCCCCCTGTCCAGACGATTCTGGAGTTCGCCTGATGGCCGTGATCCACTCTGACTACTCGCTCTCGCAGCTCGAGGTGCTCGAGGCCGAGTCCATCCACATCATGCGTGAGGTCGCAGCGGAGTTCGAGCGGCCGGTGCTGCTGTTCTCCGGCGGCAAGGACTCGATTGTCATGCTTGCGCTCGCGGAACGCGCGTTCTGGCCGGCCAGGATTCCATTCCCGGTGATGCACGTGGATACCGGCCACAACTTCGCCGAGGTCATCGAGTACCGCGACCGGCGGGTGGCCGAAGCTGGCGTGCAGCTGGTCGTGGCCTCCGTCCAGGCGTCCATCGACGCCGGCCGGGTGACGGAGGAACGGGGCAAGCGGGCGAGCCGTAACCGGCTGCAGACGGTCACCCTGCTCGACGCGATCGCGGAGCACCGGTTCGACGCGGTGTTCGGCGGTGCGCGGCGGGACGAGGAGAAGGCACGCGCCAAAGAGCGCGTGTTCTCGTTCCGCGACGAGTTCGGCCAGTGGGACCCGAAGAACCAGCGGCCGGAACTGTGGAACGTCTACAACGCCCGGATCCAGCTTGGTGAGCACATCCGGGTGTTCCCGCTCTCCAACTGGACTGAGCTCGACGTCTGGCAGTACATCGCCAAGGAACAGCTCGAGATCCCGTCCATCTACTTCGCGCACTCGCGGACGGTCTTCGAGCGCGACGGTATCCTGCTGGCCGACAGCGAGCTGGTCCCCCGTGGCGACGACGAGCCCGCCTTCGAGGCCATGGTCCGGTACCGCACGGTCGGTGACATGACCTGCACCGGGGCGGTGGAGTCCAGCGCCATGACCATCGATCAGGTGATCACCGAAATCGCCGCCACCAGGATCACCGAACGCGGGCAGACCCGGGCTGACGACCGGACCAGCGAGGCAGCCATGGAGGACCGCAAGCGGGAGGGGTACTTCTGATGTCCGGCACGACCACCAGGGACGCTAGCCACGCCGAGGGACGGAACATGGGGATCCTGCGGCTGGCCACGGCCGGATCCGTGGACGACGGCAAGAGCACGCTGATCGGGCGCCTGCTGTACGACTCCAAGGCGATCTTCGAGGACCAGTTGACCGCCGTGGAGCAAACCAGCCGCGCGCGCGGCGAGGACTACACGAACCTCGCCCTGCTCACCGACGGCCTGCGCGCCGAGCGGGAGCAGGGGATCACGATCGACGTGGCCTACCGCTACTTCGCCACGCCGCGGCGGAAATTCATCATCGCGGATACGCCCGGGCACATCCAGTACACCCGCAACATGGTGACCGGCGCCTCCACGGCCGACCTGGCGGTCGTGCTCGTGGACGCCCGTAACGGGCTGACCGAGCAGAGCAGGCGGCATGCTTTCCTGGCCACTTTGCTCCGGGTACCGCACCTGGTGCTGGCCGTGAACAAGATGGACCTGGTCGACTACGATCAGGCCGTTTTCGAGCGGATCGCGCAGGAGTTCACCGCGTTCGCGGCCAAGCTGGAAATCGGTGACCTGACCTTCATTCCGATCTCCGCGCTGCACGGTGACAATGTAGTGCAGCGCTCCGGCAACATGCCCTGGCACGACGGGCCCTCGCTGCTGCACCATCTCGAGCACGTGCACATCGCCTCGGACCGTAACCTGATCGACGTGCGGTTCCCGGTGCAGTATGTCATCCGCCCGCACCAGGCCACCGATCCACAGTTGCATGACTACCGCGGGTACGCGGGCCAGGTAGCCGGCGGCGTGCTCAAGCCCGGGGACGAGGTCATGCACCTGCCGTCCGGCCTGACCACCGCCATCCGCCGCATCGACACGGCCAACGGGCCGGTGCCCGAGGCCTACCCGCCCATGTCGGTGACCCTGGTGCTCGAGGATGACCTGGACGTCTCCCGCGGTGACATGATCTGCCGGCCACACAACCAGCCGATGGTTTCCCAGGACGTCGAGGCGATGGTGTGCTGGATGTCTGACGCCAGGCCGCTCGCGCCGCGCGACCGGCTGATCGTGAAGCACAGCACCCGGACGGTAAAAGCCATCGTCCGTAACCTGCATTACCGGCTCGACGTCAATACCCTGCACCGGGACGAAGGAGCCGACCGGCTCGGCCTGAATGAGATCGGCAGGGTCACCATGCGGCTGACTCAGCCACTGTTCTGCGATCCGTACGCCCGAAACCGGCAGACCGGCGGCATGATCCTGATTGACGAGGCGACAAATGCCACCGTAGGTGCCGTGATGATTACCGAAGGGCACTGAATATCCTCGCTGCAATTGTGCGGGCACACCGCTGGTGAAGCGCGGCATCGCTGCTTCTGGCCAGTAGTTTGCACTTGTGACGCTTTGTGATGCCCATATACCGGCGCTCACGGCAGAGTAATCATTACGTGTCCACTGGCCCCATATAACGACTGGGCCTCAGATGTCCAGAAACATTTGATGAACTATGGGCATCCGCCCGGCCGAGCTGATATCTTCATCCGCGTACATTGCCGATGTATTCATGTATCGGATGAGATCATCAGCGGAGCAGGTGGGGACCTTGATTCATTGGCGAGAAAGGGCTGGCTTGTTCGCGGGCGGCCTGGTTGCGAGCAGCTTGGTGACCGCTAGCCTGGCGGCCCCCGCGATGGCGGTGGCAGGGGGGCCACCCTCAGTGACCCCGGTGTCCGGCACGCCGCAACTGGCGAAGACCAGCACGACCGAGCAGGTCAGGCAGCTGGTTCAGTGCGGCAGCACGATGTACGGGGTCGGCCGCTTCACATCGATCAGCAGCCATGGCACGACGTACACGCGCGACAACATCTTCAGCTTCAGCGCCACCAAGCCATATGCCGTCACATCCTGGAACCCGAACGTGAACGGAGTGGTCAATTCGATCGCATTCAGCGGTTCCAACTGCTCGGACGCTTACATCGGCGGGAAGTTCAGCAAGGTGGGCAGCACCTCGGTCTCGAACATCGCCGAGGTGGACACGTCCACCGGCGCGGTCGTCACCAGCTTCAAGCACAGCGCCAATGGGCAGGTGGAGACGCTGCTCGGGGTGAACAACCACATCCTGACCGGTGGCTACTTCACTTCGGTCAACGGCAGCAGCCGTCATTACATGGCCAGCCTGAACCCGAGCACCGGCAGTGACGACGGGTTCCTCGCGCTGAACATTTCCGGGAACTACAGTTACGCGCCGAACAACGGGACCAGGGTCTACAACCAGCAGCTCAGCCACTCTGGCCAGTATGACCTGGTAGAAGGCGACTTCACCTCGGTCGGCGGGCTGCCCCGGCAGCAGATCTTCATGCTCAACCTGACCGGCACGACCGCCACGGTGACCCCCTGGACCTCGCCGGAATGGGATGGCAGCAGCAACGCCTACCCCTACCAGTGCGCCACCGTCGAGCCGTTCTACCTCCAGGCCGCGTCGTGGTCGCCGGACGACTCGACGATCTACATCGGGACCACCGGGTACCACCCCAATGGCTACCCGACCGGGGCAACGCCGCGCACCGGGCTGTGCGACGTCGCGGCCGCTTTCCCGGCCACCCAGACGTCGGTGCACCACCTGTGGGTCAACTACACGGGCTGCGACTCGCTGTACTCGACGGCCGCCGACGGCAGCACCGCCTACTTCGGCGGCCACGAGCGGTGGTCACAGAACGCCAGTGACTGCGACGCCAAGGGCCCGGGCGCCATCAACGCCCCCGGCATGGAGGGCCTGTCGCCGACGACCGGGCTGCTCACCTACAACCCGACCCGGGGCCGTGGCCTGGGTGCCGACGACATGCTGATCACCAGCGCGGGGCTGTGGATCGCCAGCGACAACGCGTCGAACACGAACAACTGCGGGCTCACCTCGACTGGCAAGCCTGACTACGGGCACGCCGGCATCTGTCTCCTCCCCTACTAGCAGCGGGACGTTCATGACCGGGCACGCTGGACCACGCATCATCTACCTCGGCGGGCTCGGCCGGAGCGGGACCACCCTCATCGAACGGATGCTCAACGAGATTCCGGGCATCCGCTCGGTGGGGGAGGTCACCCATCTGTGGCGGCGCGGTGTTTCCGCCGGTGAGCGCTGCGGGTGCGGCGCGCCGTTTCACGATTGTGAGTTCTGGCGGCAGGTCGGCGAGGTGGCTTTCGGTGGCTGGGAACTACTCGACGTGGACCGCCTCACCGCCCTGCAGCGCCGGGTAGACCGCACCCGGCACATCCCGGCGCTGGCCCGGTCCCGCCGCTCCGCGGCCTTCCAGCAGGCGCTCGACGAATACGTCTCGTACTATCTGCGGCTCTATCAGGCCATCGAGAAGGTGAGTGGGTGCCAGGCGGTGGTCGACTCCAGCAAGCACGCCTCGCTGGCCTTCTGCCTGCGCGCCGCTCCCGCCCTCGATCTCCGGGTCGTCCACGTGGTTCGGGACAGCCGCGCGGTCGCCTACTCCTGGAGCCGGCAGGTCGCCCGCCCGGACGCGGCGGGGCAGAGCTACATGACGGTCTACCGTCCCAGGACGGCGGCGGTGCAGTGGAACACCCAGAATCTGGCCCTGCACGGGCTGGCCCGCCTCGGTGTGCCCCTGTTGCGGATCAGGTACGAGGACTTCGTGCGCGACCCGGAACGGGCCGTGCAGGATATCGCGTCGTTCGTCGGCATCGAGACCACCCCCGCCGCACTGCAGTTCGTGCGCGGCGGCGCGGCTGACCGGTGGGCGGAACTCGGCCCCGCACACACCGCGTCCGGTAATCCGGTGCGCTTCGACTCGGGGCGGATCCCCATCCGGCCCGACGTCAGATGGCAGACCGCACTGCCGGCCGGCCACCGGCGGCTGGTGACCGGGCTCACTCTTCCGCTGCTCACCCGGTACGGCTACATCAAGGGAGGGCGATGAGCGACTTTCCCTCGGTGGGTGTGATCCTGCCGACCCACAACCGGTCGGCGGACCTGCGGATCGCGCTGGCCGCGGTGCGGGCCCAGGATTATCCGGGGCCGCTCCGTGTGGTCGTGGTCCACGACCGGAGCGAGCCTGACCACAGCCTGGCCGACGATGACCAGGTCCGGGTGCTGGCCAATACCCGCACACCCGGTCTGGCCGGGGCGCGGAACAGCGGGCTGCTCGCCCTGGACACCGAGCTGGTCGCGTTCTGTGACGACGACGACGAATGGCTGCCCGGCAAGCTGCGCGCCCAGGTCACCGCGTTGCAGGGCAAGCCCGGCGCGGAATTCGCGAGTTGCGGTATCAGCGTGGAGTACGCCGGCCACGCCAACCCCCGGCTGGCGGGCACCAGCGAGGTGACGTACCAGGACCTGCTCCGGTCCCGCATGGTGATGGTGCATTCGTCCACCTACCTCGCGCGCCGGGCCGCCCTGGTCAATGACATCGGGCTACTGGACGAGACGATCCCGGGCAGTCACAACGAGGACTGGGACCTGGCGCTGCGCGCCGCCCGCAGGCACCCGATCGTGAACGTGGATCAGGCGCTGGTCCGGGTGCGCTGGGGTGCCGCCTCGCACTTCGCTCAGCAGTGGGAGATCAAGGCAGCATCGCTGCGGTGGATGCTAGAGCACCATCCGGACCTAGCCAGTTGCCGCCCGGCAGCGGCCCGGGTGTACGGGCAGCTCGCGTTCGCCTACGCCTGCCTGGGCCGCCGGTCCGAGGCGTGGGGATGGACCCGCCGGGCATTGCGCTGCAACTGGCACGAGCGCCGGGTGCCGTTCGCACTCGCCGTGGCGTCCGGGGTGGTTTCCCCGGACACGGTGCTGCGGCGGCTGCACGAGCGTGGGCACGGGATCTGATATGGGCGCACGCGGACCCGCCGGGCACCGGAACCCGGCCACCCATTCCTCCCGGAACCCGCTGGCCGACCTGGGCTGGGTAGCCGTGGCCGTGGCCGTGGCCGTGGCGGTAATCGTGGTGCTCGTGGTGAGCAACCGCACCCGATCCGGTCAGCCGAGGGCCACGGTCAGCTTCCCCAGCGCCGCACACCCCACCACGTACGTCGATCCGCGCACCGCCCCGACCCCACCAGCCCGCGGCGCGTACTTCGGGGCCTGGGTCGGCCCGGCCGTCTACACGCAGGCCAACAGCATCGCGGTGGTCGACAGCCTGCAGCGTGACCTCGGCCGCCGGCTCGACATCGTGCACACCTACCTCAAGTGGCAGGCGCCCTTCCCGACCGTGAGCGACCTGGACTTCGCCCGGCAAGGCAGCACTCTCCTGGTGTCCTGGGCAGGAACCGACACGAGAGCCATCGTGTCAGGTGCCTACGACAAGTGGATCAGGAAACGGGCGCTCGCGATCAAGGCCTTCGGCCATCCGGTCTTCCTGGAATGGCGCTGGGAGATGGACCGGCCCAACCTGCACTGGCAGATCCACTCCGGCGCCGAGTACGTCGCCGCCTGGAAGCACATCCGGGTCATATTCAAAGCGGAGCACGTGAACAACGTGGCGTGGGTGTGGTGCCCGACCGCGGCCGGATTCGCGGACGGCCGTGCGGCGGCCTTCTATCCCGGCAACAGCGAGGTGGACTGGATCTGCGCAGACGCCTATCCGGGAGCGAGCGGCTACCGCAGCTTCGCGAACACTGTGGGGCCGTTCCTCACCTGGGCGGCGCAGCATCCGCGGCCGGTCATGATCGGCGAGTACGGAGTACCGCGGAGTTACGGATCGGCTGGCCGCGCGGCCTGGCTCCGCGATGCCACGCAGACGGTGCGAGACGACCCGCAGATCAAGGCCCTCATCTACTTCGACGCTGACCCGACGGGGCACGGCCCGCAGCTGAGCTATTCACTGCAGGACGACGCAGCGGCGTTGCGTGAGTTCCGCGGCATGGCCGACAACAGCTATTTCAACCCGGTGCATCTTTCCGTCCAGGGGCAGTGATGCTTAATCAGGACAGTCACGGCCGGCTAGCGGCGCGCCAGGCCGGTGACCCCGGCCCCGTTGCCGTGCGGAAGACACGGCTGGCCGGCCTCGACTTCGACCGGCTCACCGAGGCGCAGGTCGTCGAGCACGTCATCGGCGCTGTCCAGGCTGGCCGCGGCGGCTGGATCGCCACATCCAACGTGGACCAATGCTACGGCGCGGCTGCCGACCCGGCCATCCGTGACCTGCTCGCCGGTGCGTCCCTGGTGGTACCCGACGGCATGCCGCTGATCTGGGCTACTCGGCTGCTCGGCGACCCGCTGCCCGAACGGGTGACCGGCTCATCGCTGATCTTCTCGCTGACCGAGGCGGCGGCCCACGTGGGCTGCCCCATCTATCTGCTCGGCGGTGACCCAGGCGTGCCGGACCGTGCGGGGGACGAGCTTCGCCGCCGATATCCTGGCCTGCTGGTGGCCGGCGCGGACGCCCCGCCGGTGGGCTTTGACCGCAACCCGGACTCGCTCCGGGCCGTGCGCGACCGGGTGGTCATCGCGGCACCGGACATCGTGTACGTCGGCCTGGGTTTCCCCAAGCAGGAAAAAGTCATCACCAGCTTGGCGCCTCACCTGCCCGGCACCTGGTTCGTGGCGTGCGGGGCCGCGATCCCGTTCGCGGCGGGCACCCTGAACCGGGCGCCGGGCTGGATGCAGCGCAGTGGCCTGGAATGGGCGTTCCGCCTGATCAGTGAGCCGCGCCGGCTGTTCCGGCGCTACCTCATTCATGATCTGCCGTTCGCGCTCCGCCTGCTGGCCTCGAGCGGTGCGCGGCGCGGCCGCCCGTCCAGCCCGGGGGACCGCTAACTGACCTCGCCGGTGGCGGAGTAGTACCGCTTCGCCGTGTCCGCGGTGAGGTCCCGCACCCGGTCGATCTCCTCCGCCGTGAGCCGGTCACGGTAACCGGCCAGCGCGGCCCGCGAATCCATCGGCCGGAACGCGGTCCGCGACAGGCCGCCGCGCAGGCTCCAAACGTGCGCCCGGTTCTGCCCACCGCCACCGGCCGTCGCGGACCTGATCCGGTCGTGTACCTGCTCGGTCCAGGTAAGCCCGAACAGCTGGTACAGCTCCCGGAACCCGTCCAGCGGGTTGCTGGCCAGGTCCTCGTAACGCCGGAGCGCCAGCAGGTCGGGCGCCCGCCCGGCCAGATCGCCGAGCACGGAATAGGTGATCCGCCAGAGCAGGGCCGTGGCGGCTATCCGGTCCGGCGAGCCGTCCGCCTGCCGCATCTCGTCCTGGTAAGGGCCGAGCAGGTCGCGCATGAGCAGCGGCTGATCCAGCAGCTCGGAGAGCCGCACCCGCCAGCCGAGCCGCTGCCAGCTGCCGACGAAACTGAGCGGGTGGCGGACCAGCACCACGACCTGGCAGCCGAGACGCTCGGCGAACCAGGCGGCGGACAGCACCGCGAACGGATCGTCGACCAGCGCACGCCGCCCGCGGGCCCGGCCCACGGCGAACGATGTCCCGTACTTAGCCATCCGCGCCAGGTCGTAGGGACCGTGGTTGCGCCGCAATTCCGCGATCGGGCGGTACCGGAGGCGCAGCGTGTCGTGGAAGGCCCGGGCCCACGGCTCGTCGTTGTCCGCGCAGATGTACTGGAACCGGTGCGCCACCTCCGCGTTGAGCACGCCAGGGGAGCGCCCGGGCGGGTGCTGCGGGTTGAGCGGCTCGTTGACGTAGACCACTTCCCGGCCTGCTTCGAGCATCTTGCCCACCCAGCTCGTGCCGCTCCTCGGCAGCCCGGTGACGAGGAGCCCCGGCCGGCCCGAGACGGTGCGCCCAGTCATCGCCGCCAGCTCGGATCCCGGCCCAGCCAGCCGGCCAGCCGTTTGTCGTAGGGGATGAAGTGCTCGTCGAGCGCCTTCCCGAGCTGTGCGGGCAGCGGCGACCGCGGGCGGGCGTTATGCCGCTCGAAAACAGGGTTGCCCAGGAACGGGAGCCCCAGGAAGTCGAGCACGGCGGCGTACACCGGGGCCGGGTCGGTGAAAAAATCGCTGCTGTCCACCACGTGGATGCGGTCCCGGCCGAAGAGTTTCTCCAGCCGCTCGAGCTGCTCGATGTACTGTCCCCGGGTCCGGTAGGCGTGATGCTGGTGACTGTGGCTGCGGTAGGAGGGGTCGGCCATAATCCGCTCCGCCTCACCCGCCAGCCGGCTGGCCTCGAGTTCCAGGGCCCGCTCGAACGGCTCGGTCTCATACCCCCGGGCCAGCTCGTGGGCGTGGGCGGAGTACGCCCGCTCGACCGGGTCGCGAAGCAGCACGAGCAGCCGCACGCCAGGCAGGTCCCGCGAGATCCGCTCCGCGGCCAGCGGGTGGAACATGTAGTAGGGGCTGGACTCGAAGGTCACCGGGGTGGCCCGGGCCGCCCGCGCCGCGCGGCTGCGCAGCGGGAAGTGGCCCTGGTACCAGGGCAGCCCCCGGTCGTAGGAGGTGTCGAAAAAGTGCACCCCCTTGTGCAGCGGCGACTTGAGCACCGCGGGGTGCTGGCTCAGCGTGCGGTACATGGAGGTGGTCCCGCACCGCTGCGCCCCGACGATGAGGAAGCCCGGGAGCATCCGGGCCCGGTGGGTGAGCCGTCCGGCCGTTACCGAGACGCTGTGCACCGCCCGCTTGGCCTGGGGGGAGAGTGAGGAGGAATCAATCACGAGCGCGAGCCTTCCGACGAAATGTCCGCTGGGTTGCTGTCACAGCCGGCCCACCGCGCTGGCGATGGCCGGGATCAGCCAGGTGCCCGGCGAACCCAGCCGGGCTCCCGCGGTGGCCTGCCGGTCCACCAGGTACCGCGTGGCCAGGTCAGTCAGGTAGAGGAGCGCGGTGAGCGTGGCCTCTTCCGCGCCGACACCGAACGGCGCCAACCGGGCCGGCGCGGTCTCGATGCAGTCCCGGGCCGCGACCGCCGGCTCGCGGCGTTCGGGTATCACCTGGGTCTGCAGCCGGTGGTGCAGGGCGTCGAAGCCGACCGGCACGCCGCCGGTGAACCGTTCCCAGTCCCACAGCAGCAGCCCCTGGCGAGTGCTCGCCATGTTCCACGGCGTCCAGTCGCCATGCCAGTGACCGTAGTCGAGCACGGTAGCTCCCGCGGCACCCGCCAGCGCGGCCAGGGCGGTGCTGAGTGCGTCGCGGTCGTCGCCCTGGTCCGCGGCGCTCAGCCGGTCGCCCAGTCTGGCCAGGTAGTCGCCGTCGGCGAGTTTCTCCTGCCGCAGCCCGGCCAGCCCGGCCACCTCGGCCATGGCCGCGGTGAGCTGGTCCGGGCCGAGCGGGCGGCGCGGGAGCCACACCGGCAGCGCGCCGAGGACCAGGACGTCGAGTTCCTGCCAGCGCCCCAGGTGCAGCACCTCCGGTGCGGCCACGCTGGCCAGGCCGGCCTGGCTGATCCAGCTCAGCGCCTGGTGCTCGGCACGCACGAGTTCACGGGTGAGCTCACTGATGCCGATCTTGGCGTAACCGACCGTCTCCCCGCGGGCGCTGAGCAACTGGAGCACCGGCTTGCGGTTGGCCCGGGCCGGCCCCAGATGCATGCTCACGCGGACGTCACGGTCCAGCACCTCGCTCAGGTACGTCTCGATCGTGCTGGCGCCCGCCGGGGCCTGCACGCGCAGCCTGCTCCGCAGCGCGGCGCGGCCGAGTCCAGCGCTGAGGCCGAGTGACAGCACAGTGGCCCGCAGCCGCCCGGTACGGGAACCGGGCTCCCCGTAGCGGCGGACCGCCGCGGCAGCGGCCCGCCGCGTCGCCGGAACCAGCAGCCGGGGCCAGCTCTCACTCGGGATCAGGAAGAATTCGCTGGTCACCGGGTCGGACAGGGGCGGTTTCCCGCCCTGGTCGGCCCCTGGCGTGACCCGGGCGGGCGCCGGCCAGAGCAGCGCGGCGGTATCGCGCAGGTAGCCCAGCCGTTCCTGGTCCCCAGGGCGGCTCGTCATCCAGGAACTCCCTCCGGGTAGTTCCTCGTCGGCGCCACCAGGGGCCGTTCCAGGCTCGGCACCCGGGCCGGGCCGGCGACCAGTCGGATGGCCAGGATGTAGATCGCCAGCATCAGGCAGCCGTAGAACCAGCCACCGACAATGTCGGTGGTCCAGTGCACGGCGAGGTACCAGCGGGTGTACCCCTCGTGGAAGCCCAGCGCGGCCACCACGGTGGCGGCCCAGATCGCGGCCCGGCGCTGGCCGCTGAACTCCCGCCAGACCAGGTAGGCGATCAGCCCGTAGAAGAGGATGGCTCGCTCGGACCCGCCCGAGGGGAAGATGCCGCCGGCACCGGGCGGCGGGGTGCGGTGCTCGGTGTGGTTGATGGCCAGGGTGAGGAAGTGATCCCAGATGATCAGCGTGCCGAGCGCGACCGGGGGCAGCCACCGGTTCCGGCGCCAGGTGACTGCCAGCAGGACCGCGGCGGTGGCGGCTGCGGCCCAGGTCGGGTACTTGTCCCCGACCTCGGTGGCCCGCACCATCCCCTCCTTGACGAAGTGGTACCGGTGCGCGATCGTCCAGTTGAAGATCGGCTTGTCGATGGTTGGCCCGGCGTGGATGGCGACAACGCCCAGCAGGCACATCACCCCCCAGGCCACGATCGAGCAGCCGAGCAGGATGAGCAGGAACTTCCCGGCGGACCGGATGGCGGACGGCTGCCCAGCGCCGTCGTTGCCCAGGGCGTGGCCATGCCGCCGCCGTCCCGGTGACCCGGACAGGCCGGTCAGGCCGCCCGACCCCGGTTCCAGCGGGCCGTCCGAAACCCGCCTGGCCAGTACGGCCCCGATGCACACGATGAGGGCGATGCCCGCCGGCCACAGCAGGACGGCCAGGATTTTACCCATTGCCCATCACACCCTTTGCCTTCACTCGTCTTCCGGACTGATCAATGGCTCATCTGGCGCTGGCCTGGGCGGCTGGGCTCTGGCGCCGGGTGAACCCCGGCATGACCGCGAGCCGCAGCGGCTGCCGGAAGCACCACAGCCCGGCGGCCATCAGCACGCATCCAGCCACCGCGCCCGCGATGGATGCCACGCCGCCTGTGCCGAGCAGGGTTCGCACGGCCAGCGGCGCGCCGGCGAAGCTCGCCGTGGTCAGGGCGATGGCGGTCAGGGTGCCCCGCCCGAACGGATGCAGCCGGGGCACCGCGGCCAGTTGCGCCAGCGGCAGCAGGTTCGTCGTGACGATCGCCGCGGACCACCCGATCGCCGCGCCCTCGATCCCGTAGCGTGGGATCAGTACCAGGTCCAGGCCGACGTTGATGCCGACGGCCAGCAGCCCGTTGGCCAGGCTCCAGCTGCTCCGCCCGGTGGTGATGAGCACCATGTCGACCTGGCCGCAGGCAGTCGCGAGGAGCATGGTCAGGCCGAGGATGACCATCACGGTGTCGCCGGCCCGGTAGGCATGCCCGAACAGGGTGAGCACCTCCGGGCCGTAGATGACGGCCAGCAGGTACAGCGGCCAGGTCAGCAGGACAAGCCAGCCGGTGGTGGTCTGGTAGAGGTCGTTCGCGCCGCGGCGGTTGCCCACCGCGAACAGCTCAGTAAACCGTGGCTGGGCCGCCATGCTGAGCGCGCCGTTGCCGAGCTGCCCAGCGACCAGGAAGCGGGTCGCGGCGGTGTAGACGGCCGCCTCCGCTGGCCCGCGGATCATGGCTACCAGGACGATATCGATCCGCTGGATGGTGATCTGGGCCAGGCTGGCGATTGCCCGCGGCGTGGTGAAGCGCCAGAATCCGCGCGGGTTGGCGTTGGCGAGCCGCCGGTCGGCCAGCCGCCGGCCGACCGCGGGCGGCGGGATCACCGGCGCGTCCTGCCGCCGTTCCCGCTGCCGGCGCTGGATGTGGCGCAGCCACAGCCAGGCGGCGGCCCCGGCCGGCACGTAGGGCAGCGCCCAGAGCGGTGCCAGCAGCGCTGCGCTCCCGGCCACGGCCGCCACGGCAATCCCGATCAGCTGGGCGGACGACCGGGCTATCCGGTCGATCAGCACGGTTGGCCGCATGTCCCGGTACCCGCGGCTCGCGCCCAGGAACGTGTCCAGCAGGGTCGCGAACGGGAGGGTGAGCGCCAGGGCCCGCAGGGCACGCGCCACTGCCGCGGGAGTGGCCCCGGCCCGGCCCAGCTGGCCGTCCAGCAGGAGACCGGACAGCGGTGTCGCGGCCAGCAGCAGCGCGGCCGTGGCGACCAGCGAGACCACGATCACCGGGATGACCGCCGCACGCATGATGGCCGGGATCCGGTTCTCCGCGCCGAGCGAGCGCAGCCGGGCGAGGAAGTACACCAGCCCGGTGAACGCGCCGAGGCTGGCCACCGCCTCGACGATGAGGAACAGCGAGGTCGTCGTGAAGAAGGCGCCTGCCACCGGCTTGCTGAACTCCCTGGTCACTAGCACGGTCACGGCCAGCGTGGTCACCGCGGAGATGCCTGCCCCGGCGAGGTTCAGCGTGCTGCCCCGGGCCACTTCGGCCAGTCGGCTGCGGCCGACTCCCGTGCTGTCCGGGGTGCCTTGGGTGCCTGGGGCGCCGGGAGTCGGCCGGGCCGGCCGCACGTTACGTGCGGCCCGGCCGGCTCCGGTCACCCGCGCGTGTGCGCCGGCCACCGGTCGGATCTTGCGTCATCCGTGTCTGCCAGAGCGCCCTGGCCGGCCGGAACGGCGCTGTCGAGAGCCCGCTCCCGGTCATTGCGCCAGAGCAGGGCGACCGACAGCATGGTGATGGCGAGCGGTGCGCCGACGGCGTCGTAGGAAATCATGAACGCGAAGGACATCAGCACGGCGAGCGAGCCGGCCAGCCCATACGGAGTCATGTCTCTCCGGTAGCGCCACAGCACCCGAGCGAAGAACAGCAGGTAGAGGCCGGCACCCACTATCCCGTTGCAGACCAGCAGCAGCCAGAGCTGGCCATTGCTGCCCACCGCGGCCTCACCGCAGTTCCGGCATTTGGCCGTGGGGCCGACCGCAATCGACTGCGGCCCGCCGATCTGCTGCCGGGTGTCGCCGTACCCGATGATCGGGGAGGCCAGGCTGTCCTCGACTGCCACCACCGAGAGTGACGTGCGGAGCGGGTTGCTCTTCTGATGCTGGAAGCGGAGGGCGATGACCTGTTGCAGAGGTGTGGCCACGATGGCCAGGGTGATCAGGATCAGCCCGCCGCAGATCGCGCCGAGCAGCGCCACCCGGCCCCGGGCCGCCAGCCGCACCGCCACATAGGCGCCGGCCACGCCCAGGGCCAGCCAGACGCCGCGGTTCAGCGAGTAAATGATCGGCGCCAGCGCGATCACCGCCACGCCCGCGGCGATCCAGCGTTGCCGCCTGGTCCCGTGCGACCACCAGGCCGCCAGCAGCCAGGGCAGCAGTAGGGCCAGGCAGTTGCCCCAGGTGTTGGTGTAGTCGAACGGCGCCTTGGGGCGCCCTTCGGGAGTGCCGAGCACGGTCTGGATCTGGCTGAGACCCGGATGCATCATCGCCTGGATCTGCACGTTGCTCTGCAGGCTGCTCGGCACCAGGGCCAGGGCGGGTGAGCTGAACTGGAGCCCCGGATCAAGCATGCCCAGCACGCCGCCCGCCGTGGCGTAGATGGCCAGCAGGCCAAGCAGCCAGGCCATCCGCTGCCGGGAGAGTTCCTGCCGGGTGAGGTTCCCGGCGTACAGCAGCAGGACGGTGACACCGGCGTACTGGGTGCCACGGTTGACGAACGAGACGATCCGATGGCTCACGGCGCTGTCCACGGTGCCTGGTGCGGTGAGGCTCAAGGTGACGGCGCCGGCCAGCACCCACAGCAGGAAAAGCAGCCACAACCCAAACCCGGGTGGCAGCCGGATGGTGCGCCCGTGCGCCCGCCACGCGAGCATCCGAGCAGCCATGGGGATCGCCAGCAGGGGGAACATGAAGTCGGCGATGCCCAGCGCCCACCACAACGGGTACCCAGCCAACATCGCGACGATCGGCCACGCGGGATGCCGGGCCAGCCAGCTTCCGGCCAGCGTCCGGGCGTGGGCACCGGTCGCCCGCGCCGCAGCGCCGGAGGGGTCGCGACGGTCACGCTGCCGGGCGGTCGGCGCGGCCATCCCGTCCTCGTCGGCGGTGGGGAAGGTCGTCGTCATCTCTGTGCCCCCGATGTCTGCACCTGCGTGCCGCGGGGAGCCAGGACGACCCAGGTGGGTCCCGGTTCCAGGTACATCGGCAGGCCGTTTCCGTCCAGATAATTGGTGACGTCACGCAGCCCGGGCTTGGTCCATGTCCCTCTGGCGGCCAGGCCACCCTGGCTGGGTTGTGCGTTGGCGCCCTGGACGCCGCTGAACACCACGACGGAGCCCTTCCCGATCACCCGCGCGCTTCCGGTGGTGAGGTGATAACGCCGGCTTTGATACACCGTCTTGAACTGGACCGTCTGGACGATCACGTTGGCCATCCGCAGCCGTGGGCCGCCCCGGGTCAGCAGCCAGCGATCGCGACGGGCCTCGAAGGACCACACCTGGGTGGGCGCGCCGGGGACGCGCACCGTGACTGTGGACGGGTGCCATACCGCGCGGCTCGCCAGTTTGTCCCCGCTGCCCAGGCCGACGCCGCGGTAGGGGAACAGCGCAGGTGGCGCCGTATCCCGGGCTGCCCATGCCAGCCGGCCCGGCGCCGCGGTCAGCCCGGCTGGCCCGCTGTGATACAGCGACGCATGCGCCGGGTAGCCGACATCGATGACCTTCGTGGCGTCCAGGACCTTGATGAACGACGGGGTGCCGGTGCTGTAGCCGATCACCGGGTGCAGCACGGACAAGGTCATCCCGTCAGTAGGCAACGTGCTGGTGATCGGCCCGACCGCGGGTGGCAGCTGCGACTGGAAGACGGCGATGTACCGCACCGGGTTGCTGATCTCCTGGAACACCACATCCGCGTGGGACAGGCCGCGCGGATCCGCGCGCGCCACGGCCAGCGCGACCGCCGGGCGTGCCGCTGCCGCTGGGCTGGCGGCGGGCAGCCCGGTCAGCGGCGCGACCGGGCCGGTGTAGCTGGCGGCGCTGGGTGCCGCGGACGCCATCGACGTGGCTCCCGGGTCCGCTGCGGCCGTGGCTGCGGGCGCCCGGGCCGGCTGCGCCGCACCGCACGCGGTGGCCGCGACGCTGGCCGCCACGGCGATCGCGGCACGGCAGCGCACAGCCCGGTGGACTGGCCAGAGAGGCACGAATCAGCTCCCAGAAGTTTTGTCGGCGGAGTTCGGCCGCTCCTTCCGGAGCCGGGGCTCTGCCGTGTAGTCATCGGCGCGCAGGCTGGTCCGCGATACCGGCCACGGGTCATTGACCCGGCTGGCCGTCGTCGTCTCCGTCCTGTGCAACGTGGCTGCTGCCGGGCGCTGGCCGCGGGACGGCTCCGGACCGGCCGCCGGTGCGGCCGGCACCGCGGCGATGGGCTTGCGGGACAGCGGGGGCAGCACCATGGCGCCGAGGACCGGGGTGCGCAGACGGGCAATCCGGCGAACGCAACCTGTCACCTCCGCTCGCCGCGACCGGGCGAGCTCTATGACGACGAGGGCCGCGTCGGCGAACTCAGCCAGCGCGAAGGTTTCTGCGCCTTCCGCGTCCAGGGCCGCCGGGACCTCGATGATCACGTATCGGGCTTCGGTGCGCAGCAGGCGGGCGATACGGGAGGTCACGTCGTACTGCAGGTGGTAGAGGACGGCGGCCGGATCCAGGCCGGGCGTGATCACCTTGAGCCGGGGGTTGTCCGCGGGCTGCCTGGTCACGTTGCTCAGCGTGGCCTTCTCGGCCAGCAGTTCACTCAGCCCGCGGCCGTCGCCCAAGCCGAGCATCTGCGCTGCTGTGCTGCCGAACACATCCGCGCACACCAGGAGTACATCGCCGTGCGTCCGGGCCAGGGTGGCGGCGAGGTTCGTGGCCGCCACGCTCCCGCTCCGGTCCGCTGCCGTACCCATGACGGCCACCACGTGGTTTCCCTCGCCGAGCGCCGCGGCGACATCATGGGCGAGCTCACTGAACAGCTGGCCGGTCCGGGACCTCGGGGAAACCAGCGTGAGCTGCGGGTCGGATTTCTTGGCCGGGATGCTGAGCAGGACAGGCAGGTCCAGGTTGCCTTCCACCTCCCGGGCGGAGTGCACCCGGGTGTCCCTGCGGTCCGCGGTGAACGCGATGATCAGCCCGATCAGCAGCCCGACCAGCAGCCCACCCGGCAGGAGCAGCGCCGCCTTCGGGCTGGTCGGGCTGCCCGGGATGGTGGCGTCGGTGATGATGTAACCGCCGGACGAGTTGGCCTCCTGCGCGGTCAGCGCCGCCACCTGGTTGTTGAGCCCGTTCAGCTGGCTGTTGTCCGAGCGCAGCTCCGCCGCGGCACTGGCCCGCTGGGTCGAGTTGGGCGGCAGCAGCCGGATCTGGCCGGAGAGCTTGGCCGCGTTCTGTTGGAGCGACTGGACCTTCGCCTGCAGGGTCTGCAGCTGGGCTTTCAGCGCGGAGGTGGCGGTGGCGCTCCGGTTCTGCAGGTACGCCTTGGCGAAGGCGCGTGCGCACGTGGCCGAGCCCGCCGCGGATGAAGCGGAGCAGCTGATCTGCAGCACCTGGGAGTTGGGCGGAACCGCGGCCGAGACGTTCTTGACCAGGTCCGTGGGAGACGTCGTGCTGCGCAGGTTCTGCGTGGCGATCGCGGCGACCGTGTAGGACTGCACGAGCTGGGCCTCGTTGTCCATGTTGACGGTGCCGTTGGTGCGGCCGTTCTGCACCTGGTTGGAGCCGGCCCCAGTGGCGGTCACGTACACCGATGTGGTCGCCGTGTAGGTCCGCGGGGCGGTCTCGTAGTACGCGGCGGCGCCCAGCAGCCCGGCGCAGAGCAGGCCGACTATGAGCCACCAGCGACGGCGCAGCACGCCCAGATAGTCGGACAGCTCGAATGAGTCGTGTCTGGGTGAGCCGTTCATGCCTGGGTGCTCCTAACTAATTACTCCCACGACCGCGGCCGGTGCGGGGACCCTGTTGCTGCTTGGCCCACGGCAGCGCCGCGCGTGGGCACCCCAGGGTAAGCTGCCCGCTCCAGAGCACCAGGCGACGAGCGCGACCTGGCCGGCCCGTGCCTGGATGACTTGCCGCTTCCGCGTGGTCGCCCGGCCAGAGGTCCTGTCCCTTTTAGAGGGAGACGCCCGAGGGCGGCGGCTGGATGACATCTCGGAGCGATTGTTCCGATTCTGCTCGGATGGCCGGTCGGCGACCGGGCGTTAACCAAACCTTGAGAAACGGATGAAATGCTGGTTGACCGGCGGGCCGAACCCCGGCTCTGGGCCAGGGTGGCCGCCGGGTCCGGCGGCACTGGCGGTAGCGCGGCAGAGCCTATTAAATAGGTCAGGCGAGCAGCTGGCCCGGTGATGATCAACGCAGCTGGCGGGCAAGCGCGTCCATGGGGGGTATCCCGCACAGCCACGGAGGCGAGAGGCGTGACTCCCTTCATGACCTGCACGACTACCAAGCCCTGCCCCGGCTCACTGGGCTCCGGCTGTCGCCCGACGGCAGTTGGTTGGCGGCCACCGTGTCGACGCTGAGCGCAGACGGGCGGACCTTCAAGCCCAGCATCTGGCGGCTCGCCACCGTGCCCGCCGGCGCGGGCGGGACCCGGCTCGCCTACCGGCTGACCAGGTCGGCCGAGGGCGAGGACAACCCGACCTTCCTGCCTGACGGCTCGCTGCTGTTCCTGTCCGCCCGGCCCGCGCTGCCGCACGGCCAGCCCGGCGGCGCGGGCTCGCCGGCCGCTGGCCAGCCCGGCACCGGCCAGCCAACCACGGACCAGCCGGGCGCGGCCCGGGCCGGCGGGACAGCCAGGAAGCGGGCGTTCTGGCTGCTGCCGGCCGACGGCAGGGAGGCGTGCCAGCTCACCGCGCCGCCCGGCGGCATCAGCCGGCTGGCCGCCGCTGCCCGGCCGGCTGACCGAGATCGCGACCACGGCCAGCGACGGGGCGGTGCTCCGGGCCTGGCTGGTGCTGCCCGCGGCGGCCGGAGCGTTACTCGGCCAACTCGCCGCACCTGCACGCGGCGGAGATCACCACCCCGATGCTGATCAGCCACGGCGACCGGGACTACCGGGTGCCGATCGGTGAGGCGCTGCGGATGTGGGCCGACCTGGCCGACGGGCCCAGCGGCCAGGCGGGCGCGAAGTTCCTCTACTTCCCGAACGAGAACCACTGGGTGCTCACCCCGGGCAACGCGACCATCTGGTACGAGACGGTGTTCGCGTTCCTGGCCCAGCACGTCCTCGGCCAGCCCTGGCACCGCCCCGCCCTGCTCTGACCGGTGGCTGGGGTGCGGCGCGGGCTGGGCAGGTGTGCCAGGGTGGGGGCATGACACGCGCGAACATGGAGAAGCGGCCGGGCGAGGTGTCGGCCATGTTCGACAAGGTCGCCGACCGCTACGACCTGCTCAACGACGTGCTGTCGCTGGGCCAGGACCGGTGGTGGCGGCGGATGGTGGCCCGGACCGTGGCCGCCCGGCCGGGCGAGCGGGTGCTCGACGTGGCGGCCGGCACCGGCACCTCGTCGCGGACGTTCACCGCGGCCGGGGCGGACTGCGTGGCCTGCGACTTCTCGCTCGGCATGCTGACCGTCGGGGCCCGGCGGCTCCGTCGGCCGGCAGAATTGGCCCGGGGGGACGCCCCCCCGGATCCCCCCGATCGGCGCTCCGCGCCGAGGCCGGCGTCGCCGGCTGGGCCGGCCCGGCGGGTCCGGTTCGTGGCCGGGGACGCGATGCGGCTGCCCTTCCGCGATCAGGCCTTCGACGCGGTGACCATCTCGTTCGGGCTGCGCAACGTGGCCGACCACGAGGCGGCGCTGGCCGAGTTCCGCCGGGTCACCCGGCCGGGCGGCCGCTTGGTCGTCTGTGAGTTCGGCCACCTGCCCTGGCCGCGGCTGAACAGTGCCTACGAGGCGTACCTGACCGGCGCGCTGCCCGTAGTGGCCCGGCGGCTGTCCGGCAACCCGGCCGCCTACGAGTACCTGGCCGAGTCCATCCAAGACTGGCCCGCCCAGCCCGAGCTGGCCAGGCGGATCGCTGCGGCGGGGTGGTCGGCAGTACGCTGGCGGGACCTGAGCCTGGGGGTGGTGGCGATCCATCAGGCCCGCCGTCCCGGCTGACCGCGCGGGGCGGGTTCGCCGCCTGGCTGGGCTAGGTCTAGACTCCGGAATTGAGTACTTGTGAAGCGGTTCACAAGATAGTCAGGACAAGGTTTCGTGTCCCAGGAAGTCCCCCAAGAGGCTGACGTCATCGTGGTCGGGGCCGGGCCGGCCGGCTCGGCCACCGCGTGCTACCTGGCTCGCGCCGGGATCGACGTGCTGGTGCTGGAGAAAGCTACGTTTCCGCGGGAGAAAGTCTGCGGCGACGGGCTGACTCCGCGCGCGGTCAAGGCGCTGGTCGGCATGGGCGTGCCCATCGGCGAGCAGGACGGCTGGCTGCAGAATAAGGGGCTGCGCATCATCGGCGGCGGGGTCCGGCTCGAGCTGCCCTGGCCGGAGCTGTCCAGCTACCCCGGCTACGGCCTGGTCCGCAGCCGGCTCGACTTCGACGAGACGCTGGCCCGCACCGCGCAGAAGGCGGGCGCCCGGCTGCTCGAAGGGGTGACCGTAACCGCCCCCGTGCTCGACGACTCCGGCCGGATTGCCGGGGTGCAGGCCCGTCCCACCGGCCAGCCCGACGAGAAGGAACGCCAGTACCGGGCCCGTGTCGTCGTGGCCGCCGACGGGAACTCGTCGCGGCTGTCCCTGGCCATGGGCCTGAGCAAGCGGGACGACCGGCCGCTCGGGGTGGCCGTGCGGACCTACTACACCAGCCCGCGGCACGACGACGACTACCTCGAATCGTGGCTCGACCTGTGGGACGGGGACCGGCTGCTGCCCGGCTACGGCTGGATCTTCGGCATGGGCGACGGGACCAGCAACGTGGGCCTCGGCCTGCTGAACACGTCGGCCTCGTTCAAGAACGTGGATTACCGGGACCTGCTCCGCCGCTGGCTGGCCGGGATGCCCGCCGAGTGGGGGTACACCGAGGAGAACCGGACCGAGCCGGTCCGCGGCGCCGCGCTGCCGATGGGCTTCAACCGGACCCCGCACTACTCCCGCGGCCTGCTGCTGGCCGGGGACGCGGGCGGCATGGTGAACCCGTTCAACGGCGAGGGCATCGCGTACGCGATGGAGGCGGGCGAACTGGCCGCCCGGGTCATCGCGGAGGCGCTGGCCCGGCCGGATCAGGCAGGCACGGAGCAGGTGCTGCACGGCTACCCGCAGGCGCTGAAGGATGCCTACGGCGGTTACTACACTCTCGGGCGCAAGTTCGTCCGGGCGATCGGCAACCCGCGGCTGATGCAGTTCGCGACCAAACACGGGATGCCCCGCCCGGCACTGATGCGGTTCACCCTGAAGCTGCTGGCCAACCTCACCGAGGTGCGCGGCGGCGATGCGGCGGACCGGGTGATTAACGCACTGTCTAAGATGACGCCGGCGGCGTAGCGACGCTGCGCTGCCGGACGGTCAGGAGAAGAAGAAAGGAGGCTGCCGTGCTGGTCTTGTACGTCCCCATCATCCTGCTCGGCGCGCTGGCTGCCGTCTTCGCGATCTTCTCACTCGGGATGGGCCATGTGACCGGGCCCAGACGGTGGAACCGGGCCAAGCTCGAGGCCTACGAGTGCGGCATCGACCCGACGCCGCCGGAGGTCGGCAGCCGGTTCCCGGTCAAGTACTACCTGACGGCGATGCTGTTCATCCTCTTCGACATCGAGATCGTGTTCCTCTACCCGTGGGCGGTGGAGTACGACCACCTCGGGGCGTTCGGCCTGGTCGAGATGGTGCTGTTCATCGTCACACTGCTGGTCGCGTACACCTACGTGTGGCGGCGCGGCGGACTGGAGTGGGACTGACCGATGGGTGTCGAAGAGAAGCTGCCGAGCGGGATCCTGCTGACCACGGTCGAGCAGGTGATCGGCTACGCGCGCCGGGTGTCGGTCTGGCCGGCCACGTTCGGGCTGGCCTGCTGCGCGATCGAGCTGATGCAGACCGGCGGGTCGCGGCACGACCTGGCCCGGTTCGGCATGGAACGGGCCTCCAACACGCCGCGCCAGGCCGACCTGATGATCGTGGCCGGCCGGGTGAGCCAGAAGATGGGGCCGGTGCTCCGGCAGATCTATGACCAGATGGCCAACCCCAAGTGGGTCATCTCGATGGGTGTCTGCGCGTCCAGTGGCGGCATGTTCAACAACTACGCGATCGTGCAGGGCGTGGACCACATCGTGCCGGTGGACATCTACCTGCCCGGCTGCCCGCCGCGCCCGGAGATGCTGCTGGACTCGATCCTCAAGCTGCACGACAAGATCCAGAACATGAAGCTGGGGATCGACCGCGAGCGCGAGGTGACCGAGCTGGAGGAGGCCCGGCTGCGCCGCCTGCCGCTGGCCGCCGACCTGGCTGGCCTGCAGGCCCGGGGGGACGGCCAGTGACCAGCGAGGAAAACCAGGAAAGCCCGCCGGATGAGGCGGCGCTGGCCGGCCAGCAGCGGCTGCGCGAGCAGGTGGTGCGGACCGGCATGTTCGGCACCGAGACCACCGGGGACACCTCCGGCTACGGCGGCCTGCAGGTGCGCCGGGCGCCGCTGCCCTCTTCGCCGCGGCCGTACGGCTCGTACTTCGACGAGATCACCGGCGCGCTGGCTGCCCGGCTGACCCAGGACGGCACCGACTTCGGCGACGCGGTGGAGCGGGTCATTGTGGACCGGGGCGAGCTGACTCTGCACATCCGGCGTGAGCACCTGGTCGCGGTGGCCCGGACGCTGCGCGACGAGGCGTCGCTGGCCTTCGAGCTGTGCGGCGGGGTGTCCGGGGTGCACTACCTGGCTGACACCGACCGGGAACTGCACGCGGTGTATCACCTGGTCTCGATCACGCACAACCGGCGGCTGCGGCTCGAGGTCAGCGTGCCGGACGCCGACCCGCACATCCCGTCGGTGGTGGGCGTGTACCCGGGGTGCAACTGGCACGAGCGGGAGACCTGGGACTTCTTCGGCATCATCTTCGACGGGCATCCCGGACTGACCAGGATCGAGATGCCGGACGACTGGAAGGGCCACCCGCAGCGGAAGGACTACCCGCTGGGCGGCATCCCGGTCGAGTACCGCGGCGCCACCGTGCCGCCACCGGACGAACGGAGGGCCTACGAATGACCGCCAGCACTGAGGCCGGCGCTGAAGGGCGGGTCTACAACGTCGGCGGCCAGGACTGGGACGAGGTCGTCCAGGCCGCGCAGCAGACCGGCGATGGCTCCGACCACGAGCACATGATCGTCAACATGGGCCCGCAGCACCCGTCCACCCACGGCGTGCTGCGGCTGATCCTGACCCTGGACGGGGAGACGGTCACCGAGCTGCGGCCGGTCGTCGGGTACCTGCACACCGGCATCGAGAAGAACATGGAGTTCCGTACCTGGACGCAGGGCGTGACGTTCTGCACTCGGGCGGACTACCTGGCGCCCATCTTCAACGAGACCGCGTACTGCCTGGCGGTGGAGAAACTGCTCGGCATTGAGGCGGAGATCCCGGAGCGGGCCACCATCCTGCGGGTGCTGCTGATGGAGCTCAACCGGATCGCCTCGCACATGACCGCGATCGGCACGTTCGGCCTGGAGCTCGGCGCGACCACTGTGTTCATCTACGCGGTACGCGAGCGGGAGAACGTGCTCGACCTGCTCGAGTTGATCACCGGGCTGCGGATGAACCACGCCTATGTCCGCCCGGGCGGGGTGTCGCAGGACCTGCCGTCTGGCGCGCTGGACAAGATCCGCGAGTTCCTCGGGGCGGTCATGCCTACCCAGCGGCGGGAACTGCGGTCGCTGCTCGACAATGCCCCGCTGTTCCTGGCCCGGACCCGGAACGTGGCCTACCTGGACCTGGCCGGGTGCATGTCCCTCGGGGTCACTGGCCCGCTGCTGCGCGGCACCGGGCTGCCCTGGGATCTGCGCAAGAGCCAGCCGTACTGCGGCTACGAGACCTACGAGTTCGACGTGCCGACCCAGAACACCTGCGATGCCTACGGCCGGTACCTGGTCCGGATCGACGAGGTGGACCAGTCGCTGCGGATCATCGAGCAGTGCGCCGACCGGCTGGCCGCCGGGTCGGCCGATGACCCGGTGATGATCGGCGACAAGAAGATCGGCTGGCCGGCCCGGCTGGCGCTGGGCCCGGATGGGCTGGGCAACTCCCCGGACCACATCGCGCACATCATGGGCCAGTCGATGGAAGCCCTGATCCATCACTTCAAGCTGGTCACCGAGGGCTTCCGGGTGCCGCCCGGGCAGGTCTACGTGGCCGTCGAATCACCCCGCGGCGAGCTGGGCTGCCACGCGGTCAGCGACGGCGGGACCCGGCCGTACCTGGCGCACTTCCGCGACCCGTCGTTCTGCAACCTGCAGGCGGTGTCGGCGATGGCCGAGGGTGGCATGGTCGCCGACGTGATCGCGTCCGTGGCGAGCATTGACCCCGTGCTAGGAGGCGTGGACAGGTAATGGCCCTGACGCAGGAGGTGCGGGACCGGCTGGGGCCGGACGCCACGGAGATCATCGGGCGCTACCCGCAGTCGCGCTCGGCGCTGCTCCCGCTGCTGCACCTGGTGCAGGCCGAGCAAGGCTACGTCACCCAGGACGGCATCGAGTACGTCGCCGAGTTGCTCGGGCTGGCCGAGGCCGAGGTCACCGCGGTGGCCTCGTTCTACACCATGTTCAAGCACAAGCCGGTCGGCGACTACCACGTCGGGGTGTGCACCAACTCGCTGTGCGGGGTGATGGGCGGCGACGCCATCGTCGCCGACCTGCTGGAGCACCTCGGCATCGGCGACGACGAGACCACCAGCGACGGCAAGGTCAGCGTGGAGCACCTGGAGTGCAACGCGGCCTGCGACTACGCGCCGGTAGTGATGGTGAACTGGGAGTTTTTCGACAACATGACGCCGCGGTCGGCCCGTGATCTGGTGGATGGGCTGCGCTCTGGCGTGCCGGGCATCCAGCCGACCCGCGGCGCGCCCCGGCTGTGCACCTGGAAGCAGGCGTCGCGCATCCTGGCCGGCTTCCCGGACGGCCAGGCGGCCGAGGGGCACACCGCGGGCGAGCCCAGCCTGGCCGGCCTGCGCATCGCCAAGGGTCATGGCTGGACGCCCGACTCCGATGGCGGCGCGGAGCGCCGATCGGGGGGCTCCGGGGGGTCGTCCCCCCGGGCTAACACTGGGAGCGAAGCGTGACCTCGCTGCTGACGCCGGAGCTCACCGCGTACTGGGACGAGCCCGACTCGTTCACGCTGGCCGGCTACCGGCGGCATGGCGGGTATACCGCGCTGCCCCGGGCGCTGGCCATGGAGCCGGACCAGGTCATCCAGACGGTGAAGGACTCGGTGCTGCGCGGCCGCGGCGGGGCCGGCTTCCCGACCGGGCTCAAGTGGGGGTTCATCCCCAGGGGTGGTGGCAAGCCGCACTACCTGGTGGTGAACGCCGACGAGTCGGAGCCCGGCGCGTGCAAGGACATGCCAACCCTGCTGAACAACCCGCAGGCGCTCATCGAGGGCATTGTGATCGCCGCGTACGCGATCAATGCGCACCGGGCCTTCATCTACGTGCGCGGCGAGGTGCTGCACGTGATCCGGCGGCTGCACTACGCGGTGACCGAGGCCTACCAGGCTGGTTACCTGGGCGAGAACATCCTCGGCTCCGGGTTCGACCTCGAGGTGCTCGTGCACGCCGGGGCGGGCGCCTACATCTGCGGCGAGGAGACCGCGCTGCTCGACTCGCTGGAGGGCTACCGCGGCCAGCCCCGGCTGAAGCCGCCGTTCCCCGCGGTGGAGGGCCTGTACGCCAGCCCCACCGTGGTCAACAACGTCGAGTCGATAGCCACCGTGCCGTACATCATCGGCCACGGCGCGGCCGACTTCGCCGCGCTGGGCACCGAGAAGTCCAAGGGCTTCGGCATCTTCTCGCTGTCCGGGCACGTGACCATCCCCGGCCAGTACGAGGCCCCGCTCGGCACCACGCTGCGTGAGCTGCTCGACCTGGCCGGCGGCATCCGGGTGGGGCACCGGCTGAAGTTCTGGACCCCGGGCGGCTCGTCCACCCCGCTGTTCACCGACGAGCACCTGGACGTGCCGCTGGACTACGAGTCGGTGGCCAAGGCCGGGTCGATGCTCGGCACCCGGTCGGTGCAGCTGTTCGACGAGACCACCTGTGTGGTCCGGGTCGTGCTGCGCTGGATCAAGTTCTACCGGCACGAGTCGTGTGGCAAGTGCACCCCGTGCCGGGAGGGCAGCTACTGGGTCGAGCAGCTGCTCGAGGACCTGGAGAACGGCCGGGGCAGCGAGGCCGACCTGGACAAGCTGCTGGACATCTGCAGCAACATCACCGGCCGGGCGTTCTGCGCGCTGGGCGACTCGATCGAAGCGCCGATCAAGTCGTCGATCAAGTACTTCCGCGATGAGTACATCGGGCACCTGCGCAACGGCGGCTGCCCGTTCGACCCGGCCGCATCGACGCTATTCGCGATGGAGTCAGCCTGATGACAGTTGGGGCCACTGGCACGGGTGAGATCACCCGGCCGGCCGACGGGGTGACCGTCACCATCGACGGGTTCGAGATCACCGTGCCCAAGGGGACGCTGGTGATCCGGGCCGCGGAACTGCTGGGCATCCAGATACCCCGGTTCTGCGATCACCCGCTGCTCGACCCGATCGGCGCGTGCCGGCAGTGCCTGGTGCACATCGAGGGCCAGCCCAAGCCGCCCGCCTCGTGCACCACCACCTGCACCGAGGGCATGGTGGTGCACACCCAGCTGACTTCGGCGGTGGCCGAGAAGGCGCAGCGCGGCATGATGGAGCTGCTGCTGGTGAACCACCCGCTGGACTGCCCGATGTGCGATAAGGGTGGCGAGTGCCCGCTGCAGAACCAGGCCATGTCCACCGGCCAGGGCGAGACCCGGTTCTACGGCCCGAAGCGGACGTTCCCGAAGCCGATAGCGCTGTCCACCGAGGTGCTGCTGGACCGGGAGCGCTGCATCCAGTGCGCCCGGTGCACCAGGTTCGCCGAGCAGATCCCCGGCGACCCGCTCATCGAACTGCTCGACCGCGGCCCGCAGGAGCAGGTCGGCATCGCCGCCGACGAGCCGTTCGACTCCTACTTCTCCGGGAACACGGTGCAGATCTGCCCGGTGGGCGCGCTCACCAGCGCCGCTTACCGGTTCCGGGCCCGGCCGTTAGACCTCGTCTCCACGCCGAGCGTGTGCGAGCACTGCGCGGCCGGCTGCCGGCAGCGCACCGACCACCGGCGCGGCGTGGTCACCCGGCGGCTGGCCGGCCAGGACCCGCAGGTCAACGAGGAGTGGAACTGCGACAAGGGCCGCTGGGCGTTCACTTACGCGACCCAGCCGGACCGGCTGAACGGACCTTTGATACGTAACGCCGGCGGGGTGCTGGTGCCTGCGTCCTGGCCCGAGGCGTTCGCGACGGCCGCCAGCGGCCTGGCGGCCGCGCGGGGCCGGGCCGCGGTGCTCACCGGCGGGCGGCTCACCGTCGAGGATGCGTACGCCTACGCCAAGTTCGCCCGGGTCGCGCTGGGCAGCAACGACGTCGACATGCGGGCCCGGGCGCACTCGGCCGAGGAGACCGAGTTCCTGGCCCGCCGGGTGGCCGGCCGCGGCATCGAGGTCAGCTACACCGACCTGGAGCGCGCGCCCGCGGTGCTGCTGGCCGGGTTCGAGCCAGACGACGAGTCGCCCATCGTCTTCCTCCGGCTGCGCAAGGCGGCCCGGCGCGGCACGCTGACCGTCTACTCGATCGCCTCGCTGGTCAGCCGCGGGCTGGCCCGGATGTCCGGGGTACTGCTGCCCACCGTGCCGGGCGCCGAGGCGGCCGCGCTGGGCAGCCTGATCAGCGGCACCGGCCTGGACGAGGCGGGCCGGGCGGCGGCCGAGGCGCTGACCGCCGAGGGGGCCATCATCCTGGTCGGTGAGCGGCTGGCCGAGGTGCCCGGCGCGCTCGGCGCGGCGGACCGGCTGGCCCGGGCGACCGGGGCCCGGCTGGCCTGGGTGCCCCGGCGGGCCGGCGAGCGGGGCGCCATCGAGGCCGGTGCGCTGCCCAACCTGCTGCCCGGCGGGCGGCTGGTGGCCAGCTCGCAGGCCCGCGCCGAGGTGGCCCGGGCCTGGGGGGTGGCCGCGCTGCCGGTCGATCCGGGCCGGGACACCGGGCAGATCCTGGCCGCCGCCGAACACGACCTCGACGCGCTGCTGATCGGCGGCGTCGACCTGGACGACCTGCCCGACCCGGCGGCCGCCCGGGCCGCCCTGGCGGCGGCCCGGTTCGTGGTCAGCCTGGAGCTGCGGCCGAGCGCGGTGACCGACCGGGCCGACGTGGTGCTCCCGGTGGCCGCGGTGGCCGAGAAGGACGGCACGTTCGTGAACTGGGAGGGCCGCGCGGGCACGTTCGGCGCGGCGCTGCAGGTCCCGGGCATCGAGTCCGATCTGCACGTGCTGCGCCGCATCGCGGACGAGATGGACGTGCACCTCGGCCTGCCCGACGCGGCCGCGGCTCGCCGCGAGCTGGACTCGCTCGGGGCGGGCGGCGGGCTGGTCGATCCGGCGGAGACCGGGCAGGCCGCGCCGCTCGCGTCCGGGCCGGAGGTCACACCGCCGCAACCGGGACCGGGGCAGGCTGTCTTGGCCACCTGGAGCCAGTTGCTGGACGCCGGGCGGATGCAGGATGGCGAGCCGTTCCTGGCCGGCACGGCCCGGCCGGTGCTGGCCCGGATGTCGGCGGCGACCGCGGCGCAGGCCGGAGTGGTGGACGGCGATAAGGTCACTGTTGCTACTGACCGCGGCTCGCTGACCCTGCCGGTCGAAGTGACCGGGATGGCGGACCAGGTGGTGTGGCTGCCGGCCCATTCCGACGGGTCCCAGGTGCGGCGTGAGCTCGGGGCCGGCCACGGCAGCCTGGTGACCTTGAGGAGCAAACCATGACCGGTTCTGCCAGCGTGGCAGGTCCGCGGCTGCTCGCCGCCGCCAACCCGACCCTGGCCAGTTTCTATAACCAGCCGTGGTGGCTGGTGATCATCAAGGTGCTGTTCATCTTCATCTTCCTGGTGCTGGTCACCCTGTTCATGATCTGGGCCGAGCGCCGGGTCATCGGGCGGATGCAGCAGCGGCCGGGACCGAACCGGGCGGGGAAGTTCGGGCTGCTCCAGTCGCTGATGGACGGGATCAAGCTGGCGCTCAAGGAAGACATCGTGCCGCGGCACGTGGACATGCTGCTGTTCTGGCTGGCCCCAGCCATCGCGGCGATCCCGGCGTTCATCAGCTTCGCGATCATCCCGTTCGGCCCCGAGGTGTCCATCTTCGGCGTGCGCACCCCACTCCAGCTGGCTGACCTGCCGGTCGCCGTGCTGCTAGTGCTGGCCATGAGCTCGCTGGGGGTGTACGGCATCGTGCTGGCCGGCTGGGCGTCCGGGTCGCCGTACCCGCTGCTTGGCGGGCTGCGCTCGTCGGCCCAGGTGATCAGCTACGAGATCGCGATGGGGCTGTCCTTCGTCGCGGTCTTCCTCTACGCGGGGTCGCTGTCCACCACCCAGATCGTCAACAAGCAGGCGGGCAGCGGCACCGAATTCCACTGGTTCGGCGCCACCCTGCACTACCCGTCGTGGTTCGCCGTGCTGCTGTTCCCGTCGTTCGTGATCTACCTGATCACCATGGTCGGCGAGACCAACCGGCTGCCGTTCGATCTGCCCGAGGGCGAGGGCGAGCTGGTCGGCGGGTTTCACACCGAGTACGCCTCGCTCAAGTTCGCACTGTTCTACCTGGCCGAGTACATCAACATGACCACGGTCGCCGGGCTGGCCACCACCCTGTTCCTGGGTGGCTGGCACGCGCCCTGGCCGATCAGCGTCTGGTCCGGGGCCAACTCCGGCTGGTGGCCGATCCTGTGGTTCCTGATCAAGGTCGGGATCCTGCTGTTCTGCTTCATCTGGCTGCGCGGCACGCTGCCCCGGATCCGCTACGACCAACTGATGCGGTTCGGCTGGAAGGTGCTGATCCCGACCTCCCTGGTCTGGATCCTGGTCATCGCCACCATCCGGGTCTGGCGGACGCACGGCGGCAGCCCGGCCGTGTACACCGTGGCCGGCCTACTGCTGGTCGCCCTACTCGCGCTGCTGTTCATGGCGGACTCCGCCATGCAGCGCCGCCAGGAAGCAGCTACCGAGGTCATGGCGGGCGAGGGACCGCCGGCGGCGGTGGACGACTCGGCGGCCTTCCCGGTGCCGCCCATGGACCTGCCGCACTATCACGGAATCGGCGTGACCGTGTCCACCGGGCCCGGCGCGCTGGACACCGCCAACGGGACGACGAAGGAGGTGACCGGTGCCTGAGTTCCTGGGGCCCGTCAAGGGCTTCGGCACGACCTTCCGCCAGATGTTCAAGAAGGTCGACACCGTCGAGTACCCAGAGCAGAAGAACCCCACCGCCCCCCGGTTCCACGGCCGTCACCAGCTCAACCGGTGGCCCGACGGGCTGGAGAAGTGCATCGGCTGTGAGCTGTGCGCCTGGGCCTGCCCAGCGGACGCGATCTACGTCGAAGGCGAGGACAACACCGAAGAAGAGCGGTACTCACCCGGGGAGCGGTACGGCGCGGTCTACCAGATCAACTATCTGCGCTGCATCCTCTGCGGGCTGTGCATCGAGGCGTGCCCGACCCGCGCGCTGACCATGACCAACGAGTACGAGATCGCCGACGACAGCCGGGAGAGCCTGATCTGGACCAAGGAGCAGCTGCTCGCGCCGCTGCTGCCCGGCATGGAGGCGCCGCCGCACGAGATGCGGCTGGGCAAGACCGAGCGGGACTACTACCTGCTGCGCAACGCGGGCGTGGCCGAGCCCGGCAACGCCGACGAGGAGCCGGTCGAAGGCCCGGAGGGCGAACTGGCCCGGCCAGACCCGTCGCTCTGGGCGCCTGCCGACTCCGACGCGGAGCGTCGGGCGGGGGCCGGGGGGTCCGGGGGTAGTCCCCCGGGGAAGCAGAGCGGGGGGTCGCCCCCCCGGGCCAGCACTGAGGAGCAGGGATGACGCACGGCGGTGTGCTGGCCCTCACCCATGTGGCCGCGGAAACCCAGCAGGTGGCGTTCTGGCTGCTGGCCGTGATCTCGGTGAGCGCGGCGCTGGGCATGATCCTGGTCCGCAAGGCGGTCTACTGCGCGGTGCTGCTGGCCGTCGTGATGCTCTGCCTGGCCGTGCTGTACGCCATCGAAGGCGCGCCGTTCCTGGCCTTCGTCCAGGTCATCGTGTACACCGGCGCGGTGCTGATGCTGTTCCTGTTCGTGCTGATGATCGTGGGCATCCGGGCCAAGGACTCCATCGTGGAGACGATCAAGGGCCAGCGGCTGGCCGCCGGGCTGGCCGGCATCGGCCTGCTGGTGCTGCTCTCGCTGACCATCGGGCACGCGGTGCTCGGCCCAGCGCCCGCCGAGACGGCCGGCTTCGGGGCGAACAACGTGAACGCCATCGCCCGGCTGATCTTCACCACGTACGTGTTCCCGTTCGAAGTGACCAGCGCGCTGCTGATCACCGCGGCGCTGGGCGCCATGGTGCTGGCGCACCGGGAGCGCGCCGAGCCCAAGCCGACCCAGCGGGACCTGTCCCGGCTCCGGGTGGCCGGCGGCCATCCCGCCCCGCTGCCCGGCCCCGGCACCTACGCCCGGCACAACGCGGTGGACATGCCGGCCCTGCTGCCGGACGGCACCCCGGCCCAGGACTCGGTCAGCCCGTTCATCACCCACCGCATCGAGCCGCCTGCCCTCGGCTCGGAGAGCCGGCCAGGGGCCGGGGGTTCCGGGGGTACCCCCCCGGGGATGCAGAGCGGGGCGTCGCCGCCCCCCCGGGACGGCACCGCCGGCGGCCGGGTGCTGACCGACGAGCAGCGCACCCTGCTGGGCAGCGGCCGCCAGGAAGGTGATCAGGAATGAGCCCCGGCGACTTCGTCGCGCTGGCCGTCGTGCTGTTCGTGATCGGCGCGGTGGGCGTGCTGGTGCGGCGCAACGCGATGGTCATCTTCATGTGCGTGGAGCTCATGCTCAACGCGGTCAACCTCGCCTTCGTCGCGTTCGCCCGGATGCACAACAACCTGGGTGGCCAGGTCATCGCGTTCTTCGTCATGGTGGTGGCCGCGGCCGAGGTCGTGGTCGGCCTGGCCATCCTGATGGCGATATTCCGCGCCCGCAGGTCCGCTTCGGTGGATGACGCGAGCCTGCTGAAGTACTAGGACGTCCCTGGATGTCTCCGGGCTGGCGACGGATCAGCCCGCTGAAGCACGAGGAGTAACGCAGTGACAGGCTCACTTGCGGTTGCGCAGTCGGCCGCGGCGCACGCCGAGGCCACCTTGCCCGCCGTCGGCGCGCAGCTGGCGGCGTGGCTGCTGCTCGTGTTCCCGCTCATCGGCGCCGTGGTGCTGCTGCTCGGCGGGAAGCGGACCGACCGCTGGGGGCACCTGCTGGGCGTGGCCATGCCGCTGGCCGCGTTCGTCTACGCGCTGATCGTGTTCGCCCAGATGCTCGGCTACCCGGGCGACCAGCGCAGCCGGGAGGTGCAGGTCTACCAGTGGATCGCGGTCGGCTCGTTCAAGGTCAACGTCGGCCTGCAGCTCGACCAGCTGTCCATCTGCTTCGTGCTGCTCATCACTGGGGTCGGCTCGCTGATCCACATCTTCTCGGTCGGCTACATGGCCCACGACCCGGGCCGCCGCCGGTTCTTCGGCCAGATGAACCTGTTCCTGGCGGCCATGCTGCTGCTTGTGCTGGCCGACAACTACCTGCTGCTGTACGCCGGCTGGGAGGGCGTCGGCCTGGCCTCCTACCTGCTCATCGGGTTCTGGCAGTACCGGCCGGCGGCGGCGGTGGCGGCCAAGAAGGCGTTCATCGCCAACCGGGTCGGTGACGCCGGGCTGTCGCTGGGCATCATGCTCATGTTCAGCACGTTCGGCACGGTGACGTTCGCCGGGGTGTTCTCGCACGCCGGCCAGGCCGGGCCAGGCGTGCTCACCGCGATGGGGCTGCTGCTGCTGCTCGGCGCGTGCGGCAAGTCGGCCCAGCTGCCGCTGCAGTCCTGGCTGCTGGACGCGATGGAGGGCCCCACCCCGGTGTCGGCCCTGATCCACGCGGCGACGATGGTCACCGCGGGCGTCTACCTGATCGTCCGGTCCGGCCCGATCTTCGACCTGACCGCGGACGCCCGGCTGGCCGTGGCCATCGTCGGCGCGGCCACCTTGCTGTTCGGCGGCTTCATTGCCTCGGCCAAGGACGACATCAAGAAGTCGCTGGCCGGGTCGACGATGAGCCAGATCGGCTACATGATGCTGGCGGCCGGGGTGGGGCCCGCGGGTTACCCGTTCGCGATCGCGCTGCTGCTGGCGCACGGGTTCTACAAGGCCGGGCTATTCCTTGACGCGGGGTCGATCATGCACGGGATGAACGACGAGGTGAACATGCGCCGCTTCGGCGGCTTGTTCTCCGTCCTGCCCATCACGTTCGGCACGTTCGCGGCGTGTTACCTGGCCATCATCGGCATCCCCCCGTTCTCCGGGTTCTTCGCCAAGGACACCGTGATGGACGCCGCCTACCACGATGGCGGTACCACCGGCGCGATCGTGGGCACCGCGGCGCTGATCGGCGCGGGCATCACCTCGTTCTACATGACCCGGATGCTGTTCATGACTTTCTTCGGGAAGCGCCGCTGGCACCACGACGCGCACCCGCACGAGGCCCCCCCGGTGATGACGTGGCCGGTGATCCTGCTGGCCATCGGGGCGCTGGGCTTCGGCGCGTTCGAGGTCCTCGGTGACCGGCTGGCCCGCTTCCTCGGCCCGGTGACCGGTTTCATACCACCCCAGCCGGCCGTGTTCACCCTGGCGGGCGTCGGGGCGCTGGTCCTCGTCGTGATCTTCGGGGTGATCGCGTGGCTGCTGTACGGGCGGCGGCCGGTGCCGGAGACCGCACCGGCCGCCGGGCCCGCGGTCACCGCCGCGCGCAAGGACCTGTACGGCGACGCGATCAACGAATCGCTGCTGATGCGGCCCGGCCAGTGGCTGACCCGGCTGTCCGTGTACTTCGACAACCGGGGGGTGGACGGCCTGGTGAACACGGTGGCCGCGACCATCGGCGGCACCTCGGGCCGGCTGCGCCGGATCCAGACCGGATTCGTCCGGTCCTACGCGCTGTCCATGTTCCTCGGCGGGGTGCTGCTGGTCGGTGCCCTCCTGCTGGCGAGAATCTAGGAGACCGCCGGTCATGAGCACGTTCCCCTGGCTGACCGTCATCGGCGCCGTCCCACTGGCCGGCGCGCTGGCCATCGCGGCCACCCCGGTCAGCTCCGCGACTGGCAGCGCGGTCAGCCGGGCCGCCCGGCGGCTCCTGGTCAAGCAGCTGGCCCTGGTGTTCAGCCTGATCACGCTGGGCCTGACCATCGCGATGATGGTGGCCTTCAAGTCCAACGGCCCGGAGTTCCAGTTCACCCAGACCTACCAGTGGATCCCGCAGTTCGGCGTGCACTACGCGGTCGGGGTGGACGGCATCGCGCTGGTACTGATCGCGATGACCGCGGTGCTGATGCCGGCGGTCGTGCTGGCTTCGTGGAACGACGCCGACCCGCCGGAGCCGGCCGATGGTGCTGTGCCGGACAGTACCGTCGCGGCCCGGCCGCGCCGTGGCGTGAAGAGCTACTTCGCGCTGCTGCTGGTGCTGGAGACGATGATGATCGGTGTCTTCGCGGCCACCGACGTCTTCCTGTTCTACGTGCTGTTCGAGGCCATGCTGATCCCGATGTACTTCCTGATCGGCAGCTTCGGGGTCGGCCAGCGGCAGTACGCGGCGGTCAAGTTTCTGCTGTACAGCCTGTTCGGCGGGCTGCTCATGCTGGTCGCGGTCATCGCGCTGTACGTGTACTCGGCCCGCGGAGGGCACCCCGGCACGTTCCTGTTCAGCCAGCTGGTGCACGTCACGTTCAGCCCGGTCACCCAGAAGTGGCTGTTCCTCGGGTTCTTCGTCGCGTTCGCCATCAAAGCGCCGCTGTGGCCGTTCCACACCTGGCTGCCGGACGCGGCCGCCGCCGCCCAGCCCGGTACCGCGGTGCTGCTGGTCGGCGTGATGGACAAGGTCGGCACGTTCGGGATGATCCGCTACTGCCTGCAGCTGTTCCCGTCCGCGTCCCGCTATTTCACCCCGCTGATCCTGGTGCTCTCGGTCATCGGGATCCTGTACGGGGCCATCGTGGCCATCGGCCAGCGCGACCTCAAACGGCTCATCGCCTACACGTCGGTCTCCCACTTCGGCTTCATCGTGCTGGGCATCTTCGTACTGACCAGCCAGGGCCAGTCCGGGGCCACGCTGTACATGGTCAACCACGCACTCGCCACCGGGGCGCTGTTCCTCATCGCCGGCTTCATGATCGCCCGGCGCCGTTCGCAGCGGATCGCCGACTACGGCGGGGTACAGCAGGTGGCGCCGCTGCTGGCCGGCCTGTTCCTGGTGGCCGGCCTGGCGTCGCTGTCGCTGCCCGGGCTGTCCACGTTCGTCAGCGAGTTCCTCGTCCTGGTGGGCACGTTCACCCGGTACAAGGTGGCCGCGTCGTTCGCCACCGCGGGCATCGTGCTGGCCGCGATCTACATCCTGTGGATGTACCAGCGCACCATGACCGGGCCGGTGCGCGCGGAAGTGGCCGACATGCCCGACCTGCGCTCCCGCGAGCTGTGGGCGGTCGGGCCGCTGGTCGCGCTGCTCATCGTGTTCGGCGTGTACCCGAAGCCGCTGCTCGACCTGATCAACCCGGCGGTGCACGACACCCTGTCCCAGGTGCACGTGACCGACCCGGTACCGCAGCATCCGAGTACCACCAGCTTCCGGGTTGGTAATCAGCTGATCTTGCTGCGCGCCGCCCGTGCGCAGGTCCAGAAGGGAATCACCCCGTGACCGGGTCCCTCGCGGTGCCGACGATCACCCCGCCGCACATCGAGTACGGCCAGCTCTCGCCCATGCTGGTCGTGTTCGGGGTGGCCGTGGTGGGCGTGCTGGTCGAGGCGTTCGCCCCCCGGGCCCAGCGCCGCGGGCTGCAGCTGGCGCTCGCGCTGGGCGGGCTGGCCGCAGCGTTCATCCTGACCATCCTGGTCGCCGCCACCTCGTCGCTGTTCAGTAACGGCTCGCCGGGGAACGTGGCCGCCATGGGCGCGGTCGGCGTGGACGGCCCCGCGCTGTTCATCTGGGGCACCATCCTCGTGCTGGCCTTCGTCAGCGTGCTGCTGATGGCCGGATCCGGTGGGGACGACGACACGTTCGTCGCCCAGGCGGCCACCACGCCGGGCAGTGCCGAGGAACGGGCCGCCCAGCTGGCCGGCGCCGCGCACACCGAGATCTACCCGCTGACCCTGTTCGCGGTGGGCGGCATGCTGCTGTTCCCGGCGGCCAACGACCTGCTCACCATGTTCGTAGCGCTGGAAGTGCTATCCCTGCCGCTGTACCTGCTGTGCGGGCTGGCCCGGCGGCGCCGGCTGCTGTCCCAGGAAGCGGCCATGAAGTATTTCCTGCTCGGCGCGTTCTCCTCGGCATTCTTCCTGTTCGGCGTGGCCATGCTGTATGGCTACTCGGGCTCGGTCGCACTGCGCGCCATCGCCGCCACGGCGGGCAGCAACGTCGGCGACTCGACCCTGCTCTACGCCGGGATGGCGCTGCTCGGCGTCGGCCTGCTGTTCAAGATCGGTGCGGTCCCGTTCCAGAGCTGGAAGCCCGACGTCTACCAGGGCGCACCCACCCCGGTCACCGCGCTGATGGCCTCGTGCACCCTGGTCGCCGCGTTCGGTGCCCTGCTGCGCGTGTTCTACGTGGCGTTCGGCCAGCTCACCTGGGACTGGCGGCCGGCCATCTGGGCGGTGGCCATCCTGACCATGCTGGTCGGCGCGATCATCGCGATCACCCAGACCGACGTGAAGCGGGTGCTCGCCTACTCGTCCATCGCGCACGGCGGCTTCGTGCTGACCGGGGTGGTGGCGGCGACCGTGGCCGGGCTGTCCAGCAGCCTGTTCTACCTGGCCGTGTACGGCTTCAGCACGATCGGCGCGTTCGCCGTGATTACCCTGGTCCGCGGCCAGGCCGGCGAGGCCTGGCACCTGTCCAGCTGGGCCGGCCTGGGCAAGCGGTCGCCAGTGGTCGCCGGGGTGTTCGCGTTCTTCCTGCTGGCCTTCGCCGGAATCCCGCTGACCAGCGGCTTCACCGGGAAATTCGCGGTGTTCCAGGCGGCCATCGCCGGCGGTGCCCTGCCGCTGGTCATCGTCGGTGTGATCGCCAGCGCCATCGCCGCGTTCTTCTACGTGCGCATCATCGTGCTGATGTTCTTCAGCGAGCCGGCTCCGGGTGGCGTCACCGTTGTGAACCCGGGGATCTTCACCGGCGTGGCCGTCGGCGTCGGCGTGCTCGCCACGCTGGTCTTCGGCATCGTGCCGCAGCCACTGCTCAGCCTGGCCAACCATGCGGCCGCCCATCTGTTCGTCCGCTGACGTGCCGGGGCCGCCCGCCCGGTCCCGGCACGTCAGCGGAGTGTCCAGGCCCCCGGGGATGGGCATATTTGGGACGGCCGTGCCGACCGACGACCAGGAGCCCTGAGTGATCGCTACCGTCCCCGTCGAACTGACCGACGCTGCCCTGTCCGCCGAGGTGCGGGCCGGGCTCAAGCAGGTCGAACAGCAGCTCACCGAGGCTACCCAGACCGAGGAGGCGCTGCTCGCCGAGGCGTCCACCCACCTGCTCGATGCGGGCGGAAAGCGGTTCCGGGCCACCCTGGTGCTGCTGGCCGGCCAGTTCGGCAATCCCACGGATGAGCGGGTGGTGCGGGCGGCCACCGCCATCGAGCTGACCCACCTGGCCACGCTGTACCACGACGACGTGATGGACGAGGCGCTCATCCGGCGGGGTCACCAGAGCGCCAACTCCCGGTGGACCAACACGATCGCCATCCTGACCGGCGACTTCCTGTTCGCCCGGGCCTCGCAGATCCTGGCCTCGCTCGGCGCGGACGCGGTCCGGATCCAGGCTGACACGTTCATAAGGCTGGTCAGCGGACAGGTGGCCGAGACCATCGGCCCCCAGCCCGGCCAGGATCCGCTGGCGCACTACCTCCGGGTGGTGACCGAGAAGACCGGGTCGCTGGTGGCCACGGCCGGGCGGTTCGGGGCCATGTTCTCCGACGCGCCGGCCGACGTGGTGAACCGGATCGAGCCCGCCTGCGAGGCGATCGGCATCGCCTGGCAGCTGTCCGACGACATTCTCGACGTGGCCAGCGACACCGCCGAGTCAGGCAAGACCCCCGGCACCGACCTGCGCGAGGGGGTGCGCAGCCTGCCCGTGCTGCACGCGCTGCGGTCCAGCCGGTCCAGCGACAGCCGGCTGCGTGAGCTACTGGACTCGGCCGACCTGACTGACCAGGTGCTGCACGCCGAGGCGCTCAGCCTGCTCCGCGCCAATCCGGCCATGCAGCAGGCCCGGGCCGACCTGCGCCGCTGGGCCGGTATAGCCCGGGACCAGATCGCCGGGCTGCCCGACGTCCCCGCCCGCGACGCGTTCGCCGGGCTGTGCGACTACGTGGTAGACCGCACCGGCTGAGCGGTGCTGGCCCGGGGGGACGACCCCCCGGAGCCCCCCGATCGCCGCTTCGCGCCGAGCGGCGGCACGCCGCCAATGCGCACTGGCGTTAAGCAACATGCTTGGCTGGCCGGCGCGGGCGCCCGGTCCGGCCATCCTTGGCCGCTCCGTTCAGCCGGAGCCAGAAGCCGACCGGGAACAGCCGCACGTTCAGGTGGCTGTCCACCAGCCCCCACAGCCCGCGCCGGGCGAACAGCGCGATCGCGATGGCGACCAGGCCGAGGATGATCAGGTACCACGCGTTGTACGAGGCCAGCGTCTGCTGCAGCACCATGTACACCGCGGTCCCGATGATCGGTCCCTCGATCGTGCCCAGCCCGCCGATGATGGTCACAAAGGCCATCTCGGCGGTCCACTGCACGCTGAACACCGCGCTCGGCTGCACCTGGAGCTGGCTGATCGCGAGCACGCCGCCGGCCGCGCCACAGCCCGCCCCGGCGACCAGGAAGACCAGCATCCGGGCCAGCCCGACCCGCGCCCCGGAGCTGCGCGCGGCCACCTCGTCGTCCCGGATGGCGGTGAGCACCAGGCCGAGCCGGCCGCGCAGCAGCAGGTAGATGACCAGCAACGTGACGACCGTGACGGCCAGGCCGGCCCAGTAGGTGTACGCGGTGAGCAGCGTCGGGTCGAACCCGGCGAAGCCGGGCAGCGGCATGCCGGTGCCACCGCCGATCGAGGCGAACCGCTCGATGATGAGCATTATCGTCGCGGCCAGCACCCAGGTGGCGATGGCGAAGTAGCCGCTGCGCAGCCGGGACAGCAGCCACCAGAGCGGCAGCGCGACCACGCCAGCGCCGATCGCGGCCACCGGCAGCGCGGCGAACGGCGAGATGCCGTTGATAGCCAGGATCAGCACGAAGTACGCGCCGAGCCCGACGAACGCCTGCTGGCCCACGGATACCAGGCCCGCGTAACCGGCCAGCAGGTTCCACATGCTGGCCATGGTGAGCACGATGAACGCCTGCACCAGCACCGAGGTGGTGCCGGAGTACAGGATGTACGGGAATATGGCCAGCACGATCACGACGATCAGCGCGGCCACCCCCGTCCAGGCCACGTTCCGCTGCGACCGGGTGACCCGGAACCCGGCGGCCGGGCGGGCGGGTATTTCCGTGGCCAGGCTCATGTCTGCGCCTTCCGATAGGTAAGCCCTTGCGGCCGGAGCACCAGCACGGCCAGGAATACGAAGTACCCGGCCAGCAGCTCGTAGGAGATGTTGATCTGCGCACCGATCTGCTGCGCCACGCCCAGCACCACGCCGCCCAGCAGGGTGCCCCACAGCGAGCCGAGCCCGCCGATGACCACGGCCGCGAACGCGAACAGCAGGATCGTATCGGTGCCGGTGGTCGGCGAGAGCTGGGAGTACATGCCGTAGGCGATGCCCCCCAGGGCCACCGTGCCGAACGCCAGCGCCGCGCAGATGCCGAATACGTGCCGGTAGTCCGCCCCGCTGAGCTGCACCGCTTCCTGGTCGTCCGCGGCGGCCCGGATCAGGCGGCCGTACTTGGACAGGGACAGGAAGTACTGCAGCCCGAGCAGCACCACCACGGCGACGGCGAAGATGACCACCAGCAGGTAGGCGATCTGGATCTGGGAGCCGATCGTGAACGAGCCGCTGACCAGGGGCAGCCCGGTGCCGATGGCCCGGCTGTTGGCGGTGAAGAACTGGAGCAGGCCGTTCTCGATGACCACCGACAGGCCGAACGTGACGATGAGGGTGGTGAGCACGCTGCGGTCCAGCGCGCTCTGGATGAGGGTGCGCTGCAGCGCGTAGCCGAGCACCGCCATCACCGGCACCACGATGACGAAGGACCACAGCACGGGGATGTGCGTGACCGTGATGACGCCGATCGCGATGTACCCGGCCACCACGGCCAGGTCGCCGTGCGCCAGGTTCACCACCTTCATCACGCCGAACATCAGCGACAGCCCGCACGCGAACAGCGCGTACAGGCCGCCGGTCAGCACCCCCTGGATGATGGCGTTCACCCAGGCCATAACGACTCGCTCCCTTCCGCGGGCTGGCCAGCCGGGGCGGCGCCGGCCAGCCCGAAGTAGGCCGCCTCGACCTGTTCCGCGGTAACGTCGGCGGGCCTGCCCTCCAGGGTGGTCCGGCCTTCCAGCAGGCAGTGGATGTGCGAAGCCACCCGCAGCGCCTGGCTCACGTCCTGCTCGACGAGCAGCACGGTCAGCCCGGTGCCCATGATCTGCGGCAGCATGCCGTAGATGCGCTGGACGATCACCGGGGCCAGGCCGAGCGACAGTTCGTCCAGTAGCAGCAGCCGGGGGTTGGCCACCAGGGCCCGGCCGATGGCCACCGTCTGCTGCTCACCCCCGGACAATTGCGCGGTCGCCTGGTTCCGCCGTTCTTTCATCCAGCTGAACGTCTCGTAGACCCGGTCGATCGTCCACGGGCCTTTCCGCGCGTAGGTGGCGCCGACCTGCAGGTTCTCCTCGACGGACAGCGAGCCGAACAGCCGCCTGCCTTCGGGCACCATGACGATGCCCTGCCGGGCCCGTCGCTCGGGCCGCTGCCGGGTCAGGTCCTGGCCGTCGAGCAGGATCGAACCCGCCGCCGGGCGGTGCAGGCCGGCGATCGTGCGCAGCAGCGTCGACTTGCCCGCGCCGTTCGCGCCGATCATCGCGTACACCTCGCCCGGGAACACCCGGAGCGAGATCGCGTCCAGGGCGCGGAGCTGCCCGTGGTTCACGGTCAGGTCGCGGACTTCCAGCAGGGGCGTCCCGCTGTCCGGCCGCGCACCGTTGGCAGTATTTGCTTCGAGCCTCCGGGGCGCTTGGACGCGACTCCTTCCCTCGTCGCTCGTTCCTCCCCGCCCGCCTCCCCGTTCCCCCTGCACTGTCCAGTCGTCGCCGCGCCCCTTCGGCTCGGTCATGGCTCACTCCGTTCCCCGCCCACCGCGCCGTCGGCGGGCCTGGCGGGCGGCGCTTCCAGCGAGCCGCCCGCCAGCGCCGCGCTGACCTCGGATCCGAGGAAGACCTCGCGGACCGCGGGTTCGGCCAGCACCGTATCCGGGTCGCCGTCGCCGACGAATTTGCCACCGGACAGGCAGATCAGCCGCTGCACGGTGGCGGTGAGCGCGCGTACCACGTGCTCGATCCAGATCACCGCGATGCCGTCGGCGTTGACGCTGCGGACGATCTCGACCAACTGGGCGACCTCGGGATCGGTCAGGCCACCCGCCACCTCGTCCAGCAGCAGCAGGGTGGGCTGGGTGGCCAGGGCCCGGGCCAGTTCCAGCCGCTTGCGCTGCAGCAGGCCGAGCCGCTCGGCAGGGGTGTTGGCCTGGCTGGATATGTCGGTCCGCTCTAGCGCCTCGACCGCAGCCGTATAGCTGGCCCGGCGCCGCAGCCCGCCGCCCTGCTGGGCCGCGACGAGCAGGTTCTCGAACACGGTCATGTCGCCGAACGGCCGTGGCACCTGGTAGGTACGGCCAATGCCCAGCTTGCACCGGGCAGCCGGGTCCAGCTTGGTGACGGCGCGCCCGGCGAACCGGACCTCACCGGCGCCCGGGGACAGGTCGCCGGAGATGAGGCCGAACAGGCTGGTCTTGCCAGCGCCGTTCGGCCCCACGATCCCGACTATGTCCCCGGGCCCGACGGACAGCGACAGGTCCTCCGCGATGACGACCCGGCCGAACCGTTTCGTCACGTGCTCGACTTCAAGCAGTGGGTTTGTCATCACTCACGTGTTGGTTGGTTTCAGGTCGGCGGTGATCTTGGCACCTGGCTGCAGGGAGTTGTCCACGACCTGCATCTCCAGCGGGAACTTGGTGCCCTTCTGCCACTGCACGCCGACCGGCGGGGTGATGGCCACGCCCGGCGCGGGGCCACCGGAGGCGAAGTTGAGCGGCCCAGCCAGCGCCTGGATGTTCACCTTGTGGATGGCGGCGGCCACTTCGTTCTTGTCGTGCGGGTCGCTCACCGAGGTAAGGGCCGCGTGCGCGCTCTCGAACAGGCTGTAGTTGCTGATGTTGGAGTTCCACTGCCCCTTGGTGGCGGCCTCGAACTCGCTGGCCATCTGCTGGCAGGTCTCCCCGGTGAACGAGGACTTCCACGGCAGCGACGGCACCCACCAGGCGTCGGTGGCGATGTTGTAGGCCAGGCTGCCCAGCGCGTAGGCGTCCGGCGGGAACAGCAGCACCTTGGCCACCGTGGCCAGCTTCGGCTTGAAGCCCTGCTGCACCGACTGCTTCCACATGGTGGCGAAGTCCGGAGGCAGCGGCACGTTGGTGAAGAAGTCGGCGCCGGCCGACTTGAACTGGGAGATCATCGACGAGTAGTTGGTCGTCCCGTCCGGGTAGGCCGAGGACAGCACCATCTTGTAGCCCGCCGCCTTGGCGATCGGCGGGAACACCGCGCGGAACGCGTTGCCATCCGAGTCGTTCGGGAACGCCGCCGCGACCACCTTGTTCGTGTGCAGCTGCGCGTGGATCCGGTCCCACATCGGGATGAAGCACTTGATCAGGTGCTCGGCGCCGAGGAAGTACATCACCACGAACTTTGGCTTCAGCGTCGGCTTCTCCGGGTTGCCGCCCAGGTTGATGTACCAGGGCTCCCACGGGATATTGGCGCAGATGAGCGGCGTGCCGAGCGACTCGGCCTGGCTGGCCACCGCGTTGACCGTCTCCGGCGTGGACGAGGCCAGCAGCAGGTTCACGCCGTCGTTCAGGATGGCCGTCTTGGCCAGGTCCCCGGCGCGGGTCGGGCTGGACTGGCTGTCGTAAGACTTGATAGTGACCGGGTAGGTCTTGCCGCCGATCTTGAACCCGTTCTTGTACGGGGCGGTCTGCTTGATCTTGGAGATCACCCAGTTGTCGGGCGCGCCGAACCCGGCCAGCGGGCCGGTGAGCGGGTGGATCCAGCCGAGCGTGATCGCTTTGGTGCTGCTCGAGCTGGCACCCTTGATCCCGGAACTGCACGCCTCGAGCAGACCACCGCCGCCGACCACTGCCGCGCCCGCACCGAACCCGCGCAGCAGGCCGCGCCGGCTGACCCCGGGCGGGCTGGTTCTACCGGACTGCACCGTCTGGTCACTCATCTGTCATCGATCTCCTTGTGCGGTCTTATTGCAGAGGTGGGACCGCGCCGGCGGCCGCCATGCCGCGGCCGGTCCCCTTCAGCAGGGGGCGTCTGGTGACCTGGAGATGCTCAGTGGCCACACCGCTCGCTTCCTACGTTCGATTCCATCTCCCTGACCTCGGTGCCCGTCTCGCGCCGTCGTCCGGGACGCCGGCGTCCGAGGCCCACCCCCCAAACCAACGCTCCGCTCAGCGTCGGGCACGGCCGGATTAGGGCATTGCTAGTGTGCGCTTGGCGTACGGCTATGCGCAATACGGATACACGCAAAGGAGAGATTTCCTCGGCGCCATGAACACGTCCGCCGCTGCGGCGGACGCCGTTGCCCCCGGCCACCCGGCGGTCCAGGCCATTATGGATGCTCGCCTGCCACGTAACGCCGGTCCGGCCGAAAACGCGGTTGAGCGTGCCCACGCTGCCCAGGTGAGTGCGCCTGCCGTGGCCGCGGCCCGGTTTTCAGCTTTCCGCTTTACTGTTCCTCCAGCCGGCCCGTTCATGGCGGCTGCGCGGTGCTGTGCATGTCCACCCTCCGCTGGGGTCGGCGCTCACGGCATGCTTCAGGGCACACGTCCCGACTGCGGTGAACCTAGACTCTGCTCGCAGTAATGTCAACAATTTTGCGCTTCTCTGTCCTCGATACATAGGCACCTAGCGGGCTGATCAGCACGGCTGCCTTTCGTTTGACCTGGCCGGATTGCGTCGGGTAACTGACCCGTCAGGCCTGAACGTCAGTACAGATCGTTGACAATATCGATTGCACGGGGCTACTTTCGCGATGATGCCCGTGCGTCGGCCCAGGTGGCGCCGGGCTCCGCCGCCCGGCCGCCGCCTGGCTGCCCGGCCGCCGCCTGGACCTCGCCCAGGGAAGGAACAGATGAGGCTGTATCCGGAAGTGACCGGGATGCTGACGTGACGACCGTGCCCGGCATCCGCTGCATGATGATGCGCAGCGGCACATCGAAGGGCCTCTATTTCCTGGCCGCCGATCTGCCGCAGCAGCCTGGGCAGCGGGATGCCCTGCTGCTGCGGATCATGGGCAGCGGTCACCCGCTGCAGATCGACGGGCTGGGCGGCGCCCATTCGCTCAGTTCCAAGGTGGCGGTGGTCTCGCCGTCGCGTCGCGACGACGCCGACATCGACTACTTGTTCCTGCAGTTCGGGGTGGACCAGGCAACCGTCACCGACCAGCAGAACTGCGGAAACATCCTGGCCGGGGTGGGCCCGTTCGCGGTCGAGCGCGGATTGATCGAGCCGGGCGGCGACGCCACGACGACGCGCATCCGGATGGTGAACACCGGCAGCGTGGTCACCGCGACGTTCGGCACGCCGGGCGGTGTGCCGGACTACACGGGCAGCACCGCGATCGCCGGCGTGCCGGGCACCGCGGCGCCGATCAGCCTGCGGTTCGCCGACACGGCGGGCTCGACGACCGGGCAACTGCTGCCCACCGGCAACATCTGCGATGTCCTCGACGGCGTCGCGGTCAGCTGCGTGGACAACGGCATGCCGGTGGTCGTGGCCCGGGCCGCCGACCTGGGCATCACCGGCTACGAATCGCACGCCGAGCTGGCCGGTAACGCCGAGTTGCTGGACCGGGTCCAGGCACTACGCCTCGCAGCCGGCCAGCTGATGGGCCTGGGCGACGTCAGCCAGGCCTCGGTGCCCAAGACGACGCTGGTCAGCGCCCCACGGGACGGCGGCACCATCTGCACCCGCACGTTCATCCCGGTCCGCCCGCACCCGGCCATCGGCGTGCTCGGCGCGGTCAGCGCGGTCACCGCACTGCTGCTGCCCGGCGCGGCCGGCGCGGAGCTGGCGACCTGGCCGGCGCCGGGGCAGCCGCTGGACGTCGAGCATCCGACTGGGCACCTGCTGGTGGAAGCCGACGTGGACACCGCGCAGCAGCCGCCGCTGGTCCGCACGGCCGGTGTGGTGCGCACCGCACGCAAGCTCTTCGACGGAACGGTCTTCGCGAGCAGTCAGCCGTAGCACGACAGTGGCGTGCCGAATGGAAACTGCCCGCGGGCCAGGGGAAGGAGTTGCCATAGTGCCGGAGGACGCCAAGCCGGCGGTTACCGAAGCGCTCCGCGCCGCGATTATCGCCGGCGAATACGCGCCCAGGCAGCGCCTGGTCGAGATTGACCTGTGCGAGCGGTTCGGCACGTCACGGTTTATCCTGCGCTCTGCCCTGCAGGAATTGGCCGCGCAGGGCCTGGTTGAATTTCAGCGGAACCGGGGCGCCCGGGTGCGCGAGGTGTCGCTGACCGAGGCAGTCGAGATCACCGAGGTCCGCATCCTGCTGGAAGGCCTGCTCGCCGCGCGCGCCGCCGAGCGGGTCAGCAAATCCGACATCGCCATGCTGCGCAGGCTCATCCGGGACATGCACATCGCGGTGGAGAAATCGGAGCTGCTCACCTACAGCGAGCTCAACGCCCGGCTGCACGGCGCGATCCGGGACATCGGCGCGCACGAGACGGCTGCCCGGCTGCTCCGCCAGTTGCGTGATCAGACGGTGCGGCACCAGTTCTCGCTGTCCCTGGTGCCGGGACGGCCGGCGGTGTCGCTACCGCAGCACGAGGCGATCGTCGCGGCCATCACCGCACGCGAACCCGATGCCGCCGAGCAGGCGATGCGCCGTCATCTGCAGAGCGTCATCGAGGCGTTCCGCGCGCTCTCCGGCCGCTCTGCCCCAGTAACCGCCGGGCTCGGCCGCAGGTCTGCGCGGTCGCCGCGGGACTGACCTCGGCGGTCGGGGTGGCCAGGGCTGGGCTTGAGTGAGATTATGGGGCTATGAGCAGCGACAACGACAACCCGGTGGGCCGGCTGGTCGCTGCCTGGGAGGCCGCGGCCGGTATCGCGGCCGATTGGGCGCAACGGACCGCCGCGGTGACCGCCGACTCGTTCCGGAAGCTGACCAGCGACCCTGACATCCGCGCGGCGATGGCCGCCTGGCGGGTGGTGTTCATCTGGGAGCGGATGGACTGTGAATGCGCCTGCGAGACCGCGCACCCCGATGACGTGGCGGTCTGCGACCGGCGCGCGGTGATCACGCGCCGGGTGAGCACCAAGTCCGGTCCGGTGGACGTGCCGCTCTGCGCCCCCTGCGCGGTGGCCCAGGGCGTCGCCGAGATGCCCCGGTAACCATGCCGCCGGGTAGCCTGGCGGCACGAGCACCGGACTGTGGAAGGATGCGATGTCCCAGTTTCCAGACGAGCTGGGCGACTGGTGGAGCGACTTCCCAGGCAGCGACCGAGCTACCTGGCTGACGCCAGCCACGTCCCAGCTCGGTGCTTTCGCGCCAGCACAGGATGGGGTAAGAGGGGCCATTTCTAAGCGGGCACTCAAGCGAGGCGTGGTGATTCCCCCGGGCAAGCGGGAGCGGGCCAGGCGCGAGGCATCGGCCGAGTGGCGGCGGCAGAGCGTCGCCGCGATCCGTGCCCCGGCGCTCAAGTCGGGCGTGATCACGCTGGGTTCCGGGTTCGGCGGCACCGGCAAGACGGACGCGGCGGTCACGCTGGCCGCCATCTACGCCGCAGCGCGGCCCGCCGACCGGGTCATCCTGGCCGACAGCAACGACGACATGCCGCACGGCTACATCCGGCTCGGCGGCGTCCCGGTGGAGGCGCTGCCCAAAGACCAGCGGACGCTGTCCATCCGGGGTTTCTATCACGCCTGCACCCAGGGCAGCATCAAGGTGTACGCCGATCTGCGCGACGCGGTGGCCTGGCTGCAGGGCGTGGCCGTGATCCGCGGCGACACCGCCGACGAGTGCATCGGCGTTGAGTTCGGCGAGCAGGAGTACCAGACCGTCCTGGAGTTCCTGCAGTGCATGTCCAACATCGTCATCAACGACGGCGGGACCGGGCTGTTCGCCAAGCTCCAGGTGGGCACGCTGCTGCACGGCGACAAGTACGTGTTCGTGACCGAGGCCTCCCAGCTCGGGTTCTGGTCGATCGGCCAGGTGTTCAGCCGGTACCGAAACTACGAAGGGGAACGCGACCGGCCGCTGAGCGAACAGGAGCGCACCCACCTCAACCTGCTGATGGACGAGGCCACGATCGTGGTGGACAAGTTCGTCGAGACCGACCCCGAGCAGGCCCGCTGGTTCGCCCGCATCCGCGAAGCGCACGAAGGCACCCAGGTGTCCGTGGTCGCCTCCCCGTGGGACCAGGCGCTGGCCAACCGGGTGCCGCTGGATCTGGGCGCGGTCGCGCCGGAGACGCTGGACGCCAAGCTGGCCATGGCCGAGGTGGTGCTCCGCGGCGTGGACCGGGCCAACCGCCGCCGCCTCGGCTTGCCCGACGAGGAGGACGAGCTGGCCGGCTACGGCCCCGGCGCGCCCGCCGAGCCGCCGCGCTGGTACTCCCAGCCCGTGTCACCCCGCCCGATGGCCGCGTCCGCGGAGTTGCCCGAGGACGGTACGCCCCCGGCTGAGCTCGGGCCGGCCGACGTGCCCCCGGCCGACGTGGCCCCGGCCGACGTGGCCCCGGCCGACGTGCCGCCGGCCGGCGTGCCGACCGAGCGGGCCGACTGGCCGTTCCGCGGGTCCGGCTAACCGGCCGGCTGCCCGGCACACTGCACCGCGCTGATGATGTGGGCGGCCGCTAGCGGCGGCGGCCCCAGACGAAGTAGGCGACCGGGGCGATGCCGGCCGAGTTGAGGATGGAGACAGCCGGGATCCAGGCCCACTTCGGGCCGCGGATCTGGCTCGCCGGCCGCCGCGTGATGTCGATCAGCGCCGCGGTCTTCAGGCTGGTCTCCACCACGGCCGCCGCGATGAGCAGCCGCTGGTTCCGCTGGCTGAGATTGCTCCACTTGGCGGCGGCCACGACACGCTCCGAATAGCTGGCAGGGATTCCTGATGGCCTGCACTGTACCCGGCACCCGGCCGGGTTACTGCTCCCGGTCGCGGCGCAACCGCTCGAGCACCTCGTCCGGGCTTTCCGTGGTGACCCGGATCATCGCCCGCACCGCGTCGGCCAGCGCGATCCGCGGCACATCCAGCTCGATCGCGGCCGAGTGTGCCCACCGGGTCAGCTCGCGATACAGCTCCGGGCTCAGGTCGAGGGTGATCCGCACCGGCTTGGACCGGATGGCCGTCTTGCCGGCCGGCCCGGCGTCAGGCTCCGTGCGCCGGGTGGCGGCGGCAGCCATCTGTGCTTTGCGCCGTTCCCGCTCCGTTGTCATGACGGCACCTTCCCGAGGGGGACGCATCGCTCGATGAGGTCGTGGGCCACGCCGCGCCACACATCGCGGCCTATCTCGGGAATCGGCACGCCGAAACTCTGCGCATACACCTCTCGCCTCGGCACAGCCGTTCGCAGCACGTCATAGCCTAGGCCCTCCAATACCTCTCTGGCGCTGGTGGTGGAATGCGCGCGGGTAATGCACCGGTTCAGCAGTACCGCCGCCCGCACCGGGGTGTCCCGGACCGCCTCGACCTCGCCGATCTCCTCGCGGACCGGGGTGGTGCGGTTGATCTCGATGGGGCTCGGCGCGCACGGGATGAGGATCTCATCGACGTACCGCATCGCAGACCGGGCGATGCCCGCGTGGTCCTCCAGTTGCGGCGCGTCGATGATGACGACGTCCTCAGGGTGGGCGATCTCGGCTACCCGCTGGTGCAGGCTACGTGAGGGCAGCGCGACGATGCGGAACGGGAAGGCCAGCCGGGGCGGCAGCCCGGGGTCCATGGCCGCCAGGTCGGACCACTCCAGCGCGCTGCCGGACGGGTCCGCGTCCACCAACAGAACGGTGCGCCCGGCTTGGGCGAAGATATGCGCCAGCCACACTGCGGAGGTGGTTTTGCCCGTGCCCGGCTTGAGGTTGAGCAACGCAACGCTGAGAGCCGGCATGAACGCAGTATTGCAGTGCTTACGGCACTACGGAAGCTAGTTTGGCCATCCCGCTGGGCCGGGCAACCCACCCGTAACGGCAGGAAGCGGGATTTTCCACAAGAGTAGGGACACTACCCCGCAGTTCGGGCGGGTCACGCCGGGAAGTTACCCACAACCTGTGGATCACCGGGCCAGGCCGGTTTTGCCGGCCGACCTGGCCATCTTTCCTCGGCGCGGACGCCTAATTCGCTAAGTTGATCCTGCTCTGGATTGGTTCGTGGCGCTGGGAAATGGCTCAACTGCCCGGTGGCCAGCGGGACGGGAAAGGGGGCGCGCAGTGGGCGCAGCAGAGAGCCGTCACGTCAGCGAGGCTGCGGATTTACCAGCCATTGTGTTCGCCCCCGCGCGGCCGGTGTTCAGCAGCCTGGGCCGGCTGACCGCGGCGCTCGGCCCGGACCAGCCCTGGGTGACCCTGGAGGCAGGCCATGCCGCTTTTTGACCGTACCGTGCATACCCAGGGCAAGCTGGCGGCCGGCCCGACCCTGCTGCTGGCCACCGACCCAGGCGACCCGCTGATCGACACGGCCCGGCTGTATGACCCGCAACTGCGCACCTGGCATGGCCGGCTGGTGTTCGGCAACGGCGTGCTGCTGTTCGGGCCGGTCATCCTGACGCCCAAGCTGATCGACCAGGCTGGACTGCCGGCCAGCGCCACGGTGGCCTGGTACGCGGCCGCGGCCCTGCAGCCGCACAGCGAGCGCCGCCCCGATGATGCCAAGCGGACCGACGGTGAGTGCCTGGTGCTCGGCCTGGCCGCGCGGCTCGGCGGTTCGGTGCATCCGTGGCCGCCGCTGGGCAAGCCGGCCCTGGCCGCATCGGTGTACAGCGAGCGGCCGCTCGACCCGGACGAGGTAGTCCGGGTGCTCCGGCCCTACGCGGGCGGCGATGTCGGCGTCGAGGACGCTAAGGCCGACACGTACGCGATCAGTGGCCAGCACGCCGTGTTCTACACCGCCTACTGTTCACCCCGGTTGTATAGCGCCACTCTCGAGCCGCCCGCGCTCGGCGCCATGCGCAAGGGCCCGCTGCATCACTGGGACCTGAACACCGGGATCCACGCGGGCGCGGCCCATCCGGAGCTGCGGCAGAAGGTGGCCAGCGGAGCGCTCGCGCTGGCCATGGCGGCCGGTGGGGTGGCCGTCGACATGTGCGGCTTCCGCTTCGAGGCGCCGGAGGAACTGCGCCCGGTCGGCGACCCAACCGGGCGCTGACAGGGTCAGGCCGCGCCGTCCTGCGCGTCCGACCGCAGCTGAAACACCTGCTGGCGGACCCGGCTCAGGTCCGCGCCCAGCGTGACCACGACCTGCGCAGCCACGGTCCGGCCCTCGCGGATCAGGCCGAGCAGGATGTGCTCGGTGCCGACCCGGCCGTGTCCCATCTGGATGGCCTCCCGCTGGGCCAGGTCCAGCACCCGGCGCGCCCGAGGCGTGTACGGGATGTGCTCCGGCGGTTCGCTCCGGCCCCGGCCGAGGATGTCCTCCAGCTGCTCACGCACGGCGCCCAGGTTGATGCCCAGTGAGCCGAGTGTCTCGGCGGCCAGCCCGTCGCGATCGCGGATGAGCCCGAGCAGGATGTGCTCGGTGCCAGCGTGATCGTGGCTGAGCCTCCTGGCCTCCTGCTGAGCCAGGGCCAGCGCCCGCAGCCCCCGCTCGGTGAACCGGTCGAACATGATCCGCGCCGCCTTTCGATCCCCGTGACACCTGGCTACGTGTGCCTGGTATCAAGATACATCTCGTTCGCGGATAAGCAAGATATATCGCGAGTGACCTCGGGCGGCGCGGTCACATGTTCCGCATCTTGATGAAGCGGCGGATGTCGTCCTGGGAGCTCACCAGGACTGCGCCGATCAGTGCCACCGACACCAGGAACAACAGCTTCTTCACGTCCGAACCTCCTCTCGCCGGTCGGGGCGGCGCGGGACTCTCCGGTCCGCTGGCTGCCCGTTGCTGGACTGTCCGGCCGTTCAGGGCCACCAGGATCCCTGCCCGTTCTGGCCGCCGGCTACTCTCCCGCCGCGGGTTACCCTCCCGCTGGGCCGGCCGTGGGCAGTCGGCGGAACGTCTTGCGGCGCGGACCTTGCGTCGATTGGTTCATCGTGGATTCACTTTTATGACGGCTCTGTGTCGCCTCTATGACATACGTTCGTTGCCTAGGGAGCCCGTAGGTGGTCCCTGCGCGCAGGGAGGAATCCTGGTGTCCGGTACCCGCTCTCCAGGGCTGACACATGCCCTGGATGAAGCGTCGATCAGCCGGTTTCACCTCCGCACCGTCCTGGTATCCGGCATGGGCTTCTTCACCGACGCCTATGACCTGTTCGTCATCGGGATCGCGGCCACTCTGATCAAGCAGCAGTGGCAGTTGAGTTCCGGCCGGCTGGCCCTGCTCAACGCGGTCATGCTGGGCGCGGCCTGCCTGGGTGCCCTGGTCTTCGGCCGGGTCGCCGACCTGGCCGGCCGCACGCGGGTGTACTGGCTGGTCGCCGTGATCATGGTGGTTGGCGCGGTGGGCTCGGCGCTGTCTCCCTCGTACTGGGTGCTGATCGCGTTCCGCTTCGTGCTCGGCTTGGGGGTGGGCGGCGACTACCCGGTCAGCGCGGTGCTGATGAGCGAGTACGCCAACCGGAAGGACCGGGGCAAGCTGGTCGGGATGGTCTTCGCCACCCAGGCGCTGGCCCTGATCGTGGGGCCGCTGATCGCGCTGGCCCTGCTCGGGGTGGGCGCGGGCAACGACCTGACCTGGCGGCTGATGCTGGCGCTCGGCGCGGTGCCCGCCGCCGCCGTGATCTACCTGCGCCGCACCACGCCCGAGTCGCCACGGTTCCAGGCTCAGGTGCAGGGCCGCTACCAGCACGCCGTGGCGGATTTGTTCCGGTTCACCGACGGGACGGTGATCGGCGCCCCGGCGCCTGCCATCACGCACCAGATGGGGCTGCGCGCGTTCCTGACCAACCGGCGCTGGCTGGTGACCCTGGCCGGCACGGCCGGCTGCTGGTTCCTGCTCGACTACGCCTACTACGGCAACACCATTTCCACGCCACAGATCATCGGGCTGATCTCGCCGCACTCGTCCACGATGACCACCATCGCCCTGCAGTTGGCCGTGTTCGTGGTCGCAGCCGTGCCCGGCTACCTGCTCGGCATCGCCCGGCTGGACCGGATCGGACACCGCAGGCTGCAACTGACCGGCTTCGCCGTGATGGGGCTGTGTTTCGCGGTCATCGGCGTGGTCCCCGGGCTGACCACCGCGGTAGTGCCGTTCCTGCTGGTCTACGGGGTCAGCTACTTCTTCACCGAGTTCGGCCCGAACATGACCACGTTCGTGCTGCCGAGCGAACTGTTCCCGGTGACCATGCGGGCCACCGGCCACGGCATCTCCGCCGGGGTGGGCAAGCTGGGCGCGTTCATCGGCGTCTTCCTGTTCCCGCTGCTCGCTTCTTCGCTAGGCCTGCGCAGCACGCTGCTGCTCACCGCCGTGATCTCGGTAGGCGGCCTGCTGCTGACCCTGGTCCTGCCCGAGCCCGCCGGGCGCAGCCTGGAAGAAGTGTCCAGCGGGGAAGCCGAGCTGAGCCCTTACGTGGTGACAGCTGGGGCCGGCCCGGACGCCTCGATCGTGGTCGCCGTCGAACAGGCCGCACGGCCGGACAGCCCACCCGACCGCGCCGCCTGATCAGTGTTAGCCCAGGGGGACGACCCCCCGGAACCCCCCGATCGCCGCTCCGCGCCCAACGGCGGCGAGCCGCCGCGGCGATTCTCGCGTCTGCCGGCCAGGGCACCCCTATCCCGGGGACGCGTCCCCGGGGCGGGCAAAGAAACGGGCGATCTCGGCGGCCAGGCCGGGCGCGGCCAGTGCGGTCATCCCGCAGCGCAGTTCGCTGGCCATCGCGTCGGCTTCGCTGAGCGACAGGCTGGCCAGCGTGGACTCCCGGTCGCTGCGCAGGCAGGTCTGTGGCAGGGCGGCGATCTCCGCGGCCAGCGCCTCGGCCGCCGGGCGGGCCTGACCGTGCGGGACCACCCGGCTGACCAGGCCCATCTGGAGCGCCTCGGCCGCGGGCACGGCCCGCCCGGTCAGGATCAGGTCGAGGGCCCGGCCCAGGCCGACCAGCCGGGGCAGCCGGACCGTGCCGCCGTCGATCAGCGGCACCCCCCAGCGGCGGCAGAACACGCCGAGCACGGCGTCCTCCTCGGCCACCCGCAGGTCGCACCAGAGCGCGAGTTCCAGGCCGCCGGCCACGGCGTGCCCGGCGATGGCCGCGATCACCGGCTTGGACAGCAGCATCCGGGTCGGACCCATCGGCCCGTCGCCGTCCGGGGCGACCCGGTTGCCGTCCGGGCCGCCGACGGCCTTGAGGTCGGCCCCGGCGCAGAACGTCCCGCCCGCACCGCAAAGCACCGCCACGCTGGCGTCCTGGTCTTCCTCGAACCCGGCGAACGCTGCCGCCAATGCGGTGGCAGTGGGCAGGTCAACGGCGTTGCGTACCTGTGGCCGGTCCAGGATTACGGTGGTCACTGGACCGCGGTGCTCAACCCGAACGCTCACCGAAGGTCAGGTGGTTAGCTGACTTGCCAGGTGTCCGAGCCGGCCAGCAGCGCGGCCAGGTCGCCCTGGCCCTGCTTGGCGCGGGCATCCGCGATCTGCTCGGCCATCAGGTCGTCGTAGCTGGGCCGGGGCGCCTGCCGGAACACGCCGATCGGGGTGTGCGCGAAATCCACCGTGTCCAGCCGGGACAGCGCGAACGCGTAGGACGGGTCCGGGGCGTGCGCGTCGTGCACCAGCAGCGAACCCGGGTCGGCGCTGGCCACGTCCACTGCCTCCAGCGAGCCCATCCGGCCGAACCGCAGGCCCTTATCCTGCTCCGCGCCAAACCGCACCGGCTGACCGTCTTCCAGCCGGATCAGCGTGTCGTCCCGAGACTCCGGGCTGGTCAGCGGGATGAACGCGTCGTCGTTGAAGATCGGGCAGTTCTGGTAGATCTCCACGAACGCCGCGCCGCGGTGGTCGGCGGCTGCGCGCAGCACGCCGGTCAGATGCTTGCGGTCGGAGTCGATGGTCCGGGCCACGAAGCTGGCCTCGGCGCCGAGCGCCAGCGAGACCGGGTTGAACGGGGTGTCCAGCGAGCCGTATGGCGTCGACTTGGTCACCTTGCCCAGCTCCGAGGTGGGCGAGTACTGGCCCTTGGTCAGCCCGTAGATCCGGTTGTTGAACAGCAGGATCTTGATGTTGACGTTGCGGCGCAGCGAGTGGATCAGGTGGTTGCCGCCGATGGACAGCGCGTCACCGTCCCCGGTGATCACCCAGACGGACAGGTCGGGCCGGGACGCGGCCAGGCCGGTCGCGATGGCCGGGGCGCGGCCGTGGATCGAGTGCATCCCGTAGGAGTCCACGTAGTAGGGCAGCCGGGACGAGCAGCCGATGCCGGAGATGATGACCAGGTTCTCGCGGGGGATCTCCAGCTCGGGCAGGAACGACTGGAACTCGGCCAGGATGGCGTAGTCACCGCAGCCGGGGCACCAGCGGACTTCCTGGTCGGACTTGAAGTCCTTGGTGCCCAGCTTCTGGTCGGCCTTGGGCACCAGGGTCAGGGCGGCGGGCCGGCGGCCTGCCTCCTCGGCCCCGTCGTTGGCGTGCGGGTCGGTAGGCGCGCCGGGGTCAGACATTCGCGATCACATCCTGGATGACGCCAGCCAGTTCCGCGGCGCGGAACGGCAGCCCGCGGACCCGGTTGTAAGAAATCACATCGGTGAGGTAGCGGCCGCGCAGCAGCAGGGCCAGCTGGCCGAGGTTGATCTCGGGCACCAGCACCTTGTCGTAGCTGGCCAGCACCTCGCCGAGGTTGGCGGGGAAGGGGGACAGGTGGCGCAGGTGCGCGCAGGCCACCTGGCCACCCGCGTTGCGCACCCGGCGGGCCGCGGCGCCGATCGAGCCGAACGTCGAGCCCCAGCCGAGTACCAGCACCTTGGCGTCACCGTCCGGGTCGTCCACCTCGAGCGGCGGGATATCGGCGGCGATGCCTTCGATCTTGGCCTGGCGGAGCCGGACCATCCGGTCGTGGTTGTCCGGGTCGTAGGAGATAGTCCCGTCCACGTCGGCCTTCTCGATGCCGCCGATGCGGTGCTCCAGGCCCGGGGTGCCCGGGACGGCCCATGGCCGGGCCAGCGTCTGCGGGTCCCGGCGGAACGGCAGGAACTCCGGCTTCCCGTCCTTGCCGTCCTGGGTGGGCCAGTCGGCGGGCGAGGAGAAGGAGAACTCGTCTCTTAGCTTGGGCAGCCCGGCGACTTCGGGGATCAGCCACGGCTCCGACCCGTTGGCCAGGTAGCCGTCGGACAGGATGATCACCGGGGTGCGGTACTTGGTGGCGATCCGGACCGCTTCCAGCGCGATGTCGAAGCAATCCGAGGGGGTGGCCGGAGCGAGCACCGCGACCGGCGACTCGCCGTTCCGGCCGAACATCGCCATCAGCAGGTCGGCCTGCTCGGTCTTGGTCGGCATGCCGGTGGACGGCCCGGCCCGCTGGATGTCGCACACGATCAGCGGCAGTTCCACCGACACGGCCAGGCCGATGGTCTCCGCCTTGAGCGCCATGCCGGGACCGGACGTGGTGGTGACGCCGAGCGCGCCGCCGAACGAGGCGCCCAGCGCCGCGCCGACCCCGCCGATCTCGTCTTCCGCCTGGAACGTGCGCACTCCGAAGCGCTTGAGCTTGGACAGCTCGTGCAGGATGTCCGAGGCCGGGGTGATCGGGTAGGAGCCGAGGAACACCGGCAGGCCAGACCGGCGGGACGCGCTGACCAGGCCGTAGGCCAGCGCGGTGTTGCCGGTGATGTTCCGGTACGTGCCGGGCCGCACAGCGGCCGGCTTGACCTCGTACTGGACCGAAAATGCCTCGGTGGTCTCGCCGTAGTTCCAGCCCGCGCGGAAGGCGGCGATGTTCGCCTTCATGATCTCCGGCTTGGCCGCGAACTTGGACTCGAGGAACTTGAGCGTGCTCTCCGGCGGCCGGTTATAAAGCCAGGACAGCAGGCCTAGAGCGAACATGTTCTTCGCCCGCTCGGCCTCCTTGCGGGAGATGTCGAACTCCTCGAGCGCCTTGACTGTCATCGAGGTGACCGGCACCGCGTGCACGTTGTATCCGTCCAGCGAGCCGTCGTCGAGCGGGTTGGCCTGGTAGCCGACACGGGCCAGGTTCCGCTTGGTGAACTCGTCGGTGTTGGCGATGATGTCCGCGCCGCGGGGTACGTCGCCCAGGTTGGCCTTGAGCGCCGCGGGGTTCATCGCGACCAGCACGTCCGGGGCATCACCCGGGGTGAGGATGTCGTGGTCAGCGAAGTGCAGCTGGAAGCTGGACACACCGGGCAGCGTCCCGGCGGGCGCCCGGATCTCGGCAGGAAAGTTCGGCAGCGTGGAAAGGTCGTTGCCGAAGGCAGCCGTCTCCTGGGTGAACCGGTCGCCGGCAAGTTGCATGCCGTCACCTGAGTCACCTGCGAAACGGATGATGACACGGTCGAGTTGCTGGACCTGCTTGGTCACAGTTGAAGGACCTCCTCGCGCGCCGCAGCCAGGCGCTGTGACAGCGCGAGGCCAGCGAACGCCGCACCCGGCACGCTCGGCGCCCGGGCTGAGTTTGGATTGTCTCAATGTTACAGGCCTGTTCCGCCGCTCTGGCGACGTCCAAGTGCTCCTGGCTAAGTCGTGACCTATCTCACACTAATTCGGTTGACCAACCGGCGGGGTGGCGACGCGCGCAGGAAGTGTGACACTCGGTGCTGGCCGTCCCCCCTATGTCATAGGACGTCGGGCGGGCGCCGCCGGTTCAGGCTAGGCGGTTGCAGGCCTCGGTCTGCTCCGGGTCAGCCGGGTAGTCTGGGCCGGTGGCCGCTGTGGATCTTCCCCCGCCACGTGCCGGGAGCGCTGCTGGCCTGCCGGTGGTCGTTGACGCGGGCCGGGGCTGCGCGCTCTGGATCTGTGATGCCGGGCTGGCCTGCTGCGCCGTGGAGGTGGCGGCGGCGCTCAGCCGGGTTGGGCCTGGTGAAGCCTCCGCTGGGCCGCCGGGGGGAGCCTTGGCTGGGCCGTCGGGTGGCGCCTTGGCTGGGGCCTCGGCCGGGGTGAATGTGTTCGTGGTGGCGGGCACGGTCACCGACAAGCTCGCGCCGCTCGTGCTGCGGGCTTTTGAACAAGTGCCGGAACCCAGGTTCGTATTGTCCTTCGGCGCCTGCTCCAACAGCGGCGGCCCGTACTGGGACTCTTACTGCGTGACCAAGGGCGTGGACCAGTTCATCCCGGTGGACCTCTACGTGCCTGGCTGCCCGCCCCGGCCGGAAGCACTGCTGGCCGGCTTGGACACGCTGCTGCAGCAGCGGCAACCTGGGCCGGTGCGATGACCGGCGAGGAGATCGTCGGCCTGGTGGAGTCGGCGGGACTGCGGGCGGTGGCCGAGTTGTCGGGCGGGCCGGGTTTGGTCACGGCCACGGTGCCTGCTGCCGGGTGGCTGGAGCTGGTGGCGTTCGCCCGCGATCAGCTCGGCTGCGACTTCTTCGACTGGCTCAGCGCGGTTGATGAGGCCGAGGCTGGTGTCGCTGTGCTGGCCCATGTGTACTCACTGGCCGGGCGGCACCACCTGCTGCTGCGTACCGTGCTGGCCGGTGACCAGCCCCGGCTGCCCACCGCCACCGGCGTGTACCGGGGTGCGGCCTGGCATGAGCGGGAGACACACGAGATGTTCGGCGTGGTCTTCGACGGCCACCCCGGGCTCGGCCCGCTGCTGCTGCCGGAAGGATTCGAGGGGCACCCGTTGCGCAAGGACTTCGCGCTGGCCGCCCGGGCCGCCCAGGAGTGGCCCGGGGCCAGAGAGCCGGGGGAGCCGGCCGAGCCGGGGCAGCCGGTGCGCGGGCGTCGCCGGGCCGCGCCGCCAGGGGTTCCGGACGGGTGGCCGACCGGATGAGCCTGGTGGATGCGGAGTCGGCCGCGGACCTGCCTGCGCGCAGCCGCGGCGTGATCGGGCTGCTCGAAGAGAACTGCACGGTCTGCATGCTGTGCGCCCGGGAGTGCCCGGACTGGTGCATCTACATCGAGTCACACAAGGAACCGGTGCCGGCCGAACCCGGCGCGCCCGCCCGGCGCGGCGGACGTCAGGTCCGTAACGCCCTCGACCGGTTCGCGATCGACTTCTCGCTCTGTATGTACTGCGGGATATGTATCGAGGTGTGCCCGTACGACGCGTTGTTCTGGTCGCCGGAGTTCAGCTATGCCGAAACGGACATCCTGGACCTGACCCATGAGCGCGGGAGGCTGCGCGAGTGGATGCGGACCGTGCCGCCCCCGCCCGCGCACGACCCCGGCGCGCCCGTCGCTAAGGAAATGCAGGCGATCTACGGGCCTGGCGGTGGCCCCGGACCCGGTTCTGGTGGCACGCCCGGGCCCAGCGAAGCCGGAAACGCGCCTTAACCGCATCAGTGCGGTGAGTTGTGCCCCGCCCGTGAGGCACAATCCACCGCGCTGAGTCGCTGAGGGGTTGGGCGCGCCGGACGTCAGCGGAAGTTGACGAACTGTAGGGCCAGATTCAGGTCCTTGCCCTTGACCAATGAGATCACGGCCTGCAGATCATCCTTCTTCTTGGAGGACACGCGCAGTTCCTCGCCCTGGACCTGAGCCCGGACGCCTTTCGGCCCCTCATCCCTGATGATCTTGCTGATCTTCTTGGAGTCCTCCTGGGAGATGCCCTCCTTGAGGGCGACGGCTATCCGGTACTCCTTGCCAGACAGCTTCGGGTCTCCCGCGTCCAGGACCTTCAACGAGACTTGCCGCCGGACCAGCTTGTCCTTGAACAGGTCCAATACCGCGCTGGCCCGTCCTTCGCTGTTGGCCCGGATCTCGATCGCATGATCCCCTGACCGGGTGATGGAGGCACCCACGCCACGGAAATCGAATCGAGTCGATATCTCCTTGGTGGTCTGGTTGATCGCGTTGTCGACTTCCTGCTTGTCGATCTTGCTCACGATGTCGAAGCTGCTGTCCGCCATGCGCCGGCTCCTTCCCCTTGGCTGTGACGTCGGGTCATGAGGCTACTGCGCCCCACGGGACTTGGCGGCGGGGCCCGCTCCGCGTAGCGGCGTGCCCGGAGGGCGGCTGGACCACAGGTCGGGCCGCAATCCCGTGCAACAGGGACCTGCGCCGTCCGCTATCCTTCACTGAGCCGTCTCGGACGGCACTAGGCAGGTTGCCCGAGTGGCCAAAGGGAGCGGTCTGTAAAACCGTCGGCTTAGCCTACGTTGGTTCGAACCCAACACCTGCCACTATCAAACTCGCAGGTCAGACCCGGTCCAGTGGGCCGGGTCTCGTGCGTTGCGGGAGCGGTCTTGGGAAGCCGTCCGCGGTTCGGGGCCCGTCCGCGCTGATGACCGTTCGGCCAGGTCAGCGTTCAGCCGGGAGTGGGGAGCGGTTGCCCGCGACCGCGGTGTGCTGCCGCGCGTGGTTGAGCGGTGGTTGAGTTCTGGCTTGCACGGCCGCGGTTTCCGATTCGCGTGCACTCGACGCAGTCGGCGTGGGGCCGTCTTCCTGGGGCGGTAAGGACCTGCCGGTCCAGCATGGGCCATGCGAGATTGGTGCGGTTGAGCCCTGTCTTCTGCGATCGGTGGCTGGGTGATGCTGTGGTCAGGGCCGGGCGTGCAGACTGGGGGTGTCGGCGTTCGCCTGAGGTCGCCGTGGTGAAGGGGGCCCAGTATGAGCACACCGGCTGATTTCTTCCTGACGGTGGACGACGCGGATCTCGAGCGCTTGGTCACTGGTCTGCATCACGATCCGCACAGCCTGCTGGGCGCTCACCCTGTGCGGGACGGTGACGGCCGCGACTGGGTGGTCATCCGCGGGTGGCGTCCTGACGCGGCCGGTATGGTCATCATCGCCGGTGAGCAGCGGATCGAGATGCGCTGCGTGCATCCTGCTGGGGTGTTCACCGGGGTGTTGGAGAGGCGTGGGAGCCCGGATTACCGGCTGGAAGTGACTTATCCAGATGGGGTCGTGGTGGTGGTCGATGATCCCTACCGGTATTGGCCCACGCTCGGGCAGCTTGACCTTCACTTGCTGGCGGAGGGCCGGCACGAGGGGTTGTGGCGGCATCTCGGGGCGCAGGTGCGAGTGCATCAGGGGACGCCTGGCACGTCGTTCGCGGTGTGGGCGCCTAGCGCCCAGGCGGTACGGGTTGTTGGTGACTTCAACGGCTGGGATGGCCGCGTTCAGCCGATGAGGGTGCTGGGCAGTTCCGGGGTCTGGGAGATCTTCCTGCCTGGGGTCGGCCCGGGCGCTCGCTACAAGTTCGAGGTGGTGAGCCAGCACGGGCAGGTGAGTCTGCGGGCGGACCCGTTCGCCTTCGCCGCCGAGGTCCCGCCGGCGACGGCCAGTGTGGTCATCCAGAGCAGGTACGAGTGGCAGGACGCAGCATGGTTCGCCGGCCAGGAAACCGCCAACCTGCTGCATGCCCCGGTGTCGGTCTATGAGTGCCACCTGGGCTCGTGGCGGCTGGCCCAGGACGCCGACGGCGGGTGGCGGCCCCTGACCTACCGCGAGGCGGCTGAGGCCCTGCCTGGGTACCTCAGCGACCTCGGCTTCACCCACGTTGAGTTCCTCCCGATCGCGGAGCACCCGTTCTCCGGTTCCTGGGGTTATCAGGTGACCGGGTTCTACGCGCCGACGGCACGGCACGGGACCCCCGACGACTTCCGCTATCTGGTCGACCGGTTGCATCAGGCAGGCATCGGCGTTCTCGTCGACTGGGTCGCCGGGCATTTCCCCAAGGACGACTGGGCGCTGGCGCGCTTCGACGGCACGGCGCTGTACGAGCACGCCGACCCCCGCCTGGGCGAACACCCCGACTGGGGCACGCTGGTGTTCAACTACGGGCGGCACGAGGTCCGGAACTTCCTGCTCGCGAACGCGCTGTTCTGGATCGAGGAGTTCCATGTCGATGGCCTGCGCGTGGACGCGGTCGCCTCGATGCTCTACCTGGACTATTCGCGCAAAGAGGGCGAGTGGGTCACCAACCGGTTCGGCGGCCGGGAAAACCTGGAAGCCATCGACTTCATCAAGGAATCCAACGAAGTGGTATACGGCCACCATCCCTCGGTCATGCTGGTCGCCGAGGAGTCCACCTCCTGGCCGGCTGTCTCCCGCCCCACGTACCTGGGTGGGCTCGGTTTCGGGTTCAAATGGAATATGGGGTGGATGCACGACAGCTTGGTTTATTTCGCCAAGGATCCGGTACACCGGCGCTACCACCATCACGAACTCACGTTCGCCCTGCTGTACGCCTTCACCGAGAACTTCATACTGCCGCTGAGCCACGACGAGGTCGCACACGGAAAGGGCTCGCTGCTCGGCAAGATGCCCGGGGACCGGTGGCAGCAGTTCGCGAACCTGCGCGCGTTGCTGGCCTGGATGTGGGCACATCCCGGCCGGCCGCTTTTGTTCATGGGCGGCGAGATCGCGCAGAACGACGAGTGGCGGCATGACAGCAGCCTCGATTGGCACCTGCTTGACTACCCTGAGCACGCCGGAGTGCAGGCGCTAGTCCGCGCGCTCAACACCGTCTACCGCCACGAGCCCGCATTGTGGGAGCAGGACTTCGACTGGCCCGGTTTCCGCTGGATCAACCCCAACGACTCAGAAAACAGCGTGCTGTCGTTTCTCAGATTCCCGATCACGGGTGGGCGCCCCATCGCCTGCGTCGCGAATCTCACGCCAGTGCCCCGCCATGACTACCGCATCGGGCTCCCGCAACCGGGGCGCTGGGCGGAAATCCTCAACTCCGACAACGCGAAGTTCGGTGGCAGCAACACCCTCGCCGGTGCCGTCACCGCCGAGCCCACCAGCTGGAACGACCTCGGCTACTCCGCCACGCTCACGCTGCCGCCCCTGGGCGTCCTGTGGCTCGCCCACGAGCCGGAGACCAACCGGTAAGCCACACCAGCCCCAGCAACATGGGCTGGCGGCCCAGTCCCGGCCCGGCAACCCGCCGGCGTGCCGCTTGACTACCCCGATCCGGCCTAGCGGCCCGGAATTAGACTCCGATGCTGCCGCCCTGGCCATCCCGTGCGGGGGCGGTTTCGTCGTCGAACCAAACCCCGCCCTCGGCGAGGTAACGGAAGCGCAGCATGCTGCCGGCCGGGACGGTCACCGCGGCGCTGCGTGTGCCGTTCGCCCGCCGCCGCAGTGGATGGGCGAAGGGATTCCAGTCGTTGAAATCACCCACCACGGACACAGCCCTGTAGGGCTCATCGGCGGGCAGTGCGAAGGTAACGCGGACAGTACCGTCACGGCCGGGCTTGGTTGTCTTGATCAACTGCTCTCTCCACTCCGGCGCTCAACTATCCTGACCAGGCCGATTATGCCGGACTTGTGCGCAAGGTCAAGGAGCCTTCCACGACACATCCAGCTGGTCAGGCACGTCGGCCACAGGGGTTGCCACGTGCATATTGTTCCGTTCGGGATCAGTTAGAGCGGCGATGCGGCGGCCGCGCAGAACGGTGGCTCGGGCACGCCGCACGCCGCACGGAGGGCTGAGGGGCTGGAGAGGAGTCTGTGCGCATGGTGTCGGCGCTCCGGGCGGTTTCAGGGCGATGGCTGGGGCAACTGCCCCGCGCAAGAACTCCCGCACCCGATTCGGGAAATGCGTTAGTCAGGAGCACCTGGCTGGGCCGGACCCTGCCTGCGGCCCCCGGGATTACCCCTGTCGCCGGAGGACTACGACGGATCGCCCAGCCACCAGACGAGCCTGGCCGCATTTGATGGCTTTCCTCCGCCGGCCGAGGGCCGAGGTGTCAAAAATCGGTTCCCACCACTCAGCCCATTGTCTGGGTAGCGTCCACTTGATGGCCCTGTGATGGGCGTTGAACAGCAGCAGGAAGGAATCGTCAGTCACCCGCTGACCACGACGGTCACGGTCTGCGATCGCCTCGCCGTTGAGGAAGAGGCCGACCCGCAGGGCAAGCCCGGCGTCCCAGTCCTCATCGCTCATTTCGGACCCGTCGGTCTTGCACCAGCCAAGCTCGACTGAGCCTCGGTCAGCATGGCCCTGGGCGTAGCGCCGTCGACGCAGCACGGGATGCTCCCGTCGCAAAGTGATGAGGTCGCGGGCGAAGCCAAGCAGCTCCTCGTCGATCCGTCCCCAGTCTTGCCACGAGATCTCGTTGTCCTGGCAGTAGGCGTTGTTGTTCCCGCCCTGGGTCCGCCCGGACTCGTCCCCGCCCAGCAGCATGGTGGCTCCCTGGGAGAGCAGCAGGGTCGCCAGGAAGTTGTGCTGCTGCTTCCGTCGCAACCCGAGGATGGCTTGGTCGTCTGTGCCGCCCTCGGCGCCGCAGTTCCACGAGCGATTGTGGCTCTCGCCGTCGGCGCCGCCTTCCCCGTTGGCGTCGTTGTGCTTCTTGTTATAGGAGACCAGGTCGCGCAAAGTGAATCCGTCGTGGGCTGTGACGAAGTTGACGCTGGCCCCTGGGTGACGGGTGTCGGCTTGGTAGAGGTCGGAACTACCCGTCAGGCGGCTGGCGAACTCGCCGAGGGTGGCGGGCTCCCCTCGCCAGAAGTCCCGCACGGTATCGCGGTAACGGCCGTTCCACTCCGACCACAGGGCGGGGAAGTTGCCCACTTGGTAGCCACCTTCGCCGAGGTCCCATGGCTCGGCGATGAGCTTGACCTGTGACACGATCGGGTCTTGCTGAATGAGGTCGAAAAAGGCAGCGAGACGATCAACCTCGTGGAACTGGCGGGCCAGAGTGGCGGCGAGGTCGAAACGGAACCCATCGACGTGCATTTGAGTCACCCAGTAGCGCAGCGAGTCCATAATGAGCTGAAGGGTGTGCGGGTGCCGCACGTTCAGGCTATTCCCCGTCCCTGTCGTGTCGTAATAGAAGCGCCGATCGTCGGCAACGAGGCGGTAATAGGCTGCGTTGTCAATTCCTTTCATCGAAAGAACTGGGCCCAAATGACTGCCCTCAGCCGTGTGGTTGTAGACAACATCGAGGATGACCTCGATACCGGCCTCGTGCAGCGTCCGGACCATCGCCTTGAACTCGGCGACCTGCTCGCCCCTCTGGCCGCTGGCGGAGTATTCATTGTGCGGGGCCAGAAAGCCGATCGAGTTGTAACCCCAGTAGTTCCGCAGCCCCCGCTCAACCAGATGGGCATCGTGAACGAACTGATGGACGGGGAGCAGCTCCACCGCGGTGATGCCGAGCCTGGTAAGGTATTCGACTGCGGCGGGGTGGGCCAGACCAGAATAGGTTCCCCGCTGCGCCTTGGGGATGCCGGGGTGCCTGGCGGTGAAGCCCTTGACGTGCAGTTCGTAGATGACCGACTCCTGGAGCGGGACATCCGGGGGCCGGTCGTTCCGCCAGTCGAAATACGGGTTATGGACCACTGCCTTCGGCACATGAGCAGCGCTGTCGTCGTCGTTGCGTGAGGTGTCGTCACCGAAGGTGTACGGGAAGCAGGCCTGATCCCAGTCGACCTGGCCTTCGATCGCTTTCGCGTAAGGGTCAAGAAGCAGCTTCGCAGGGTTGCAGCGCTGGCCCTTGTCCGGCGCCCACGGCCCGCTCACCCGGTAGCCATAGCGCTGCCCGGGCGTCACCTTCGGCAGGTAGGCATGCCAGCAGAAGGCTTCGACCTCCTCGAGCACGACCCGCTGCTCGCCCCCGTCGTCGTCGAAGAGGCAGAGCTCGACGCCTTCTGCGACCTCGGAGAACAGCGAAAAGTTCGTCCCGGCACCGTCGTAAGCCGCGCCGAGGGGGTAGGAACGACCTGGCCAGGTTTCGATGGCCTCGCTCATCTGGGCTGAGTCCTGTTCTCCGCCCGCACCGGGCGGCACAACATCAGTCATGGCACGTGTGCTTCGGTTCGGGATGGCGACGGTGCCGGGTGAGAGGGTCAGGCCAGTGCTCCGTCCGCTTGACGCGGGAACAACACGCTGTGCGGCAGCACGGCCGACTGACTGGTCCGAAAGTCCTGCTTGCCACCTTGATGGTACCGGCTCTCGGTGCCGGGTCCTTGTCCACGTAGGTCAGGTCGGCTCCCGGTTGAGGCCAGGCTTGCGGGACCGCGGATTCGCCTGGCCCAGCAGATCTCATCCCGTGACACCGGCAAGTCGTAGGCAACCGGATATAGCAGGAATCCAGGCCGGCTCATCGTCGCGTGGCTGAGGAGTGAACGCTTTTCATCCTTCGATCTCGCGGGTTTGAAGGACGTGGATGGCCTTGGCCAGCTGCCCGGCTTTCCAGGGGCAGCAGCGGAGCTTGCGCAGGATGCGCCAGGTCTTGAGCTGGGCGTTGGCGCGCTCACCTGGGCTGCGCAGCCTGGCGTGGGCGCGGTTGGCGTCCTTCTGGGAAGCGGGCTTGCCGCGGCCCTTGTACGGGGTGATC
>DASXIN010000134.1:0-4605 GCA_036497945.1 Streptosporangiaceae bacterium | reverse complement strand
GATCACCCCGGGCGGTGAGCGCCCGGCGACTGTGCTCATCCGGGACGGGCTGGTGGCCGGGCTGGCTGACTACGCGGCGGCGCCGGATGGGGCGGTCACCCTCGCGGACGGTGATGTCCTGCTACCCGGGCTGGTGGACAGCCACGTGCACGTGAACGAACCGGGCCGCACCGAGTGGGAAGGGTTCGCCACGGCGACCGCCGCGGCCGCGGCGGGTGGCGTGACCACGATCGTGGACATGCCACTGAACAGCATCCCGCCCACGGTGAATGTGGCCGCGCTGGCCGAGAAGCGGGCCGCGGCAGCCAGCCAACTCGCGGTGGACGTGGCGTTCTGGGGCGGGGCGGTGCCCGGCAACGTGGCCGATCTGCGGCCGCTGCACGAGGCCGGGGTGGCCGGCTTCAAGTGCTTCCTGCTGCCGTCCGGGGTAGACGAGTTCCCGCCGCTGGACCTGCGGCAGCTGGCCGCGGCGATGACCGCGATCGCCAGCTTCGGCGGCCTGCTGATCGCGCACGCCGAGGACCCGGCGGTGATCGCGGCGGCGCCGCCCGCCCAGGGCCGCCGGTACGCCGGCTTCCTGGCTTCGCGGCCGCCGGACGCTGAGGTGCGCGCGATCGGGGCGCTGCTGGCCGAGACCCGGCGGACCGGCTGCCGGACGCACATCGTGCACGTGTCGGCCGCGGCCGCGCTGCCGCTGATCCGCGCGGCCAAGGCCGCTGGGCTGCCGGTCAGCGCGGAGACCTGCCCGCACTACCTGACGTTGCGGGCCGAGGACGTGCCGGACGGCGGCACCCAGTTCAAGTGCTGCCCGCCGATCCGCGACGAGGCCAACCGGGTCCAGCTGTGGGCCGGGCTGCTGGACGGCACGATCGACTGCGTCGTCTCGGACCACTCGCCGGGCACGGTGGCGGCCAAGCGGCTGGCTGAGGGTGACGGGCAGCGCGGCGATTTCGGTGCCGCCTGGGGTGGCATCGCGTCGGTCCAGCTCGGCCTGCCGGTGCTGTGGACCGAAGCGGCCCGCCGGGGCGTCGGCCTGGACCAGGTGGCGGGCTGGATGGCCGCCGGGCCGGCCCGGCTCACCGGGCTGGCCGGCCGGGGCTCGATCGCGCCCGGGCAGCGGGCCGACTTCTGCGTGTTCGCGCCGGACGAGAGCTTTGTCGTGCAGCCGGACATGCTCCGCCAGCGTCACCCGGTCACCCCCTACCTGGGCCAGCGGCTGCGCGGGGTGGTCCGTGAGACGTGGCTGGCCGGGGCGCGGATCGAGCCCGGCCAGCGGCCTGGCCAGCTAGTCAGCGTGGGGGAGGCCGATGGCTGACCAGGACGCGGCGCGGGTCCCGTTCGGCGGGCTGCCGGACGTGGCCAGCCGGGCGCTGGGCGGCTCGGTGCAGTATGCCAACGACGAGTTCTTCGCCGACGTGCACAACCTGATCGAGCCGGGCCCGGCCAGCCACGACCCGGCGGCGTTCGGCCTCCGCGGCAAGCTGTACGACGGCTGGGAGACCCGGCGGCGCCGGGCGCCGGGCGAGGACTTCGCCGTCGTCCGGCTGGCCGCGCCTGCCGTGCTGCGCGGGGTGAACATCGACACCACGCACTTCCGCGGCAACTACCCGCCCGCCGCCGCGGTGGACGGGGCCACGCTGCTCGGCTACCCGGCGCTGGACGACGTGTTGGCGGCCGGCTGGGCGCCGCTCACCGAGGTGGCCGAGCTGGGCGGGAACCAGGCCAACCTAGTGCCGGTGACCGCGCCGGACTGGATCGTGACGCACGTCCGGCTGCGGATCCAGCCGGATGGGGGCGTGGCGCGGCTGCGCGCCTTCGGCGAGATCGTGCCCGATCCACGGCGGCTCGGCGGCCGGGTGGACCTGGCCGCCGCGCTGGCCGGCGGGCAAGTGACGGCGTGCAGCAACATGTTCTACGCGGCGCCGGCCAACGTGCTCGCCCCGGGCCGGGCCCAGGTCATGTCGGACGGCTGGGAGACGCAGCGCCGCCGTGACGACGGTAACGACTGGCTGGTGGTCCGGCTGGCCGCGCCCGGGTTGCTGCACCACGTGATCATCGACACCACCCGGTTCGTCGGCAACGCGCCGGGAGCGGCCCGGCTGTCCGACGCGGAGAGCGGGGCCGAGTTGCTGCCGCGCACCCGGCTGCTGCCGGACACCGAGCACCGGTTCCGGATCCGGGCGGCCGCGCCGGTGCGGGAGGTCCGGCTGGACATCTACCCGGACGGCGGGATCTCCCGGCTGCGCCTGGTCGGCGAGGTCCCGCCCACGCTACGCGACCCGGTCGCTCAGCACTGGCTCAGCCTGCTCCCCGCCGAGGTGGCCGCCACCATAGACCAGACCGAGTTCTTCGATTGACCACCGGCCCGCCCGCGCCGCCCGCTACGTCCGCCTGCCGCCCACCCGGCTACGCCCGCCCGCCGCCCGGCGGCCACGTCCGCATCCCCGCGCAGTATCCCCAGCACCACCAGTCACATTGATCATGTCCAGGGCTTCTTATCACCCCAGATGCGCGGCGTTATGGGCTATTTGCCGGGATTGGGGCGGTGGCAGGGGTGATAAGAAGTCGTTCGCTTAGCGGGCGCCGGCGCTGGTGTCCGGCGCGGTGACGCGGCGCAGGGTGGCGGGCGGGCGGAACGCGGCGAACGGGTTGGTCACGACCAGGGTCCGGGTCGCGAACCGGTACAGCGTGGCCGGCCGGCCGCCCAGCGACGTTGGCTGGGCGGCGGCCGTGGTGGGCACGATCACCCCGCGCCGGGTCAGGATGCGCTGCAGATTGGTCGCGGACACCGGGTGGCCGAGTGAGGCGGCGTAGATGTCCCGCAGTTGCGCGATCGTGAACGTGTCCGGGGCCAGCGCGAAACCGATGTTGGTGTAGGACAGCTTGGCCCGCAGCCGGTCCCGGGCCGATTCGACGATCGAGCCGTGGTCGAACGCGGTCGGTGGCAGGTCGGCCACCGGATGCCAGGCCGTGTCCGCCGGGATTTGCGGCTCGACGTCGGCCGACACCACGGCCAGGTAGGCGGTGGCCAGCACCCGGCCGCGCGGGTCGCGGGCCGGATCGCTGCGCGTCTCCAGTTGCTCCAGGTGGGCGATGTCGGTCAGGTCCACCTTGGTGGCCAGGTGCCGGCTGGCCGAGGTGCCCAGCCGTTCATCCGGGCCGAGCGGCCCGCCGGGCAGCGCCCAGCGTCCCTCGAACGGCGCCGCGCCGCGCTGCCAGAGCAGCACGTGCAGCGTGCCCCTGCGCACCTGGAGCACGACCGCGAGCGCTTCGTGGCGGAACCGGTCATCCGGCCGGCTGCTGGCTGGCCCTTGCTGTGCTGGCACGACCGCATGATACTGTGCTAACTCTAGGTTTTCGACTAAGAGTTGAAAACTTGGAGTTGAAAACCTAGAGTCGAAAACAAGGCGAACGAGAGACGGGAGCAGCGGATGACCAGCCAGGCAGTCGCTGACCAGGAGGTCGGCGTGGAATGGGCGGATGAGGTCCGGCGGCTCGCGGCCCAGCGGGACGCGGTGATCCTGGCACACAACTACCAGCGTCCGGAGATCCAGGACGTAGCCGACCACGTCGGCGATTCGCTCGCGCTGTCCCGGATCGCCGCGGCCAGCCCGGCCCGGGTGATCGTGTTCGCCGGGGTGTACTTCATGGCCGAGACGGCGAAGATCCTCGCCCCGGAGCGGACCGTGCTCATCCCGGACCCGCGGGCCGGCTGCTCACTGGCCGACAACATCACCGCCGAGCAGGTGCGGGCCTGGAAGGCCGAGCATCCGGGCGCCGCGGTGGTCGCGTACGTGAACACCAGCGCCGCGGTCAAGGCCGAGTCCGACGTGTGCTGCACGTCGGCCAACGCGGCGCAGATCGTGGCCGCCCTGCCCGCCGACCGCGAGGTACTGTTCCTGCCCGACCAGTTCCTCGGCGCCCACGTGCGCCGGGTCACCGGCCGCGACAACATGCATGTCTGGCTGGGCGAATGCCACGTGCACGCTGGGATCAGCCCAGATGACCTGCGCCGCAAGGTAGCTGAGCAGTCCGACGCCGAACTGTTCATCCACCCGGAGTGCGGCTGCTCGACCGGCGCGCTGTGGCAGGCCGGCGCGGGCGACCTGCCGGGCACCCGGACCAGGGTGCTGTCTACCGGCGGCATGCTGGCCGCGGCGCGCGACACCACCGCGTCGGCCGTGCTGGTGGCTACCGAGACCGGCATGCTGCACCAGTTGCGCCAGGCCAACCCGGCGGTGCGCTGGGAACCGGTCAACCCGGGCGCGGTGTGCCGGTACATGAAGATGACCACCCAGGCCACGCTGCTGCGCTGCCTGCGCGACGGGGTGACCGAGGTCCGGGTGCCGGCCGACGTGGCGGCCCGGGCCCGGCAGGCGGTGCAGGCCATGATCGCCGTCGGCGCGCCGTCGGCGACCGCGGAATGAGCGCGCCGCGGCTGCGCCACCTGCCCGCGCCGGATGGGCTGGCTGGGCCGGAGTGGTGTGACCGGGATCGGCCAGCTGGGCCGGAGTGGTGGGCTGGCCGGGATCGGCCAGCTGGGCCGGAGTGGTGGGCTGGCCGGGACCGGCCAGCTGGGCCGGAGTGTCGGCCTGGCCGGGACCG
>DASXIN010000133.1:0-1701 GCA_036497945.1 Streptosporangiaceae bacterium | reverse complement strand
GGTCGGTGCCCAGCAGCCGGGCGAACAGCCGCTGGAACCCGATGGCCACGTTGCACAGGCCGACCGCGCGGTGCCCGGCGTCCAGCAGGGCGCGGGTCACGATGCCGACCGGGTTGGTGAAGTCGATGATCCAGGCCCCGGGATCGGCCCGCTGCCGGGCCCGCTCGGCGATGTCCAGCACGATCGGCACGGTACGCAGCGCCTTGGCCAGCCCGCCCGCGCCGGTGGTCTCCTGGCCGACGCAGCCGCACTCCAGCGGCCAGGTCTCGTCCCGCTGCCGGGCGGCCTGGCCGCCGACCCGGAGCTGGAGCAGGACGGCGCCGGCCCCGTCAATGCCCTGATCCAGGTCCGTCGTCCAGCTCACCCGCGCCGGATGACCGTACGCGCGCATGATCCGGGCCGACACCGGCCCGACCGCCGCGAGCCGGCTCTCGTCGGGGTCGACCAGGGTCAGCTCGCTGACCTTGAGCGCACCCGTGAGCCGGGCCACCCCGTCGACCAGTTCCGGGGTGTAGGTCGAGCCGCCGCCCACCACCGCGATCTTCATCAGAAGGCCTTCACGTCCGCGCCGGCCTGGGCCACGAAGCACGCGGCCGCGTGCTGGGGACCCAGCTCCACCATGTCCGGGGTGGCCTGGTGGCACTGATCGATGGCCAGCGGGCAGCGCCAGCGGAACCGGCATCCGGGCACCGGGTCGATGACCCGGGGCGGCTCGCCGCGGTCGGTCTCCGCGGTGACGTCCAGCGGGGCCCGCGGGTCCGGCACCGCGGACAGCAGGAGCTGGGTGTACGGGTGCTTCGGGGCCGCCAGTACCTCTTCCACCGGGCCGGACTCCGCGATCTGGCCCGCGTACATCACGATGAGCCGGTCGGCGATGTAACGCGCGCTGGCGATGTCGTGGGTGATGTACAGGATCGAGACCCCTTCCTCGTCACGCAGCCGGGCCATCAGGTTCAGCAACCCGATCCGGATGGACACGTCCAGCATGGACACCGGCTCGTCGGCCAGGATCAGCTTCGGCCGCAGGGCCAGGGCCTGCGCGAAGCCGACCCGCTGCCGCTGGCCACCGCTCAGCTCGTGCGGGAACCGCTCCAGCACCTCGGCGGCCGGGGCCAGCCCGACCACCTCGAAGACCCGCTCCGCCTCGGCCCGGCGCTGCGGGGCGGACAGCTCCGGCCGGTGCAGCTTGAGGCCGCGCAGCACGCCGTGTGAGATCCGCATCACCGGGTTGATGGAGCTGAACGGGTCCTGGAAGACCATCGGGACCAGCCCGGTGTAATTCAGCGTGTCCCGGCGGGACCGCATCCCGGACACCGGCTGGCCCTGGAAGTAGATCTCGCCGCTGGTCGGCTTGTACAGCTTGGCCAGCAGCCGGGCGATGGTGCTCTTGCCGCTGCCGCTCTCCCCGGCCAGGGCGACGATCTCCTGCTCGCCGATGGCCAGGCTGACGTCATCGACCGCGTGCAAGGTGCGCCGCGACAGCGCGCCGCCGATCCTGAAGTGCTTGGTCAGTCCGTCGGTCCGTAGCAGCGGCCCGGTGCTAGCCAGCTCTGGGCCAGACTGGGATGGAGCCTCACTCATCCGTGCCGCCTCATTGGGTGCCGCCTCATGGGGTGCCGCCTCGTTCCGTGCCGGCCTCGTCGGGTCCTGCGCCGCCCGCGGCGCCGCCGGTGGCCACGCCGGTCATGCTGCCATCGGGGG
>DASXIN010000132.1:0-27221 GCA_036497945.1 Streptosporangiaceae bacterium | reverse complement strand
GACCCTCAAGGTCAAGGCCCCAGCGCCAGACTAATGGGCGGGCTCACGTCCCAAGGTGCGACCGGCGTCGGCGGGCAACCCGACCCCGATTTTCACGCCAGCGCGGCGTCCCCCGCAGGGATAGGGAGACTAATGGCACGGAAGATCAACAACTGCCCGGCAGAGGGAACGGGCCGCGCCCGGGATACCGGCGCTGACCTGCAAAGAAGCTCCTGGAGCGGGTGACGAGAATCGAACTCGCACTATCAGCTTGGGAAGCTGACGTTCTGCCATTGAACTACACCCGCGGGCACCCGGCCGGGCCCAAGAGGACCGCACCGGCGTCGCCACGACATCGTACCGGAATCCCGCAACCACCATGAGACGCACTTGGCCTAGCCCATGTCAGGATGGCGAAACACCGGTAGGTTGCCTAGGTGCTGCTCTCTGACCGAGACATCCGGGCACAGATCGAGTCCGGCCGGGTCAAGCTCGACCCGTACACGCCCGAGCTGATCCAGCCGGCGAGCATCGATGTCCGGCTGGACCGTTACTTCCGTGTCTTCGAGAACCACCGCTACCCGCACATCGACCCGGCGGTGGAACAACCTGACCTGACCCGCCTGGTGGAGACCACCGGCGTGGAGCCTTTCGTGCTGCATCCTGGGGAGTTCGTGCTCGCGTCCACCTATGAGGTGGTCTCGCTGCCGGATGATATAGCTGGGCGGCTGGAGGGCAAGAGCTCGCTCGGCCGGCTCGGGCTGCTGACCCACTCGACGGCGGGCTGGATCGACCCCGGGTTCAGCGGTCACGTGACGCTGGAGCTGTCCAACGTGGCCACCCTGCCGATCAAGCTGTGGCCGGGCATGAAGATCGGCCAGCTGTGCCTGTTCCGCACCAGCTCGCCCGCGGAGCATCCGTACGGCTCCAGCGTCTACGGCTCGCGCTACCAGGACCAGCGCGGCCCCACCCCGTCCCGGTCCTACCTGAACTTCTACCGCACCGAGATCTAGCCGCCACGCGGAAGCGCCGCGGCCGCACGGCCAGCTAGCCGTTGTCCGCGGTAAGCCAGTCGAGCAGCAGCTCGTTCAGCCGGCCGGGGGCGTCCAGCGGCACCCAGTGGCTCGCGTCCGGGATCTCCACGTAACACCACGGCCCGGCTACGATCTCGCCGGACTGGCGCATCCGCTCCCCGTCCAGGTAGTGGTCCCGGGTGGACCAGATGCCCAGGGTCGGCGCGGTGACCGGCGGCAGCTCCGGCCGCGCGCCCGGCATCCGCGGCGCGAGGTTGGCCCGGTACCAGTTCAGCGAGGCGGTCAGCGCGCCCGGCCGGGACAGGTCGGCGATGTACCGCTCCATATCCCCATCACCGCGGGTCAGCGTGCGCAGCAGCGCCCAGTCGTCAGCCCGCAACGACGCCTCGGCGACCCCCTCGAACTGGAAAAACAGCTGATACCAGGCCATTTCCCGCTGCCGCAGGGTCTGCGCGGCGAGCGGGTGCGGCACCGACACCACCGCCAGCCGGCGCACCCGGCCAGGCTGGAACATCGCGGTGAGCCAGGCGACCGCCGCCCCCCAGTCGTGTCCCACGACATGCGCCGTCTCGATACCGAGCTCGTCCAGCAGCCCCGTCACGTCGGCAACGGCGTTAAGCAGTGAATAGGCGTCGACGGAGGCCGGCCGGTCGGACTGGCCGAACCCGCGCATGTCCGGTACCACCACCCGGAAACCGCGCGTGGCGAGGTACGGGACCTGGTGCCGCCAGAGCTGGCCGGAATCCGGCCAGCCGTGGATGAGCACGACCGGGATGCCCTCCCCCTGCTCCGCCACGTGCAGCGAGATCCCGTTGACCTGCACCGGCCGGCCGTCGGCGGTCATGACAGGCTGGCCAGCACGTCGGCCCGGCTCGGCCCCGGGATGACGAACTCTTCGTGCTCGGCCGCCACCGCGCCGATCCGGTCGGCCAGCCCGGGCCGGGCCAGCACCTCCCGCGGCAGCGCAAGCATGGCGGTGATCTCGGCGAACGCGCGGAACAGGTCGGCGTCGTGCCGCATCGCCACGGTGAGATCCCGCATGACGCGTGCGCCCGGGCCCGGGACCGGCGGCGTGACCGGGCGGCCCGCCGCCGCGTCCAGCTGGGCCAGGCGCGCCCGGTCCATCGCGATCGTGTTCTGGTACCACGGCGTGATCCGGGCCCGGGTCATCTCGTCGTGGGCCAGCGCCAGCGCCAGCGGATCCCCGAGGTGCCGGCCGACCACGTCGACGGTGCCCGCGGCATGCATCATGCCCAGCGTGATCCCGCGCCCGAGCGACGGATTGGTGCAGGCGATCGCATCCCCCACGGAGAGCACTCCGGTGGTCACCGGCGAGCCATCGATTACATAACGCCGGTACCTATCCAGCACGCCGCCCATCGCGACGACGTCGGTGAGCGGAACCCCGTCCAGCAGATGGGCGTGCAGCGGGCACCCGGCCACCACGGCCTGCCAGTTGCCCGGATGGCGGATTCCCTTCAGGGCCGGGTCGTGCGTGGACACGTATACCGTCACCGACCAGGTGTCCGCGTCGCCGGGCAGGGTCAGCAGCGAGAAACACTCGAACGGGATGAGCAGCCCGGTCAGGAACGGCGGCTCGGCCCCGTCCTTGGGCCGGAAGTTGCGGGTGTAGTAGATGAACCCGGAGTCTTCGGCGCCCTCGGCTGGCTCCTGGGCCCCGATGTCGGCCAGCCAGCCGGGCAGTGGCGACCGCCGCCCCATAGCGTCGATGACCAGGTCGGCCCGGAGTTCGCTGCCGTCAGCCAGCCGCACCCCCGTCACGTGCGGAACGCCCGCCACCGCCTGGGCCCCGTCGAGCAGCCCGGTGGCGTGCGTGCCGCGGCGGATGTCCAGCCGATCGGCCGCCGCGCTGGCCACCGCGTATTCGATCACCGGGCGGCGGCCGGTCAGCGTGACGAACCTCTCGTCCCCCTCCCGCGGGCTGCGGTCGGTGATGAACGGCGGCATCAGGCTCAGCATGTCGAACCGCCGGGCCTGGGCCGCGGCCAGCGACTTGTGCACGCTGGGCAGCAGCGTCGCGAACAGCTGGCTGCCCGCGGGGTGCAGGTAGTGCGGCTGCCGGAACTGGGCCACGCCGGGCCGGTCCCAGTCCGACCAGGCAGCATCGGGTCCGTCCGGGACCTGAGTCGGGTCCCGCTCGACGACGGTGACGTCGCAGCCGCGTTCGGCCAGCAGCATCCCGGTACTCAGCCCGACGATCCCGCCGCCGAGCACAACGACTCTAGGCATCACAACCCCCGGCATGCCTGACTTCGAGCGCCCAGCATAAGCGCGAGGCCCTGCCCTGGCTAGATCACCAGGTCAGGGCCCAAAGCCTCAGTCGTGTGCGCGGAGCCAGCGCGGCCCTCAGGTTGCGCCGCGGGCTACCTCTCTGGCTGGTCCTGGTACGGCCGGGAGTCCAGCAGGGCAGCCCGGAGTGCGTCGCGTTCGGCTTCCAGTTCGCGGACCCGCATCTCCAGCTCGAGGATCCGGCGGATGGCCGACAGGGTCATCCCCTCGTCCGCGAGCCGCACCACGTACTGCACGACCGTGATCTCGTTGCGGGTATACCGGCGCTGCCCGCCGCTGGACCGGGACGGCTGCACCACGCCGAGCGTGTCCAGCCGGCGCAGGAAGGCCTGCTGGATCTCGAGCATGGCGGACACCTGCCCGACCGTGAACAGCGGCAGGTTCTCGTCATCAAGCGGCAGCGATGGCATAGCTAGCTCCCTATACAACCGCATCATGGTGCCGCCGGACCCGGACAGGCTGGCTGTCCGGGCCCGGCGGGCGGAACTATTGGTCAGGGCTGGCCCGGGTGGACCCTCACTGACCTGTGCTGTTCGTTGATCAGGCAGCGATGCCCTTGGGGTCGCCCGCCTGGATCTCCACCTTGCGCGGCTTGGCCGTCTCGGCCAGCGGCACCCGGACGGTCAGTACGCCGTCCTGGTAGCCCGCCTCGACCTTGGCGGAGTCGGCCGCGTCACCCAGCCGGACCCGGCGGGTGAAGGAGCCGGTGATGCGCTCCCGGACAACCGGCTTCTCGCCCTCGGTGTGCTCCTCGGTCCGCTTGGCCGCGACGGTCAGCACGCCACGGTCCACCGTGACGTCAATGCTGGCGGGGTCGATGCCCGGCAGGTCGAAGCGCAGCACAAGGCCGTCCTCGGTACGCACGGCGTCCATCGGCATGGCCGAAGCGGTGCGCCAGGACGGGCCGAACGCGCGGTAGGGGTCAAACGTGGTCAGCAACATGAGTTCGCCTCCAGGTGATAACGAGGATTCATCCAAATATGAATCCAGGTCACTGCTCGTCTCATCTGTAAGAAACCTGTAACTATAATTGCATATTCCTTGATATGGGGCGGACTTTCGCCAGCTCAGCTGACCCGCTCGATGACGGTGGCGTTGGCCTGGCCGCCGCCCTCGCACATCGTCTGCAACCCGTACCGGCCGCCGGTCCGCTCCAGTTCGTACAGCAGCTTGGTGGCCAGGATGGCGCCGGCGGCGCCCAGCGGATGACCGAGTGCGATGGCGCCGCCGTTCGGGTTGGTCCGGTCCAGGGAAGCGCCGGTCTCCGCCGACCAGGCCAGCAGCACCGGGGCGAAGGCCTCGTTGACCTCGAACACATCGATGTCGGCCACGCTCAGCCCGGCCCGGCCCAGCACCTGCTCGGTGGCGGGCATCACGCCGGTCAGCATGTAGACCGGGTCGCTGCCGGTCACCGCCAGCGCGGTGATCCGGGCGCGCGGCGTCAGCCCGTACCGCTCGACCGCCGCCTCGGACGCGATGAGCAGTGCGGCCGCGCCGTCCGAGATCTGCGAGGCGGCCGCGGCGGTGACCGCCCAGCCGTCGCGGAGCGGCTTCAGCCCGGCCATCTTCTCCAGCGAGGTGTCCCGGCGCGGGCCCTCGTCCGCGGTCACCCCGGCCACCGGGGCGATCTCGCGCGCGAAGCGCCCCTCGTCGATGGCGCGGATCGCCCGCTGGTGGCTCTGCAGCGCGAACTCCTCGAGCTGGCGGCGGCTCAGTCCCCACTTCTCGCAGACCAGTTGGGCGCCGCGGAACTGGGAGATCTCCTGGCTGCCGTACCGCTCCTGCCAGCCCTGCCCGAACGGCAGCGCCATGCCCTTCTCCATCGGCAGCCCGACCGACGTGCCCATCGGCACCTGGCTCATGCTCTCCACGCCGGCCGCCACGACCAGGTCCTGGGTACCCGACAGCACACCCTGCGCGGCGAAGTGCACGGCCTGCTGCGAGGACCCGCACTGCCGGTCGATGGTGACGCCAGGCACGCTTTCCGGCAGCCCGGCGGACAGCCACGCGGTCCGGGAGATGTCGATGGCCTGCGGGCCGATCTGGGACACGCAGCCCATGATCACGTCCTCGACCGCCGACGGGTCCACTCCGGTCCGCGTCATGAGCTCGCGCAGCACGTGTGCGGCCAGGTCAGCTGGGTGCACCTTGGCCAGGCCGCCGTTCCGCTTGCCTACCGGGGTCCGCACCGCGTCAACGATGTATGCCTCAGCCACGATGTCCTCCAGCATGTCCGCGGGGCAGCCGGGCCGCCCCAGTCAGCACCCCGGCCTACTGACAAGTAGGTTACCCGGCCCGCCGCGCGCCGTCCGGTGGGCATGTTGGCCCGGAAACGCCCGGATGCCGCGGCCGGGGCGGCCCCGCTCGACGTGCGCACTCGGGGTGACGCCCAGCCGGCCTTATGCTCGTTGTGAGTGGCCGGCCCGCGATCCCCCGAGCGGGCCGCCCCGAGCGAGCTGCGGAGGCCGGGATGGCGAGTGGGGTCATTCTGCTGGTGCTGATCGCCGTCCTGCTGGCGTTCAGCGCGTTCCGGCTGCGCCGCCGCATGGGCATGGGCGGCGCCACCGGCCGGATGTGGGCGGTGGCGGTCACCGGGATCGCGATCGGCCTGCTCGTGCTGTGGGTGTTCCAGACGACCGGGCGCTAGGCCTCAGCCAACCGGGTCGTGCCGGATCGGCATCTCGAACCAGACCGCCTTGCCGTCCGGGGTGGGCCGGGAGCCCCACCGGGTGGCGAGCTGGTCGACCAGGTACAGCCCGCGGCCGCCCTCGTCGGTCTCCGCCGCGCTGCGGATCCGGGGCAGCCGCATGTCGTTGTCGAAGACTTCCACCCAGACCGCGTCGCGGCCGCGGCGCAGCCGCAGGCTGAACGTCTTGCCCGCCGCACCCGGGCCGTCCTCAGCCAGACCGGGCGGCGCCCACCCGGCCATCAGCCCCGGCGTGGCCTGGGCCGCGGCACCCGCCACTTCGAGGGCCAGCGAGTGCCGGGGCGCGCGCGTGGTCGCCGTGTGCAGCACCACGTTGGTCACCACTTCGGACACCAGCAGGCAGGTCAGGGCCACCTGCTCGGGCTCCATGCCCCAGGACTGGAACGTCGCCTCGGCCAGCCGCCGGGCTTCGGAGACCTTGATCGGCTCGGCTGGGAACGTGCCCTCCCACGAGGCCAGGTCCACCGGCGAGGTGCGGATCGCGACGATGGCCATGTCGTCGTCGATATCCCCGGGCACGGCATCCTCGGCCGCCTGGGCGATCTCCTCCACATCACCGTGCGCCACCCGGTGTACCGCCTGGTGCAGCATCAGCCGGGCGTCGTCCTCGGAGTAGGTGCCGAGGCCGTCCGGGCGGTGCCGCCGGTCGGTCAGCCCGTCGGTGAACAGCACCAGAGCCGAGCCGGCCGGCAGGTACCGGGTCTCCTCCCGGTAGGTGGGCAGCCCGGGCAGGCCCTTGCCGCGGACGCCGAGCAGCACCCCCTTGTGCTCCATCTCCAGCTCGCCGACCTCGCCGCCCACGATGAGCAGCGGCGCGTCATGGCCCGCGTTGGAGAAGGACAGGGTGCGCGCCCACGCGTCGTAGACCAGGTAGGTGCAGCTCACGATGGGTGGGTCCGGGCTGAGTGAGCCATCCGGGCGGGCCGTGGCCGGACCCAGCGTCCGGCACCAGTCATCGAGCTTGCGCAGGATTTCCGCGGGCGGCTTGTCGTCCTGGGCGAACGCGCGCAGTGCGGCCCGCAACTGGCCCATCACCGCCGCGGCCCGGGCCCCGCGTCCCTCCACGTCGCCGATGACGATGCCGACCCGGCCCGCGGACAGCGGGATGATGTCGTACCAGTCGCCGCCCACTTGCGTCTGGATGCCCTGCCCGTGCGTCTCGAGCGGCTTGGCGGGCACGTACCGGCAAGCCACGTCCAGGCCGTCCAGGGCAGGCAGGTCCTGCGGCAGCAGGCTGGTCTGGAACGCGAGCGCGGTGCGGCGTTCCTCCTCGAACAGCAGCGCGTTGTCGATGGCCACGGCGACCCGGCTGGCCACGGCGCTGAGGAAATCCCGGTCGTCCGCGTCGTAGAACTGCTCGTGCCGCCTGGTCAGCCGGGACAGAGCCAGGCTCATCACGCCGAGCAGCTCGCCGCGGGCGACCAGCGGCGCGGCGACGACCGAGCACAGCCCAACCTCCTCGGCCGCGGCCAGGCTGCCCGGGCTCGGCGCCCGGGTCGGCTGGATCTCCGCCAGGTTCTCCACCAGCACGGTGTCCAGCTGGGCCATGGCCTGTTGGCAGAAGTGACCCTCCGGGTACCGGACCGGCTCGCCAACCTTGGCCCAGCTGCCGGGCGGCGGGGTCCAGCCGGCGGCGTTGGTCTGCACCCGGCGGACCAGCTTGTCCCCCTGGATCAGGTCGATCAGGCAGTGGTCGGCGAACTGCGGGACCAGCGTCTCGGCCACCTGGCGCAAGGTCATGCTGAGCTCCAGCGACCCGGACAGCTGCTCGCCGATGCGGTCCAGCAGCGCGATCCGGTCCCGCTCACGGCGGCTGCTAAGCCGGCTGGCCTCCCGCGCGATGATCACGATGCCGTCGATCGACCCGGACGGGTGCCGTAGCGGCATCGCCTCGGCGCGGACGAACACCCGGGAACCGTCCCCCCGCATGACCGCGAACGTGCCGTCGCCGTCCCGGCCGCGCAGCACCTGCTGGGCCAGCTCGGCCGCTCTGCGGGCGTCGGCGCCGGTGAACGCGAGGGAGAGAACCGGCTGGCCGAGCAGCTTCCCGTCGGCGGGGAAGCCGAACAGCCGGGTCGCGAACGGGTTCGCGTACAGCAGGTTGCCCAGCGGGTCGGTCACCACCAGGGCGGCGGACATCTGGCTGAGGATGGTGCCGGCCGGCAGGTAGGACTCGTAGCCAGGATCGGCCCACTCAGTCACCCGGGCCGCCTTCAGCGCCTGGTGACGAAGACGTGCGACGCCACCAGTCGAGGCAACTCCGCTGTGACACTGCCGACCCTGTCCTCACTGGTCACCCGCACACCGTCGTCGCTGGCCGCGAGCGTGACCTCGCGTCCGGGTTGTATCCCGATCCGCTTGAGTTTAAGCATGAGCGACGGGTCGCTCTGGACTTGTTCGCTGATCCTGCGCACCGTGACCGGCGCGGCCAGGCTGACCGCGACCGCGGTCATCGCCTCGGCCGCCTCCTGGCCTGCGGCCTCCGCCCGCTGCTGAGTGTCGCTCGGCACACCGAGTTCGTCCAGCCCCGGGATGATGTTGCCGTGTGGGCAGCAGACCGGGTAGTCCAGCAGCTGCACCAGCCGCCGCTCGACGTTCTCTGAGATGACGTGCTCCCAGCGGCAGGCTTCGACGTGCACCTCTTCCCAGGGCAGCCCGATCACGCCGACCAGCAGGCATTCGGCCAGCCGGTGCTTGCGCATCACCCGCATGGCCTGGGCGCGGCCGGCGTCGGTCAGCGCGAGCTGGCGGTCACCCTCGACCTTCACCAGCCCAGCCCGCTCCATCCGGGCCACGGTCTGGCTGACGGTCGGCCCGCTCTGCGACAGCCGCTCGGCGATCCGCGCGCGCAGCGGGACGATGCCCTCCTCTTCCAGCTCGAAGATGGTGCGGAGGTACATCTCGGTGGTGTCGATGAGTCCGTGCACCGTATTGGCGACCTCCCTCCTCACCTGATGCTACGGCGACAAACGCTCTGCTACCCACGTCTGCCCGCTGCGCCGGTAGCGGATCCGGTCGTGCATCCGGCTGGGCTGGCCCTGCCAGAACTCCATCATTTCCGGGTGGACCCGGTAGCCGCCCCAGAAGTCGGGCATCGGCACCGGGGTCCCTTCCGGCCAGCGCTGCTCCAGCTCCCGGTAGCGCTCATCCAGCTCGGCCCGGGAGGACAGCACCGACGACTGCCTGCTGGCCCAGGCGGCCAGCTGCGAGCCGCGCGGCCGGGAGTGGAAGTAGGGCTCGCTCTCGCTGACCGACAGCGCCATCGCCGTGCCCTCGATGATCACCTGCCGCTGTATTGGGTACCAGGGGAAGAGCAGGCAGGCCCGGGGCTGCTGCGCCAGCTGGCAGCCCTTGGTCGAGGTGCGGTTGGTGTAGAAGACGAAGCCTGCGGGCCCGTGCTCCTTGAGCAGCACGGTGCGGGCCCGGGGCTGCCCGCTGGCCGAGACCGTGGCCAGCACCATCGCGGTGGGCTCGGGCAGCCCGGCGTCGAACACGGCCGCCAGCCACCCGTCGAACAGGTCGAGCGGATCAGCCGGGGCGGTGGCTTCGTCGAGGTCATGCCCGGACAGTGGCGGGTGAGTGAACGGTTCCACGGGAATGATCCTCACATAATGCGGGCACTGCCCGTGGCCGTCCCGGGGGCCGGGGCAGTCCAGGTGGCCGTGGCGGCCGTGCGTCAGCGTGGCATGTGTCACGATGCGAACTCATAGCGGAATATGGTTCGGTCAGGGTTGACTTAACCGGAATGACCCCCCGGTTGCCGTGCAGCGGCACCAGCCCGGGGCCGTGCCACACCCAGGCACGAACTCCACACGGCTCACAAGGACACGGAGGTCCGCCTAATGTCCGATTTCGTACCCGGGCTGGAAGGCGTCGTCGCCTTCGAGACGTCCATCGCGGAGCCCGACCGCGAGGGTGGCGCGCTGCGCTACCGGGGAGTGGATATCGAGGAGCTCGTCGGCCACGTGTCCTTCGGGCATGTCTGGGGCCTGCTGGTGGACAACGAGTTTGCCCCTGGGCTGCCGCCGGCCGAGCCGTACCCGATCCCGGTGCACTCCGGCGACATCCGGGTGGACGTGCAGAGCGCGCTGGCCATGCTGGCCCCGGCCTGGGGCATGCACCAGCTGCTCGACATCGATGACAAGCAGGCCCGTGACGACCTGGCCCGCGCGTCGGTGATGGCGCTGTCCTTCGTGGCCCAGTCAGCCCGCGGGCCGGGGCTGCCCCCGGTCCCGCAGCACCGGGTGGACGAGGCGCGCTCCATCGTCGAGCGGTTCATGATCCGCTGGCGCGGCGAGCCGGACCCACGGCACGTCAAGGCGGTCGACGCCTACTGGACCTCGGCCGCGGAGCACGGCATGAACGCGTCCACGTTCACCGCGCGGGTCATCGCGTCCACCGGCGCCGACGTGGCCGCGGCCCTGTCCGGCGCGGTCGGCGCGATGTCCGGTCCGCTGCACGGGGGCGCCCCGGCCCGGGTGCTGTCGATGATCGAGGACGTCGAGAAGACCGGGGACGCGGTCAAGTACGTCAAGTCCGCGCTGGACCGCGGCGACCGGCTGATGGGCTTCGGGCACCGGGTGTACCGGGCCGAGGACCCCCGGGCCCGGGTGCTCCGCCGCACCGCCCGCGAACTCGGCGCCCCGCGCTACGAGGTGGCGGTGGCCCTGGAGGACGCCGCGCTGGCCGAACTGCACGCCCGCCGGCCGGACCGTGTGCTGGCCACGAACGTGGAATTCTGGGCGGCCATCGTGCTGGACTTCGCCGAGGTCCCGGCGCACATGTTCACCTCCATGTTCACCTGTGCCCGGACCGCGGGCTGGGCCGCGCACATCCTGGAGCAGAAGCAGACCGGACGGCTGGTCCGGCCCAGTGCCCGCTACGTCGGCCCGGCATCCCGCCCGGTCAGCAGCGTGCCCGGCGCCGACCAGGTGTTCGACGAGGTCTAGCAGGGAGAGCACGGCAGGCGCGGGTGAGGCGAGGCACGCCGCAGGCGTGTGCTCGCCGAGCCCACGTTCGGCGCGAAGCGGCGATCGGGGGGTCCAGGGGGGTCGTCCCCCCGGAATAGCATGGCGACGTGACTGACATCGTCATCCCCGCTGAGCTCCGGCCCGCCGACGGGCGCTTCGGCTGCGGCCCGTCTAAGGTGCGCCCCGCGCAACTGGCCGCGCTGGCCGCCTCGGGTGCGACCTACCTCGGTACCTCGCACCGGCAGGCCCCGGTCCGGTCGCTCGTCCAGCGGGCCCGCGAGGGCCTGGCCGAGCTGTTCCGGCTGCCCGACGGGTACCAGGTCGTGCTGGGTAACGGCGGCACCACCGCTTTCTGGGAGATCGCCGCGTTCGGCCTGGTCCAGCAGAAGTCACAGCACCTGGCGTTTGGCGAGTTCTCGGCCAAGTTCGGCAAGGTCACGCAGGCGGCCCCGTGGCTGGACGACCCGACCGTGATCGCCGCACCGGCCGGGACCCACCCACAGCCGCGCGGAGAGACCGGGGTGGACACCTATGCGCTGACCCACAACGAGACGTCGACAGGCGCGGCCATGCCGGTCCGCCGCGTCCCGGGTGCCGACCCGGGCGCCCTGGTCATCGTGGACGCGACGAGCGGGGCCGGCGGCCTGCCGGTCGAGGTCAGCGAGTGTGACGTGTATTACTTCGCGCCGCAGAAGTGCTTCGGCTCGGACGGCGGGCTGTGGCTGGCCCTGATGTCCCCGGCTGCCCTGGACCGCGCGGCGCAGATCGCGGCCAGCGGCCGGTATATCCCGGAGTTCTTCTCGCTGCCGATCGCCATCGAAAACTCGGCCAAGCAGCAGACCTACAACACCCCGTCCGTGGCCACCCTGCTGCTGCTGGTCGAGCAGCTGGACTGGCTGCTCAGCCAGGGTGGGCTGGGCTGGGCGGTGGAGCGGACCGCGGACTCCTCGTCCCGGCTGTACACCTGGGCGGAGAAAACCGCATATGCCACCCCGTTCGTCACCGACCCGGCGCAGCGGTCCCAGGTGGTGGGCACGATCGACTTCGCCGAGGGGGTGGACGCTGCGGCCGTGGCGGCCACGCTGCGGGCCAACGGCATCGTGGACACCGAGCCCTACCGCAAGCTCGGCCGCAACCAGCTGCGCATCGGGATGTTCCCCGCGGTGGACCCGGCTGACGTGGAAGCGCTGACCGGCTGCATCGACTACGTCATCGAGCGGTTGTAGTGCGCGGCCGCCGCTAACCCGACATATGTAGGGATGGGCGGGCGGCCCGGATCAGTGCAGGATCGCGCCGATGAGTGCCCCGGCGACCAGGACTATCAGCACCGTGGGCAGCAACCACCGGTTTGTGCGGATCACAGCTCGCAGCCTATGCCAGTGTCACGGCTCGGGGGCGGGCACGGCCGGGACGCGGAGCGGCCAGCTGGCCAGGGTCTCGTGCCGGGGCTGTGCTGAGCCGCCCGCAGCGCCGTCGTGGCGGCCCGGCAGGTGGCTGCGGATCAGGTAGATCTGCTGCGCGGTCCACGGGCTGCCCGCGTACGCGGACAGGCCCGCCACCAGGGCACGCGCGTCCACCGGGGCCCGGCACCGGGCCAGCGTGAGATGCGGCTGGAATCGCCTGCCCTCCTCGGCCGGCGGCGCGCCCGCCCGGCGCGCGCCGGCCGCTACGGAGGCAGCCAGCGCACCCAGCCCCCGCCGCTCCCCCTGCACCCCGGTCCACAGCACCCGGGCCCGCGCCGCGCCGGGAAACGTGCCTGCCCCGCCCAGCGCCAGGGACAGCGACGGATGCCGTGCCGCGGCGCGCTCCAGCCGCGGCATCAGCTGGGCCACGACGGCCTCATTCACCTCGCCGAGAAAAGCCAGCGTCAGATGCCAGGCTTCGCGCCGGGTCCAGCGCAGGCCAGGCCAGGCCGCGCGGAACGGCGCCACCGCCCCCTCCAGTTCGCCGGCCACCTCGTCTGGGATGGCCACCGCGACGAACAACCGCATAGGTCATTGGTAGCATCCCCGGGCCGCTCGGCTCAGGCGACCATCCGGGCCAGTTCGCGCGGGCGCACCGCGTGCAGCACGCCAACCCCGCGGCGCCGGGCCAGCAGCAGGCCGATGACCGCCGCGGCCAGGGCCGAGATGACACCCCCGGCCAGCAAGCTCATCCGCGGACCGAACTGCTCGGCCACCCAGCCGACCAGCAGCGACCCGAACGGGGCGCCGCCCAGGAAGACCAGCATGTACAGGCCCATCACCCGGCCGCGCATATCCTGCGCGGAACTCAGCTGGACCACGGAGTTGGCCGCCGTGTTGAGCGTGAGCAGGGCGAGCCCGGTGGGCACCAGCATGGCCAGGAACAGCCAGAACGACGGCATCAGCGCGGTGGCCACTTCGAGGGTCCCGAAGCTAAACGCGGCGATCACCAGCAGCCGCAGCCCAGGCTTGCCGCGGCGGGCGGCCAGCAGCGCGCCGGCCAGCGCGCCGGCCGCGAACACGGCCGAGGCGATGCCGAACGCGGTGGCCCCGGTGTGAAACACTTGCCGGGACATCAGCGCGTTGGTCACCTGGAAGTTCATCCCAAAGGTGGCCACGAAGAAGATCAGCACCATCGGCATCAGCAGGGCCGGCTTGGACCACACGTAACGCAGCCCCTCGCGAAGCTGGCCCTTGGCTCTCGGCACCGGGGTAGCCGGGTGCAGTTCATCGGGCCGCATCAGCTTGAGGCTGATCAGCACCGCACCGTACGAGGCGGCGTTGACAAAGAACGCAACCGGAGTGCCGACCGCGCCGATGATCAGCCCGGCAGCGGCTGGCCCGGCAATCCGCGCCAGGTTGAAGATGGCACTGTTCAAGGCAATGGCGTTGGGCATATCGGTGTGGCCGACCATCTCGGTCACGAAGGCCTGCCTGGTGGGGTTGTCGACCAGGGTGGCCAGGCCGAGCCCGAAAGCGAGCGCGTAGACCTGCCAGATGCGGACCGCACCGGTGCTGGCCAGCAGGCCGAGGATGAAGGCCAGCAGGCCCATGGCTGACTGGGTCAGCATCAGGATGCGCCGCTTGGGATACCGGTCGGCGATCGCTCCGCCCCAGGGGCTAACCAGCATGGGCAGGAATTGCAGCCCGGTGGCGATGCCCAGCGCGGTGCCGCTGTCGTGGGTGAGGTCGAGGACCAGCCAGTCCTGCGCCACCCGCTGCATCCAGGTGCCGCTGTTGGAGATGACCTGCCCCGTCGCGAACAGCCGGTAGTTGCGCGTGCTCAGCGAGCGGAAGGTGCGCAGCCCGGACCGCTTGGTCAGGCCTGGCTCAGCTTCTCCAGGATCGGCGCGGCCGCCCGGAGCGTCGCCCGCTCCTGCGGCGTCAGCTCGTTCAGCCGTTTCGCCAGCCACGCGTCCCGGCGGCGGCGCGACTTGACCACCAGTTCCCGGCCCGCTGGGGTCACGGTCAGCACGACCTGGCGCCGGTCCGAAGCATGTGCGGTCCGCGTGACCAGCTGCCATTCCTCCAGCGCGGCGATGACCCGGGTCATCGACGGTGGCTGCACCCGCTCGTGACTGGCCAGCTCGCCCGGGCTCATCGGGCCCTGCTTCTCCAGCGTCGCCAGCGCGGCGAACTGGGTGTCCGACAGCACCGGCTCCACCTGCCCGGGTGCGATCCGCTCGACCCGCAGCCGCCGGGCCAGGCGGCTTACCGAGATACGTAGCGTTGTTGCCAGGCCCGCGTCGGACCTGGTCGGTGTGGACGTCATTTTCATTAGCCTGAGTCATTACTTTTGCTAACGATATGCGGTGCCGCGGCATTCCGTCAAACCGTTAGCAAGGCGAACGGGTGGGCACCCCAAAAGGGTGTGAGACAAGTACACCATGCGAACGAGCGGCTAGCCTGGACGTGTGACCAGGAAACTTCGGCCCGCGCCGTCGCCGCTCGAGGCGAACGACCGGCTGGTTACCGCGGTCATCACCGGGGCCTGGGTAATCGGCCTGATCAGCGTGCTGGTGTTGCGCGATCAGCTGGCCCCGAGCCAGCGCTGGTGGGTGTGGACCTGCGTGGTCGGCGTGTGCATGGGCCTGTTCGCGCTGTGGTACGTGCCGCGGCTGAAGCGGTCCCGGGCCAGGGCAGCCGAACGCCGCGCCCAGGCCCATCCTCACGGTGAGCAGGAAGGGCCGGCCTGACGCGGCAGGCGGCTAGTTGTGGTCTAGCGACTCGAACACGGTCTCCTCGACCGAGACGCCGGGCATGTCCACCAGGTCGTAGCCGAGTTCGTCGATGACCGGGCGGAGCGGCTGCTCCGCTGAGGGCGCGAAGACCGCCTCGGAGTGCGCGCCGCAACCATGATCGACGGCGACGACCCGGCCGTCGTCCGGCGCGTAGGCGTTGCCGCAGACGCCGAACACCTGCCCGAGCGGGCCGGCCAGCCGGACGAAGAAGCCACAGCCCGCACACAACCCGGGAGCGGCGTGCGCCAGCGGGGTCTTCGGCCCGTGCTCGCTGGTGTACCAGCGCAGCGCGGTGTCATCCCGCCCGATGGCGGACAGCACCCGGGCGCGCAGCGGCACGGTGTCTGGCGCCGCGCTGGCCCTGCCCTCGGCCGCCAGGCGGGTGGCGGCGGCGCCGTCCGGCGCGGTGGCACCGTCCGCGGCATCGGCAGCGTCCGCCATGTCCTCCGCGTCCGCCTGGTCGTCCTCGTCCTCGTCCTCGGCGGTGGCCAGGCCAGCCAGTTCTGCCCCGGGTACGGCCCAGCTTGACTCGCCCCAGTCGGTGAGCCCATCGTCCCCGTCCAGCGTGGCCATCGGGACCAGCCGCGCGTCGTCCGGCGCGGCGGGCAGCAGGTCGCCGGGCCCGAGATCACCGGGACGCAGCCGTTCCCGCCACGGCACCCAGTCCGGGGCCAGGATCGCGTCCGGCCCGGGCAGCAGCAGGCCCTCACTGACCGTCACATGCTTGGACCGGGAGGCCCGGGCCACGGTGATGGCCCAGCACCAGCCGGGGTACGCCGGATCCAGGGCCCGGAACAGATGCGTCACCACACGGTCACCATCGGCCGTGGTGGCGACGTGCTCGCCAACCCCAGCTGGACCCGCCATCTCCTCGGCGGCAGCCCGCGCCAGATCGACGGCCTGCGCACAGGCCTCGTCCGGCTCCTTGGTCCTTCCGCGCAGTGGACTCACGGTGAGCAATTCTCCCCCATCCACGCACCGCCGTGCGGCCATATCACCCGGCCGGCCACTGGCCAGCCCTTCGCCAGGCGCTACCGCCCCCGAAGAGGCAGAATGCGTGCGTCTAGGACTTGTCTACCAGCCCTGATGATATCCGCGCGACGCCCTGGTCCGATCCGGATCCGGATGCGCCGGAGCACTTATAGCGCACGAGCACGCGGCCCCGGCACCTCCTGGCCACGCCTGATCGCGACACGTGCGAAAACATCGCTCAAGGTCAGGTCGCACCACGGGCTGTCATGGCAGAGACTTGGACCATGGGAGTGTCCGGTGCGGGGCCGCGAGCCAAGCGGGCGGCTCGTAACGTCGCATCGGGTCTGGGCTCAGCCGGGCATGCCGGGGCCAGCACCGCCCGGGGTACCGAGCGGGTCATCCGCCGGCTGACCCGGGCGTCCGGGGCCGACCGGACCGGGCTGGACCGGCTCCTGGAACTCACCGCGGCGGGCGCCGCCGCGGACGCGTTCGTCGCGGTCGCGCTGGCCGGGACGCTGTTCTTCAGCACGTCGGTCGACCAGGCCCGGGGCCGGATCGCGCTCACGCTCCTGATCACGATGGCGCCGTTCGCCGTGCTGGCCCCGATCATCGGGCCGATGCTCGACCGGGTCCGGGACGGCCGCCGGTACATCATGCTCGGCACCCTGCTGGCCCGCGGCCTGCTCTGCTGGGGGATGGCGGGCGCGGCCCAGCACAACGACACCGTCACGCTGCTGCCGGCCGCGTTCGGCGTGCTTGTGCTGCAGAAGGCGTACGGGGTGACCCGCAGCGCGGTCACCCCCCGGCTGCTCCCGGCCAAAATCACCCTGGTGTCGGCCAACGCCCGGATCTCGCTCGCCGCGCTGATCGCGTCGGCACTGGGTGTGGCAGCCGCCGGTGCCATCTCGTTGCTGGCTGGCGGTGGGTCTACCGGCGCCGCCTGGGTGCTGCGGGTGGGCACTGTGGTGTACCTGGCCGCGATCGCGCTCGGCATCCGGCTACCCGACCAGGTCGACGAGGCGCCCACCCCAGCCACTGCTGATCCGCCCGGAGCGGGCCGGGCTGGGCCGCACGGAGCTGGACCCAACGGGCCCAATGGCGCCGGAGCGCACGGCGCCCATCCATACCGGCCCAGCGAGTACCCCACCGACCCGCACACGGTCCGGCCGCACCAGGCGCCCACGGCCGGGCACGCGGAAAACGGCCACGCCGGACCCGCGCCGAACGGCCAGGCCGGAACGGGTCAGCCGGCCGCCGCCCGGCGGGGGCTGAAGCAGGCGAAGTGGGCGACGACACTACGCAGCGTCGGCCCGATCGTCGGCGAGGCGATGCGAGGCAACGCGGCGCTCCGTGCCTTCTCCGGTTACATGATCTTCTTCCTGGCCTTCCTGCTGCGCACCGTTCACTTCCCCGGCACTTCGGACAAGGTCGCGCTGGCCGCGATGATCGCTGCCGCCGGGGCCGGTGGGTTCATCGGCACCGGGATCGGGGCCTTGCTGCGGGCCCGGTCACCGCACTTGATCATGTTCACCATGCTGGCCATCTCGACCGTGGTCACCGCGGCCTGCGCCGTATTCTTCGGCTTGTGGGCGGCGCTGATCGTGGCGCTGGTGGCCGCCTCCGGCCAGGTGCTGGCCAAGCTGGCGCTCGACTCGATCGTGCAGCGGGAGATCCCGGAAGAGATCCGATCCTCCACGCTGGCCGCGTCGGAAACCATCCACCAACTGGCCTGGGTGGTCGGCGGCCTGGCCGGGCTGGCCATGTCGATCACGAACAGTGGGGTCGCCGGGCTGGCCGTGGCCGCGGCCGGTCTGGCCGCCACCTTTGTGGCCCTCATCCTCGCCCGGCGACGCCGCATTCTGGCCGGCCGCCGGATGACCCCACACCCCGCCAGCCGCTGACCGCCCGCCCCGCACTACATAAATGCTTCATTCAGCCACTTGGGACTAGACCGGCACTCACGCCGCAGAACGCAGTGCTTCAGCCGGTGGCAGCCGCGCCGCGCGGGCCGCCGGGTAGACGCCGGCCACCATGCCCACCAGCACGGCCACCCCGAGGCCACCCACCGAAGCGGCCAAAGGCAGCACCACCGCCTGCCCAGTAGCCAGCGCATACCCGACGGTGGCCAGGGCACCAAGGCCGACGCCAAATACCCCGCCGATGGCCGACAGCAGCACCGATTCGGTGAGGAACTGGGCGCCGACCTGACGCCGGGTCGCGCCCAGCGCGCGGCGCAGCCCGATCTCGGTCCGGCGTTCCAGCACTGAGATCACCATGATGTTGGCGATGCCCACCCCGCCGATCAGCACGGCGACCGCGCCCAGCGCGAGGAACAGCCCGGTGAGCGCCGACTTGGCCTGCGCCCGGGCGGCGAGCAGCTGAGACGGCCGGCTGACCTGGACGGCCTCGGGCAGCGCCGGGTTGGCGGTGAACGGCAGCACCAAGTCGACCGCCTGCACCTGGTCGGGCTGGGCCCGCAGGTAGATCTCGGTCGGGTGGCCGCCCAGGCCGAGCAGGGCGTTGGCCACCGGGAAGCCGACCAGCGCCGCCTCGTCGATCTCCGGGGCCAGCGGCACCGGTCGCAGGATGCCGACCACGGTGAAGTACTGATTGCCCAGGTAGACCTGAGTCCCCACGGTCACCCGGCCGATCCCCAGCGTGCGCGCCGCCACCGCGCCGAGCACCACGGCTGGGTACCGAACCGTGGCCGCGTTGAGGAACGCCCCCCGCGCCACCCGGCCGTCCAGCGTGCGCAGCAGGCTGGTCTGCGCGGCCAGCACCGAGATGCCGCCGGTGTTCACGGTCGGTACCGCGGCCGTCCGGCGCACGATCACCCCGGGCAGGTAGCCCACCGCGGACACCGACTCGACCGGGGGAATCCGCGCGATCATGCCGGGCGCGGTGACTGGCAGTGCCGCGGGCGCCCCGGTGACGTCCTCGCCGGCTCCCACGGTGAGCAGGTTCCCCTCGGCGCCCAGCTCGCGGAGCAGGCTGGCCCGGGAGGAAGCGGACACGCCGAGCACCGCGACGGCGGCCCCGATGCCGATGGCCACACCCAGCGCGGACAGCGCGGCCCGCCAGGCTCGGGACCGGAGTGACCCGGCCCCGGCCCGCAGCGTGTCCTGCGGCCGCAGCCGCGACCGGGGCGGCGCCACGGCGGTCACCGCCGCACCTCCAACCTGCAGATGTCGGACAAGACGCGGCCGTCGCGCATCTCCACCTCCCGGTCCATCGCGCCAGCCACGCCCGCGTCGTGCGTCACCACGACCACCGCCGTGCCGTCGTCGGCGATCTCGGTGAGCAGCGCGATGATCCCGTCCCCGGTCACGGTGTCCAGGTTGCCGGTCGGCTCGTCGGCCAGCACCACGGCCGCCTGCCCGGCCACCGCGCGGGCGATCGCCACCCGCTGCCGCTCACCCCCGGACAGCTGCGGCGGCCGGTGGCTGAGCCGGTGGCCGAGGCCGACCCGGTGCAGCGCCTGCCGGGCGGCCAGCCGCGGCTCCCGGACCGAGCCGCCCCGGTACAGCAGGCCGAGCGCCACGTTGTCCACCGCGTCCAGGTGGTCGAGCAGGTAGAACTGCTGGAACACGAAGCCGAGCCGGTGCCCGCGCACCGCGGACAGCTCGGCGTCGGACAGCGCGGACACGTCCCGGCCCGCCACCCGGACCACACCCGTGGTGGGCCGCTCCAGCGTGCCGAGGATGTGCAGCAGGGTGGACTTGCCCGAGCCGGAGGGCCCGCGCACGGCCAGCCGCTCCCCCGCCCCGATCCGCAGGTCCATCCCGGCCAGCGCGGTCACCGGAGGGGCGCCCGGGTAGACCTTGCTCACCCCCGCCAGTTCGAGTACTGTGCCGCCTTTGAGCCTCCAGGGCGCCTGAAGGCGCCTCCTTCCCTCGTCGCTCGTTCCTCCCTCCTCAGTCCAGTCGGCGCCGCGCCCCTTCGGCTCGCTCATGGCGCCGGCACCTCCACCCGCGTGCCCGGATGCAGCCCGGCCCCGCTGACCTGGACCAGTGTGCCGCCGAACAGCCCGGTGCGCACCGCGGTCAGGTGCGTGGCCCGGCCCTGCACGACCTGCACCGCGTACCCGCCGCCGGCCAGCGCGACCAGCGCGTTCACCGGCACGGCGAGCACGTGGTCGGCCCGGGCGCTGACGATGTTGACGGTGACCGGGGCCTGGAACAGGTGCCCGGCCAGCCGCGGGTGGGCCAGCCGAACCGTGACCGGCACCGTGTCCGAACTGCCGGACCCGCCCCCGCCGGGGGATCCGGCACCGGTGCTCGCTGGCCCGCTGGACGGCCCGGGCGACGCGCTGGCCGCCGACCCGCCGCTGGCCACCGTGGACACCGAGGTGACCACCCCCGGCGTAGTGGTGCTGCCGTTCGGCAGCGTCACGGTGACCCGGTCGCCCCGCCGGACCAGATACTCCTGGGCCACCGGAAGCTGCGCCGTGACCACCGGCCGGTCGGACGTCGCGGTCAGCACGGTGCCGCCCGCCGCGGGCGGCCCGCCCAGGCCGGCCGACACCTGGTAGACCCGGAGCGCGCCTGGTGCGTAGCCGACCTGGCCGAGCGGCACGGTCCCGGTCACCGGCAGCCCGGCCGCCTGCTGCCAGCGCGCCACGGCGTAGCCGGTGGCGTCGGTGTAGCTGCCGCTCACGGTCAGCGTCGCGGTGGCGTAGCCCAGCGCGATCAGGTTCCTATCCAGCTGCGCCACGTCCGGCCCAGGCGTCACGCCGGCCGCGAGGGCCCGCCACTCCGGCCGGCCCCCGTAGAACAGGAACACCGGGCTGCCATCCACCTCATACAGCCGGCCGCCGCGGCGGACCACCTGCCCGGGCTGCGGTAGCGCCGTGTACGCCGTCCCCGGCGTCTGGTTGACCACCGTGACCGAGCCCGCATACCCCAGCGACCCGCTCACCTGCACCGTGTTGACCAGCCCTGTGCGCACCACCGCCGCGGTACCCAGCCGGCTCTGGCCGCCCGCGGCGGCGGCAGGCCGCCCGGCCAGCGTCAGCGCCAGCCCGCCTGTCGCGCCGCCGAGCACCAGCAGGCAACCGCCGGTCAGCAGCGCACCCCGCCAGCCGAGCCGCCGGTCAGCCGTCATTGCCCAGGCTCGCCAGCGTCGAGGCCCGGATCTCCACGGCGAACAGCCGCCCGCAAGCGCGCCCGGCTTCCTGGAAGCCGTGACTCAGCTTCCCGCCCGCCGGGACCTCGTCCGCGCTCAAGCCGAACCCGTGCCCCGGCGTGTACGGCGTCCGGGCACTCGGATCCTTCATGTTTGGCAGTCCATGCGCCCGGGCGCACTCCGCGGAACGAACCCCGGCCTGCACCAGCTGCGGCGGGGCGGGCGGCTCCTTCCCCGGGTTCAGCCCGGCCCGGGTCATCAGCGCCCCGCACGCCGCCCGCACCTCGCTCAGCGCGGCCTGGCTGGCGTTCTGGAAGCTGCGCGCGTCGCTGTACACCCCGCTCGGGGTGAGCACCGGGTCGGCGAAGCTGGGCACGCCATGCTGCCGGACGCACTGGGCGGCCGCGCGCAGCTCCGCGGCCCGGTTGCCGCCCCCGCCCTGCGCGCCGCTGGCCCCGCTCAGGCTGGGCACCGCAGCCGGTGCGGCGCCCCCGCCGCACCCGGCGCTCAACCCGCCCAGCACGGCGAGCAGCCCCACCGCCGCTCTGATTCTCATCGTGGACCTCCCTGATTGCGCCGCTGTGGAACAGCCAGAGGTCTACGCCGTTCCCGATGACACCCCCGCTACAGAACGCCGGTCCCCGCCCAGTGCCGCCCGCCCGGTCGCCCCGCCTGGCCTGGCCGGGACAAGGCAGCTGGCGCTGCCGGTGTTATGTCTTTGTCATGCCGGCTGGGGCACCATAGAGCCGTGCGGGTGCTGGTGGTGGAGGATCAGAAGGCGCTGGCCAACCGGATCGCGGAGGGACTACGTGATCAGGGCATGGCGGTAGACGTGGCCTACGACGGTGCCGCCGCCATCGAGGCCACCGTGCTGAACCGGTACGACGTGGTGGTGCTGGACCGCGACCTGCCCCGGGTGCATGGCGACGCGGTCTGCGCGGGCCTGGTGGCTGGTCCGAGCCCGGCCCGGATCCTCATGCTCACCGCGGCCGCCGCGGTGGAGGACCGGGTGGACGGGCTCAACCTGGGGGCCGACGACTACCTGCCCAAGCCGTTCGCGTTCTCCGAGCTGGTGGCCCGGGTCCGGGCGCTGTCCCGGCGCAGCCCGTCCACCCCGCCGGTGCTCACCCGGGGTGACCTGACCGTGGACCGGGCCCGCCGCCGGGCCAGCCGGGGCGGCCGGCTGCTGGCGCTGACCCGGAAGGAGTTCGGCGTACTGGAAGCGGTACTCGGCGCGGACGGCGCCGTGGTCAGCGCCGAGGAACTGCTGGAGAACGTGTGGGACGAGCATGCTGACCCGTTCAGCAACACGGTGTCGGTGACGATGACCCGGCTGCGCCGCAAGCTCGGCGAGCCGCCGCTGATCGAGACGGTCATCGGCAGCGGCTACCGGCTGCGGGTGCCGTGAAGCGGCTGCGCCGGCGCACCATCCGGCTCCGGCTCACCCTGATCTACAGCGGGCTGTTCCTGCTGGCCGCGGCCATGCTGCTGGCCTTCACCTACGTGTTCGTGGTGCGCGGCCTGAGCACGTCAGCCGACAAGGCCCCCAGCAGCGTGTCGGTGTCCGCGGCGCAGACGCAACTAAAGGGCGCGTGCAGCAAGGTGATAGCTGCACACAAGAAGGGGCTGATGCCGAGCTACCAGAAGGGCCTGCTGAGCAAGTGCCAGCAGGGTTTCACCCAGGGAGTCAAGGCAGGCGCGGCCAGCCAGCGTGACGTGGCCGTGCACCAGCTGCTGGTCTACTCGCTGGCCGGGCTGGGCCTGATGGGCCTGGTATCCGGTGTGGTCGGCTGGCTGGTGGCCGGGCGGGCGCTGCGGCCGGTGCACGCGATCACCGGCGCGGCCCGCCGGGCCTCCGAGGAGAACCTGGGCGAGCGGCTCGCGCTGGCCGGCCCGGACGACGAACTGAAGGAACTGGCCGACACGTATGACGCGATGCTGGCCCGGCTGGACGCGGCGTTCGCCAGCCAGCGCCGATTCGTGGCCAACGCCTCGCACGAGCTGCGCACCCCGCTGACCGTGATGCGCACGGCCATCGATGTCACGCTGGCCAAGCCGGACCGGACCCCGGCGCAGCTGGAAGACATGGCCGTCGAGGTGGCGGCGGCCGTGGACCGGGCCGAGGCGCTGATCGAGGCGCTGCTCACGCTGGCCCGCAGTGACCGCGGCCCGGTGTCCCGGGAGGGGGCTGACCTGGCCGTGCTGGCCGAGGACGCGGTGGACGCGGCGGGCCCGGCCATCCGGGCCGGGTCGCTGCGGGTGGAGACCGCGCTGACCGCCGCACCCACCAACGGTGACCTGGTGCTGCTCGACCGGATGGTGGCCAACCTGGTGGACAACGCGGTGCGGCACAACCAGCCGGGCGGCTGGATCCAGGTGGCCACCGGGATGCGTGGCGACGCGGCGTATCTCGCGGTGACCAACGGCGGCCCGAAGATCGAACCGGACCTGGCCCCGCTGCTGTTCGAGCCGTTCCGGCAGCTGTGCGACCCGGCGGCCGGCCCGGCCGGGGCCGGGCTTGGCCTGTCCATCGTGCGCTCGGTGGCCGTCGCCCACCTCGGCGACGTCATCGCCCGCGCCCGGCCCGCTGGCGGCCTGGACGTCTCGGTGCTGCTGCCCGGCAATGGCCATCCGGCGGCAGCGGCCGCACCCGCGCAAGCGGAAACGGGCTGAGGGTCAGGCTTCCAGGTCGTCGGCGACGGCCCGGAGCACCGACGCGATCTTCTTGCCGTCCCGGCTGTCCGGGTGCCGGCCCCGGCGGTAGGCGGCGGATACCCCGTCCAGCAGCTTGATCAGGTCCTCGACGATGACCACCATCTCGTCCGGGTTCTTCCGCGGGGTCTTGGCCACGGTGGGCGGCGGCTCGAGCAGCCGGACCTGGAGTGCCTGCACCCCCCGGCGGCCCTCGGCGACACCGAACTCGACACGCTGGCCAGGCCGCAACGCGGTGGTTCCCGACGGCAGCGCCGTGGAATGCACGAAGACCTCACCCCCGTCATCGCGGGTGAGAAAGCCGAACCCTTTGTCGGCGTCATACCATTTGACCTTGCCAGTTGGCACGGACCAGACCTCACGCAGAGAGAGCGGGCGGGTGAGCGCACGGGGGAATGCCACCCTAGGTTATCGGTCCCGCGAGGCCTACGGCAGTAGTGGCTGCCGTGGACCGCACAGGCGCCCCCAGCCGGTGGACCGGGGTTGCACTCCACGATCACCTTCGGTCGTCTGGTGCCAAGCGCACGGGCGGGTATACCCGGCCAGAATCACCGGTAACCATGAAAAACCAGACACCGGAAGCGGCCTGGGCAGTCAGCGGCCGCGCAGCCAGGGCGGGGTCTTCCGGCGCCGCGGGCCGCGCCGCAGCCGCCACACCAGGTACCCGGCGCACAGCACGCAGCCCACCCGGAGCAGCAGGCTGAACTGGTGCGTCGACTGAGCCAGCGCGTGGAAGAACCCGCCGCTCCCGGAGATCCCGAGCAGCACCATGCAGATGGCCGCGAAGCCTACCGGCCCGACTAGCGCGAGCCATTTGTCCCGCTTGTCCCAGTGCCGGGACCGGAGCGCCACGACGCCGCCGATCAGCCACAGCGGGAACGGGTAAATGAGCCCGCCGACGCCCAGCAGTAGTACCGCCACCGCCTCCAGCTTGTTCTGGCGGGCCAGCGTCCACGCCTCGATCAGCGGGGCGGGCGGGCCGAACTTCCGTCTCGCCGGCTCGTCACTGGCCGGGCCGGGTGTCTCCATGCCGGGCACGATGGACAGCGGCTTGGTGCCATCCGCCGGGGCCGCCTCGGGTGGCAGCACGTGGCCGGACGTGTCGTCCCCGGCGTCCGGGCCGGGCTCGGCGTCCGGGCCGGGCTCGGCGGCTGAGCCGGGCTCGGCGGCTGGGCTGCCCCGGGTACCCGGGGCGGTGCCGTTCTGGCCGCTCGGCGCGCTGCCATTCAGCGCACCTGCCCCAACACTCCCGTTGTGCCCGTTTGCCCCAGCGGTCCCGGCGGACCCAGCGGTACCAGGGGGTACGCCCGGGCCAACCGTCCCCGGGGGTGCGAGCCAGCCGGTGCGGCCGACCATGCCTGGTCCCACCGTCGGCCCCGGTTGCTCAGGTTGGCGCGGCGCCGGGATGTACACCCCGCTGCCTGACGCGGCAGCAGGCGGCTCCGAACCAGGAGCGCTGGAACCAGGAGCGCCCGAACCAGAAGCACCCGAACCAGGAGCTCCCGAACCAGAAATCTCGGGCTCGGCGCCCGTGGGCCCAGCCGGGCCGGGCCGGGCCGGATCGTCAGCCCCGGACCTGCGGTAGGGCCACGTCCGCGACCGGCGGGGCGGCGTACCGGCCGACCCGTCGCGCGGCGGCTTGGCGGGTGGGGCAGCCCGCCGGCTTGTCTTACCCGGGGGCCTCCACAGCGTGGGCGGCTCGGCCGCGGCGCCGCGCCGCCGGGCGCTGTACAGCCGCTCCCGTTCCTTGTCCGCCAGCTCGTCCGGGTCCCCCAGCGCGGTCAGCGCCGCCGCCACCGCGTCCGCGTCGTCGGCCGAGGCGAGCGGGCCCACCTGCGCCTCGATGGCCGCCCGGGTGCGCCCCACGAACAGCAGCCGGTCGCCCTTGGGCAGCTTGCGGGTGGCCGCAGTCGAGACCGCGCCGAGATACTCGCGGATCATCTGCTCCGCGCTCGGCCGCCTGGGGGAACGGCGCCTCATGCCTAGATAATCCCCCGGATTCATCACATTGTGGAGCCTGGCGCGCGATCAATGTCGCAACGCGGATCATACCGGCCCAGCACGCACAGTGCGCACACGCGAGAGGGGCGGCCCCGGTTTCCCGGGACCGCCCCTCCTGGCTAGTGGACTCAGAAGTCCATGTCACCGCCGCCGGGCGCGGCAGGCGCCTTCTCCTTCTCCGGCTTCTCGGCCACCACTGCTTCGGTGGTCAGGAACAGGCCGGCGATGGAGGCTGCGTTCTGCAGCGCGGACCGGGTCACCTTCGCTGGGTCGATGATCCCGGCCTTGAACATGTCGACGTACTCCCCGGTCGCGGCGTCGAGGCCGTGCCCGGAAGAGAGCGACTTCACCTTCTCGACCACGACGCCGCCCTCGAGGCCGGCGTTCACCGCGATCTGCTTGAGCGGCTCCTCGACGGCACGGCGCACGATAGTCGCGCCGGTCGCCTCGTCACCGGTCAGCTCGAGCTTCTTGAAGGCGTTGGCCCCTGCCTGCAGGATGGCCACGCCGCCTCCGGCGACGACGCCTTCCTCCACGGCGGCCTTCGCGTTGCGCACCGCGTCCTCGATGCGGTGCTTGCGCTCCTTCAGCTCGACCTCGGTGGCCGCGCCAGCCTTGATGACGGCAACGCCGCCCGCCAGCTTGGCCAGCCGCTCCTGCAGCTTCTCCCGGTCGTAGTCCGAGTCGGTGTTCTCGATCTCGGCCCGGATCTGGTTCACCCGGCCGGAGATCTGCTCGGAGTCACCAGCGCCGTCCACGATGGTGGTCTCGTCCTTGGTCACCACGACCTTGCGGGCCCGGCCGAGCAGGTCCAGGTCGGCGTTCTCCAGCTTGAGACCGACCTCCTCGCTGATCACCTGCGCACCCGTGAGGATGGCGATGTCACCGAGCATGGCCTTGCGCCGGTCACCGAAGCCGGGGGCCTTCACCGCGACGGACTTGAACAGACCGCGGATCTTGTTGACCACCAGGGTGGCCAGCGCCTCGCCCTCCACATCCTCGGCAATGATGGCCAGCGGCTTGCCAGACTGGACCACCTTGTCGAGCAGCGGCAGCAGGTCCTTGTTGGCCGACACCTTGGAGTTGGTCACCAGGATGTACGGGTCGTCCAGGACTGCTTCCATCCGCTCCGGGTCGGAGACGAAGTAGGGCGAGATGTACCCCTTGTCGAAGCGCATGCCCTCGGTCAGCTCGAGTTCGAGCCCGAA
>DASXIN010000131.1:0-4923 GCA_036497945.1 Streptosporangiaceae bacterium | reverse complement strand
TGATCCTCCTAAGAGATATGCAGGCCTGGCCAGCTGCCACCCCTTCGGCCCGCCATAGCTTTAACGGCCGAACGCTACTACGAGATCCAGGTCGCTGCGTCACGTCCGAAAAGCCCTAAAGCAAAATCTATCTCTCGTTTTCCCGGGCGGCCGGTACCGCAACACCGTGCAGCTAACACCGTGCAGCCAACACGTGCAGCTAGCGGCGCGCCTCGCGGCGGGTCCGCAGGAAGTCACGGACCACGAACTCGCCGAGCCGTTCCGGCACGGCGTTCAGGACGCGGCCGCCGTTGCGCCGGGCCACCTCGTTCACGAAGTCGGTCAGCCGCTCGTCCTCGGCCAGCATGAACACGTTCAGCGACGCGTGCCGCCGGGTCATCTTGTCCACCTCGGCCAGGGTGAGCTGGATCGTCTCCGGCGCCGGCGGCCAGACGAACCAGGATCGCCCGTCCCGGCGCAGGTGGGCGGTCGGCTCGCCGTCGGTCACGATGAGCACCACCGGATCGTGCTCGGGACGCCGGTCCAGGTAGCGGCCGGCCAGGACCAGCGCGTGGTGCAGGTTGGTGCCCTGCACCATGTCCCAGCCGAGCCCGGCCAGGTCGGTCTCGCGCAGCTCCCTGGCGTAGTTCGAGAACCCGATGACCTGGATGGAGTCCTGCGGGAACCGGCTGCGCACCAGCGCGTGCAGGGCCAGCGCGGTCTGCTTGGCCGCGCCCCAGGTGCCGCGCAGCGCCATCGAGTAGGACAGGTCGACCAGCAGGCAGACGGCCGCGGACGCGCGCCGCTGGGTCTCGCCGACCTCGAAGTCCCGGCCGGACAGCCGGACCCCGTGCGACTCAGCGCTGCGCGGTGTCCCCGCCTCGCGCAGCAGCGCATTCCGTACCGTGGCCGGCGCGTCAATGGCCTGCTCGTCGCCGAACTGCCAGCGGCGGGTGGCGCCGGTGTACTCCCCGGCCTGCCCGGCGTCCCGCTGCTCGTGATCCCCGTAGCCGCCCTCGGGCAGGTCCGCGAAGACCCGGCGCAGCGCGGTCTCGCCCAGCCGCCGGACCGCCTTGGGGGTGAGCTCCAGTTGCCCCTGGTTGCGCTGCAGGTAGCCCTGCCGCTCCAGCTCGCGCTCGGTCTGCCGGAGCGCCTCCATGTCGTCGACGGCCTGGCGGCCCAGGGCGCGCCGGACGGCGGCCTCGTCGACGTCGTCGAGGCGCGCTCCGGGGTAGTCCTGGCGCAGTTCCGACTCCAGGTCGGCCAGGTCGGCGAGGTCGGCCAGGGCACTGGTGGCATCGCTCAGGCCGAGTGGCTGGTCGCCGGTCATCGGGTCACCCGACCAGGCCGCCTGGTCCATTTCCGGCCGCCGGGCGCGTAGCGCGTCGGACAGCCGGGACATCTCCGCGGCCAGCCCGGCGTCCTGCAGGGTCTGCTCCATCAGCGCGGCCAGTTCGTCGCGCTGCCCGTCGGTGAGCGAGCCGAGCAGCCGCTGCGCGGCCGTGGCCCGGCGGACCAGCGAGTCGACGAGTTCCTCGAGGTCACGCGGGTTCTCCGGGAACATCTCGCCGTAGCGGTCCATGAAGCTGTCGAAGTCCGCCTGGGTGTGCTGGCCCCGGGTGTCCGCCTCCAGCATCTGGTTGAGGTCGGCCAGCATGTCCTTGACCCGCTGCATGGCCTCCGGGTCCGGCTGCTGCAGGACTTCCTTCATGCCGCGGAACTGGCTGTCCAGGACCTCGCTGCGGAGCAGGTCCTTGAGTCGCTCGAAGGTCTCCCGGGCGGCCTGGCTGCGCCAGTTGTAGTCGGCCAGCCTGCGGATGGCCTGAGCGGTGTCGGACGGCAGCCCGTCCAGTTCGTCCTCGCGGAGCCGGGCCTCGTCGCTGGGGTCGGGGAACAGCTCGGCCCGCTCCTGGCCGACCGCGGTGTCCAGCAGCGCCCGCGCTTCCTCCAGGATGCCGTCCAGCCGGCCGCGGCTGCGGATCTCGCGCTGCCGGTCGCGGACCCGGCGCAGCAGGTCATCCAGGCCGCGGCGGCCGTTCACCCCGCGGCGCAGCAGGTCACGCAGGGCACTGGACGGGTCCGCGCCATCCAGCACCGCGTCGCCCAGTTCGTCCAGGGCGCCGCGGGCGTCGAACGGTGCCGCCAGCGGATCCGGGCCGTCGTGATACTCGCCGTACCGGTAGCCGCTCATGTGCGGTAGACCGCACTTCCGTCGATCACGTCCTTGGACAGCCGCCGCATCAGGTACAGCCCCTCCAGCGCGAACTCCAGCGCCGCGGCGGCCTCACCAAACGACTCACCGCCGTCCATGCCCAGCCGGTCCATGATCCGGGCCAGGCCGGGGACCTCGCCGATCCGGTTCAGCAGCGTGGCCGCGGGCACCAGGTCGCCGGTCTCCACCGAGCCACCTTCCTCGAAGGTGGCCAGCAGCCCGCTCAGGTCGGCGCTGCCGAGCCGGGACCGGAACGTGTCCGCGATAGCCCGCCGGAGCAGGTGCTCGAGCACCTCCGTTTCCCGGCCTTCCTCGCTGACCTCGAACTCCACCTTGCCGCGCAGGCTGCTCACGACCGGCGGCAGGTCGCAGATCCGGGCCACCGGCTGGGCCTCCCCGGTCAGCGCGGCGCGCCGTACCGCGGAGGCGGCCACGGACTCCGCCGCGGCGATCGCGAACCGGGCCGAGACACCGGACCGCGAGTCCACCGCGGGCGAGGACCGGACCAGCCGGGTGAACCGCGCGATGACCTCCACCAGGTGCTCGGGCAGGTCCGCGCCGGGGTCGGCGCCGTCCCAGGCGACCAGCGCCTCCTGCTGGGTCAGCGCGAGTTCGTCGTCCAGCGTGAGCGGGTAGTGGGTGCGGATCTCCGCGCCGAAACGGTCCTTCAGCGGGGTGATGATCCGGCCGCGGTTGGTGTAGTCCTCGGGGTTGGCGCTGGCCACCAGGATCAGGTCGAGCGGCAGCCGCAGCGAGTAGCCGCGCACCCCGATGTCCCGTTCCTCCAGCACGTTGAGCAGGGCGACCTGGATGCGCTCGGCCAGGTCGGGAAGTTCGTTGAGGCAGAAGATGCCGCGGTTGGTCCGCGGGACCAGGCCGAAGTGGATCGTCTCCGGGTCGCCCAGCGTCCGGCCCTCGGCCACCTTGACCGGGTCGATGTCGCCGATCAGGTCGCCCACGCTGGTGTCCGGGGTGGCCAGCTTCTCGCCGTAGCGCTCGCTGCGGTGCCGCCACGTGACCGGCAGGTCGTCGCCCAGTTCGGCGGCCAGGCGCTGGCACCGCGCGCAGACCGGCTGGTAGGGATGGTCGTTGATCTCACAGCCCGTAACCGCGGGCGTCCACTCGTCGAGCAGGACGGACAGGGTCCGGATCAGGCGCGTCTTCCCCTGGCCGCGCTCGCCCAGCAGGATCGTGTCGTGGCCGGCCAGCAGGGCCCGCTCCACGTGGGGCAGCACCGTCTGGTCGAATCCGACGATGCCGGGAAACCTTTCCTCCCCGGCGCGCATCCTGGCCAGCAGGTTGCGCCGGAGTTCCTCTTTAACGGTCTCGATCTCGTGCCCGCTGGCGCGCAGTTCGCTCAGGGTGGTGGCGGCGGGGCGGGGCGGGGTTCCGTCGGCTGCATAAGTCTCGTTGTCTGGCTGCACTCTTTCGACACTACGTCCCCTGCGACGGGCTTCGCATCCCGGCTGGGGCCGGCCGGCGGGGGGTGCGACACTGCAGGGATGGCGATGACCTCCCCCACCGTGAGCGCCGACGACGTGGCCGCCGCTCGCGAGGTACTGCGCGAGATCCTGCCGCCGACCCCGCTGCTGCACTCCCGGGTGCTGTCCGAGCGGCTCGGCGGTCCCGTGTTCCTCAAGTGCGAGAACCTGCAGCGCACCGGCTCGTTCAAGGCCCGCGGCGGTTACTTCCGGATCTCCCGGCTCAGCGACGAGGAACGGGCCCGGGGCGTGGTGGCGGCCAGCGCGGGCAACCACGCCCAGGGGGTGGCGTTCGCCGCCGAGCTGCTCGGCGTGAAGGCCACCGTGATCATGCCGGAGGGCGCCCAGCTGCCCAAGATCGAGGCGACCCGGGGCTACGGGGCGGAGATCATCATGCGCGGCTCGACCGTGGACGACGCGGTGGAGCACGCGCGCGAGTACGCGGCCGAAACCGGCGCGGTGCTCATCCACCCGTTCGATCACCCGGACATCGTCGCGGGCCAGGGCACCCTCGGCCTGGAGATCATGGAGCAGTGCCCGCAGGTGCGCACGGTCGCGATCCCGGTCGGCGGGGGCGGCGTGGCCGCCGGGGTCACCATCGCGATCAAGTCCGCGGACCCCTCGGTGGCGGTGGTCGGCGTGCAGGCCGAGGCGGTCGCGGCCTACCCGGCCTCACTGGCCGCCGGCCACCCGGTCCGGGTGCAGCCCGCCGCGACCATGGCCGACGGCATCGCGGTCTGCCTGCCCGGGGAGATCCCGTTCGGGATCATCTCCAAGCTCGCCGATCACGTGCTGACCGTGTCCGAGGAGAGCCTGTCCCGGGCGCTGCTGCTGTGCCTGGAGCGGGCCAAGCAGGTGGTCGAGCCGGCCGGGGCGGCCGCCGTGGCCGGGCTGATGGAGAACGCCGGCATGTTCGAGCCGCCGGTGGTGGCCGTGCTGTCCGGCGGCAACATCGACCCGCTGCTGCTGGCCAAGGTGCTCCGGCACGGCCTGGCCGCGGCCGGCCGCTACCTGACCTTCCGGTGCCGGATCCCGGACCGTCCCGGCGCGCTGGCCGGCCTGCTGGGCGCGGTGGCCGGCCTGGGCGCCAACGTGCTCGACGTGATGCACGAGCGGGTCACGCCGCGGCTGCGGGTCGACGAGGTCGAGGTGCTGCTGCAGGTCGAGACGCGCGGCCCGGCGCACTGCGACGACGTGATCAGCCAGCTCCGCCAGGACGGCTACCACCTGATGTTCCGCTGAGCCCGGCCG
>DASXIN010000130.1:0-65985 GCA_036497945.1 Streptosporangiaceae bacterium | reverse complement strand
GACCGACAAGCTGGATGCGGTGTGGCTGGCGAAGCTGACCGAGCGGGGGATGCTGCGGCCCAGCTTCGTCCCTCCGGCCGAGATCCGCCGGCTGCGTGATTACACCCGGCTGCGCACCGACCTGACCCGCGAGCGCGCCCGGTACTGGCAGCGGCTGGAAAAGCTCCTGGAAGACTCACTGATCAAGGTGTCCTCGGTGGCCAGCCGGCTGACCACGGTCTCGGCCCGGGACATGATCGAGGCGCTGATCGCCGGGGAACGCGACCCCGAAGTCCTGGCCGGGCTGGCCCGCGGCCGGATGCGGGTCAAGCACGCCGCCCTGGTCGAGGCGCTCACCGGGAAGTTCGATGATCACCACGCTGAGCTGGCCCGGATCCTGCTTACCCAGATCGACTACCTCACCGGCCAGGTTGACCATCTCACCACCCGGATCGAGGAGCAGGTCGCCGCCATCCCCGCCGCCCAGGGAATTGACGCCGACGGCACCACCGGCCCCGGTGCCGGGGGCGGCCGGGACGCCCCAGTGCTGCCCGCCCTCGCCCGGCTGGATGACATCCCCGGGATCAGCCGCGCCGTCGCGCAGGCGATCATCGCCGAGATCGGGCTGGATATGAGCCGGTTCCCGACCCCCGGGCACCTGGTGTCGTGGGCGAAGCTGACCCCCCGCACCATCCAGTCCGGGGCCAAGAGCCGGGACGGCAAGACCGGCAAGGGGAACCCTTACCTGAAGGGGCTCCTGGGCGAAGCAGCGGCCACCGCCGCCCGCACCGATACCTTTCTCGGCGAGCGCTACCGGCGGCTCGTCCGCCGCCGGGGCAAGCTCAAGGCCCTGGTAGCCATCGCCCGGACCATCCTGGTCATCATCTGGCACCTGCTCACCAGCCGCACCGCCCGCTTCCGCGAACTCGGCGCCGGCTACTACGCAAGCCGCATCAATAAAGAGAAGAAGACCCGGGGCCACGTCCGGCAGCTGGAAGCACTCGGGTACACCGTCACCCTCGCACCCGCCGCCTGACCTGGCCCGGCAACAATCCCTGCTGACAATCAGCGGCCGGGGTCCGCTGCCGCGCTCTGGCTGAGGCCGGTGATTTTCCGGTTAGCGTGCCATTAGCCAGGGTGACGAGGGGTCAACTACGGTCACTGGAGACCGCCAGGGACGCCAGGTCAGCGCCTCTGGCAGCCGTAACCTTTGCGCTTCCCCAAGCTGATAGTGCGAGTTCGATTCTCCTCACCCGCTCCAGCGACGTCCTGCAGGTCAGCGCCAGTCTGTGCGGCGCGGCCGGTGTCTCTGCCGGGTAGTTGTTGATCTTCCGTGCCATTGGCGTGCGATCCGGATGGCGATGGCGGCAGGCATACCCGTCTGGCTCCACACGATGCCCTAGAGGTATCTGCGAAAGGGTCTGACCTGGAGTGAGGCTGGCCGCTAATCAGGCCATACCCAAGTTTCCTTGATCGTTATCCCGGGCGTGACCTGCGGACCTTCCCGAACACCAGGTAAGCGATCCCGCCAAACGGAATCGTGAGCCCTATGCCCATGCAGAGGATCGCCCATACCCACTTGGGCAGGTAGCGCACTTCCTCCGCCCGGGCAAGGTCGACCTCGCAGAACACCACGAACCCGGCTGCGAGCACGAGCACGGGGATCAACGCCAGGGCCTTGTTCAACGTGGTTCTCCAGACCGGTCCGCCAGTTCCCCAGTCTGGCACAGTCAGTCATGGCTACGCGGTGGACAGCCGGGACCGTACAGCTCCCGGGCATGATCACTGTGCAATTAGCATGCAATTAGCCCCGGTAAACCAGGGTCAGACACGGGTACTGGCGGTGCCCGCTCCTGGCTGGTCAGCGGCAGTAGCGGCGGGGATCGGCCGGATTCCCAAGCTGATAGTGCGAGTTCGATTCTCGTCACCCGCTCCACGCACGAAGGCCCAGGCCAGGGTAAGAATCCCGGCTCTGGGCCTTGATTGTTTCCGGGCGGCATTTGATCTCCGTGTAATTGGCCACCGGGACCAGAGCGCCCGCCTGGCCGTCGTCTTCCTCGCCCGGTCCTGGATGGCACTCATACCTCACACGCGGGCCACCCCTTTCGCGGCGGTGGAGAACGCCCAGACGCTAAGCGCAAACATGGCCACGGCGGCAGGTAGCAGTACCCAGCCCCAGGTGTAGCCCGCGGACATCAGCACCGCGCCGAGGACGACCAGCCACAGTACGACCAGCATTCGGATGGCCAGGATGGTGACCCGGATGGGCCTGATGTAGTCCCAGGACCGGATAAGGGTGCGCTGGATGCGCGGGCGGGTTCGTAGGGTGGCGCGCGTCGGCCTTGCGGCGGACGACCGCGACGATGGAGCGGTCTTGTCCTTCTGTGCATACATGGGATGCCTCCTGTGGCCTATGGTGTCCGGCCACTCCGGTCACCTATCAAATTGATATCACTTTGATAGGTGACTGTCAAGAGCGACCATGGCAAGGGGCCCGACTGTGCAGGTACGGACGTGCCCGTGATGTGCCTCGGCCGCGGGCGTCTGGGCGCCTCCAGGGGGCCGGTCCTGGACGTGAGGTCGTAATACGGATCTTGAACCGAACTGCGTGAACATCTCAAGTAGACTGGAAGACACCACTCCGAGTCATCAGAGGCCCACCCGGAGGTACGAACGAGGACCAGGGTCTACGGCTCGCAGGGACTCGCGTGATCGTATTCAGATCATGCGGTCAGCAGCGGGGCGGCATCGCAGGGAAGAGAAGATCATGCCCGCGATCAAGGCAACGAGCATCGCACCTCGTCAGCGCACCTCACCACAGAATGGGCTGCCTGAGCTTGTGCCGTATGTTTACGGTCAGCAGACGCGCCGTAATACCTATGCCGCACGTATAGCTCGGCGAAATGTCCAAGGATGGTGGCAGCCACCTGTCGCTGTGTACAAGCCGAAGCTCACTCTGACGCAGGCGACGGGGGAGGAGCTGGGCACAAAGCGCCCCGAACCACGCCACGTCGGCGCATGATCGCAAGGCCATTAGCGACGGGGGCGAGCGTGCCCATCTGGCCGTCCTCGTCGCAGCGCTGCCCGGCCTGGACGTGCGAGTCGATCGCGCTCGTGATCGCCTGGTCCGCACCGCGCAGGATTTCGAGGCTTGAGCTGCACCGTAACCCTTGGTATCGGCTCGGTCGACAGTCGCTCAGGCCAGCGCGACGTGATGGCGGCGGGCGCATCCGGCCGTGCACCTGTGCCTCGCGGGCCGGGTCCTAGCAGCATTAGCTGGCGTTCGTATCGTTCCCGCCGCGTATCCCGCTGTTCGTCATCCGCACCATGGCAGCGGTGGGGCTCAACAGCCCGGGAAGAGGGTCGCCTGGCGCACCCAATCCCACAAGCAACATTCCAGGAACGAAAACCATCGTGCCGGGCAGCAGCATCCAGATGACCATGAGCAGCGCACCGGTAACGAGGAATACGGGCCGCCGATGGGTCAGCACTATCCATATGAGCCACCGGACCGGCCTAGGGCGTGCGACGCGCGTGGGCCTCGGAGCAATGTACCGATCGGCTGGGCCGACGGACGAACTCCACACAACCAGGTTCCTGCGATGCGGCCGCATTTCTCATCACGGCCTCCTATCCCGCCGCAAGGCCAGCGGCCTGATACTCGGCGCGTACCTAAATAGTACGCTCCTTGGGCTGGCCAGCCTGCCGGTGGAAATGTGGGTGGCCTCCCCCGAACCTGCCTCGAAGGACTGACCGCACGTCGTCCAAGCTGACTGCGACCTGAGCCGGCGGTCAGCGAGGCCCGAGCCCAGTCTGGCCGTCGATCAGTTCCCTGGCTATGTCCAGGTGACCGGCATGTCGCGCGGTCTCTTCGATCATGTGCAGCACGACCCAGCGCACGTTCGGCGGTTCGTCCATCTGCGGGTCGCCGTGCCTGCCGCGTGGCGGCGCCGACAGTGGTGTCACCGCCAGCACCGCATCCGAGCGGGCGCACTGGTCACGGTAGAAGCCGATGATCTCTGCTGAGGGCAGGTCACTGACGAACGCTGCCTCCGGGTCATAGGGAGGCAGATCCTCATCCGCAGGCGGCGGCTCGGGATCTGCCCCGGCCACGACCCCCTGGAACCAGTGCCACTCGGCGCCGCCCAGGTGCTCGACCAGCCCAGCCGGCGTCCAGCCCGACGGCACGACCGACCGGTGCCACGCCTCCTCGTCCAGACCCGCCACGATGGAAAGCACCGCGTCGCGCTGGGCATCGAGGAAGGCCAGCAGAGCCTGGCCCTCCGGGTCCTCAGGCTGATTTCCGGTCATGTCGCGCCTCCTCTCCACTTCATGCGTCGTCCGTTGATGTTGTTCGTGGTTGGACGGCTCGGCGACCGTAACTCATCGGGCGGGCCTTGACGAGATGGCAGACTATCGAGTGCCGTTCGGTATGGCTGCTGCCAATACTGCTGCCATGAGGCCGACAACGCCCAGCTCTTAACCGGCCGGGATGATCAAGTTCAACCCATCATGTTCGGCGAAGTCGCCGAAGTCCTTAGCGTTGAGGGTCGCGAGCGGCAGACCATATGTCAGGGCGGACGCGGCGATCCAGGTGTCGTTGGCTGGTCTGGGCCGACCTCGCCGGATGGCGGCCGCGGAGATCCGCCCCCAGGCTCTGGCGACGTCCTCGCTGTAGGGAAGGATGATCACACCGTCCAACCAGTTATCTAACGCGTCGCGGTTGCGTCGTCCCCACTGCCGCAGCTCGGCCCACTGGGTAAGTTCCCCGAGCGTAACGAAGGTGATGCACGGTTGCTTGCCGATCAGGCGAGTCAAGGTGGGAGAGGGCAGCCGACGCTTGAGGCTGAGCGAGGAGACGTCGGTGTCAAGGATTACCCGCTCCATGAAGGATCAGGCGAGGTCGGCGTGACGCATCTCGGTGACATGAGCAAGGAAGGCGTCGAGTTCCTCGTCGGTGTCGAAGATGCCATCCTGAGCGAGATCGTCGGCAGACTGGATGGGGTGAATGCCCTTGCGCCTTGCCTGTTCATCGAGTGACTCGGTGCCGCCGTCGGGTGGCATCGGCACGTCGTCCGCCCTGTTCGTCGTCATCGTCACCTCCGTTACCACTGCACCTAGTATCGCATCTTGCCGTATGCCACGGACAGCAGTTGGTTACACAGCAGTGCCAGCGGGTGATCGTCCCCCGCCAGTCGAGCGCTGGTTCGTGCAAGATCGCCTTGCAATTAGCGTGCAATTAGCCAGGGTAACGAGCGGTCACGGACACCCCGGTCGCCCCGCCCTGGCTGGTCAGCGGCCTCAGCGGCGTGGATCGGTCGGATTCCCAAGCTGATAGAGCGAGTTCGATTCTCGTCACCCGCCCCAGACTTGCAGCCCAGTTCAGGGTCGTGATCACCACTCGCCGCCGTTGGCATCAGAACGCCCACTTGGGTTTCCGTGCCCGTTGCGTGCCGATGACCTCCGGCGTTGCCGCAGCTCTGCCTTAGCCAGCTTCCCCATGGCGTCAGCGATGAGCTTGTCGCGCTCGGCGGTACGGTGCTGATTGACGGGTGCTGCGCGGGTGGTGCTCTGGCCTATGCGTTCCATCAACTCCGCAGGCTGGCGTCGGCCGCACCGGCCAGAGTGTTACCCGTATGGCGCAGATCATGGAAATGGAAGCCGGTCAGGCTCGCTGTCTGGGTAGCGTCCCGCCAAGCGCGGCTGCTACGCCGGAGCTGCGCATTCTTGAGGCCGGTGAAGACCAGGGAACCCTACACATGGCACCAGCAACGCGGCAAAGCAGCGGAGAGATGCGCTTCGGCCAGGTGGCGAGCTTGGTCAGCATCAACGATGAGTGCAAGCCTAAGGATAGGCCGACCGCTGGCAACCTACCGAGACTGTTCCCCATTTTCTCTACAGGCATCAGCAAGCCACGCGATTGCCTGGTCTTCGGCGACCACTAGTTCTCGAACCCTCTCGACTGGCGGCCTATCGGCCATGTGAGCCTCAGAGGCTAGGCATGGATCGGCTGGCCGTTACTGCCGGAGCAGGATGGTAGAGAAGGCAAGTCTCGCAGCTCGGTCGATACGATTGCGATCGACCAAGATTCAGAGAGGAATGTAGTGACTGATGCAGCTGTCATGGCATAGCATATGACGCATCAGTCTGAAGTGATTGCCGCATCGCTAAGTGCCGTCTCCACGGCGTTCCTAGCAGTCCAGTGGAGATATCCATTGTTGAGGGATGATTGCGCCCGTGAGCATTACAAAGAACAACTCAACGAATTCCACGCCCAAGATCAGCAGGGCCCCGCGCTGGATTAATGACATTCGCGTGAGCCTGGACCACAGGCGGCGGCTACAGCAACGCCTGGACCAGTCGGACCAGTTGGAGCACCTGACGCGGGCACGCGATGCCATGATCGACGCGGTGGCACGGCGCAAGAGCGTCGAGAAGCAGATGACCGTACTGCAACAGCAGAAGGCCGATCTCCAACAGCAGATGACCATGCTGCAACAGCAGATGACCGTGCTGCAACAGCAGAAGGCCGATCTCCAACAGCGGAAGGCCGAGCTGCGAGAGCAGATGACCCATCCTGGGGGAAACGGAGAATTGACGTCTGTCGAATCGGCTCTGTTGGCGCTGAGAGGCCCGTCCAAGAAACTTGATGCACAGTGGGATGTGCTGCGGGCGGAGGACGGTTCGCTACAGAGCAAGGAGGCGACGTGGCTGGGCGAGAAGATATCGCTGATGGTCGAGGAAGAACAGCGGACTCACGAGTACGTACGCTTGCGGACAAATGCGGAGGCCTCACAGGCCGAGGTCGAGCGCTTCGAGGCGGCACGCGCAGATGCGATCAATGAGCTGACGACCTCGGGCGTCCTCGATGGCATGAGCGGGCAACCGGACTACGAAGTGCAGCAGATATGGCTCGAGTTGCAAGCTGAGGAATTCATCGTGTGGTCTGGCGGATTGCTCGACCGCATATGGATGGTACTCCAATCGTTGTTCATGCCGACAGTGCCCATTGCGTCGATACTGGTCGCGGCAAGCGCTGAAGACCCTGCGGATACGGTCCTGCAGCTTTACCAGTGGGAACGAAACCGTCTGCTGACGCTTGCGAAAGGGGCTGGTGGTGCAGCTGCAACCGTGATTGCTGGCCTGATCGCTACAGGATTCGCCCGGAAAGCAGGGGTTAATTCAATCACGCTTTTTGTCGTGGCGCCCCTGGTAGCGATACTTCTTCTCTGGGCGGGCTTTCTGCTGACCGGACTCCGCGGCTTGGCGGATCAGTACACTATCGCACGTGAGTTGGTGGAACGATGATCGTTGCTTTCAGCGCACTCGCTTGGGTGTTTGCTACAGGCACTTGCTTGAGCGTGGCCCTGGTGGCTATTACCGTTGTTTTGGCATTGCGTCACCAGCGTCAGCGACATAATGAGGGTTTCGGTATAGTCTCTGTCGAAGAGGGGCGGGTAACTATATCCCGGACGTGGACCGTTAACGATCAAATATCAACACCTGAACTTCAGGCTAAGGCACTCACGTTGGTGACTATACAGCGACAGATCTTGGAGGAACAGAACGGACTTGAACAGAGAGCCGAAAGGAGAGTGAAGCTGGGAGAACCCTCTTCCGCGGAGAATCCCGGATCATAGACCATCCCGCAAACTGCGGCTACGTCACGGTGGGAGCGTGAGCTAACGAGCGGCCGGAGCACCCCCGGCGGTGGGCCACTTCGCTGACCGGTACACCTGATGTGGCCGGCCACCCCCGCTGCGAACTTCATCACGACAGGGCATGCCTAGGCAGATGGTGTCAAGCATCAGATGAAGCCGCTGTGTCAACAGTCAGCCGGAGTGCCGGGGTCGGCTTTTCCTGCGGGCTTCACCATGTGGTCCAGGTAATACCGGCCTTGTCCGCAGGAGGCTGGTTTCGCATCCTGCGGTGCGGGCCACTGACCTGGCCCGGCTGCTCAAGGCCCTAGCCGACCCGACCCGCTTGCGCCTAGTCTCAATGGTCGCCGCCCACGAAGGTGGCGAAGCATGCGTCTGCGACCTGACCGAGCCGCTCGGCCTCACCCAACCCACGATCTCCCGCCACCTCAAGATCCTGGTAGGCGCCGGGATCTTCACCCGCGACAAGCGCGGCGTCTGGGCCTACTACGCACTCGTCCCGGCAGCGATGAAACGTGGTCTCAGCCGTGCTCAGCACCACCTGCTGAGGGCCCGCAGCCAGCTCAAGATCGCCGTGCTATGAACGGCTGGCCGGCTGCGCCTTAGGCGTAGCTGAGCTCGGGGTACCAGTCGGAGCCGCGTCCCTCGGGCGTGAGGTCGAACAGGTTCCAGAGCGGGTCGATGGTGTCGCCGTGGCGGGGATCCTGGCCGGGCTCGGTGGGCGCGTAAAGGAGTTCGGAGCCCCAGAAGTGCCGGATTGTCTCGCCGTCGCGCCGGAACACGTTCATCATTGGCAGCTGGGCGCCGTCGGCGGCTTCCCCGTGATAGTCGCGGTTGTAGGTGTTGGCGGCCGAGGACAGCAGCTGCATCCGGCGCCAGCCACGCTGCTTGGCGTGGGCAACTAGGCGCGGCAGGTCCGCCTTGGTCACCACGGCCAGGTTGATCCGCTGGGCGGCATGCTCTGCGACGCCGTCGAACGAGTCCAGGAACTGGGTGCACGATGGGCACGGCAAGTCCTCATCGAGGGCGCGTGGGAACATCATGTTGTAGATCACCAGCGCGTCCTTACCTGGCGCGAACAGCTCCGACAGCCGCACATCGACCGGCAGCTCATCGGCCCCGACGCCCTGGAACACATAGTCCTGGGGGACCACGCCACCGGGTGGCAGGTCGCGCCGGGCGGCGGCCACCGCCTCGGTGACGCGGCGCAGCTCGGCCTCCTGGTCAAGCAGCCGGTTGCGCGCCGCGCGGTACTGCGCTGATTCTCCCGGGAACGAGACGCCCATAGGTCTTCCCCCTCAATCCGCTGAGTCCTGAACAAGAGACTTGAAACCACCTGTGAACTCATCGCCGGCGGCGAGCCAGTAGACGTGCCCGAGCCGGGCACGCAGCCCCGGCTGGAGACGGCGGGTCATGGATCGAGCTTTAACCGCGGTGCTCCGGGCGCAGCGGAAAGACTTCGCCAGTCCCGGGAGCGTAGAGATAAGAGCGCGCGCCCAGGTCGTCGCCGGTATCTGGGTGCTCTATCGCCGCCAGGTCGTGGCCCTCCAGCACATTTGACCGGGTCGGGATCGTGTCGGTCCAGGGGAGCTCCCGGAACAGCTCGACCAGCGCAGGAAGTTTGTCGCCGGGCAGCCACTTGGCGAACTGAATGCCGATATTGCCGCAACCCCGGTCTCCGCACGTGCACAGCGGAACCCTGGCCAGCCGCAAGTCCCCGCTTCCGAAGTCGATGACGGCGACGCCATCCGTCGTCTCGGGCTCACCAGCCCACGCTGCTACATCAAGTTCCTTGGCCTGATCACTCCAGGTGACGAGCAGGTTGAGGCCGCGCCGGACGCCGATGACCGCACGCCAATCATTGCCATCCCGCGGCTCAAGGCGGTCAGCCCGCAGGCTCCACCCGTCTCCCTCGATCCGGCGCTTAGCCGGTACCGCGGCTACCGTCTCAGCCACGGAAACCATCGTAGGCTCGCGATTAGCCGTGCGGTCCGGATAACAGCGCGGGGCGCAACTGGCTATGGGCCCAGGCGGCCAGGGTGGTCGGTGTGGTGGTGACGAGACTGCGCTTGTCCTCGGCTTCGAAGTCCGCACACGTGACCGCCGACATGCCGGCGATGCCTTCGACTTGTTTCTCGCCGAATCCCGCCGCGCGCAGCGAATTGCGCCACGTCTCCACGGGGATCGTCTCGGCCCGCACCCGATGGCCGATCGCCTTAGTCAGGATTTCGGCGACCTGGGCAAGCGTGAGATCTTCGGGACCGTGCACGGCCTGAACCTGGCGACCTGTCCAGGCCGGACCGAGCAGCCGGGCGGCGGCGATCTCGCCAATGTCGCGTGGGTCGACCCACGGCTGCGCGTAGTCGAGGGCCATCGGCGCTCGCAGTACGCCGCCGCGGATCGAGTCGAGGTCGAGGTTGGTGAAGAAGTACCCGCAGCGCAGGTGCAGCACCGGGGCGCCGGTGGCGCCGAGTTGCTCCTCGGAGCGGGCCAGTCCGTCGATCTCGCCCGCTCCCGAGCGCAGCTCCGCGCCGATGCTGCTGAGGAAGACCGTGCGGCCGATCCGGTTCTCGGTCACCGCGCGGGCCGCATTGCCACCCAGCCGGGTGTACCAGGCGACCGGATCGGCAGCTGGCTCGAACGTGGAAGGATTCACCCAGAACAGAGCGTCGGCATCCCGGGTCACCCGCACGACCGCCGCCCCGTCGCTCAAGTCGGTTTCGACGACATCGGCGCGCTCGCGGACCGCCGGGTCGAGCCGGGCGGGGTGGTGGGCGAGCAGAGTGGGCCGGACCCCGGCCTGGATAAGCAGCTGCACGACTCGCGATCCGACATGGCCAGTGGGTGTGCTGACGACGACCTTCACGAACCCTGCCTATCACTGGGGTCTGACATCCAGCGTTCACCACACCCGCGGTGGCGGTGGGTTAGCTGCTGGCGACCCGACGGCCGCTGAACAGGCGCAGGCCAGGGACCAGCTTGGGCACCCGCCGCCGGTAGCGCGGGTACTCGTCCGGGAACTCGCCCATCATGAACCGTTCCTCGATGCGGATCTTGATCTCGAACAGCACCAGGAAGACGGGGAGCGGCACGATCCAGCGCCCACCCCCGGCCACCAGCAGGGAGCCGATCAGCATGCCCAGGATCCCGGTGTAAATAGGATGCCTGGTGATGCTGTACGGCCCGCTGGTGCGCAGTTCGTGGTGCTCCTTGACCGTAGGCGCCCCACTCCACATGACGCCGAGCACCAGCCGGGCCCAGATCGTGAACGCCGTCGCGCCGAGCAGGATGACCAGACCCAGCAGCCGAACCGCGGGGCTGACAAAGGTCAGCGAGCGCCAGTCTGCCCTGGGCACGGCAATGGTGATCACGGCGATGATGATCGCGCCGGGCAGGACAGCCGATCCGAACCAGGACCGGGTCCGTTCCGCCGGAGCCCGTCCCTGGTTGTAAATCTCAGCCGCGAGCCAGGTGGCGGCGAACGCGGCCCAGCACACCACGACGCTGATGACAGCCAGCAGATTCAGCTGTTCCTGCGTCACGCTGTCAACATAGCTCCGGGGTCACCGCGGCACCAATCGTGAAGTGGCGCGGGGCAGGGCGGCCCGGGCGGGGCTATCCGCGACTGCGTGCCGGGCGCATCAGCACGCGCCAGATCAGGATGCGCAGCCGCCGGACAGTCGGCCGGTGACTGGCGCCGCGGAGCATCCGCTTGGCGGTCGGCCCGTTCAGCAGCGTCCATTCCCATCGGATGAGCAGTTGCCGCAGCGCGCCCGGCCGCAGTGCACCCAACCGCAGCGCACCCACCCGCAACTCGCCCACCTGCGGCGCGCCGAAAGACGGCTGCCCGAGCTCGCTGCTCTCCTCCAGGTACATGTGCTGCAGTAGGGCAGCAGTGGCGTGCACCGCGGCATCCAGCAGTTGCTCGGCCGACTGGTCGGCGGGTGCGGTGTAGCTTCTGGACGCCGCCCGCGGAAGCAGTTCGCCCAGCTCACCCACGATGTGGTACTTGGCGTCGCGCAGCCCGGCGACCAGGATCTCCGCTTGTTCCCGGGCCCACGCGGCCCGGCTGGGCGGCAGCGTCAGCGCGGTCTGGCGTGGCCGCGATCTGAGCACCTCCAAGGCCAGGACCCGCTTGATGTCCCGGGTGTAGAACCAATAGGGCACGTCGGTCGGCAGGGCCTCGTTCACCCGGCGGAGGAACTCGGCTTCGGCCGGCCCGAGTGACGGGTTGGCCCGCGTTTCCCTCAGGTCGAAGCGTCCGGGGTCGACGCCCAGCACAGACGCGAACCGGATCCAGAGCTGGTCGGTGGCGCCGTGCGGCGGCACGGTGATCACGTGGACGTGGTCCGGCGGGATGTGCTGCGACCACATGTCGAGGATGGCCAGCGTGTCATGCACGGTCCAGAACCACGACTCCAGGCGGCGGTCGGCGGCCGGCGCGGCGTCGACGACGCTGTCCAGCCATTCCTCCCAGGGCACGGTTTCGCGGCACTTGATCCTTTCCTGCCATTCGGCGGGCAGCGCCGACGCGAAGTCCCGCACGGTCAGGATGACGTGCACGTCGGCGGTCAGCAGGGACCGGACGGCCTGATCGGCCTGCGGCGGGTTGCAGGCGGCCAGGATCTCGTCCGAGATGACCGCCGCGCGGGGGGCCCGCAGCGCCTGGCCGGTCAGCACATCCCAGTCCCCGACCCACGGGTCGGTCGGGTCGGAGGCCTCCCGGGGCGCCTCGCGCAGATCCCGGCTGGCCCGGTTATGATCCCGGTGGCTGTAGCCGGGCAGCGTCACGCCCTGGGCGGCCAGCCGGGCCCGGTTGCTCCACAGTGAACGCTGCAGGAAGGACGTGCCGGTCTTCGGCTCGCCGATGTGCAGGTAAACGCGTGGCCGCGAGCCACTCAGTGCCCGGCTCCCCGGGTCGGCCGCGGCGGCCGGGATCCGGCCTGGCATGTCGCGCGATGTCAACCTGGCCCCTGATTTCGAGTCCGCACACCAGTACCCACGCAGTAACGACGTTGCTAACGATGAGCAAAGTAGCGGTAATGGTACTGCTGTGCATCCGTTTTCCGGAGGGAAACCTGTAATGGCCCGCGTCGGCTGCGGCCAAGGCGCGGTCAAGTGTCCGGCCGCTCGGCTAAAGGCCTGGTACGAGCTGGGCCGCGGCGGCGTGTGATACTCCCCTGGTGGCCAGTCAGCAAGGGCGGACGTCCTACGACGTGACCGCCGAACCACTCCAGGTCCAGCTGGAGGCGTTCCTCGATGAGCACCGGGCCGCGCTGCGCGGGTGTCTCGACGGGCTGACCGAGGAGCAGGCCCGGCGTCGCCTGGTGCCGTCCCAGACCACGCTGCTCGGCCTGGTCAAGCACGCGGCGTACGCGGAACAGGTGTGGTTCGGCGAGGCCATCACTGGCCGGTCCCGCGAAGAGATGGGCCTGCCGCCGAACGCGGCCGACGCATTCCTGCTCACCCCCGAGGACAGCATCGAATCCGCCCGCCGGGCCCACGACCAGGCGTGCGCGGCCTCCCGGCGGGCCACCGCCGGCCTGGCCCTGGACGACGTGCTGACCGGGCACTGGCTGGGGCCGCTGCCGCTGCGCTGGGTCTACCTGCACGCGCTGCGCGAGTTCGCGCAGCACTGCGGTCACGCGGACATCCTCCGCGAGCAGATTCTGAGTGAGGTGGGCGACGAGCAGGTCCCGGGTGCGGGCGGCACCGGCTACAGCATCCGCCCGGCGGTGGCCGCCGACGCCGGCTTCCTGGGCGACATGCTGGTCGAGGCGACCAACTGGTCGGCGGAATGGCGGCCAAAGAGCCGCGAGCACATCCTGTCCGCGGCCGATACCGCCCATTACCTGACCGGCTGGCCGCGCGGCACCGACCTCGGTGTCATCGCTGAAGCGGACGGCCAATCCGTCGGCGCGGCCTGGATCCGGTTCCTGCCGGAGACCGATCCGGGCTACGGGTTCGTCGCCGCCGACGTGCCCGAGCTGACCATCGGGGTGGCCGCCGGGTGGCGCGGCCGGGGCGTGGGCCGGGCGCTGCTGCGCGCCCTGGCCAGCCAGGCCCGGGCGCGCGGCATCGGCCGGATCAGCCTCAGCGTCGAGCGGAAGAATCACGCGCAGCGGCTCTACCTGTCCGAGGGCTACCGGATCGTGGATTCCTCGGACCCGCAGTCGGACACCATGGTCAAGGAACTCGGCTAGCTGGGGTGGGGTGGTGCTGCTCGCGCCGCTCGGCTAGGCGGGCAGCGGGCGGTCCTGCACGATCCGCTTCATAACCAGCGTGGAGGTCATCCGCTGCACGCCAGGCAGCGCGGACAGCTGCTCGTCCTGCAGCCGCTGGTAGGCGGCCAGATCAGTGGTGACGATGCGGAGCAGGTAGTCGGGGTCGCCGAACAGCCGCTGAGCCTGCACGACGTGCGGAATGCCGGCCACGCCTTCCTCAAAGCCAATCAGGGTCTCCCGGTCCTCCTGCCGCATCGTGATGAACACCAGCGCCTCGAAGGACAGCCCGAGCGCATCCGCGTCCACCACGGCGCGGTAGCCGCGGATCGCGCCGCGGCGCTCCAGTTCGCGCAGCCGGCGATGGCACGGGGAGATGCTCAGCCCGACCTGGGCGGCCAGCTCAGTGATGGTCAGCCGGCCGTCCTGCTGGAGCGCGGTAAGAATTTTGCGGTCGACGGCATCCATAGCCGAGATTCTTCCACAGATAACCAGCTATGCGAGAAAACTTAGGAACATTTTCGCGCTGTTCACGGATAGTTTCTCCCAGAAGCCACTTTGGAGGGAGAACTTTCCATGGCTGCCAGCTCTGTCGCCGCGTTCTGGGCGGTCGCCGTCCTGCTGATCATCGTCCCCGGCCCGGACTGGGCGTTCACCATCAGCGCGGGGCTGCGCGGCGGTTCCGTGCTCGCCGCCGTCGGCGGCCTGGCCATCGGCTACGCCGCGATCAGCAGCGTGGTCGCCGCGGGCGTCGGCACCCTGGTCGCCCGGACCCCCGACGTGCTCACCGCGCTCACCGTGGCCGGTGGCCTCTACCTGATGTGGCACGGGGCGCGGACGTTCGCCGCCCCAGCCGCGCCGGTCACCGCGGCCGGGGCGTCCGGCAGCAGCCACCGCGCCCTGCTGGTCCGCGGCATCGGCGTCAGCGGCCTCAACCCCAAAGGCCTGCTGGTCCTGTTCGCGCTGCTGCCCCAGTTCGGCAACCCGCGCGGCAGCTGGCCGCTGAGCGCCCAGCTCGGCCTGCTCGGCCTGGTCTTCACCCTCAGCTGCGCCCTCTTCTATCTCGCCCTCGGCTCATCCGCGCGCAAGGTCCTGCATACCCGCCCGCGCGCCGCGGCTGCCCTCTCCCGCTTGTCCGGCGCGGCCATGTTCCTTATCGGCGCGCTTCTTCTTACTGAACGCCTGCTGGGCTGACCTGCCGCTATCTGGATCAAGCGGCGTCGTGCATGACCAGGCCCAGGGTGAATCGCCGTCCGGACCGGATGGCGGACACGCCGTGCCGCACCGGTGCGGCGGTCCAGCCGCGGGCCGACCGGACCGGCCGGTCGTGGGTGGTGAAGACCAGGCCGTGGCCGTGCGGGATGAGCACGGCGGTGCCCCGGGACTGAGCCCGGGGCCGCTGCTCGACGAGGAGGAACTCCCCGCCCGTGTGGTCGGCGCCGGGCCTGCTCAGGTTGATCACCACCTGCAGCGGGAACACCAGGTCCCCGTACAGGTCGCGGTGCAGCGCGTTCCAGTCGTGCTGCTGGTATTTGAGCAGGATCGGGGTGGGCTTGACCTGGCCGGCCGCGTGGCACATGGCCAGCCACTCATCCAGCGTGTCCGGCCACGGGGCAGGCCGGCCCAGCTTGCCGTACCAGTCCCGGGCGATCGGCAGCAGCCGCGGGTAGAGCGCCTGGCGGAGCTGCTCGACCGGCGCCGGGAACGGCCGCCGGAAGTAGCGGTACTCACCCGAACCGAACCGGTACCGGCCCATGTCGATGGTGGCCCGGAAGCGGTCGTCCTGGTCGTACAGCGCGGCGATCTGGTCGGTCTCGTCCGGTGTGAGCAGCGGCGGAGTCAGCGCGCCGCCGTAGTCGTTGAGCTCGCCGGCGAGCTGGGCCCAGTCGGCCCTGTCCACGCGCTGCGGCCACGAGGTGCTGGTAATGGAGGGGGTCATGGTCATGCCGCCTCCAGGTTCAGCAGCAGTTGCTTGGCGGCCGGGCCGCCACGGTAGCGGCCCGGTGAGCCGTCGGACTTGACCACCCGGTGGCACGGCACCACGACCGGCAGCGGGTTGAGAGCACAGGCGGTGCCGGCCGCGCGCACCGCGCGCGGGCTGCCCGCGGCCGCGGCGACCTGGGCGTAACTGGCGGTCTGGCCGTAGCCGATGGCCGGCAGCTGGCTGAGCACGGCGCGGCGGAACCCGGCGCTCAGCCGGAAGTCCAGCGGCAGGTCGAAGTGCCGGCGGGCGCCGGTGAAGTACTCGTCGAGCTCGCGGGCCGCGTCGTCCAGCCGCCCTGGGGCGTTCAGGATCCGCGGGCTGATCTGGCTGGCCAGCGCGGCCAGCACCCGGTCGTGGTCCTCGCTGGCGAAGGCCACCCGGACCAGGCCGGCCGGGGTGGCGGCCAGCAGCAGCGTGCCCACCGGGCTGTCGACAGTGCGGTAAGCCAGGTCGAGCAGGCCCGCGGTGTCAGCCCGCGCAGCCAGCTGGTCGTGCAGCGCACGTAGGTCGGTCTCGCTGACCGGGAAGGCACCGGGCAGGTCCGGCGGCCGTGGGTGGGTACCGGCGTTCATCAAAATTCTCCAGTCTTGGGGTAGTCGCGGCGCAGTCGGGCGATGCCGTCAGCCGCGGCCCGGCGGGCCGCGTCGGCGCTGCCGCCGATGATCGCGGCGATGTCGCGGTAGGGCAGGCCGGCCAGGTAGTGGTAGGCGACCGCCTCGCGCTGCTTGCGCGGCAGGGCGGCCAGGGCGGCGTGCAGGTCCAGGTCGGCCGGGCCGGCCGGGGCCGCGGCAGGGTTCTCGGGCAGCACGGCCACCGGGACGGCGCGGCGGGCGGCGGCCCGGGTGACGTCGATCGCCTTGCGGTGCGCGATCGTCACCAGCCACGCCTCGACGTTGGCGTCGGCCGGCAGGTCCGGGTAGGCGCGGAGCGCGGCCAGGAACGTCTCCGACCAGGCGTCGTCGGCGTCGGCCCAGCCCAGCACGGCCCGGCAGACCCGAAGGACCATCGGGCCATGCCGGCTGACGATGGCCTCGAACGGCGGTTTGGCGATCAGAACAGCACCGCGGCGGTGCGGGCGGTCTGCTGCTCCAGCTCCAGCAGGAACCGCTTGCGGCCCAGGCCGCCCGCGTAGCCGGTGAGCCGCCCGTCCTTGCCCACCACCCGGTGGCAGGGCACGATCACCGACAGTGGGTTGCGGCCGACCGCCTGGCCGACGTCCTTGGCCAGCACGCCGCCGCCGATCCCCCGGGCCAGCTCGCCGTATGTGGTGGTCTGCCCGTACGGGATGCGGCTGATCAGGGTCCAGACCCGGTGCTGGAACTCATCGCCCTGCGGGTCGATCGGCAGGTCGAAGTCCTCCCGCTGGCCGGCGAAGTACTCGCCGAGCTGCTCGGTGACGTCGCCGAACCCGGTGTCGTCCCGGGTGCCGAAGCTGGCCGGGTCGGGCCGGTACCAGTGATGACGGAAATACAGGCCGGTCAGGCTGCCGTCGGTGGCGACCAGAGTCAGGTCACCGAGCGGCGAGCCAATCACCGTGTGCGTGGTGCTCATCAGATTCCTCTCGGTTCGCGGCACATCTGGAAGACGTCCCGGACCGGCAGAACGTGAGGTCCCTAGCCTGGCACAAGCGAAGGCGCAGGCCGGGGGAGCGGATCCCCGGGTCTGGGCCGGTTGCTGCGGTGCCGCCTGGGCCAGCCTGGCTGTCCGGCTGTTCCGGAACTGCCAGGTGAGAGGCTGAGAAGGTGCTCAGGCTGCTCGCTTTCGTGCTGCCGCTGGGCCTGGACTCGTTCGCCGTCGCGGCCGCGATCGGCGCAGCCCAGGTAACTGGTTGGTGGCTGCGGCTGCGCGTGTCGCTGGTGTTCGTGCTGTTCGAGGGCGGCATGCCGCTGATCGGCCTGGGCCTGGGCAGCGCGCTGGCCCGGGGCATCGGGCAGGTGGCCACGTACCTGGCGGCCGCCGCGGTGATCGGCATCGGCGGCTGGATGCTGCTGGCCGGCGGCCGGGAGGACGAGGAGCGGGCCGCGCGTATCCTCGGCAGCCACGGGCTGGCCCTGCTCGGGCTGGGCATCAGCATCAGCCTGGACGAGCTGGCCATCGGGTTCACCATCGGCCTGGTGCACTTGCCGGTAACCGCCATCATCGTGGCCATCGCGGCGCAGGCCTTCCTGGCCGCGCAGCTCGGCCTGGCCATCGGGTCCAAGATCGCCGAGCGCTGGCGCGACTGGGCCGAGAAAGGCGCCGGAATCGTGCTCATCCTGCTCGGCATCTACCTGGCCACCGAACAGCTCCTCACTTGATCGGCTGGCGCTGGTGCGTGGCTGCGCGAGTTCATCAGCGCGGTGAGTTGTACCCCGCGGGCGGGGCACAACTCACCGCGCTGATGGTTTGCGAGGTGCTGCGGGCGCCCGGGGCGGGTCAGATGCTCTGGGCTAGGCGTTCTAGCAGGGGGGCGGCGGCGGTTAGCACGTCTAGTTCGGGCTGGGTGAACGAGGCGGAGAGGGCCTGGGCCAGCTGGGCGGTGCGGGCGCTGCGTTTGTCCCGCAGCGCCTGCCGCCCGGTGTCGGTCAGCGACAGCACGATCCGCCGGCCGTCCTGCGGGTCGGCGGCCCGCTGGATCAGGCCGCGGCGTTCCAGCGAGCCGAGCGTGGCGCCCATCGACTGCGGGCTGATCTGCTCCAGCCGGGCCAGTGCGCTGGCCGTGGCCGGGCCGTTGCGGTCCAGCCGGGTCAGCGCGGAACTCTCCGGCAGGCTGAGCTCGTCGTCCGGCCGTACCTGGCGCATCCGCCGGAGCAGCAGGCCGATGCTCGCCCGCAGCGCGGCGGCGAGGTCGGTGACATCCGGGTCCTGGCTCATCTCGTAAGTCTAGCCTTATAAGGTTAGACTTACAAGCTAGCCTGCCGGGCTGCCTGCTCTCCCTTACGGATTATGCCCTGGCTGAGCGCGTACGGCGGCCAGGCTTCAGACCCGGCGCCACCGGGCCTCGGCCAGGCCGTAGATGCCGAACGCGATCAGCCCGAGGGCCGCCAGCACGAGCAGGAACTCGCCGAACGGCTGGTTCCGCAACGTGTGCAGGGCCTTGTCCAGGCCGCCTGCTTTCGCCGGGTCATAGGTGATGGCCGCGTCGATGACCAGCACCCCGGCCAGCGCGAAGACCAGCCCCCGGGCCGTGGTGCCGACCATGCCCAGGCGGCGCACGGCCTGCCGGGTTCGCGCGCTCATCCGCGAGGTCATCAGGTGCTTCATGAACTTCTGCCGGATGCCCTCGATGACCAGCGCCGCGCCGACGATCACGATGATCACGCCGATGATGGCGACCAGCCACTGACCGCCGGTGTGGTGCATCAGGGACGCGGTGAAGTCCTGCTGCTGGGCCTTCTGGTTAGCGTGCTGGCCGGTGATGATCTTGAAGGTGAGTACCGCGAAGCTGGCGTAGACCAGCCCGCGGACCAGTGACTTCAGCCGCGGGCCGGCGCCGGTGCCCTCGCCCGGAACCCCGTACAGAACCTGGCTGAACCGCCACAGCGCATAGCCGACAAAGCCGATGAACAGTAGCCACAGCGATACCAGGCCGAGCGGCGTGCCCGCCGCTAGCTGCAAAGCGCCCTGCTGGTCCGCCTGGTGCCCCTTGTCGCCCAGCGCGACCAGGATCGCGACCCAGCCAATCAGTATGTAGATAACGCCCCGCGCCACCAGCCCGGCCCGGGCCAGCAACTGGGCCGGCCTGCTCTCCGATACGCGCCGCGTGCTGCCCGACATCCGCCGTGGTGTCGTTACCGATCTCATCCCGAGCACTACCTCTCGGTTCTCGAAGGACCCTGATTGAATCCGCGCCACAAGTGCCCACGTATCGGGCTTTCATGCGGCCACTCCCTTTGTGCACGCGGAACTGGTCCGGATCGACGAACGGCTGACCGCCATCGAGAAGATGCTCAAGGACACCGAGTAGCCCGGCGGCACCCGGCCCGCGCCGGGTTACCGGCGACGGCCGCGCCGGGGGCGACGGCGGAGCAGCAGGATCCGGCGTTCGGCAATCTGGTGGGTGTGGTAGCTCAGCCAGAGGCAGAGGCCGGCCAGCGGGAGCTCGACGAGGAAGCAGAGAGCGAGGGACAGCCAGAGCTGCGGCCCGGGTGTGGTCACGCAGTCGAACCAGGCGTCCACGATCAGCAGCGCCGCGGTCGCCCCGGCCACCGTGGACAGGTACCGGGACCGGCGCAGCGCGCAGTACGCGGTGCCGGCCAGCAGGGCGAGCAGGAAGAGGTCGAAGCCCACCCAGGCCACGTCGTAGTGCGATGATTCCTGGCGGCTGGGCAGCGTGATGCCGAGGTAGAGGGTCCAGGGCAGCAGGATGACGGCCAGCAGCGCGAACAGCGGGCCGGTCCAGCGGACCACCGGGGCGTTGTCGGTGAGCACCGCGTTCTCCGGCTCGGGCGCCGCGTCGACCAGCTGGTCGAGCTTGTCCAGCGGGTCCTCGGTGCTGGGAGAGGATGACACGAAACTGCTGGGTGCCCGGCAGACCGGGCGGCAAACCGTCCCGGGTGGCCGGTGCTGGCCGCCCCGACCGCGCCGCCCGGCATATCCTTTCGGTAAGGCCTGAACCTGAACCTGCGGAGGTCAGTCAATGGGACTCATGGACAAGGTCAGGGCACAGGGCAGTCAGCTGGCCCAGGTCGCCCAGGACGCTGCGCGCGAGGGCAAGGTCAAGCTCGACCAGGCCCAGGCCAAGCGGCGGGCCGACGCGCTGTTCCGCGACCTGGGTGCCGCGGTGTACGCCGAGCGCACCGGCCGGGGCAGCCCGGACAGTAAGGACCGGATCGACCGGCTGGTCGACGCGCTGTCCCGGCAGGAGGCCGACCAGGGGCTGGGCGAGACAGACGGCAAGGGCTCGTCCGGCGACAGCCCGTCCGGCGACAGCCCGACTGGCGAGAGCGGGACCGGCAAGAACGGGGCCGGTGAGAGCGGGACCGCCGAGAACGGGACCGGCGAGAGCGGGACCGGGCCGGGCGGGGCCGGGCCCAAGAGCTAGCCCGGGCCGCAGCTAGTGGCACGCGTCCTGGGCGGCGGTCCGGGACGGGACGGCGGATGAGCCGGACGTCCCGCTGCCGGATGAGCTGCTGCCGGAGGTCCCCGTGCTGCCCGAACTGCCCGTGCTGCCGGAAGAGCCTGTGCTGCCGGAAGAGCCCATGCTGCTAGAAGAGACCGTGTAGCCGCTGGCGCCGAGCAGGATCCTGATCTTGGCCAGCCCGTTCACCTGCTGCAGGCTGGCCCCGGGCAGCGCCCGGTGCACCAGCCTCGCCGCGGCCTCGTGACCGGCCGGGTACTGGATGACCGTCTGGCTCAGGCTCTGCGCCCGCCAGGTCAGGCCGGCCTGCACCGGGAAGCCGAGCTTGGCCAGGTCCGTGCCGGTGCCCGCGGACAGGCCGCCGATCATGGTCCCGTTCCACACCGCGACCGGCACCTGAGCCGGCCGCAGCTGGCTGGCCGCCGGCCGGCCGGCGGGGTGCTGGCTGGCCCGGGCGGGCTTGACCGCTACCTGGTCGTTCTTCAGCTTGCCGAACAGGGCCTGCGCCTGGCTGGCGTCCCACAGCACGGCGGACTCGCCGGTCGGCGTCTGGTAGTTCAGGTTGCCCAGCGGCACGGTCATGAACTGCACGTGGGTTGGTGAGATGCCGCGCAACTGGTCGGCCAGGGCGGACACGTTGAGGCCCTGGTCCACCTTGACCGCGGCCAGCGCGGCCTGCAGGAAGCGGGTCAGCTTCACCGGGTCGGCCAGCGTCCCGGAGCTGATCGCCTTCTTGAGCATGGACGACATCAGCCGCTGCTGGTCCTGGATCCGGGCCAGGTCGGACAGGGCGAACGAGTGCCGGTCCCGGGCGTACTCCAGCGCGGTGATGCCATCCACGTGGTGCACGCCCGCGGACAGGTGCAGCCCGCTGTACGGGTCATCCACCCGGAACGGCAGGCAGATGTTCACCCCGCCCAGGGCGTCGATGACCTTGACGAAGCCGAGGAAGTTGACCTGGACGAAGTCGTTGACGGTCAGCCCGGTGTCCTGCTCGACGGTCTGCACCACCAGCTTGGGGCCGCCCAGGCCGTAAGCGGCGTTGATCTTGTTCATGCCGTGCCCGGGGATGCTCACCCAGGAGTCCCGGGGCAGGCTGACCACGGTGACGTGATCGCGCTCCGCGGACACGTGGATCAGCATCAGCGTGTCGGAGTTGGAGCTCACCGTGGCGCCGACGTGCAGCGCCAGTTGCTGGTGCCGGGTCAGCCCGGAGCGCACGTCCACCCCGGCCAGCAGGAGGTTCAGCGGCCCGCTGGACGGGGTGCCCGCGGTGCCCGCGTTGACCCGGCCGATGCTGTCGTTGATGTAACTGGTGAACCCCCAGGCGGCCCCGGAGACGAACAGCACGACCACGGACATGGCACCGCAGATGGCCAGGTAGGCGCGGCGTTGCCGGGCCCGGCGGCCGGCCGCGATACGGTTCATCAGCCGCTGCTGCGCGGCGGACGGGCCGGGCCGACGGCGGGTGGCGCGGGGCGGGTGCGCCGGAGCCGGGTAGTGGCCCGGCCGCGGTGGCGGCATGTCCCGGCCGCTTCCCGTCCCATCGTCACTGTCGGTCATCGGCCCCCCGCATGCCGGTTCCCAAGTAGGCTAGCGCGGCGCACCTGAATTACCGCCGACCTCGGGGCGTGTCCCGGGGAATACCGGTCATACCCGCTTTGCCGGCACATCCGACTAACCTCCCTCTGTAGCAGGTATTCGGCGAGGCCATAGGAAAGTTCAGATGAGGGAGCCAGGGCAGGCCCGCGGCGACGGAGCCCCGGATCAGCCGCCGGCCCAAAGCGATAGACAACTGGGGCAGCCGACGGACCAGGATGCCAAGCGGCCGCTGGGCGTGCCGCCACACAGCGTGCTGGCGGTGTGTAACTCGGTCTGGTACGGGCTGATGACCCGGGCCGGTGAGGTGCAGCGGGACGCGCGGGGCGCGCACCGGCCCGCCTGGCGGCGCAGGACCCGGGGCGAGCTGCGCTGGCCGGTCAGCATCACCGTGATCGTGGCCATCGTGCTGCAGACCCTGCTGCCCGGCCAGCTGTCGCTGCACCCGCTGCCGGGGTGGCTGATGCCGACCCTGGAGGGGGCGCTGCTGGTCGGGCTGTTCATCTCCAACCCGGTCCGCATCGAGCACCGGGCCCGCTTCGTCCGGTGGGCCAGCCTGGTGCTGGTCTTCGTGCTCACCGGAGCCAATGCCACCTCGGCCGTGCTGCTGGTCAGGGAGATCCTGAACGGGACCGCGGGCGGCAGCGCGGGACCGCTGCTCGCCTCCGGCGCGGCCATCTGGGCCACCAACGTGATCGCGTTCGCGCTGTGGTACTGGGAGTTCGACCGGGGCGGGCCGGTGCACCGGGCGTACGGCACGTTCCAGTACCTGGACTTCCTGTTCCCGCAGATGACGGTCAACGACCTGACGCCGCCGGACTGGGAACCGTACTTCGTGGACTACCTGTACCTGTCGTTCACCAACGCGACCGCGTTCAGCCCGACCGACGTGATGCCGCTGGCCCGCTGGGCCAAACTCACCATGCTGGTCCAGTCCGCGGTCTCGCTGGCCCTGGCCGCCCTGGTCATCGCCCGGGCGATCAACATCCTGCCCACCTGACCCGGGCCCGGCGCCGCGCCCACGCACCCGCGTCGCCAGGCCGCCGCCTGGCGGAGCCCACAGGCCAGCCAACCCTGCCTCGCCATCCGGGTTACTTGCCGGTATTATGGGCTTGTTACTCGCCGGTAGCACGACTGCCGCAACACGGACTTCCGACACAGACGGGGCGGCCATGGGTCACTACAAGAGCAACCTTCGGGACCTCGAGTTCAACCTGTTCGAGGTGCTGCGCCGCCAAGACCTGCTGGGTCGCGAGCCCTACCCGGAGGTCGACGAGGAGACCGCGCGCGGCATCCTCGACGAGGTGAACCGGCTGGCCAGCGGCCCGATCGCGAACTCGTTCGCGGACGCCGACCGGAACCCGCCGGTGTTCGACCCGGCGACCGGCGACGTGCGCATGCCGGAGAGCTTCAAGAAGTCGTTCCAGGCGTTCATGGACGCCGAGTGGTTCCGCCTCGACCTGCCCGCCGAGCTGGGCGGCACCGGCGTGCCGCGCACCCTGGCCTGGTCGGTGGCCGAGCTCATCCTGGGAGCCAACCCAGCGGTCTGGATGTACTCCGGCGGGCCCAACTTCGCCCACGTGCTGTGGAAGATCGGCACCCCCGAGCAGCAGCGCTTCGCGGAGCAGGCCATCGAGCGCAAATGGGGCAGCACCATGGTTCTGACCGAGCCGGAGGCAGGCTCGGACGTGGGCGCCGGCACCACCAGGGCCATCGAGCAGCCCGACGGCAGCTGGCACATCGAGGGCGTCAAGCGCTTCATCACCAGTGCCGAACACGACATGGCGGAGAACATTTTCCACCTGGTGCTGGCACGGCCGGAAGGGGCCGGGCCGGGCACCAAGGGCCTGTCCATGTTCCTGGTGCCCAAGTTCCTGGTCGGCCCGGACGGCGAGCTGGGCGAGCGGAACGGCGTCAAGGTCACCGGCGTCGAGCACAAGATGGGCCTGAAGGCGTCCACCACCTGCGAGGTCACGTTCGGCGCGGACCGCCCCGCGGTGGGCACCCTGGTCGGCGGGGTGCACGACGGTATCCGGCAGATGTTCCTCATCATCGAGCACGCCCGGATGATGGTCGGCACCAAGGCCATCGCCACGCTGTCCACCGGGTACCTGAACGCGCTGGAGTACGCCAAGGAGCGGGTGCAGGGCGCGGACCTGACCGAGATGACGGACAAGGCCGCGCCGCGGGTGACGATCATCCACCACCCCGACGTCCGCCGGATGCTGATGATGCAGAAGGCATACGCCGAGGGGATGCGGGCGCTCATCCTGTACACCGCGTCCTACCAGGACACCATCCAGCAGGCCCGGGCCCGCGGCGAGACCGACGACCTGGCCGTCCGGGTCAACGACCTGCTGCTGCCCATCGTCAAGGGCGTCGGCTCAGAACGCGCCTACGAGCTGCTCACGCTGTCCCTGCAGACGTTCGGCGGCTCCGGGTTCATCCAGGACTTCCCGATCGAGCAGTACATCCGGGACGCCAAGATCGACAGCCTGTACGAGGGCACCACCGCGATCCAGGGCATGGACCTGTTCTTCCGCAAGATCCTCCGGGATGAGGGCGTCGCGCTGCGCACCCTGCTCGGCGAGATCACCGAGTTCGCGGACGGCGAGGCGGGCAACGGCCGGCTGAAGATGGAGCGGGCCGCGCTGGCCGCCGCGGTCAGCGACGTGCAGCGGATGGTGACCGCGCTGACCGGCTACACGGTCGGCTCGCTGGAGCAGCCCACCGAGGTGTACAAGGCCGGGCTGAACACCACCCGGCTGCTGATGGCCCTGGGCGACCTGATCATCGGCTGGCTGCTGGCCCGGCAGGCCGAGGTGGCGATGGCCGCGCTGGACCAGGGGGCCGGCCGCGACGAGGCCTTCTACCAGGGCAAGGTGGCCACGGCGCGGTTCTTCGCGCAGACCGTGCTGCCCCGGCTCGCGGTGGAGCGGGAGATCGCTGAGACGGCCACGCTGGACCTGATGGAGCTGCCTGAAGCCGCGTTCTAAGGCCGGGCGCCGGTGCGGCCCGGGCCCGCTTCGGGTCCGGGTCGCACCGGTGTCAGCTCTCGAACTGGACTGCCGACCGGCTGGCCAGGATCGGCCGCAGATACTCGGTGATGATCCTGCGGTGCTCCGGGTCGTCCCGGTACACCAGGTACCCGGCCTCGTCGTCGAACTCGGCGATCACCGCGAAGTCGGCGTTCCCGGTGTTCACCCCGACGTCCGGGCCGATGTGGTAGCCCCGGATGGTGCTGATCACGCCGGGCAGCTTGCGCAGTTGCTCGGCCAGCGCCAGCCGCTCCGCGTCGGTTGCCTCCGGTTTCCAGCTGAACAGCGCGACGTGCCGGAACATGCGGGTCCCTTCTCCAGCGATCCAGTCAGCCCCAGGCCAGCATCCGGGCCGGGTCATGCAGCATGGCACCTATGTCGCGGAGCACGGCCGAGCCCAGGTCGCCGTCCACGATGCGGTGATCGAAGGACAGCGACAGCGTGGTCACCCGGCCCACCGTGAGCTGGCCGTCCACCACCCACGGCGCGTCCTTGACCTGGCCGAACGCCAGGATGGCCGCCTCGGGCGGGGTGAGGATGGGCGTCCCCGCGTCCACCCCGAACACGCCGACGTTGGTGATGGTGATCGTCCCGCCGGTCAGGTCGGCCGGTGACGACTTGCCGGCCCGGGCCGTGTCGGCCAGGCCGGACAGCGCCCCGGCCAGCGCGGGCAGGCTCAGCGTGCCCGCGTCCTTGACGTTCGGCACGATCAGGCCGCGCTCGGTGGCCGCGGCGATGCCCAGGTTCACGTAGTGCTTGACCACGATCTCCTGCGCGCCGTCATCCCACGTCGAGTTGATCATCGGGTGCCGCTTGACCGCGATGAGCAGCGCCCGGGCCACCATCAGCAGCGGCGAGACCCGCACCCCGTCGAACTCGGGCAGCTCCCGCAGCCGGGCCACCGCGTCCATCGTCGCGCCGACCTCGACCTGCAGGAACTCGGTGACGTGCGGCGCGGTGAACGCACTGGCCGTCACCGCGGCCGCGGTGTGCTTGCGCACGCCGCGGATCGGGATCCGCTCCTCCCGCCCGGCCAGGGCCAGCGCCGGGGCCGGGGCCGCCACGGCCGGCTCGCCACCCGCGGCCCGCTGCACGTCGTCCCGGGTGATCGAGCCGGCCGCCCCGGTGCCGGCCAGCCCGGCCAGGTCCACGCCGAGGTCCCGGGCCAGCTTGCGCACCAGCGGCTTGGCCAGCACCGTAGCGGGCTGGCCGCCGCCGTTCGCGGCCGGGCCCGCACCCCCCGGGACCTCCGCGGCTGAACGCCGGCTCCCGGCCGGTGCTTTCCGCGTCCGCCGGGTCGTTGCCGTGGCCTTGACCCCGTAGCCGACCAGCACGGCCTGCCGTTCCTCCGGCGCGGGTGCCGCGGTGGGCGGGTCCGCGCTCTCCGGCGGCAGCGGCGGGAGCAGGTCGTCCGCGGCCGGGCGCGGCCCCTCGGCGGCGATGGCAGCCGGGTCTGTCGGGGGGATTGCCGGGGCGGTGCCGGACCGCGGCGGCTCGCCGCCGCGGTCCGGTGCCTCTGCAGCCCCTTCTCCGGCCACGTCGACGGCGATGATCGGGGTGCCTACGTCCACCGTCTCGCCCTCGGCGACCAGCAGGCCGGCCACCACACCCTCGAACGGGGAGGGCAGTTCGACGACCGCCTTGGCCGTCTCGATGTCCACGATGATCTGGTTGATCCGCACGGTGTCGCCCGGCTTGACCCGCCAGCTGACGATGTCCGCCTCGGTCAGCCCCTCGCCCACGTCGGGCAGCCGGAACTCGCGTCGTTGTGTCATCTGCGGTCCCCTCAGACAGCGAACGTGCGGTCCACGGCGTCCAGCACCCGGTCCAGGTCGGGGAGGTAGTGCTCCTCGAGCCGGGACGGCGGGTAGGGCGCGGAGAACCCGCCCACCCGCAGCACTGGCGACTCCAGCTGGTAGAAACACTGCTCGGTGATCCGGGCCGCGATCTCCGCGCCGAGCCCGCCGGTCACCGCGGCCTCGTGCACCACGACGCAGCGGCCGGTGCGGCGCACCGACGCCATGATCGTCTCGTCGTCCAGCGGGGACAGCGAGCGCAGGTCGATCACCTCTATCGAGCGGCCGTCGGCCCGCGCCGCCACGGCCGACTCCACGCAGGTGCGGACCATCGGGCCGTAGCACAGCACGGTCACGTCGGTGCCCTCGAGCACGGTCCGGGCCCGGTTCAGCGAGACGGCGGGCCGCTCCGCGGCCGTGTCCACGTCGGCCTTGTCCCAGTACCGGCGCTTCGGCTCGAAGAAGATCACCGGGTCGTCACTGCGGATCGACTGCTGGATCATCGTGTAGGCGTCGGCGGCGTTGCCGCAGGCCACCACGCGCAGGCCGGCCGTGTGCGCGAACAGCGCTTCCGGTGACTCGCTGTGGTGCTCCACCGCGCCGATGCCGCCGCCGAACGGAATACGGATCGTCACCGGCATGGTGAGCTGGCCCAGCGAGCGCATCCGCAGCTTGGCCAGCTGGCTGACGATCTGGTCGAAGGCGGGGAACACGAAGCCGTCGAACTGGATCTCACACACCGGCCGGTAGCCGCGCAGCGCGAGCCCGATCGCGGTGCCGACGATGCCCGACTCGGCCAGCGGGGTGTCCACCACCCGGCTCTCGCCGAAGTCCTTCTGCAGCCCGTCGGTGACCCGGAACACACCACCCAGCTTGCCCACGTCCTCGCCCATGATGAGCACCTTGGGGTCGTCTTCCAGCGCCTTGCGCAAGCCGGCGTTGAGCGCCTTGGACAGGGTCATGGTCGTCATCGGGCCACCTCCGCGTCGAACGTGTCCAGGTAGGCCGCGTACTGCGCGCGCTCGGTCTCGAGCAGCGCGTTCGGCTCGGCGTACACGTTCTCGAACATGGCCAGCGGCTGCGGGTCGGGCATCTCCTGGCAGGTCCTCCTGATCCGGCGGCCCAGCTCATCGGCCTGGGCGTCCACCCCGGCGAAGAACTCGGCATCCGCCGCGCCGCTCCGCACCAGGTACGCCTTGACCCGCTCGATCGGGTCCTTCAGCTTCCACGCCTCGAGCTCGCTGGCCAGCCGGTACCGGGTCGGGTCGTCGGTGGTGGTGTGCGCGCCCATCCGGTAGGTGAACGCCTCGATCAGCATCGGGCCCTGGCCTTCCCGGGCGGCCTGAATGGCCTTCCTGGTCACCGCCAGACAGGCGAACACGTCGTTGCCGTCCACCCGGACGCCGGGGAAGCCGAAGCCGCTGGCCCGCTGGTAGAGCGGGATACGGCTCTGCCGCTCCAGCGGCTCGGAGATGGCCCACTGGTTGTTCTGGCAGAAGAACACGACCGGGGCGTTGAACACCGAGGCCCAGATGAACGCCTCGTTCACGTCGCCCTGACTGGTCGCGCCGTCACCGAAGTAGACGATGACCGCCTCGCCGTCCTCGCCCACCGCGCCGTCGCGCTGGATCCCCATCGCGTACCCGGTGGCGTGCAGCGTCTGCGCGCCGATCACGATCGTGTACAGGTGGAACCGGTGCGCCTTCGGGTCCCAGCCGCCGTGGCTGACCCCGCGGAACAGCTCGAGCAGCCGGCTCGGGTCCAGCCCGCGGCACCAGGCCACGCCGTGCTCGCGGTAGGTGGGAAAGGCCATGTCCCGCGGTCCGAGCGCGCGGCCCGAGCCGACCTGGGCCGCCTCCTGGCCGAGCAGCGAGGCCCAGATGCCCAGCTCGCCCTGGCGCTGCAGGGCGATGGCCTCGGTGTCGATGCGGCGGACCATGACCAGGTCCGTGTAGAGGTCCTTGACCTCGTCGGTGGTCAGCTCCAGCGGGTAGTCGGGGTGTTCGACCCGCTCACCTTCTGGTGTCAGGAGCTGGATTGTTTCGACCGCCACGTGCACTCCCTTGGGTGGTGGGGTTCACTAGCCCCCATGGTGGTGGGGTTCACTAGGGCCATCGTGACAGACCAAGCCGCGACCCGGGAAACCCGGCGTGAACACGACGGGCGCCGAGGTGGGCTGCGCCCAGGGAAGGCAGGGAACAGAAGGTGGCCCGAATCGTAGTTGACGTGATGCTGCGCCGGGAGATCCACGACCCGCAGGGTGAGGCGATCGCCAGCGCATGCCAGCGGCTTGGCTTCGGCCAGGTGCTCAGCGTCCGCCAGGGCAAGCGGTTCGAGGTGGAGCTGACCGGCCCAGCCGACGAATCAGCCCTGGCCAAGGTGGCCGAACTGGCCAGTGAGGTGCTGGCCAACCCGGTGATCGAGGAGTTCACCCTGCACGAGGGGTGACAACGATGGCAAGACAACACTGAGAGTTCACGATTATCCCGCCCAGGGCCGGGAAAGGACTCAAGTGGCCAGCACGCACGGACGCGAGAGTGAGGGAACGAGGGGCGGATGCGGGCTCAATTGAGACGCACCGAGGAGTCGATCGTGGACGTGGAGTTCTGCCTGGTGTTCCCGCACGAGGCGCTGAGCGTGCCGGTGATGCGGCGAGTGCTTGGCGACACGCTGCGGCGGCTGGGTGCCGATGAAGACGGGGTCGCCGACCTACTGCTCGCGGTGACTGAGGCGTGCACCAACGTGCTCAAGCACGGCACGCCCGGCCCGCGCTACGAAATTGTCGCCCGGATCGGCCAGCGGGGCTGCCTGATCCAGGTGCTGAACGACGAGCGCGGCCTGGACCCGCTGCTCGTCCCCGCGCCGCGGCGGCCCATGTGGGACGCCGTGCACGCGCCAGCCAGGCTGCGCCGCCGGGTGGTGCGCCCGTCGCGGCGGCTGTCCCGCCCGGGTGGGCGGCGGCGGGGCGGTGACGTGCACCGGCCGCTGACCGAGGACCAGGTCATCGCGATGCTGCCGGAGTCCGGCCGGGGCCTGGCCATCATGCGGGCCTGCGTGGACGACGTGCGGCTGAGCACCGACCCCGGCGTGGGCACGGTGGTGTCGCTGGAGAAGCGGATGGCGTGGCGGGATGACGCGCTGCTCGGCCGTCCGGCCGAGTTCCCGCTCACCGACGACGACAGTGCCGGGCTGCGGGACGGCCAGCTCAGGAACGTCGGCTGACACCAGGTGGCCGGCCGGGCAGGGTAACCTGCAGGCAGACCTGCCCCGCTACCCGCTGCGAGGACGCTCATGACAGCCCGGGTGGGCGTCATTACCTTTCCTGGATCGCTCGACGACGTCGATGCTGCCCGGGCGGTGACCCGGGCCGGCGGCACCCCGGTGCCGGTCTGGCACGGCCAGACCGACCTGCGCGGGCTGGCCGCCGTCATCCTGCCCGGCGGCTTCTCCTACGGTGACTACCTGCGCTGCGGGGCGATCGCCCGGTTCGCGCCGGTACTGTCCGAACTGATCCCGGCAGCCCAGGACGGGCTTCCGGTGCTCGGCATCTGCAACGGGTTCCAGATCCTGTGCGAGGCGCACCTGCTGCCCGGCGCGCTGACCCGCAACGCTGGGCTGCGTTTCATCAACCGCGCGGTACGGGTGCGCATCGAGGACACCCGGACGCCGTGGACCGCGGACTACGCCGCGGACCAGGAGATCACCGTAGTGCTGAAGAGCGGCGAGGGCGCCTACGTGGCCGATCCGGCCACGCTGGCCCGGCTGACCGCCAGCGGCCAGGTGGTGGCCCGGTACGCGGGCAGCAACCCGAACGGCTCGGTGGGCGACATCGCCGGGGTGCGCAGCGAAGCCGGGAACGTGGTCGGGCTGATGCCTCATCCGGAGCACGCCATCGACCCGCTGACCGGGCCGGGCACCGACGGCCTCGGCTTCTTTACCTCGGTGCTGCGCTCGGTGACCAGCGGGCGGCTAGTGCCGGACGGGGCGGACGGATGAGCGCGGCCGACACCGTGCCAGACAGCACCGGGCCAGCCGACACCGTGCCGCACGCGGCGGCCACCCCGGCGCGGCCGCAGCCGTACGCCGAGCTGGGCCTGACCGAGGCGGAGTACACCCGGATCAGGGGACTGCTGGGCCGCCGCCCGACCGACGCCGAGCTGGCCGTCTACTCGGTGATGTGGAGCGAGCACTGCTCCTACAAGTCGTCCAAGGTGCACCTGCGCCGGTTCGCCGAGTCCGCGCCGCCCAGCCCGGCGCTGCTGGCCGGCATCGGGCAGCAGGCCGGCGTGGTGGACATCGGGCAGGGCTACGCGGTCACCTTCAAGGTGGAGTCGCACAACCATCCGTCCTACGTGGAGCCGTTCCAGGGCGCGGCCACTGGGGTGGGCGGCATCGTCCGGGACATCCTGGCCATGGGCGCCCGGCCGGTGGCGGTCATGGACTCGCTGCGGTTCGGCCCGACCGACGCGCTGGACACCCGCCGGGTGCTGCCTGGGGTGGTGGCCGGAATCTCCTTCTACGGCAACTGCCTCGGCCTGCCCAACATCGGCGGCGAGCTGGGGTTCGATCCGTGCTACAGCGGTAACCCGCTGGTCAACGCGCTGTGTGTCGGGGTCATGCGGCACGCCGACCTCAAGGAGGCGGCCGCCCGGGGCCCGGGCAACAAGGTCATCCTGTTCGGCTCGCGGACCGGCCCGGACGGCATCGGCGGGGCCTCGCTGCTGGCCAGCGCCACGTTCGGCGGCACCGACTCGGCCAAGCGGCCCAGCGTCCAGGTGGGTGACCCGTTCACCGAGAAGCTGCTGGTCGAGTGCTGCCTGGAGCTGTACGCGGCCGGGGTGGTCAGCGCCATCCAGGATCTCGGCGCGGCCGGCGTGTCCTGCGCCACCGCCGAACTGGCGGCCGGCGGCGGCACCGGCATGCGGGTGGAACTCGACACGGTGCCGCTGCGCGACCCGGCCCTCGGCCCGGCCGAGATCCTGATGAGCGAGTCACAGGAACGCATGATGGCCGTGGTCGAGCCGGGTCACGTCGGTCGGTTCATGGAGATCTGCGCCCGGTGGGGGGTGCTGGCCACGGTGATCGGCGAGGTGACCGGCACCGGCCGGCTGCAGATGAGCTGGCGCGGCGAGCAGGTGGTGGACATCGCGCCGGGCAGTGCGGCCGACGACGGGCCGGTGTACCGGCGGCCCATCCAGCGCCCGGCCGGCCAGGACGCGCTGCACGCCGACGACCCGGCCCGGCTGGCCCGGCCGTCGTCCGGCCCGCAGCTGCGCGGCACCTTGCTGTCGCTGCTCGCGTCGCCCGGGCTGGCCGACAAGAGCTGGGTCACCGAGCAGTACGACCGGCATGTGCGCGGCAACACCGTGCTGGCCATGCCGGAGGACGCCGGGGTGCTCCGGATCGACGAGCAGACCGGCCTGGGGGTGGCCCTGGCCACCGACGGCAACGGCCGGTACTGCCTGCTCGACCCGTACGCCGGTGCGCAGCTCGCGCTGGCCGAGGCGTACCGCAACGTGGCCACGACCGGCGCGGTGCCGCTGGCCGTCACCAACTGCCTGAACTTCGGCTCGCCCGAGGATCCCGGGGTGATGTGGCAGTTCAGCGAGGCGGTGCGCGGCCTGGCCGACGCGTGCGCCGCGCTCGGCGTGCCGGTTACCGGGGGCAACGTCAGCTTTTACAACCAGACTGACGCGGTGCCGATCCACCCCACCCCGGTGGTGGGCGTGCTCGGCGTGCACACCGACGTGGCCCGGCGGGTGCCGATCGGGTTCACCGCCGCGGGCGCCAGCATCGTGCTGCTCGGCCGGACCACCGCCGAGTTCGGCGGCTCAGCCTGGGCGCACGTGGCGCACCGGCATATCGGCGGCCGTCCGCCCGCGGTGGACCTGGCCGCCGAGCGGGCGCTGGCCAGCGTGCTCACCGAGGCGGCGGCGGCTGGGTTGCTCGACGCGGCGCACGACCTGTCCGAGGGCGGGCTGGCCGTGGCGCTGGCTGAGTGCTGCCTGTCCGGCGGGCTGGGCGGCCAGGTGAGCCTGCCGGGTGACACGTTCACCGAGCTGTTCAGTGAATCGGCGGCGCGCGCCGTGCTGGCCGTCCGCCCCGGCGTGGAGCAGGCCCTGGCCGACCTGGCCGCCGAGCACGGCGTGCCCGCCCGGCGCATCGGCGCGGTCGGCGGGGCCAGCCTGGTGGTCACGGACAGCTTCGATATCCCGGTGGACGAACTGGCCGCCGCGCACCGCGGCACGCTGCCCGCACTGTTCGGCTGAGCGCCGTCAGTACGCCGACCAGAACATCACCAGCTGGGGCCACGGCTTGGCGGCTGAGCAGCGCTGCATCTCGGCCAGGGATTCCCCGGCCGACCCGGAGCCGACCGCGAGGCAGCGGCCGTTCGACGCGCTGCGCAGCTGCCAGTAGTCCCGGCCCATCCCGTCGGTGCCCTGGAACGGGTGGTACCAGCGCTGGTCCAGCCGACTGTCGCAGCGATCGAGGTCGGTGGTGGCCTGGCTGCCGCTGCCCACCGCGGTCAGGCACCGCCCGTCCGGGGTGAACAGCAGCACGAACTGGCCGCCGCCCATCTCGTCGGCCTGCCACTGCTGGCTGGGCTGTACGTTCTCTCCGCCACTGCTCGGGCTGAAGATGAGGCCGCCCGCGCTGGCGAACAGCAGCGTCGCGGACGACTTGGCCGAGCCGGCCTGGCCGGTCTGGCCCAGGTTGGCCAGGCCCACTGCCTGCTGGCTGGTGATCTTCGTGGACAGCGAATCATGCTTTCCCTGTGCCACGTTGGAGCTGCCGAAGTGCGTGATCGCCAGCGCCCCGACCCCGGCCAGCACGGCGAGCACGGCCACGGCTGAGATCAGGACGGCTGCGGTCGCCCGCGTCCGGCGCTTGCCTCGGCGCCCTGGACCGCGTGTCCCTGCCATATTCAGCTGACTACCTGCTATGGGCCGGTCCTGCTACCGATATCCGAAAATAGCTCAAATTACGAAATCTAGGGCTGCGCTCCGGTAGTAATCGGCTACGTTGTGTGCCTGCACTTAGCACAATTCTGTACTGTCCGTGATCGGAAACCGCGGCCAAGACACCACCCGGGGCTCACGATAGGTTGCCTGTGATGCCAGCCCGCCCGCGCGCCAACCCGCAGCGAATGCTTACCGCGCTGCAAGCCCAGCGGGCCGACCTTGGCCAGCCGCCGTGGGCCGGGCCCGCCGAGGCGGGCCGGGCGGGCCGGGCCCTCGTCCTGGCCGTGCTCGACGCGCTGGACGGCCCGGCCGCCCAGGCCCGGCCCGATGCGCTCCGGGCCGCGGTCACCTACCTGCTCGATCTGCTGGCCGCCGATGCCCCGGGCCGCGCGGTGGAGGTCCGGGTGCCGCCGTACGCCGCGGTGCAGTGCGTCGAGGGCCCCCGGCACACCCGGGGCACCCCACCGAACGTGGTGGAGATGGACCCGGTGACCTGGGTGCTGCTGGCCGCTGGCCGGCTGTCCTGGACCGACGCGGTAGCGGCCGGGCGGGTCAGCGCCAGCGGGCCGCGGGCCGACCTGTCCGGGCTGTTGCCGCTGCTCCGCGGCACCAGCAGCGGTCCGGCCTCACTAGACTGACCGGGTGGTCACCCCCGATGGCCGACTGACGGACGATGTAGATCCCACGGACCGGCCCCCTCGGGACGCATGCGGCGTGTTCGGCGTGTGGTCCCCGGGCGAGGAAGTAGCGAAGCTTGCCTACTTCGGCCTGTACGCACTGCAGCACCGCGGCCAGGAGTCCGCGGGCATCGCGGTCAGCGACGGCGACCGAATCGTGGTCTACAAGGACATGGGCCTGGTGGCCCAGGTGTTCGACGAGGCCGCGCTGTCCACGCTGCGCGGTTACATCGCGGTCGGCCACTGCCGGTACTCCACCAGCGGCGCGTCGGTCTGGGAGAACGCGCAGCCGACGTTCCGGTCCACCCCGGCGGCCAGCCTGGCGCTGGGGCACAACGGGAACCTGATCAACACGCTGGAACTGGCCGCCATCGCCAGCGGCGCCGATATCGCCCGGCCGGGGATGGGGCAGCGGGCCACCACCGACACGGACGTGCTGACCGCGCTGTTCGCCGACCCGCGGATGGCCAGCGTCGAGGACAGCGTGCTGGCCACACTGCCGCTGGTGCGTGGCGCCTACTCGCTGGTGTTCATGGACGAGCACACCCTGTACGCGGCCCGGGACCCGCAAGGGTTCCGCCCGCTGGTGCTGGGCCGGCTGGCCCGCGGCTGGGTGGTGGCCAGCGAGACCGCGGCGCTGGACATCGTCGGCGCCGCGTTCGTCCGGGAGGTCGAGCCCGGCGAGCTGATCACCATCGACGAGCGTGGCGTCCGGTCGCAGTCCTTTGCCCGGGCCCACCCGGCTGGGTGCCTGTTCGAGTACGTCTACCTGGCCCGGCCGGACACCGCCATCGCCGGGCGCAGCGTGCAGGCCACCCGGGTCCAGGTCGGCCGCATGCTGGCCGCCGAGCACCCGGTCGAGGCGGATCTGGTCATCCCGGTACCGGAGTCCGGCACCCCGGCGGCCATCGGCTACGCGCAGGCCAGTGGCATCCCCTACGGCCAGGGCCTGGTCAAGAACTCCTATGTAGGCCGGACGTTCATCCAGCCCAGCCAGACGATCCGGCAGCGCGGGATCCGGCTCAAGCTGAACCCGCTCCGCGGTGTCATCGCCGGCCAGCGGGTCGTCGTGGTCGACGACTCCATCGTGCGCGGCAACACCCAGCGAGCCATCGTGGCCATGCTCCGCGAGGCGGGCGCGGCCGAAGTGCACGTGCGCATCTCCAGCCCGCCGGTGGCCTGGCCGTGTTTCTACGGCATCGACTTCGCCACCCGGGCCGAGCTCATCGCGGGCAGCCTGGCCGTCGAGGAGATCAGGGACTCCATCGGGGCCGATTCGCTGGGCTTCATCTCGCTGGACGGGCTCACCGAGGCGACCACGCTGCCGGCTGGCCGGCTCTGCCGGGCCTGCTTCGACGGCAACTACCCGATCCCGGTGGCCAAAGCCGAGCGGGGCAAGCACCTACTGGAAGTGGCCCCGCCGGTGGCCACGTGACCGAGCGGCCCAGCTACCGGGACGCGGGGGTGGACATCGCGGCCGGTGAGCGGGCGGTGGACCTGATGCGGGCGTCGGTCACCAGGACCGCGGGACCTGAGGTGATTGGTGGCCTGGGAGGCTTCGCCGGGCTGTTCGACGCGGCCAAACTGACCGCGATGCGGCGGCCGCTGCTGGCCACCTCCACCGACGGGGTGGGCACCAAGGTGGTCATCGCCAGCCGGCTGGGCCGCTACGACACGATCGGCATCGACCTGGTCGGCATGGTGGTGGACGACCTGGTGGTGTGTGGCGCGGAGCCGCTGTTCATGACGGACTACATGGTGTTCGGCAGGCTGCGCCCGGAACGCGCGGCCAGCATCCTGGCCGGCATCGCCGAGGGCTGCGTGCAGGCCGGCTGCGCGCTCATCGGCGGCGAGACGGCCGAGCATCCGGGTCACTTCGGGCCGGACGACTTCGACATCGCGGGTGCGGCCACCGGCGTGGTGGAGCAGGCTGACCTGCTCGGCCCGCACCGGGTCGAGGTGGGTGACGTGGTCCTCGCGATGGGCTCGTCGGGACTGCACTCGAACGGCTTCTCGCTGGCCCGGCACGTGCTGGACCGGGCCCGGCTCGACCTCGACCAGGACATCCCCGAACTCGGCGGGCCGCTGGGGGCCGAGCTGCTCACCCCGACCCGGATCTATGCCCGGGACTGCCTCGCGCTGGCCGGGCACTGCGCGGTGCATGCCTTTGCCCATGTCACCGGGGGCGGGCTGGCCGCCAACCTGGCCCGGGTGCTGCCCGCCGGGATGGATGCCGTGCTGGATCGGTCCAGCTGGTCGCCCGCCCCGGTATTCGGCCTGCTCGCCGAGCGCGGCGGCGTGCCGGCCGAGGAGATGGAGCGGGTATTCAACATGGGCGTGGGCATGGTCGCCCTGCTCAGCCGCCCGGACGCCGACTGCGCCCTGGACTTGCTGGCCGACCGGGATGTGCCCGCCTGGCTGCTGGGCGAGATCGTGCCCGGCGCCGGCGCCGCCCGGCTGACCGGGCAGCACGCAGCCTGAACCCGGCGCACCCCGATGGCCGGCCTGCGGCGGCGGGTTCAGCGTTCGTGCGCTGCTCGGCTAGTCAGGCTTAGGAAGACCGCCGGAAGTGTGACCCGTTGCTGCCGCCGAGGTCGTCGTCGTCCTCGTCCTCGTCGTCCTCGTCATCGGCATACTCGGCGTCCGCGTAACGCCCCGCGAGGTCTGCGTAGGGGTCGCCGCCATCCGCATCCTCGTCGTCCCTTCCGACACCCAGCTCAGTCCGCAGCCGGTCAAGGTCCGTGCCGCCGCTGTTGTACTTCAGCTGGCGTGCCACCTTTACCTGCTTGGCCTTGGCTCGGCCGCGCCCCATTGGCTCGACCCCCTCGAACATGCGGAGCCTTTGTGCGGCCCCTGCTCCCTGCGCTGATGACTTGCGGCTCTACGCATGACAGACGGCCCCGTCGCCGCTCCACCTCTTGAAGTGCGACGTGCCACCAGCTTGCGTACAGAACCAACCGTACCTGCTTTGCGGCGTAAGCGCCTCTGCAGGATGCCAGCAGTCCTTAGTTGACCGGCACCAAATGTAGCTGCGCGGCCGGCTGCGCGCGAAACCTCACCGACTCAGCCAGATACCCCGCAGCCTGCCTACCTCGGACATCCTGCGCTCCGCGAGCCGGTCGGCGGCCACGGCCGGCGGCACCCCGTCCGCATCGGCCAGGGCAAAGATCTGCCTGGTGGTGGCGAAGATCTGTGCGGCGCGCGCCTTGGCCCGGTCGAAGTTGAAGCCGCCGAGCTCATCCGCCACCTGGATCACCCCGCCCGCGTTCACCACGTAGTCAGGGGCATAGAGGATGCCCCGGTCGGCCAGCACCTTCTCGATGCCGGCGTGGGCCAGCTGGTTGTTCGCCCCGCCGCAGACGATGCTGGCGGTGAGCGCGGCCACGCTGTCGTCGTTCAGTGCTCCGCCCAGCGCGCAGGGCGCGAAGACGTCCAGCGGCCGGGTGATGAGGTCGCGGGTGCTGGCAGCCACGGTCACTCCCGGGTGAGCCGCCTGCACCCGGGCCACCGCGTCCGGGTTCACGTCGCAGATGACCACGGTCGCCCCGGCCTCGGTCAGCAGGCCGGCCAGGCGGCGGCCGACCTTGCCCACCCCTTCCACGCCGACCACCCGGCCGTCCAGGCTGGCCGAGCCCCACAGGTGCTCGGCCGCGGCCCGCATGCCCTGGAACACGCCGAACGCGGTCAGCACCGAGGAGTCGCCCGCGCCGCCGTTCGGCACCGTCCGGCCGGTCACCTGCCGGGACTCGCGGGCGATGATGTCCATGTCTTCGCTGTAGGTGCCGATGTCGCAGGCGGTGATATACCGCCCGCCCAGCGACTCGACGAAGCGGCCGTACGCGCGGAGCAGGGCTTCCGACTTGTCCGTGGCCGGGTCACCGATGATGACCGCCTTGCCGCCGCCGTGATCCAGGCCGGCCAGCGCATTCTTGTACGCCATGGCGCGGGACAGGTTGAGCACGTCGGCCAGGGCCGCGTCCGCGTCCGGATAAGGGTAGAACCTGGTTCCGCCCAGCCCCGGGCCGAGCGCGGTGGAGTAGATGGCGATGATGGCCCGCAGGCCGCTCTGCGTGTCCTGGCAGAAGACGACCTGCTCGTGTCCTGACTGGCCGCCGGGGCCGACGGCCTGGCCGATGGCGGCCGCGCCGTCGGCAGGATGGTTGCTGCTGTCCGCGGGTCTCGCGAAAACGCTGGTCACGGTCGTGACTACCTCTCCGGTCCTGGTTGTCGACCTGGGTAAACGCCACATGGGCCAGCCCCTGGGGTTCGCGGCCAGCCCTGGCACAGAGACTATCGCCCGCCGGCTGCCCTGACGTGCCCGCGGCGTCCCGGCTGGGATGCCGGCCGGGTGGTGACGATCTCGTTATGGACTGGACATCTACCGCCTCCCACAGCATGCCAGGATGCCAACGTGCGACCCTACGCGGCATATCTGCGCGTCTACGAGCCACTGGCCGCGTTCAGCGAGGCCGAGCGCCAGCGCTGGTCCGAATACGCAGTGTCACCGAACCGCCCGCGCCGGGCCGCGGCCCTCGACGCCGAGCAGGCTGAAGCCCTCGGCCGGCTGATCGCCACGCCGCCGGTCGCCGCCCCGGCGCGGGAGAGCGAGCACGCGTACGTCCGGTGGGCGGACGGGGTCACCTACATCTGCCCGTGGCAGACCCGGCTCCGCTCGTGGCTCGCGCTTTCCCGGCTGCGGGCCGACACCCGGCCCCTGCTGGCCACGGCGTTCGCGGCCGGCCAGGCGGATGCCGCCCTGCGCGACTTCGCCCGGTGGCAGGGGCAGGCCGCCTCGCTGCGGGTGTTCATCCAGGCCAGCACCTGGTCGGTGCCCACCGCGTGGTTCGTGCCGTTCGCCCCGGAGGAGCGCTGGCTGGTGCTGGGCCGGACGGGGGATGCGGAGGCCCGCGGCCCGGCGACCGCGTCGGCCACCCGGACGCTCAGTTACACCACGGCCATGTCGCAGGCCCGGCGCCGGGTGGCCCGGGCGCTGAACGCGGTCCAGGGCACCGGCGGTGACGCGTTAGCCGGTCAGCGGGGCCGGGCGGCGGGCCGCGGCCACCGGGGCCCGGCCGATAGTGGGGTCGTCGGCCCGTGGCCGGCCGGCCTGGAGATTGCGCAGGTCGGGCGCTGGCTGGAGGAGTTCCATCCGCACTCGGTGCTGGAACTCGACTACGGCGGCCTGGTACACCTGCTGGACGACGAAGCGCTGCGCGCCGATCAGTCGGTGGCCGAGGTGTCGGCGGCCATCAGCGCGAGCCGGGAAGGCCAGCCGGATCTGGCCGCCGTGCTCTATCAGCGGCTGCGCAGCAGGTGGCAGGCGCTGGAGTCGCTCGAAGCCGCCAACTGACTATACGTGTCGCTAGAATCACGCAGCGTGACGCATATCAGTGGAGCAACGGGGGCGACCTGTCACAGAATCTTTGCTCCTGGTGGTCGACTTGTCACCGCTGGTGATGGCAATATGGTCTGAGTGGGCCATATAGGACATCCACGGCAGGCTCCACACGGAGTCGGACAAAAGCAACAACGCCGGATCGCAAGACTGGTCCAAGAGGAGAGGCCGTAGACATGTCTGCACGTACACCCGAGACTGAGCCGCTGTTGACGCCGGCGGAGGTCGCAACAATGTTCCGCGTCGACCCCAAGACGGTTACCCGCTGGGCGAAGGCCGGGAAGCTGACCTCCATCCGCACACTGGGTGGGCACCGCCGGTACCGGGAGACAGAAGTCCGCGCATTGCTGGCGGGCATCCCGCAGCAGCGGTCGGAGTAGGGGACGCAGCAAGCGGCCAGTCCAGGGCGCAGTTCCGGCCAGGGAGATGGCCCGGCCGGCGGCCGTTACGACGGGTAGCCGGCGCCACGGTAAGTGAAGACCGAAGTTCACAGCAGTTCAGTTGGCGCAGTACCAGATCAGCAGTTCAGTTCAGATCTGAAGGGGGGGTCGGCCCCGGCGGATGGCCGGGCCGAGCCGAGCGGTGATTCGCGCAGGCCGCTCGAGGGGGTCCGTTCCAGCACTGCCGGGGTCGATCCTGGGCCAGGTCCCAGGCCGGAGACTGAGTTCTCCCAGGGCCAGCGGCGCAGCTTGCTGGCCATCTCTGCGTATCCATACACCAGCCGGTGGCGTCCCCGCGGCGCGAGCTTCGGCCCGCGCGAGCTGGCCAGCGGCAGCCCGCGCGGGCCGCGACTACTGCCCGGGACGGCCCAGCAGAGATCCTTGAGCGGGCCTTCAGCTAAAGCTAAGGTGCGGTAGCTTCAATGGTGCCGTGACATCCGCGAGCGGCCCGCCGAACCGGCGGCTTCGTCCTCCGCTGACGATGATCGCGGTCGCCGCGGTGGCGCTGCTCGCCGGGGCGGGTGGGGCCGCGCTGGCCACCGCCTCGTCCGCTTCCTCGGCCACCAACGCACCGGCCACTCCCACGCCGTCCGCCCCCACGGGCAGCCCATCCGCGGGCAGCCGGGTACCCGGGCACTGGCCGGCCTTCCGCGGACCGATGGGCCACGGAACACCCGGCGGCGGCGGGTTCTTCGCCGGTCCGGGTGGCGTCGTGCACGGCCAGGTCGTGGTGCCGCAGCCCGGCGGCCAGTACCGCACCGAGGACATCCAGACCGGCACGGTGACCGCGGTCAGCAGCTCGTCGCTGACCGTGCGCAGCGCGGATGGCTACACCAAGACCTACCAGGTGACCAGCGCGACCCGGGTGGCCGCCGGGCGTACCGGAATCGGCTCGGTCAAGGTCGGCAACCGGGTGGCCGTCACTGCCACGGTGCACGGTTCGACCGCCAGCCTGACCCGGCTCATCGACCTCTCGCTGCTGGATGCCGGGCGGTTTGCTCCCGGCTCGGGTGGCCCGCCGCCGGCGGCCGGCTGACCGGTAGAGACGTCTGGGCCCGACCCGGCCTGCCCAGGGACCGGGCCGGGCCCAGGCACCAGTTGTCGGCAGGTTGGCGGACAATCAAGGTGTGCGGGTTGCGGTGGCGGCCGGGCCTGGCCGCACGGCCCTGCTCAAGGAGCTAGCGGACGACGGCACCGGGCAGGGTGCCGGCGTTCTGCTGAATGATCTGCCGGATGCGGTGGCCAGCTATGCGCGGAACGGTCCGGTGCGCTGGGTGTGGGCGGACAGCGCGCAGGCCTATCCGGCGCTGCTCCGGGCCGGGGTGCGGGTGGACCGGTGCCACGACGTGCGGCTGGTCGAGGCGCTGCTCACCGGCCGCGACGGCCGGTCGGACGAGCCGGGCCCGGCCGGGCCCGGGTCGGCGGAGCGGGGCGCCGGCGGGCTGGCCGCCGACCGGCCCGCGACCGGGCCAGGGCGGCTGGCAGCGGGCCAGCAGGCCGCCTTGTTCGGGCCAGCCGAGCCCGGCCTGGGCGAGGCCAGCGCCGCGCTGGACCAGCTGGTGGCCGCGCACGCCGGCCAGCTGCGCCGGATCGCGGCCGACCCACATCCGGGCCGCTTCGGCCTGCTGGCCGCGGTGGAGTCGGCGGGTGGCCTAGCCGCCGCCGAGATGCAGGCCCGGGGCGTGCCCTGGCGGGCCGACGTGCACGACGCGCTGCTGGCCAGCCTGCTCGGGGCGCGGCCGCCTGCCGGGCTGCAGCCGCCCCGGCTGGCCGAGCTGGCTAGCCAGATCTCGGCGGCGTTCGGCGGCCGGCCGGTGAACCCTGACTCCCCAGCCCAGCTGACCAAGGCGTTCGCGACCGACGGGATCCGGATCACGTCCACCCGGTCCTGGGTGCTGCGCGACGTTGATCATCCGGCGGTGCCGTTGCTGCTGGAGTACAAGGAACTGGCCCGGTTGCACACCGCGAACGGCTGGGCCTGGCTCGACGAGTGGGTGTCCGGCGGCCGGTTCCGCCCGGAGTACGTGGTCGGCGGGGTGGTGTCCGGGCGCTGGGCGACCCGGGGCGGCGGCGCGCTGCAGATCCCCCGGGTGCTGCGCCGCGCGGTGGTGGCCGACCCGGGCTGGGTGCTGGTGGTGGCCGACGCGGCCCAGCTAGAGCCCCGGGTGCTGGCCGCGCTGGCCGGTGATCACGCGTTCGCCGAGGCGGCCGGCACCGGCGACCTGTACCAGGCGCTGGCTGGCGCGTTCGGCGGCGACCGGGCCAAGGCCAAGGTGGCCCTGCTGTCCGCCATGTACGGCGGGGCGGGTGGCGAGGCGTCGCAGCTGCTGGCCGTGCTGCGCCGCCGGTTCCCGCGGGCCGACCAGTATGTGGAAGCCGCGGCCCGGGCGGGCGAGGAGGGCCGGGTGGTCCGGTCCCGGCTCGGCCGGGCCTGCCCGCCGCCATCCGCCGAATGGCGCGGGCTGACCGCCGCACCCGACGAACCGGACGCGGCCGACCAGCGCGCCCGCCGCTCGCTGCGCGCCCGCGGCCGGTTCACCCGCAACTTCGTGGTGCAGGCCAGCGCGGCCGACTGGGCGCTGGTCCTGCTCGCGGGCCTGCGCCGCCGCCTGGCCGAGCTGGACGACCGGCCAGCGGGGGCGCTGGACGGGCCGGGGCTGGTTTTCTTCCAGCACGACGAGGTCATCGTGCACTGCCCGGAGGCGATGGCCGGGGACGTGGTGGCGGCGGTTGCCGCCGCGGGGGAGGAAGCCGGCCGGCTGGTGTTCGGCGACACCCCGGTGCGCTTTCCGGTCAGCACCGCGGTGGTCAGCAGCTACGCCGACGCCAAGTGAGCTGACCAGACGGCGGCGCGGCCGGGGCTCAGCCGGCCGTCACCGCGGGCTGGTCGGTGCCGCAGTACTTGCACTTCGAAGCGGCCGCCGGGAGGTCGGTGGACAGGCAGTAGGGACAGGTCTTGACCGGGGTGGGGTCGCCGAACACCGTCTGGCCGCGCCGGGCCTGCACGTGCTTGTAGGGCACCACGATGACGAAGTACACGACGGCCACGAAGATCACGAAGTAGATGATCGCCGAGATGAACGCGCCGAAGTTCAGGAACGTCTTCGGGTTGTGATCGCTACCTAGCTGCACACCCAGGCCGATGGACATGCCGCCCTGCAACCGGGCGATGATCGGGTTGATGATGTTGGTGGTGAACGCGGCGATCAGCCCGCTGAACGCCAGCGCGACGACCAGCCCGACCGCGACGACGATCACGTCACCGCGCATAAGGAAGTTCTTGAAGCCCCTCATTGGTCATCTCTCCGATTCGCGGATGGTGTCCTGGCCCGGTTCCGGTGGGCTCGGCCCGTCAATGTCCGGTCGGCCGTGATCGAAACGTTTCCCCGGTGCTGTGCCCGCCGCGTAGTCGCGGGCCATTGCCGTACGATCCACGGCCGCGTGCTGTTACGCAAGTGCTTCGGTTGATCTGCCGGGAACGGTTGCATCCAGGCTGTGCTCCATTTTTGACCGGAAGTTTTCGATCTATGATCCTGTCCGTCGCCGCACTTGTCAGGTGGAGCCTGACAGGCGTACCGTGAGGGCCGATGTAAGGCACTTCCTGACAGCTGTCGTACGGAGAGTTCATGACTGCGGACACCGCCCCCGCCGTGATCGCGTGCTGCTCGTTCTGCCTCAAGCCCAACACCGAGGTGGCCAGGCTGGTCGCTGGGCACGGGGTGTACATCTGCAACGAGTGCGTGGCGCTGTGCGGCGAGATCATCCAGGCCCAGGCTCAGGCGCAAGCCCAGCCGTCCGGCCAGCCGCCGTCTAGCCCGCCGCGGGTGGCGCCGTGGGAGCAGGAGACGTCGCTGGACGAGATCCTGGCCAGCCTGCCCCGGGTGGCGGCGGCGGGCCGCCAGGCCGAGGAGTACCTGACGCACTGGGTGCGCAAGGCCCGGTCGCTGGGCGCGACCTGGGCCCGGATCGGCGCGGCACTGGACATGACCCGGCAGTCCGCCTGGGAGCGCTTCTCCGGCGAAGAATGAGCCCCGCCGCGTCTGAGACGTGAGTGCGGTGAGTTGTGCCCCACCCGCGGGGCACAACTCACCGCACTGATGCTTTGGGCTATTCGTCGGTGGAGCGGCGGAGGCGCTTGATCTGGGAGCGGCGCTGCTTGGCGGCCAGCCGTCGCTCCTTGGACCCGCGGGTCGGCTTGGTCGGCCGCCGGGCCGGCGGCGGCGGGGCGGTGGCCGCGGTCAGCACGTCGGCCATCCGGCGCGCGGCGGCTTCCCGGTTGCGTAGCTGGGAGCGGAACTCGGACGCGCTGACCGTGAGCACGCCGTCGACCAGCCGCCCGTGCAGCGTGCGCAGCGCGCGCTCCTTGAGCACCGGGGGCAGCGCGGTGGACGTGGCCAGGTCGTAGGACAGTTCGACCCGGCTGTCGCTGGTGTTGACGGACTGCCCGCCCGGCCCGGAAGACCGGGAAAACCGCCAGGACAGCTCGTCGGCCGGGATCACCGCGCCCCGGACCTGGATCGGATCGGCCACATCCACCATGATCTACGAGAGTTGGGGGAGGAAGGGACCGGGGACGGTTACCAGGGTCGGGGCAAGAAAGGGACCGGGGACGTACCAGAGCGGGGAGAGGGATGACTGAACAGGACACCGACTGGATTCCCAGCCTGATCCGGCCACTGCGGGTGCCGCCCGGCACGGCGGTAAACCTGGCCAAGGACTACGACCCCGGTGCGCGGTTCGGCGTGCGCAAGAAGCACGATGGACTGGTCATGCTCAGCCGCGGGGTGGAACTGCTGGCCGAATACCAGGACCGGCTGGCCGCGCAGGACGTCTACGGCGTGCTGGTCGTGCTGCAGGCCCTGGACGCGGGGGGCAAGGACGGCACGATCAAGCACGTGATGAGCGGGGTCAACCCGCAGGGCGTCACGGTGTCCAGCTTCAAGGCGCCCACCGCGGAAGAACTGCACCACGACTACCTGTGGCGGCACGCCCGCAAGCTCCCCGCGCGGGGCCAGCTCGGCATCTTCAACCGGTCACACTACGAGGAGGTCCTCGTCGTCCGGGTACACCCGGAACTGGCCGAGGCCGAGCGGGTGCCCAAGGACGGCAGAGACTGGGCGCTCTGGTCCCGGCGCTACCGCGAGATCAACGAGTGGGAACGCTACCTGGTGGACAACGGGATCCAGGTGGTCAAGCTGTTTCTCAACCTGTCCAAGGAGGAGCAGCGGGCCCGGTTCCTGAAGCGGATCGACCGGCCGGAGAAGAACTGGAAGTTCTCCGCCAGCGACGCGCGGGAGCGCCAGTACTGGGACGACTACCAGCGGGCCTACTCCGACATGCTCAGCCACACCAGCACCGAGTGGGCGCCCTGGTACGTGCTGCCCGCCGACCACAAGTGGTTCACCCGGGTGTGCGCGGCCGCGGTCATCGCCGACACGCTGATCAGGATCGACCCGCGCTATCCGGTGCCCAGCGCTGAGGCGCGCCGCGAGCTGCTGAAGGTCCGGGCGGAACTCGAGGCCGAGGCGCGGCCCTGAGCGGTGTGCCAGAACGCCGGGCTGGTCCCGCTGATGCCCAACTGATCAGGCTGCTCATCCGGCTGGCTGGCAGGTCAGCGGTCGCAGGCCGGCTGCGGCGGGGTGATTTCCGGCATCCGCCAGGCGGCCGCCGCCGCGGCCACGAGCTCCGCGGTGCCGTTGTACTTACCCGGCATCCGCATCGTCCCCCCGGCCAGGAACCGGTGCACCATCCGTTTGACCAGTGGCGTGCCGAGCAGGTCACCGTGCAGCGCCGGGATCACGAAAACGTCCGGCGGCAGCGGGCAGACCGGCAGCGTGACCGCGTCGGCCAGCGGCACCATCAGCACCATGCGCAACGGATGATGCCGGGCGGCTGAGGCGGCGAACCGCGCGCCGTCCACGTTGACCGAGTCGATGAGCCGCTGCGCCCCGGAGGAGCCGAACGGCGACAGGCCGCCGACGAACCAGACCACCGCGCGCAGTTCGTCCGCCGGGATGAGCCCGGCGCTGGGGCCGCTGCCCGCGGGGTAGCTGACCTGGCCGGGGGTGACGATCGGGCTCATCATCACCACCGAGCCCAGCGGCAGGCCGCGGCGGGTGGCCAGCATGGCGTCCACGCCCAGGGTGCCTTCGCTCTCCGCGATGATGTCCACCGGCCGGCCGGTTTCCCAGTGCAGCCGCTGCACCTGAGCGGCGATCCGGTCGCCCAGTTCGGGCAGCGGCAGGTTGCTGGCCGCGCTGCCCTGCGGCAGCGGCTGGCCCGCCGCGTTCAGCCCGCGGTAGGAGAACTGCTGGAGGTACGCGCCGGGCGCGACCGACTGGAGCGACCGGGCCCCGCCGCAGCAGGCCGAGCCGAAGCCCAGGATGACCAGGACCGGATCACGCTGGGACCGGTGGCCCGCCACGGTGCCGTGAGCGGGCCGCGGGCCGGTAGCGCCGCTGGCGAGGCTGGCCCCGGCCGCCCCGCCGCCGCCCGCCTGGATGGCGGCCGCTTCCACGCCCACCTGGCGCGGCCCGCGGCCGACCACGAACGCGGCCTGGGTCATCCCGATCACCAGCGCGATGGACAGCACCGCGGCCAGCGGGGCGAGCGGCAGCCGGAGCAGTGGCCAGGTCTCGGCCGCCCGCCGATCCTGCTTCCGGGTCACCGCGCGGACCAGGCCGAACCAGGCCCGGGCGTTGGCCACCCCAGCCAGCCCGGCGACCAGGACGGCCACGGCCAGCGGCACCCGCCCGATGGCCGCCGCGGCCAGCGACAGCACGGCGAAGTCGGTCAGCAGCCAGAACACCGCCCGGGGCGGCGGCAGTGTGCGCCACCACGACGTGCGGATCCCGCCGTGGCTGAGTGGGACCGAGATCAGCAGCATGACGACGAGCGCGCCCAGGTAGGGCCAGGAGAACGGCATGATGGCCACCCCGACGCTGAGCGCGACGATGGGCGAGAGCAGCAGGCAGGCCACCATGGTCAGGGTGACCGACGCGCCAAACGCCGCGCGCGGTGTGGGCCGGGGCCGGTCCGCGGGCCAGGCCAGCAGGACCAGCGTGGCGTTCAGCACGGACCGGGCCAGGATCAGGCCGGCCAGCAGCAGCGCGAACCCGGGCCAGGACTGCTGCTGGTAGCCGAACAGCCAGCGCAGGTCGTGGAACACGGCCAGCGGCGGCACCGCGCTGACCTGGGCGGCCAGCACCCGGGCGGAAGGGGCGACCGCGCAGAGCAGCGCCGCCTCGGCCACCGCGCACCCGGCGGCGAACGCGATCAGGCCTCGATGGGCCAGGAACTCCCTGGCCGACGCTACTCCGCCGCTCTGCTTCATGGACCTGCGCGGCTCCCTTGATGTGGTTCACCGCTGACACAGAGGACTACCGTGATCACATCCTAGAAATTCCCTAGGTGATCACCTAAATGGGAGTGCCCGGATGCGATTCGCGGACCAGACCGTGGTCATCACCGGGGCGGCCGGCGGGCTCGGCTCGGCCATGGCCGGCGCGTTCGCGGCCGAGGGGGCCATGGTGGCCATCGTGGACCGGCCAGACAGCCCCGGCGCCAAGCTAGCCAGCGAGATCGGCGCCACCGGCGGCCCGGGTGAGGCGTTCTTCGCCCCCTGCGACCTGGCCGACCTGGCCGCGGCCCGGGAGTTGATCGACGACATCGCCGCCCGGTGGGACGGAGTGGACGTTCTCATCAATAACGCCGCGATCTACCCCAGAAAGGAAGTCAGCGACTACAGCACCGCGGACTGGCTCGCGGTGCAGCGGGTCAACGTGGACGCCGCGTTCGTCTGCGCCCAGGCCGCGCTGCCCGGGATGCGGCAGGCCGGGGCGGGCCGGATCATCAACGTGTCCAGCATCACGTTCTTCGGCGGGACCCCGTTCCTGGCGCCTTACGTGGCGTCCAAGGGCGCGCTGGTCGGGCTGACCCGGGCGCTGGCCCGGGAGTGCGGCGCGGACGGCATCACGGTCAACGCGATCGCGCCCGGCGCGTTCCCGACCGCGGCCGAGGCGATCCACCCGGATTTGCCCGCTTACAACCAGTTCATCCTGGACCAGCAGGCGGTCAAGCGGCGCGGCGAGCCAGCCGACATCGCGAACGCGGTGCTGTTCCTGGCCGCCCCGGAGTCGTCGTTCATCAGCGGGCAGCTGCTCTGCGTGGATGGTGGCTGGGTGATGCACTAGGCGGCCGGGCGGAGCCCGGCTTGACCGGCCACCGGCTCAGAGCCGGCCGGCGTCGATGATGCGACGCAAGAAGCGTTGCGTGCGCTCGTCTTTGGGGTTGGAAAACAGTTCCGCGGGCGGCGAGTCCTCGACGATCCGGCCATCGGCCAGGAAACAGACCCGGTTCGCGATGTCCCGGGCGAACCCCATCTCGTGCGTGGCGATCAGCATGGTCATCCCGCCGGCGGCCAGCTCGCGGATCACGTCCAGCACCTCGGCCACCAGTTCCGGGTCGAGCGCGCTGGTCACCTCGTCGAGCAGCATGAGCTGGGGGTGCATGGCCAGCGCCCGGACGATGGCCACCCGCTGCTGCTGGCCGCCGGACAGCCGGTCCGGGTAGTCGGCCTGCTTGTCCAGCAGGCCGAACCGGTCCAGCAGCGCCCGCGCCTCCTCCTCGGCCTGCCGCCGGCCCAGGCCGAGCGCCTTGACCGGAGCCAGCGTGATGTTCCGCAGCACGGTCATGTGCGGGAACAGGTTGAACGACTGGAACACGATGCCGACGTGGCGGCGCACCGCGTTCTGGTCGATGCCCGGGCGGCTGATGTCCTGGCCCAACAGGATGATCCGGCCGGCGTTGATCCGCTCCAGCAGGTTGACGCAGCGCAGCAGCGTGGACTTGCCCGACCCGGACGCCCCGATCAGGCAGATGACCTCGTGGGAGGCCACGCTGAGGTCGATCCCGTTGAGCACCAGGTTCGGCCCGAACGACTTCTGCAGACCTTCTATTCGCAACGCCGGTACCGGGCTGCTGCCGTCCGCCGGGACGATGTCGGCGGTCACGTTGTCGCCCCGGCCAGCCGGCGGCGCCGGTCCCGGGCGATCAGGTGGTCGGTGAACCGGGCCAGCGGGATGGTCAGCAGCAGGAACAGGATGGCCGCCACCACATAACTGGAGTAGTTGAACACGGTGTCGCTGAAGATCTCGGCCGCCTTGTTGGCCTCGATCGCGCCGAGGATGCCGACCAGCGCGGTGTCCTTCTGCAGGCTGATGAAGTCGTTCAGCAGCGGGGGGATGATGTTGCGCACCGCCTGCGGCAGGATCACGTAACGCAGCGAGGTCCACTGGGACAGGCCGAGCGAGCGGGCCGCGGCCACCTGGCTCTGGTGCACCGAGTTCAGCCCGGCCCGGTACACCTCGGACACGTAGGCCGAGTAGGACAGCACCAGGGCCAGCACGCCGTAGACGGCGGCCGACTGGGTGGAGACGAAGCCCAGGTTGAGCGCGGGCACGCCGAACCCGATGGCGAAGATGACCAGGATCAGCGGCACGCCGCGGAACACGTCCACGTAGATGGTGCTGACGATGCGCAGCGGGAACATGACCGGGCTGGTGGACTGCCGGACCACGGCGAGGACCAAGGCCAGGATGAGGATGAGCACCTCGGCGGCCAGGAACATCCGGATGTTCAGCCAGAGCGCCGCGCCGACCGAGTAGTAGCCCTGCTTGGGGTCGCCGATGAACGACTTCCACATGTCTTCCGGGTTGAAGAACGTGTGCCGGACTGCGGCGCTGCCCGGGGCCAGAAAGAACAGCGCGACCAGCCCGGCCAGCACCACGATCGTGCTGGCGGTGGACACGGCCACCGCGCCGCGGCCACTGCCGAGCAGCCGTGGCCCGCGCCCGGTCTGACCGAACGAGGTCTGCGGCGGACCGGTCATCAAGGCTTGATGGTGGGCACGGACAGGTAGATCTGCAGGTACTTCTTCTGCAGCGCGGCCAGCGTGCCGTTGCTCTTGAGCGTGGCCAGGGCCTTGTTGACGCAGGTCACCAGCGGGTTGCCCTTGGCGAACAGCAGCCCGTAGTGCTCGCCGGTGGACGGGAACTGGGCCACCATGACCGAATTCTTGATCTCCGAGGAGGAGATGAACTGGGCCGTCGGCGTGTCGGTGACCAGCGCGGCGATCTGATGCGTCTGCAGCGCCTGCTTCACGTCGTTCAGCGTCTCGTACACCTTGGGTGTCTGGGTCGGCTGGATCTGGCTGTTGATGAAGGCCAGGCTGGTCGTGCCGACCTGGTCGCCGAACACGTAGCCCTTCAGGTCGGCCGGCGAGTGCTTAGTCACGATCGGCGTGCCCTTCAGCGCGACCAGCGCCTGCTGCACGTCGTAGTAGCTGTTCGAGAACGTCACCGCCGTGGCCCGCTGCGGGGTGACGGATACCTCGTTGATGTCGAAGTCGAACTTCTTCGGCCCCGGCGCGTAGGCGTCGTTGAACGGCTCATAGGCCCACTTGACCTGTGAGTTCTTGAAGCCGAGCTGCTTCGCCACGGCGTAGGCCACGGCGCTCTCGTAACCCTTGCCGTTGGCCGGGTTGTTGTTCTCGAACCACGGCGGGTAGACGGGCTTGTCGGTGGCCACGGTGAGCACGCCCTTGCTGAACAGCTCTTTCTGCACCCCGGCGTAGGTGCAGCTGGCCGCGGCCGGGCTGGCCGTGGTGCTGCCGCCGCTGCCGCTGCCCGACCCGGAGCTTCCGCACGCGGCCAGCCCGGCACCCAGCGCCGCGATCGCGGCGGTGAACAGGATCCGGCGCATTGTCATCAGCCCCCACCAGGGATGTCCGCCCGTCTGCTGGCCGTTCAGCCTATACCGTCGACCCCGGCCGCCAACGCTGAGGAGAGATCGTTATGCCCGCGTGGATCTGCCGTACTTGCGGCGTGCAGTCCCTGGAGTCCGGCCAGCCGCCCGGGGCCTGCCCGATCTGCCTGGACGAGCGGCAGTACGTCGGCTGTGGCGGCCAGCAGTGGACCACCATGGCCGAGCTGGCCAGCGACCGGGCGGTGGTGCTCCGCGAGGAGGAACCGGACCTGGTCGGGGTCGGTGTCGAGCCTTCGTTCGCCATCGGGCAGCGCGCCCTGCTGGTCCGCACCCGGGACGGCAACGTGCTGTGGGACTGCGTCTCGCTGCTCGACGACGCGGCCCGGGAGCGGATCACCGACCTGGGCGGGATCGCGGCCATCTGCATGTCACACCCGCACTTCTACGGGGCGAACGTGGAGTTCGCCGATGCGTTCGATGCCCGGATCTTCGTTCCGCGGGCTGACCAGCAGTGGGTGCAGCGGCCCTCGCCGCGGATCGAGTTCTTCGCGGACGACGCGGAGCCGGTGCCTGGGGTCACCCTGGCCCGGATCGGCGGGCACTTCGACGGCGCGGCCGTGCTGCACTGGCCGGCCGGGTCGGCGGGCCGCGGCGCGCTGCTCACCGGGGACACCATCACCGTGGTGCCGGACCGGGATTGGGTCAGCTTCATGTGGAGCTACCCCAACCTGATCCCGCTCGACGAGGTGACCGTGCTGGACATCGCCGAGCGGGCCGGGCGGTTCCGTTTCGACCGGGTGTACGGCGGCTGGTGGGGCCGCGTTGTGGTGCAGGACGGCGCGGCTGCGATCCGCCGCTCCGCGGAGCGCTACGTGGCCCGGCTGCGCGGCGAGCGCCCCTGAGCCGTCGGCTAGCCGATCTGGCCGAAGCCGCGCGGGTACTGGTGCAGTGACTCCCAGCCGTTCCCGGTCACCAGCACCAGCTCCCCGGTCTGCACCCCGGCCTGCTCGTCTTTGGTGATCACGTTCGGCTGGATGACCACGGTCATCCCGGCCTGGAACGTGAAGTCGGGCGCCTGCTGCCGCTCCAGCGCGGCCCGGGTCAGCACCGGGGGCAGGTACCCGCCGCCGTAGCCGTGCACCAGGTCGTCGTAGACGGTGCAGCCGGCCGCGGTGATCAGGCTGGCCGCCTCGATCAGGTCGGCCGCGGTGGCGCCGGGCCGCAGCCGGGCGGTCATCGCGTCGAACGCCTGCTCGGCCACCTGGTGCAGGTCCTGGTAGCGCGGGGTGGGCGGCGCGCCGACCGCGAACGTGCGCAGCAGCTGCCCGGGGTAGCCGCCGTAGCTGGCGCTGATCTCGCAGCTCAGCACGTCCCCGCTGCGCAGCGGGCGGCTGGACGGCCACTGCGCGGGCACGCACAGCTCGGGCTGATCCATCGCGGTGACACCTAGGTAGCGGATGTGCGTCTGGCCGCCGGCCGCGACGTAGCCGCTCTCCACCAGGGCGCCCAGCGCCGCCTCGGTCATCCCGGGCCGGGCGCCCGCGGCGAGGGCTCTGACGCCGGCGTCGGTCAGCCGGGCACCGGCCCGCAGCCAGTCGATCTCGGCGGCCGACTTGATCAGGCGCAGCCCGGTGTAGTCCAGGTCGAGGACCTCGACGTGGCCGGCCACGGCCAGCACCTCGTCGTGCCAGCGGGCGGGCACCGGCCCGATCACCCCGGCCCGCCCGCTGCTGGCCGCCCGGGCGGCCAGTTCGGGCAGCGCGGCGCGCAGGGCCGAACCGCCGCCCGGCCGGACCTCCGCCCGCGGGGCCAGCCGCCGGGCGTTGGGCACGTGGTTGTCGTAGCAGACGTACAGCACGTCCTGCTCGTCCGGCGCGAAGACCAGCGCCGCCTCCCGGGTCACCGGCCAGCCGGTCAGCCACTGGATGGCCGTGCCGGACCGGTCCGCGCCGTAGACCAGGGCGGCCCCGATGCCGCGCCCGGCCAGCACGCCGGCCAGCGCCGCCCGGCGGCGGCCCATCTCGGCTGGGTCGAAGGCGGGGTAGTCGGTCAGCGCTTGGCCCAGTAGTCCGTGGACTGCTTGCTGGCCGCCAGCGCCTCGGCGGTCTCGAAGCCCGGCGCCATCGAGGCCGCGGTGCCCGGCAGCACTTGATGGTGCTCGATGTTGAGCAGCCGCAGCCAGCTCTGCTGGCCGAACGTCAGCGCGATGAAGCAGCCCAGCTCGACCAGCTCGGGCTCGGTGAAGTACTGGTGCAGCCGGTCCCACAGCGCGTCGTCGGCCGGCTGGTGCCACGCGATGGCCTCGGCGTAGGCCAGCGCGGCCTTCTCCCGGTCGTCGAACTTGGCCGAGGACTCGAAGTTCAGCAGCTCGTCGTACTTGGCCTCGGTGAAGCCCTGCTGCGCGGCCTTAACCGACCGCTGGTTGCCGCAGTACTCGCAGTTGACCGTGCGGGAGATGTACACCCGGCACAATTCCTTGATCCGGTGATCGCAGACGCCTTCCCGGAAGATCTCCTGCCAGGACCGGGCGAACGCCCAGAACGCGGCGGGCACGTGCGCCCGGACCGCCGAGCTCTCCGGCCGGGGGGTGCCCTCCCGCTGGCAACGCTCCATCTCGGCGCGCATCTCCGGGTCCATCTGGTCCAGCGGAAAGTAGCTGATCCGCTGCTTGTCCGGCAATCTGGTCACCTCTCATCATCATGGGCCTTGTGGGCACGAGTTTCGCAGTGTTCGCAATCGTTCGCAATGGCGGTCCGCTGCGCCGGTACGGCCCCGCCCGACCCGCTGACGGGGTATATCAAGCGGATGGACGCTTTCGCTGAGCGGCGCGCGGGCCCGGTGGCCGGGCAGTGGTGGGATGGCCTGGACGCGGCGACTCCGGGGCCAGTGGACATGATTGCCGACGAGTCCCCGTTCCCGCCGATCGGCGAGTACGGCTTCCTGTCAGACTGCGAGACCACCGCACTGATCGCGCCGGGCGGCAACGTGGAGTGGCTGTGCCTGCCGCGGCTGGACTCGCCCAGCGTGTTCGGCGCGATGCTGGATCGCTCGGCGGGTGGGTTCCGGCTCGGCCCGGAAGGGGTCAACGTTCCCTCGGCCCGCCGCTACCTGCCCGGCACGATGGTGCTGGAGACCAGCTGGGGGACGCCCACCGGGTGGCTGGTGGTGCGTGACGCGCTGCTGATGGGGCCCTGGCATCACGACACCGAGCTGTCGCACACGCATCGCCGGACCCCCACCGACTACGACGCCGAGCATGTGCTGCTGCGCACCATCCGCTGCGTGACCGGCGAGATGCAGGTCGCCTTCGACTGCGAGCCGGTCTTCGACTACGGCCGCCTGCCGGGCAGCTGGGAGTACACCGACCGCGGCTACGCGCAGGCCGTGTGCCGGGCGGCCAGCCCGGACGTCGGGATCGGGCTGACCCTGACCACCGACATGCGGATCGGCTTCGAGGGCGGCCGGGCCATGGCCCGGACCCTGATGCGGGAGGGCGAGCACCATTTCGTGGCGCTGTCCTGGACTGTGCACCAGCCCCCGTTCTCCTACGAGGAGGCGCAGCACCGGCTGGTGTGGACCGCGCACCACTGGCAGCACTGGCTGGCCAGGGGCCGCTTCCCGGACCATCCGTGGAGCCGGTACCTGCAGCGCAGCGCGCTGACCCTGAAGGGCCTGACGTTCGCCCCGAGCGGCGCCGTGATCGCCGCGGCCAGCACGTCGCTGCCCGAGGTGCCGCACGGCGAGCGCAACTGGGACTACCGCTACTGCTGGCTGCGCGACTCCGCGTTCACCCTGTGGAGCCTGTACGCGCTGGGTTTCAACTGGGAGGCGGACGACTTCTTCTGGTTCCTGGCCGACATCGCCCAGCGTGACGACGAGATCCAGGTGGTGTACGGGGTGGACGGCGAGCGGATGCTCAACGAGCGGATCCTCGACCACCTCAGCGGGTACGACGGCGCCCGGCCGGTGCGGGTCGGCAACGAGGCCTACACCCAGCGCCAGCACGATGTCTGGGGCACCATGCTGCAGGCCATCCACATCCGGCTGGGTAGCTGGCAGCGGCTGGACAGCCGGATCTGGCCGGTGGTGCGCCGCCAGGTGGAGTCCGCGCTGAAGTACTGGCGGGAACCCGACCTGGGCATCTGGGAAGTGCGCGGGGCGCCGAAGCACTTCACCTTCTCCAAGATCATGTGCTGGTCGGCGGTGCAGCGCGGCGCGCAGGCCGCGCTGGCCCGGGGCGAGGCGATCCTGGCCAAGCAGTGGCGTGAGGCGGCCGACGAGATCAGGGCGGACATCCTGGCCCACGGGGTGGACGACCGCGGCGTGTTCACCCAGCACTACGAGACCCGGGCGCTGGACGCCTCGCTGCTGCTGCTGCCGATGACCGGCTTCCTGCCCCGGGAGGACCCGCGGGTCCGGGCCACCATCCTGGCCATCGCCGACGAGCTGACCGAGGACGGCCTGGTGCTGCGGTACCGGCCCGAGGAGACCGACGACGGGCTGCCCGGCGGCGAGGGCACGTTCACCATCTGCTCGTTCCTGCTGGTCTCGGCGCTGTGCGAGATCGGCGAGCCGGACCGGGCCCAGCAACTCTGCGAGCGGCTGCTGTCGCTGGCCAGCTCGCTGGACCTGTACGCCGAGGAGATCGACCCGCGGACCGGCCGCCAGCTGGGCAACTTCCCGCAGGCCTTCACCCACCTGGCACTGATCAACGCGGTCATCCACGTGATCAGTGCGCACCGCCAGCCCACCATGCCGGAACCACCGGCTCCGGTCTAGCTGGGCTGGTCAGCCGGGGCCAGGGCTGAAAAGATCCATGCGGGGAACGAACCGACATACGGCGGAAACATCCGCTGCTGACACTGGCGTCGGCGGCGGGGCAAGGAGGCACACGTGGCCGAGGTCATCCGGGCCGGATTGGTTCAGCAGCAGTGGACTGGTGACAAGGACTCCATGATCCGGGCCTCCATCGACGCGATCGGCCGCGCCGCGTCGGCGGGCGCCCAGGTGGTCTGCCTCCAGGAGCTGTTCTACGGGCCATATTTCTGCCAGGTGCAGGACGCGGACTACTACTCCTACACCGAAGCCATTCCCGGCGGGTCCACCACCCAGCTCATGTGCGACGTGGCCCAGCAGCACTCGGTGGTGCTGGTGGTGCCGATGTACGAGGAGGAGCAGCCCGGCCTGTACTACAACACCGCGGCGGTGATCGACGCCGACGGCAGCTACCTGGGCAAGTACCGCAAGACGCACCTGCCCCAGGTAAAGGGTTTCTGGGAGAAGTTCTACTTCCGGCCGGGCAACCTCGGCTACCCGGTGTTCGACACCGCGGTCGGCCGGATCGGCGTGTACATCTGCTACGACCGGCACTTCCCGGAGGGCTGGCGGGCACTGGGCCTGGCCGGGGCCCGGATCGTGTTCAACCCGTCGGCCACCAGCCGCGGGCTGTCCCAGTACCTGTGGCGGCTCGAGCAGCCCGCCTCGGCGGTGGCCAACGAGTACTTCGTCGGCGCGATCAACCGGATCGGTGTGGAACCGCTGGGCGACAACGAGTTCTACGGCCAGTCCTACTTCGTCGACCCGCGCGGCCAGCTGGTCGGCGAGGCCGGCTCGGACACCGACAGCGAGGTGGTCGTCCGCGACCTGAACATGGATGTGCTGACCGAGGTGCGCGACCTGTGGCAGTTCTACCGGGACCGCCGCCCCGACCAGTACGGAGAGCTGGTCGAGCCGTGAGCACCGCGGTGATCAGCGGCGGCCAGGTGCTGTCGCCGTCTGGCGCCGTGCCCGCCGACGTACTGGTGGACGGCGAGCTGATCAGCGGGCTGGCGGCCACCGGCAGCGAGCTGGCCCGGTCCTGGGCGGCCGGTGCGGACCGAGTGTTCGACGCCACCGGGCGCTACGTGCTGCCCGGCGGCATCGACGTGCACACGCACATGGAGATGCCGTTCGGCGGCACGTTCTCGGTGGACACATTCGAGACCGGCACCCGGGCCGCCGCCTGGGGCGGCACCACCACCATCGTCGACTTCGCGGTCCAGGCCAAGGGCACGTCGCTGCTGGCCACGCTGGACAAGTGGCACGAGAAGGCCGACGGCAACTGTGTGGTCGACTACGGCTTCCACATGATCGTCTCCGACGTGAACGACACCAGCCTCAAGGAGATGGAGTCGTGCATCGGCGCGGGCGTGAACAGCTTCAAGATGTTCATGGCCTACCCCGGCGTGTTCTACGCCACCGACGGGGAGATCCTGCGCGCCATGCTGCGCGCCGCCGACATCGGCGCGGTGATCATGATGCACGCGGAGAACGGCATCGCGATCGACCAGCTGGTGGCCCGCGCGCTGGCCGCTGGGAAGACCACGCCGGTACAACACGGGCTGACCCGGCCGCCGGAACTGGAAGCCGAGGCCACGCACCGGGCGATCACGCTGGCCAAGGTAACCGGCGCCCCGCTGTACGTGGTGCACCTGTCCGCCGCGCAGGCGCTGCAGGAGATCGCGGCGGCCCGGGACACCGGGCAGAACGTGTTCGCTGAGACCTGCCCGCAGTACCTTTACCTGTCCCTGGACGACCTGGCCCGGCCGGATTTCGAGGGCGCCAAGTACGTGGCCTCGCCGCCGCTGCGGCCGCGCGAGCACCAGGGCTCGCTGTGGCGCGGGCTGCGCACCAACGACCTGTCGGTGGTGTCCACCGACCACTGCCCGTTCTGTTTCAAGGAGCAAAAGGAACTCGGCCGCGGTGACTTCTCCAAGATCCCGAACGGGATTCCTGGCGTGGAGCACCGGATGGACCTGCTGCACCAGGGCGTGGCGGCTGGGGAGCTGTCGCTGGCCCGCTGGGTGGAGGTGGCCAGCACCACGCCAGCCCGGATGTTCGGGCTGTACCCGCGCAAGGGCGTCATCGCGCCCGGCTCGGACGCGGACATCGTCATCTACGACCCCGCGGCCAAGCAGACGCTGTCCGCCCGCACTCACCACATGAACGTGGACTACTCGGCCTACGAAGGCTTCGCCATCACCGGCCAGGTGCAGACCGTGCTGTCCCGCGGGCAGGTCGTCATCGACGGCGGCGAGTATCACGGCCGCAGCGGCCACGGCCAGTTCCTGCGCCGTGGCCTGTCCCAATACCTCAGCTAAGAGGGGGCACGATGGATTTCGGGGTGGTGCTGCAGACCGATCCGCCGGCCAGCGCGGTGGTGGACACCATGCGCAGCGCCGAGCGGCAGGGTTTCGGCTACGGCTGGACGTTCGACTCGCACGTGCTCTGGCAGGAGCCGTACGTCATCTACTCGGCCATCCTGGCTGAGACCTCGCGGCTGATGATCGGGCCGATGGTGACCAACCCGGGCACCCGGGACTGGTCGGTGACCGCGTCCCTGTTCGCCACGCTGAACGACATGTACGGCAACCGGACCGTGTGCGGCATCGGCCGCGGCGACTCGGCCCGGCGGGTGATCGGCCAGCCGCCGGTCACCCTGGCCACCATGGCCGAGGCGATGCAGGTGATCAAGGGCCTGGCCGAGGGGCGCGAGGTCATGCTGCACGGCGCGCCGCTGCGCATCCCCTGGGTGCGCGACGGCCAGCTGGACATCTGGATGGCCGCCTACGGACCCAAGGCGCTGGCCCTGGTGGGCGAGCAGGCCGACGGCTTCATCCTGCAGACCGCCGACCCGGACATCGCCCGGTGGACGGTCAGCTCGGTCCGCGCCGCGGCCCAGGCAGCCGGCCGCGACCCGGCCGAGCTCACCATCTGCGTAGCCGCGCCGGCCTACGTCGGCACCGACCTGCCGCATCAGCGGGACCAGCTGCGCTGGTTCGGCGGCATGGTCGGCAACCATGTGGCCGACCTGGTGGCCCGGTACGGCGTAGACGGCCCGGTGCCGCACGAGCTGACCGACTACATCAAGGGTCGGGAGGGTTACGACTACGCCCATCACGGCAAGGCAGACAACCCGTCCACGGCCTTCGTGCCGGATGCCATCGTGGACCGGTTCTGCCTGCTCGGCCCGGTTGAGGCGCACCTGGACCGGCTGCGCGAACTGGCCGAGATCGGCGCCGACCAGTTCGCCGTGTACCTGATGCACGACCAGCCCACCGAGACCCTGGCCGCCTACGGCCGCACCATCATCCCCGCCCTAACCTGACCCTGACCCTGACACTGACCCGGCGGCCCACCGGCCACCGGCCGGACCAACGGCTCTTATCACCCCCAAGCCAAGCTACGGGGACAAAAGCGGCAAAACTGACATTTTACCGTCATCCGGGGTGAAGAGTGGCGGGGCGGCCGGGCCGGCGGAGCGTGTCGCATGCTCGACAAACTGCGCAAAAGGGCAGGTAATCGGGCCAAGCGGGTATTTGGTGTGAGGTTTTTCATACGGCCGTTATCCCGGGTTTCGGCGGCCGGATTGGTGATCTTCGGCATTGTGGGTGGCCGCAAGCACCCCGCGTACGTGATGGCCGCCGACTCTCCGCGGCCCGGCGCCCTGCCCCCGCGCCACGTCCTTACGCCACTGGCCAGCCCTCGTCCTGACGGCTGGTTCTGTGCCCTGGGTGGTAACCGGATGGCGCGAACGCGCCTGAGCAAAGGTTGATTTTGTCCCTCAGCCGACGGACTCCTACTCATCGCAAACCCCACAAGCACACCAAGGCCACGCTGATCAGCGCGGGCTCGGCGCTGGCCGTGGCGGGCCTAGTGGCCGGCACCACCGCCGCCTGGCCCGGGTCATCCGGCTCGCCGGGCAACCTGGCCGACGCCGCGGCGTTCGCCGGATCGCACGCCTCCGCCCGCTCGGTCGCCCCGCAGACCGTGCAGGCGGATACATCGCACCAGCTCCGGGCCGTCCAGGCCGCGGCGCTGCAGGCCCAGCTGCGGCAGGCCGCGCAGGCCAAGGCCAGGAAGGCGGCCCAGGCCCGGGCGGCGGCCAAGGCGGCCGCGGCCGCCAAGGCAGCAGCTGCAGCCAAGGCCAAGGCCGCCGCGGCCCGACAGGCCGCTCAGTCCAGTAGCTCGGCGGCTTCCGCCGCCACCCCGCAGGGCGATCCGCAGCAGATCGCACAGAGCATGCTCGGCTCGTTCGGCTGGTCCAGCTCGCAGTTCAGCTGCCTGCAACCGCTGTGGAACCAGGAGAGCGGGTGGAACGTTACGGCAAGCAACCCGACCTCGGGCGCGTACGGCATCCCGCAGGCGCTGCCGGGCAGCAAAATGGCCAGCGCCGGCGCTGACTGGCAGACCAGCGCGGCCACCCAGATCCGCTGGGGCCTCGGCTACATCCAGTCCAGCTACGGCTCACCGTGCGCGGCCTGGTCGCACGAGCAGGCCGACGGCTGGTACTAGGACCGGCCCACCGAGCTGCAGCGGCCGTCCTCGACCCCCCCGAGGGCGGCCGCTGCTCAGCCCGGGTGTGACGTATTTCATACTGTCCTTTATCCCGATTTAGGATAATTAAGGTCAGGATTCCGGCAGGGTGGACCGGCAAGCACCCCGTGTGCGTGATGGGCCGCCTCCGAGCCGCCCGGCGCCTTGTCCCCGCGTCACGTCCGCACGCCACCGCCAGCCCGGCATCGCATTCCTGATGACGGCTGGCCCGTGTTCCGGGTGGAAGCCGAGCGCACGTCTCAACCGCGCCCGACCGAGGGTTCATCTTGTCCCTGACCAGGACGCCTAACCGTAAATCCACTACCGTCAAAGCTGCGCTGACCGCGGCGGGCACAGCCGTCGCCACGGCTGCCGTCACGGCCGCAGCACTCGCCACCGCCGGCCCCGCGGCTGGCTCGCTGAGCGGCCTGGGCTCAGCGAGCGCGCAGGCCAAGGCGGCCAACCTAACCACGGTCACCCGCGACGCCGGCCCAGCCAGCGCTCTATCCCCAACCACGGGGATGACCCCGACCCCGGCCATCACCGGCGCGCACCTGACCATCGTGATCAGGCACGGCAGCGCCGCCCGGCCAACCGCCCGGCTGGACGCGGCGGCCACCGCGGCGGCCAGGGCGGCCCGGCAGACCGCGCGCAACATGCTCGGCCGCTTCGGCTGGGGCGCCCGGCAGTTCACCCCGCTGGACAAGCTGTGGAACCGGGAGAGCAGCTGGAACAAGTACGCCTACAACCCGTCCTCGGGCGCGTACGGGATCCCGCAGGCCGTGCCAGGCAGCAAGATGGCCAGCGCGGGCAGCAACTGGCGGAGCAACGCCACCACCCAGATCCGCTGGGGGCTGCGCTACATCAAGAGCCGGTACGGGTACCCGCGCCGCGCCTGGTACCACGAACTGGACTACGGCTGGTACTGACCAGGGACGCCGGTGAGTCCCGGCCAGCCCAGAATCGGCCGCCCCAGATCCGGCGGCCGCGCTGGGTCTGGCCGGGACTCTCTTGCCTTGCGCCTCCGGGGGGCTTATACCCGCCGACTTCCCGCTCTGCTCCCTTTGCGCCTCCGGGGCGCTTTGATCCGCCGACTTCCCGCTCTGCGCCCTTGCGCCTCCGGGGGGCTTGGACCCGCCGACTTCCCTCCTCGCTCGTTCCTCGCTCGTCAGTCCAGTCGGCGGCGCCCCCCTTTGGCGCGGAGGCGCGCCCCTTCGGCGCGGGCGCGGAACAGGGCGGCGACGCGGTCGCGGGGCAGACCCGGAATCCGGTGGCCACGGTAGCCGGTCATCTCTTCACCTGCGCACAGCGCGTTGGCCACCGCCTCTTCGGTGCCCTGCACCACGGCGGTGAAGAACGGGTCTATGGCGTCCCACGGCAGGAACGTCAGCTGGTCGTAGGGCCTCGGGCCGCGTTGCCCGTACCGGCTGAAGCCACCCGGGTTCGCGGTTGAGCAGGCCAGGAACAGGTCGCCCGAGGAGTGCGAGCCGGCCGTCCCGGTACGGGCCAACCCGAGGGTGACCCGCCGGGCCAGCGCTGTGCACTGGTGCGGCAGCAGCGGCGCGTCGGTCAGCACGATGGCGATGACCGAGCCCGCACCGGGCGGCGCCGCGCGGTACTCGCTCAGCGGGTCATCCTCGGGCAGCACGTCACCGAGCGGCCGCCCGGCCAGCACCAGTTCGCGGCGGGCGCCGAAGTTGGCCTGCACGAACACGCCCACCGTGTAGCTGGTGCCGTCGTGGCTGACCAGCCGGGACGCAGTGCCGCTGCCACCCTTGAAGCCGTAGCAGATCATGCCGGTGCCGCCGCCCACCGCGCCTTCGTCCAGCGGGCCGGACCCGGCCGCGTCCAGCGCGGCGACGCAGTCCTCCTCGGTAACGTGGTGCGCGTTGATGTCGTTCAGGTAGCCGTCCCAGGTCTCGGCGGCCACCGGCAGCGACCAGTTGTCGCCCAGTTCCGGGTAGTGCCGCACCGCCCAGGCGACGATCCCGGCGTGCGCGATGCCGACCGCGTGCGTATTGGTCAGCGCGATGGGCAGCGACGTGGTGCCGGATTCCACGACCCAGGCCGCGCCGGTCATTTCCCCGTTCCCGTTCTGCGCCGCATAGCCGGCCGCCACCGGGTCGAGCGCCCCGTCCCGGCCACGCGGGTGGATCCCGGTCACCCCGGTGCGGGCCGTTTCGCCGCGGATGATGGTCCGGTAACCGACCTCCACCCCGGGCACGTCCGTGATCGCATTCCACCGGCCCGGCGTCCCGCCGAACGGCACGTCGAGCGCCCGGGCCCGTGGGCGGCCCGCCGGAGTTGTCAGGTGAGCGGTGTTGAGCTGCTGGTCTGTCACGGTGCAGCAGCCTAGCCTGCGCCGGTTCCGGCCGGAATACGACCATTATCCCATCTGGAAAAAGGGTCGCCATGCTTTACCGGGAGTTAATTCCTCTGGTTAAGTTTGGTTCGGCGGCAGGACCATTCCAGCTGCACAGAATCGCTACAGGGGGCATATGAAGATAGCGCGGGATATTCCCATTCTTTCCGGCGCCGCGGCCGCCGCGGTGGCAGGGTGTCGGCAAAGTCCTCGTGGCGTTGATGCGGGGGCGGGTGGCGTGCGGATAGCAGGCCGATAGGAGCGCGGGCACGGCCCTCGGGCGTGATCATGGCGGTTACCACACCTGCCAGGTCACTGCCGAGGAACCATGCCCGCTCTGTCATCATCACCGATGGATCCTGCTGTTGGCCATCTTGCTGACCTCGCCAAGGACGCCGCGGATGACCCGCCGGGCCTGCTGGCGATGCTGGCCCGGGTCGCTGACCCGCGGCATCGCCGGGGGGTACGCTACCGGCTGGCGGTGATCTTGGGGCTGGCGATGTGCGCGGTGCTGGCCGGGGCGCGCTCGTTTACCGCGATCGCCGACTGGGCCGCTGACGCTGACCAGGACACCCTGCGGAGGCTTGGGCTCACCGGGACGGTGCCGTCGGAATCAACGTTCCGGCGGACCTTGCAGCGGCTGGACGCCGACGCCGTTGACGAGCTGGCCGGCCGGTGGGCGGCCCGGCGCACCGCGCCCGGGCGGGGTGGCCGGCGGGTGATCGCGGTGGACGGCAAGACCTTACGCGGCTCCGGTCACGGCAGCGATGGCAAAGTGGTCACGCCAGACCTGCTACGCGGTCACCTCGCTGAGCGTCACCCAGGCCACCCCAGGCCAGCTCGCCGCCATCATCCGCGGCCAGTGGAGCATCGAGGACCGCCTGCACTGGGCCGCGACATCGACTTCGACGAGGACCACTCCCAGGTCCACAACGCGGCCGGCCCGCAGATCATGGCCAGCCTGCGCAACCTGGCCATCACCATCCTGCGGCTGGCCGGAACTACCAGCATCGCCGCCGTCCTGCGCGACCACACCAGACGACCCGCCCGGCCATTGCCGACAATAATGAAGCGCTAACCGACTTTGCGGAGCCCTGTCGATGGGCCCCCTCCGCGGCTCACTTCGGTTGGATGCCGGCGGCGCGCCGGGCCGCCGCAGTAACCGGGTTGTCCCTGGCGCCCCACGCGACCTCCCAGTAGTTGCCTTCGGGATCGGCGAAGTACGCGTCGCGGCCCTCGAAGAACTCCGCGTCCATCGGTTCCTTCGTCACGGTGCCACCGGCCTCGCGGGCGTGCCGGACGAGGGCGTCGACGTCCTCCGGCCGGTCCACCGTGATGATGACCGAGCTGCGGATGCCGCCGTGCCCAGGCTCCGGCGTAGCGCGAGCGTCGGCGCCGAGCTGGTCAATGCCGAACAGCGCGAGCAGGGCGCCGCGCAGCTCGAAGACGGTGAAGCTGTCGCTGTCGAATGCGTGTGGCCAGCCCAGCCGACGGTAGAACTCACGCTCGCCCGCAAAGTCACGCACGCCTAGGGTGATGATGTTCGCCAGTGGCAGCTGTTGATCCATAAGTCGTCGCTCCCTCTGCCGCAGGTAGAGTTCCCACCTGTCCCGGGCGGTCTGTGTGTCATCATGTCCCCGAGTCCGCGCACCCAACATGAGTCCCGGCGTCGTCCGCCAGGAGTGTGCAGCAGCCGGTGCAGCAACTGCAGGGCAGTCAACCCGCTCGCTGATATGGCATTGATTCCGAAGCCATGGGACCACCATGCCAGATGCCAGCGGCATCGTGATTGCACGAAACGGACACGCGCCGGACCGCAGCTACCGGGGAACGTGCCGCTCCCGGGCCATGAGCGCCGAGGGACAGCCCTCCGTCGGCCAGGCAGACTGCCCTCTGGCAACTCGCCCCGATCTTGGCTTCGAGACGAAGAGGCCCCGCGTCACGCCTGAGGACTTTGCCGACCCCCTGGCCGCGGTGGCGATAATGACCGCCGCTCCGGCGCTGGCCGGCCCGGTGAATTCCAGCGCGTTGTGCCTGTGCCAGGCCGTCACCGGGAACACGGTGTGGCGTAACCGGGTGACGGGGCTGTGCGTGAACGCCAGGCGCCCGGCCGCCCGCAGCTACCTGGCCGTCATCGCCGGCCGGTAGACCGCGCCAGGCCGGCCCCGGGCGCGCGGCCCGGTTCCCCACCTAGGGAGCCGGGCTGTTTGCTTTGCCAGGAAACATGCAGCGGCTCTACAGGCCACATATAGGCCACATACAGGCCATACCCAGGAAACGCAGATATGAAGGGGAGGAAGGCAAGACAACAATGCGCAAGTTCATCGCAGCGGCCGCAGCAGCAGCGGTAGCTGGTACCGGAGCCCGCGCAGTCATCACAGCAGGCTCCGCTGTGGCGAGTTAGCGCTCCTACCGCGCAGACCCATCTCTACGACCATCCCGACGCCACGAGCGTGTCCGGATCGGTCACCATCCTGGATCCGTCCTCGTAGGCCACGCGAAGCGAAGGCCTGACCATAAGCTCCCGGGTGCGGTCACTGGGGCACCGTACCCCGGGCGGGCCACTAGGCCCGACCACAAAGTCCCAAAGGAGCGCAAAATGCGCAAGTCACAGATCATGGCCATCGTGGCCAGCCCGTTCGTTCTGGGCGGAATCACCCTGGCCGTGGCGGCAGCCCCGGCTGGCGCGAGCACCGG